>NZ_JBHJYN010000007.1:0-369797 GCF_042270185.1 Streptomyces sp. NPDC055962
CGGTGCTCGCGGCGGACAGGCGTCCCGCCGCGAGCACCGGGCCGCCGTCGCGCTCCGGGCCGCAGTTCCTCCGCGGGCAGCGGGCCGCCGTTCCCTGTCAGCCCGCCGGTCCGGACGGCTCGCCCGGGTCCGTCGACGGAGCGGGCCCGGTGGGCTCCCCGGTCGGCGAGGGCGTGGGTCCGGGAGAGCCCGGTGTCTCCGTCGGCTGATCGGTCGGTGTGGGTGTCGGGTCCGGCGGGCCGGTGGATTCCGTGGGCTCCGGGGTGGGGTCCGTCGACGGGGCCGGGGAGGACGGCGTGGGGCTCGGGGCGCCGGACGACGGATCCGGTGACGGCTTCGGGTGCCCGGGGCCGGGAGCCGCGGCACCGGAGCCCGTGATCGCGACCGCCGACCCCGACGGGGAGAGCACGACGCGGGCGCTCCACGGCCCCCGCGGCTCGGCCGAGGAAATCACGGACACGTGGAGGGTGGTGCTCCTGCCGGGGGCGAGCGTCCCGGACGCACGGCTGAGGCGCAGCCACGGGGCGGCTACCCGGGCCGACCAGGCGACGGCTTCGTCACCGGTCGCGGTCAGGACGATCGTCGTACGGCCGGCCGACCGGCCCGGACGGACCGCGACCGAGAGCGCGTCCCCGTCGGGTCCGGGCCCGACACTGACGACCTCGGCCGACACGTCCGGGCCCCGGACACCGTCCGTGAAACCGCCGTCGTCGTCGGGGCGTGCGTTGCCCGCGTTCTCGTAGTGGCCGTACGGGTCGCCGTCGGCGCCGGGCTCGCCGTCCAGGTCCGAGGCGGTGACCGCGGTGTCCCGGCCCTCGCCGGTCAGCGGCGCGCCCCGGTACGCGGCCCACAGTGCGATCACCGGGGCGGCGACGACCGTCGCCACGACCGTCGTCGTCACCACCCGGGAGCGCAGTCTGTCCCGGCGTGCGGCACGGTCCTTGGGATCCAGGGGGAAGCCGGTCCGGCCGAAGCGCGGGGCACCGGACCGGGACCGCCTGGCCTGCGTCAGGGCGACGCGCACGGAGGGGCGGGGGGCTTCGACGACCGGCAGGACGGCGGCCGGGGCGACGGTCGCGCCGGGCCACGGCCCGGAGGCCCCGGCCCGCTCGGCGGCGCGGCGGCAGCGGGGACAGTCGTCGACGTGCCGGACGAGCTCGCGGCGCAGAGCCGCCGAGAGCAGCACCCGGGGAGCGCCGGTGAGCCGGGCGACGGTGGGGCAGTCCCCCTTCTCCACGACGGCCAGGGCGGCACGGGTCCGCTCCACCTCGCAGGCGGCACCCGCCAGGAGCTCCCGGGCGCTGCCGGGGTCGAGGCCGAGGACGGCGGCGACGGCACGCGGCGTGAGCCCGTGGCGCACGGCGAGCTCCAGCGCCTCCCGCTGCTCGGGGGTGGTGCCGGCGGCCTCGGGCCAGGCCAGCTGCGCGAGCTCGCGCCGGCGCGCCTCGGCCGCCGGGGACTCCGGCGAGCCGGCGGACCCCGCGGCTTCCTCCGGGGTGCCGTGCGCCCCCCGGCCGCCGGCCGCCGGGGCCTCCCCGCCCGGGGCGGCGCCCCGCCGGACGGACGGGCGGCGGTGCGCCTGGCGGCCGCTCCGCTGCTCCGTGAGCGCTCGCAGGCAGGCCCACCTGGCCAGGGCGTACAGCCAGGATTTACGTTCCTCCTCGGCCTGGGGGCACCGGCCGTCATGCCGTTCGGCGATCGCCAGGACCGAGCCGAGCGCCTCGGTGGCCGCCTCGTGGTCGCAGAGCACGGAGAGGCAGTAGGTGAACAGGCCGTCGAGATACGGCTCGTACCGTGCGGACGAACGCTGCGCCGGAGGCCGGGCCTCGCGACGGTGCGTCCGGTGTGCGCCGGTGGTGTGCGTGGGGGGCCCCAGCCTGCTGCTCGTCACCTGGCGACCGTAGGCAGATACGGGTGGAACCCTGACGGCACTTTCCTGCATTTAATCCTTACGAGTGACGGTCTCCTTCCAAAGGGGACAGGAATCCCGTATTCCTACGGAAATACCGCATCGGCCGCACGTTCGACCTCCGTGCCCGCGGCCGGTGCTGTCGGACCCCACCTATACGGTGACGCCATGGCTGCCCGTACGAAATCCGCGAAGGACAGGCCGTCCTACCGCTGCACCGAATGCGGCTGGACGACCGCCAAATGGCTCGGCCGCTGCCCGGAGTGCCAGGCCTGGGGGACGGTCGAGGAGTTCGGCGGCGCCCCCGCGGTCCGTACGACGGCGGCGGGCCGCGTCTCCACGGCAGCCCTGCCGATCGGCCAGGTCGACAGCCGGCAGGCGACCGCGCGCTCGACCGGGGTCGGCGAGCTGGACCGTGTGCTCGGCGGCGGGCTCGTGCCCGGCGCCGTGGTGCTGCTGGCGGGAGAGCCCGGCGTCGGCAAGTCGACCCTCCTGCTGGACGTGGCGGCCAAGGCCGCGAGCGACGACCACCGCACCCTGTACGTCACGGCCGAGGAGTCCGCCAGCCAGGTGCGGATGCGGGCCGACCGCATCAAGGCGATCAACGACCACCTGTACCTGGCCGCCGAGACCGACCTCTCCGCCGTCCTCGGACATCTGGACGCGGTCAAGCCGTCCCTCCTCGTCCTCGACTCCGTGCAGACCGTCGCCTCCCCGGAGATCGACGGCGCGCCCGGCGGCATGGCGCAGGTCCGCGAGGTCGCGGGGGCACTCATCCGCGCCTCGAAGGAGCGCGGCATGTCGACCCTCCTCGTGGGCCACGTGACCAAGGACGGCGCGATCGCCGGACCGCGGCTCCTGGAGCACCTCGTCGACGTGGTGCTGTCCTTCGAGGGCGACCGGCACGCCCGCCTCCGGCTCGTACGGGGCGTCAAGAACCGCTACGGCGCCACGGACGAGGTCGGCTGCTTCGAGCTGCACGACGAGGGCATCACGGGCCTGGCCGACCCCTCCGGGCTCTTCCTCACCCGCCGTGACGAGCCCGTACCCGGCACCTGCCTGACGGTCACCCTGGAGGGCAAGCGCCCGCTGGTCGCCGAGGTCCAGGCGCTGACGGTCGACTCCCAGATCCCCTCCCCCCGGCGCACCACCTCGGGCCTGGAGACCTCCCGGGTCTCGATGATGCTGGCCGTTCTCGAACAGCGCGGCCGGATCAGCGCGCTCGGCAAGCGGGACATCTACAGCGCGACGGTGGGCGGCGTGAAGCTCACCGAGCCGGCCGCGGACCTCGCGATCGCCCTGGCCCTGGCCAGTGCGGCCAGCGACACACCGCTGCCGAAGAACCTGGTCGCGATCGGTGAAGTGGGCCTCGCGGGCGAGGTCAGAAGGGTCACGGGGGTCCAGCGCAGGCTCGCGGAGGCGTACCGTCTCGGGTTCAAGCACGCCCTGGTCCCGAGGGACCCGGGACAGGTCCCGGCCGGTATGAAGGTCACGGAAGTGGCCGACATGGGCGACGCCCTGAGAGTCCTCCCCCGCCGGTCTCGGCCGGACGGACCACAGGAGGACGGCGCACGCCGGTAGACTTTGCCCTGGTCTCGCCCGCCCGTACGAACGGTATGAGGGACGCAAGGGCACCGCAAACCTGTGACCGGAGGAGTGCAGTGGCAGCCAACGACCGGGCAGCATCGCCCGGAAAGTCCGGCCAAGGCACGGGGAACGAGGCGCTGATGCGCGCCTCGTTGAGCGCGGTCGCGCCCGGGACGGCGCTCCGTGACGGCCTGGAGCGCATCCTCCGTGGCAACACCGGCGGCCTGATCGTCCTCGGCATGGACAGGACCGTCGAATCCATGTGTACCGGCGGTTTCGTCCTCGACGTGGAGTTCACCGCGACGCGCCTGCGCGAACTGTGCAAGCTGGACGGCGCGATGATCCTCGACAAGGACATGACCAAGATCCTCCGGGCCGGCGTCCAGCTGGTCCCGGACGCCTCCATCCCCACCGAGGAGACGGGCACCCGCCACCGCACCGCGGACCGGGTGTCCAAGGCCTGCGGCTTCCCGGTGGTGTCGGTCTCCCAGTCGATGCGGCTGATCGCGCTGTACGTGGACGGGGAGCGGAGGGTCCTGGAGGAGTCCTCCGCGATCCTGTCCCGCGCCAACCAGGCGCTCGCCACCCTGGAGCGGTACAAGCTCAGGCTGGACGAGGTCGCCGGCACCCTCTCCGCGCTGGAGATCGAGGACCTGGTGACGGTCCGGGACGTGACGGCGGTCTCCCAGCGGCTGGAGATGGTGCGCCGGATCGCGACCGAGATCGCCGAGTACGTGGTGGAGCTGGGCACCGACGGCAGGCTCCTGTCGCTCCAGCTGGACGAGCTGATCGCCGGTGTCGAGCCGGAGCGGGAGCTGGTCGTACGCGACTACGTGCCCGAGCCGACCGCGAAGCGGTCCCGCACGGTGGCGGAGGCGCTGGCCGAGCTGGACACGCTCACCCACACCGAGCTGCTCGAACTTCCCGTGGTGGCACGGGCGCTGGGATACAGCGGCTCACCCGAGACGCTGGACTCCGCGGTCTCCCCCCGGGGCTTCCGGCTGCTGGCGAAGGTGCCGCGGCTGCCCGGGGCGATCATCGAGCGGCTGGTGGAGCACTTCGGCGGCCTGCAGAAGCTGCTCGCCGCGAGCGTGGACGACCTCCAGGCCGTGGACGGGGTCGGCGAGGCGCGGGCCCGGAGCGTGCGCGAGGGGCTCTCGCGCCTGGCGGAGTCGTCGATCCTCGAACGGTACGTCTAGAGCGGCCGCCGGAGCCGTACGCCCGGAGCGCAGGCACAGACCGGAGCCGTACGCCCGGAGCGCAGGCGCCGACCGGAGCCGTACGCCCGGAGCGCAGGCGCCGACCGGAGCCGTACGCCCGGAGCGCAGGCGCCGACCGGAGCCGTACGTCCCGGGCGGACGTCCGGAGCCGTACGCCTGTACGCGCCCGTACGCCCGGAGCACCGCCGCGGTGCCCTTCCGGACCGCACGGGTCTGCCCCGGAAGGCTCTTCCGGGCAGACCCGTGTCCGAGGCACCCCTGCGGGGCGGCTCCGGCAGGTCAGTCCTTGGCGAGGACGAACGAGGCCCGCTGGACGGTCTCGCCCGGGACCTTCGCCTCCAGCAGATACGTCCCCGGGGCGGCGGTGCCGGTGGGCGGTGTCGCGCACCGGGGCGCGCTCCCCTTGCGGTCCCACTCCACGGTGTGGACGATCGTCGCTCCCGCAGGGACCTTCAGGAAGAGGGCGCCGTTCTTCGGGCAGTCCTTCGAGGACCACAGCTGCTCGTCGTCCTCACCGGCCTCGGTGATCGTGAGTACGGCGCTCTTCGGGCCGAAGTCGGCCTTGCAGTCGGCCGCCGAGGTGTTCCTGGCGCTCAGCCGGAACGTCGGCTCGTCGTCGGGTCCGAACCGGAGATCCGTCTTCAGGCTCAACTGGAGTACGGCAGGAGTGCAGTTGGGGAGCGAGGAACCGGCCGGCACCTGCTCGCCGGGCGTTCCGCCGTCACCGCCGCCCGCTCCCGTACCCGCCGCCGCGGAGCCACCCGCTCCCGCGGAGCCCGATCCGGATGACCCGGACGATCCGGCAGCGCCGGCCGATCCCGCCGCGCCGCCCGTTCCGGTGCCCCCGCCGCTCCCTCCGGAGCCGCCGTCGGCGCCGGCGTCGTCCGACTCGTCGCGCCCGCCGGGGGGTTGACCGACGACCGGGCCGGAGCTCGACGGTCCGGGGGTGATGGACGGAGGGGGAGCGGACTCGCCGGGCTTGCCGTCGTCCTTCCCGCCGCCGCTGCCGCCCCCTGAGGTGACGGCCCACGCGATCACGGCCGCGAGCAGCGCGATCACCAGCACCGCCACTGCTCTCCTGCGCCAGTAGATGCTGGAGGGAAGCGGCCCGACCGGATTGCGCATAGATCCCACGGCCCGAACTCTACGAGAGATCAAGGCCAACTCCGGCCCCCAACCGCCGCTCTGATCGACAAGTTTTCCGGATCATCATCACGGAGCGGCCGTTCATGGGTGCTTCCAGCCGCTTTGCACCGGATCACACATCGTCCGCCCCGTACGAAGGGACAGAACGGGTGGCGTTATCACCCCCAGAGCCCTCGGCCGGGCCGACACCCCCGCAACCGTGCCCGACGCCCCCTCTTCCGTGCCAGGATCGTAGGTGCGATGACTGCCACGACTGCGACACAGACGCCCCCCGCCTCCCTCCATGCCCCCGTCATCGGGTGGTTCGAGCAGCACGCCCGCGATCTGCCCTGGCGCCGCCCCGAAGCGGGTGCCTGGGGTGTGATGGTGAGCGAGTTCATGCTGCAGCAGACCCCGGTGAACCGAGTCCTCCCGGTCTACGAACAGTGGATGGCCCGCTGGCCGCGCCCCGCCGACCTGGCCGCCGACGCGCCGGGCGAAGCGGTCCGCGCCTGGGGCCGGCTCGGCTACCCGCGGCGCGCTCTCCGGCTGCACGGGGCCGCGCAGGCGATAACGGAACGCCACGGGGGCGACGTGCCGAGCGAGCACGGCCAGTTGCTCGCACTGCCCGGCATCGGGGAGTACACGGCCGCGGCCGTGGCCTCGTTCGCGTACGGGCAGCGCCATGCCGTGCTGGACACGAACGTCCGCCGGGTCTTCGCCCGGGCCGCCACCGGCATCCAGTACCCGCCGAACGCGACCACCGCCGCCGAGCGGAAGCTCGCCCGCGCCCTGCTCCCCGAGGAGGACGAGCGCGCCGCCCGCTGGGCGGCGGCCACGATGGAGCTCGGCGCACTCGTGTGCACCGCGAAGAACGAGGACTGCACGCGCTGCCCGATCGCCGGCCAGTGCGCGTGGCGGCTGGCCGGGAAGCCCGCCCACCAGGGTCCGCCCCGCCGCGGCCAGACCTACGCCGGCACGGACCGGCAGGTGCGGGGACGGCTGCTGGCGGTGCTGCGCGACGCGGTCACACCGGTGCCGCAGTCCGCGCTGGACTCGGTGTGGGAAGAGCCGGTGCAGCGGGCGCGCGCCCTGGACGGGCTCGTCTCCGACGGCCTGGTCGAGCCGTTGGCGAACGGCCGGTACCGGCTGCCCCTGACCTGACGGCCCACCGGCGGACCGGGCTGTCCAGCGGCTGTTACACAACCGATGGACAGCCGTGCGTCCGCGTACGGCTGCTCCGCACATCCTCGTGACAACGCCTCCGTAACGTCACCGACGTCGGCGAACGGGACCATCCCGCCGACGGTGGTGCACGGGGATTCACGGGGTTCGGAGGCGGTTGTCATGGCGCAGGGCGAGGTGCTCGGCTTCGAGGAGTACGTACGGACCCGGCAGGACGCGCTGCTGCGCAGTGCCCGCCGGCTCGTGCCCGATCCGGTGGACGCGCAGGACCTGCTGCAGACCGCCCTGGTCCGGACCCTGAGCCGCTGGGACGGCATCGCCGACAAGTCCCTCGCCGACGCCTATCTCCGCCGCGTCATGATCAACACGCGCACGGAGTGGTGGCGCGCCCGCAAGCTCGACGAGGTCCCCACCGAGCAGCTCCCCGACGCGAGCGTCGACGACGGCACCGAGCAGCGCGCGGACCGCGCCCTGCTCATGGACGTCCTCGGAGTGCTGGCTCCGAAGCAGCGCAGCGTCGTCGTGCTGCGACACTGGGAGCAGATGAGCACGGAGGAGACCGCGGCGGCACTCGGCATGTCCGCCGGTACGGTGAAGAGCACGCTGCACCGCGCCCTGGCACGTCTGCGCCAGGAGCTGGAGGACCGCGCGGCACGGAGCCGTGAGGCCGAGGTGGCACCGGCGCGGGTGCCGGCACAGCCGGACAGGCGTCATGACGAGCGGGAGCGGGAGCGGTGCGCGGCCTGACCGGCAGCAGGAGGAGCACGACCGCCGGCCGCGGGAGATCCGTGGCCGGTCCGGTGGCGGGGAGCGCGGCGGTGGCCGGGCTCGCCGCCTTCGGCCTGTTCTGCGCAGGGTGCTCCACCGGGGGCACGGGCACCCGCGACGAAGGCCCCGCCGCCACCCAGCAGGTCGCCCGTGCCGCACCGTCGAGCGCCTCGCCCACCGGGACGGCCAAGCCCTCCCCGCGGGTCGACGCCGTGATGCTCGTGAAGAGCGACCCGAAGGTGAGCCGCCAGCTCAAGAACGACCTGAAGCCCTGCACCGGCGACGAGTACCCGGTCGACACCTCGTACGGCACGCTCACCGACGGCCCGGCGGCCGACGTCGTGGTCAACGTGATGACCTGCGGCGATTCGGTAGGTGTCGGTACCTACGCCTACCGGCAGCGCGGCGACGGCTCGTACGAGAACGTCTTCGCCGCCGAGGTGCCCGCGGTCTACGGCACCATCGACCGGGGTGACCTGGTGGTGACGACGCAGGTGTACGGGTCGAAGGACTCGGTCGCGTACCCCTCCGGCGAGGACGTCGTCACGTACCGCTGGACCGCCGGCCGTTTCACCGAGACCGACCGGGTGCACAACGACTTCAACCGGGCCGTCGGCAGCGGGGAGGGCGACCTCCCCGCACCGCAGACGACGCAGAACTGAGAGCCGCGCGCATGGCCGATACCCATGTCCTCTTCGTCGAGGACGACGACGTCATCCGTGAGGCCACCCAGCTCGCACTGGAGCGGGTCGGTTTCACGGTCACGGCGGTCCCCGACGGCCTGCTGGGCCTGGAGGCCTTCCGGGCGGACCGCCCGGACATCGCGCTGCTGGACGTGATGGTGCCCGGGCTGGACGGCGTCAGTCTCTGCCGGCGCATCCGCGACGAGTCGACCGTGCCCGTGATCATGCTGTCGGCGCGGGCCGATTCGATCGACGTGGTGCTCGGCCTGGAGGCCGGGGCCGACGACTACGTCACGAAGCCGTTCGACGGAGCGGTCCTCGTCGCCCGGATCCGCGCCGTCCTGCGGCGCTTCGGCCACGCCGCGGGCACGGGCGGCACGCCCCCCGGGGACGGTGGGGCACCGGACGAGGCGGGCGGGGTGCTGGTCTTCGGCGACGTGGAGATCGACACCGAGGGCATGGAGGTACGCCGGAAGGGCTCGCACGTGGGCCTGACACCGACGGAGATGCGGCTGCTGCTGGAATTCTCCGCGGCGCCCGGCACGGTGCTCTCCCGCGACAGGCTCCTGGAGCGGGTCTGGGACTACGGCTGGGGCGGGGACACCCGGGTCGTCGACGTCCACGTCCAGCGGCTGCGCACCAAGATCGGACAGGACCGGATCGAGACGGTCCGCGGCTTCGGCTACAAGCTCCGCGCATGAGGCGGCTGGCGCTGCGGACCGGGGTCCGCTGGAAGATCAGCATCGCGATCGCCGCCGTCGGCGCGCTCATCGCGCTGGCGCTGAGCCTCGTCGTCCACAACGCCGCCCGCGTCTCGATGCTGGAGAACGCGCGCGAGGTGCAGCTGGAACGGCTGCTCTTCGCCCAGCGGCTCTACGAGGCGACGAACACCCAGAAACCCTCGCCGAAGTTCGGCTCCAAGATCAACGACCCGTCGCTGCCGAAGAGCCTGCGGGACCAGATACGGGACAACCGGCGGGCCACCCATGTCGACGAGTCGGACGACGGGGTGCCCGACGTCTGGGCGGCCGTGCCCCTGGCCAACGGCGACGTCCTGTCCCTGCACACCCGCTTCGCCGACCGCAGCGCCACGATCATGGGTGACCTCGACCGTGCCCTGGTCATCGGGTCGGTCTCGGTCGTCTTCGGCGGC
The DNA here is from genome assembly GCF_042270185.1 of Streptomyces sp. NPDC055962. Classification (NCBI taxonomy): domain Bacteria; kingdom Bacillati; phylum Actinomycetota; class Actinomycetes; order Kitasatosporales; family Streptomycetaceae; genus Streptomyces; species Streptomyces sp. NPDC055962. The sequence goes on from NZ_JBHJYN010000007.1 coordinate 9,631, forward strand.
TGCGCGCTGGGGGTGCTGATCGGCGGCCAGCTGTCCCGGAGACTGCGCAAGGCGGCGGCCGCCGCCGGCAAGGTGGCCCAGGGCAACACCGAGGTACGGGTGCGGGAGGCCGTCGGCGGGGTCGTACGGGACGAGACCGACGAGCTGGCCCGGGCCGTGGACGCCCTCACGGACGCGCTGAACGAGCGGATCGAGGCGGAGCGCCGGGTCACCGCGGACATCGCCCATGAGCTGCGCACCCCGGTGACCGGACTGCTGACCGCGGCCGAGCTGCTGCCCCCGGGGCGCCCCACCGAGCTCGTACGGGACCGGGCGCAGGCGATGCGGACACTGGTCGAGGACGTCCTGGAGGTGGCCCGGCTGGACAGCGCGTCGGAGCGGGCGGAGCTGCAGGAGCTGCCCCTCGGCGAATTCGTCGGGCGCCGGGTCCGGCTGCTGGACCCGGAGATCACGGTGCGGGTGGTGCACGAGTCCTGGGTCTCCACCGACCCGCGGCGGCTCGAACGCATCCTGGGCAATCTGCTGGGGAACGCCGCCAAGCACGGGGCGGGCCCGGTCGAGGTCACCGTCGAGGGCAGGGTCGTACGGGTCCGCGATCACGGGCCCGGTTTCCCCGACGCGCTGCTGCGGGAGGGGCCGAGCCGGTTCCGTACCGGGAGCAGCGACAGGTCGGGGCGCGGCCACGGCCTGGGGCTGACGATCGCCGCGGGGCAGGCGCGGGTGCTGGGCGCCCGGCTGACCTTCCGCAACGCGGGGCCCGCCGGGGGCGCCGACGGCACGGGCGGGGCGGTCGCGGTGCTGTGGCTGCCCGAGCACGCGCCCACGAACACCGGGAGCTTCCCGGTCCTGCGGCAGGCGGGGACGGACTGAGTAAAAAAAGGGTGGGCCCCGGAGACGTCCTGTCCCCGGGGCCCACTCGCGTCCCGGAGACGTCCTGTCTCCGGGGCCCACCCACGTCCGGGAGACGTCCTGTCCCCGGGGCCCACCCGCGTCCGGGAGCCCGCTCAGACGGCCTGCGACTCCTTGGCCGCCCCGGGGGCGACGGCGGACGTGCTCGCGTCGGGGCCGTCCGCGGCGGCCTCCGGCTTCGCCGTGCCGCGCAGCGGGACCTCCTTGACGAACAGCGCCGCCAGCAGGGCCACCACCGCGACCGAGCCGCCCACCAGGAAGGCGATGTGCGTCCCCGAGGCCACGGCGTACTCGTAGGCGTCGCGCATCGCCGCGGGCAGCTGCCGCAGGCTCGCATCGTCCAGCTGCGCCGACTTGGCGGTCGCCCCGCCGCCTCCGCGGGCCGCCATCTCGTCCTGCACCCGCCCGGTGAACAGCGCGCCCATGATCGCGACTCCGAAGGAGCTGCCGAGCGTGCGGAAGAGGGTGGTCGCGGACGAGGCGACGCCCATGTCCTTGAGCTCGACGCTGTTCTGCGCGACGAGCATCGTGATCTGCATCAGGAATCCCATGCCCGCGCCGAGCACCGCCATGTAGACGCCGGAGGTGAAGCGCGTGGTGCCGGTGTCCATGGTGGAGAGGAGGAACAGGCCCGCCACCATCAGGATGCTGCCCAGGATCGGGAAGACCTTGTACTTGCCGGTGCTCGTGGTGATCCGGCCGGCGACCAGCGAGACGATCATCATCGACAGCAGCATCGGCAGGAGCAGCAGCCCGGAGTTGGTGGCGTTCGCCCCCTGGACCGTCTGCTGGTACAGCGGGAGGAAGAGCACCGCTCCGAACATCACGAAGCCGGCCATGAAGCCGATCACGGACATGAGGCTGAAGTTGCGGCTACGGAAGATGTGCAGCGGCATGATCGGTTCGGCGGCCTTCGTCTCCACGAAGAGGAAGCCGACGAGCGAGGCGACGCCGAGTGCGATCAGCTCCATGATCACGGCCGAGCCCCAGGCGTACTCCGTACCGCCCCAGGTGGTGACCAGGACGATCGCGGTGATGCCCACGGTGAGGAGCGCGGCGCCCAGGTAGTCGATCCTGGCCGTCGACCGCTCCTTGCGGGGCAGGTGGAGCACCGCCGTGACCATGGCGAGGGCGATCGCGCCGAGCGGGAGGTTGATGTAGAAGCTCCAGCGCCAGCCGAGGTGGTCGGTGATGACTCCTCCGACCAGCGGCCCGCCGATCATGGCGATCGCCATGACGCCCGCCATCATGCCCTGGTACTTGCCGCGCTCCCGCGGCGGCACCAGGTCGCCGAGGATGGCCATGACGCCGACCATCAGGCCGCCCGCGCCGAGTCCCTGGATCGCGCGGAAGCCGATCAGCTGGCCCATGTCCTGGGCCATGCCGCTCAGCACCGAGCCGACCAGGAAGATCACGATGGACGTGAGGAAGATGCCCTTGCGCCCGTACAGGTCGCCGAGCTTGCCCCAGATGGGGGTGGAGGCCGCAGTGGCCAGGGTGTAGGCGGTGACCACCCAGGACAGATGTTCCATGCCGCCCAGATCGCCGACGATCGTCGGCATCGCGGTGCCGACGATCAGGTTGTCGAGCATGGCCAGCAGCATCGTGATCATCAGGGCGAGCACGACCACCCTGACACTGCGTGCCGGTGGTTCGGCCGGCCGGGCCGCCGCCTTCTTCAGTTCCGTCATGTCGCGCTCCCCTGATCCCCTGGACATCTGTTCGGCCGAGTGCCTGGTCCGCCACCGAACAGACACTTACTTGCCGCCCGGCTAGTTGACTACACTGAGGAAAGTAGACCCGTAACTAGCCGGGCGTCAAGTAAGTTCTTGGGAGAGTCGCATGGGCAGCACGCCGCAGCCGCGCCGGGGAAACACCCGCCAGCGCATTCAGGACGTCGCCCTGGATCTCTTCGCCGAGCAGGGGTACGAGAAGACCTCGCTCCGCGAGATCGCCGAGCACCTGCAGGTCACCAAGGCGGCGCTGTACTACCACTTCAAGACCAAGGAAGACATCCTCGTCAGCATCTTCGAGGACCTGAACCGGCCCGTCGAAGCCCTCCTGGAGTGGGGCGAGGGGCAGCCGCGCACCCTGGAGACGAAGGTCGAGATCCTCGTGCGCTACAGCGAGGCGCTCAAGGCCGCCGAACCGCTCTTCGTCTTCATGCAGGAGAACCAGGCGACGGTGCGGGAGCTGAGCATCGGCCACACCATCAAGCACCGGGTCATCGCCCTGGTCGACCTGATCAAGGATCCCGACGCCCCGCTCACCGACCAGGTGCGCTGCTTCAGCGCCCTCTTCACGATGCACGCCGGGATGATGGCCCTCAGAGACGCCGAAGGCGACCCCGAGGAGAAGCGCAAGGCTGCTCTCGAGGTCGCCATCGAGCTGGTGACCCGGGCCCATGACCCGGGGACCGCAGCCGCCTAGCGGCTGCGGGAGGGTGCGCGCGTCAGACCTTGACGTGCACGGTCTTGAGGTACGAGACCGGGTCCAGCGCGGAACCGTAGTTCGGCGAGGTCCGGATCTCGAAGTGCAGGTGGGGACCGCTGGAGTTACCGGTGTTGCCGGACAGGGCGATCTTGTCGCCCGTCTTCACGCGGTCGCCGACCTTGACCTCGATCTTCGACAGGTGCGCGTACTGCGAGTACTTGCCGTTGGCGTGCTTGATCACGATGGCGTTGCCGTACGCGGGACCGTCGCCGCCGCCGTTCGGGCCGGCCTTGACGACCCGGCCGGTGTGCGCGGCCTCGACCTTGGTGCCGATCGGCACCGCGAAGTCCTGGCCCGAGTGCTTGTGGGCCCAGCGGTCACCGCCGGTGCCGTAGGTGGCGCTCAGCTCGTAGTGGCTGACCGGGGCCTCCCACGAGGCGGCCTTCTTCTTGGCGGCGGCCTTCTTCTTCGCGGCCGCCTTCTTCTTCGCATCGGCCTTCTCGGCCTTGTCGGCCTTCGCCTGGGCGGCGGCCTTGCTCTGCGCCGTCGCCTGCTGGGAGACGGAACTGGCGGTCGCCGCGCCGGCGAGGGCCGCGGTGTCCGCGGTGCCCGTCGTGCCGGACGCGAACGCCGCGCCCGCGCCGAACACCATCGACGCACCCAGGCCGGCGGCCACGACGGCGCCACTGACGCGGGACACGGACGGGCGGCGGGAGTGCTGGAACGTAACGCGCTTCGACATGCGGTGAGTACCTCCGGGGTGACTGGACCCGGTGCTCGACCGGGCTTGCTCCACCTTGGTAACCCGCACCCCCCGGAACACTCAAACACCCCATCTACGACCAAAAGCCGTAGTTGAACGGTCAGGAATTATCCACAGGCGGCCGCCCGGACACCGCCGGACGATCGTGCGGACCACGGGTGCGATGCGGGTTCAGTCCCATCCCCAAACGCATCCTTCCTGTACACAGCCCTGCATCACGGACATAACGCCCTAAACACCAAAAGCCTCATCCGAAGCGGGCCGAAGGTCCTTCCACCGGTCTCCCCCGCCGCTCCTAACGCCCCTAGTAGGCTCGAAAGGGCCTGTGCGCCTTGTCACCGCCGGTGGGCACGAAGCCTGTCCGTTTCGGGACCTTCGGCCCGGCGGCCCTGCGGACGCCCGCACGGGCGGCCATCCGCTCGGCAGGCCGGGGGAGCCGCCGACGGCCCGGCCGAGGTGTCCCGGAGGGCCGCACGGGCCGGCCATCCCGGTGGTGCGGCCCGGAGGGGAGGCCGAGGAAAGTTCTTCGTGACGGATGTCGAGAAGGCGTACGCGGCTCCGACTGAACGGTGGAAGCGCGCCGAAGGGGTGCGCAGGACAAGGGGACACCTGATGAAGTACGTCGCGATGATCTACGGCAACCAGGCCAAGTGGGACTCCTTCCCGGCCGACGCCTGGCCCGAGGCGATCGCCCGGCAGGACGCGTTCAACAAGAAGTACCGCGCCAGCGGTGAACTGCTCGGCGCCTACGGTCTGGCGGACGCGGCCAACGCACAGCTGGTGCGCCGCAAGGACGGCGCCCCGGCGGTCACCGACGGCCCGTACCTGGAGACCAAGGAGTACCTCGCCAGCTTCTACATGCTGGACTGCGAGTCCCTGGAGCGTGCACAGGAGATCGCCGCCGACATGCCCTTCGCGGACACCGATCCGGTCGAGCTCTGGCCGGTCCTGCACGACGCCGCCACGGACCTGTGAGCGGGGAACCCGACGTCGAGGACCTGCTGCGCGAACTGGCGCCGCAGGTCCTCGGCACGCTCGTCCGCCGCTACGGCGCCTTCGACACCTGCGAGGACGCCGTCCAGGAGGCCCTGCTCGCGGCCGCCCTGCAATGGCCCGCCGAGGGACTGCCGGACCACCCCCGGGGGTGGCTCGTCACCGTCGCCTCCCGGCGGCTGGCCGACCAGGTGCGCAGTGAGCGGGCGCGCCGCCGGCGTGAGGACCGCATCGCCCTCGCCACCCCCCAGGCCGAGTTGCTGAGCCGCGCCGCGGACGCCGAGTCGGACGCCGACCGGGACGACTCCCTGGCGCTGCTGCTCCTGTGCTGCCATCCGGCGCTGTCGGAGCCCAGCCGGATCGCCCTGACCCTGCGCGCGGTCGGGGGCCTGACCACCGCACAGATCGCCGCAGCCTTCCTGGTGCCCGAGGCGACCATGGCCCAGCGCATCAGCCGCGCCAAGCAGACCATCAGGAACTCCGCGACGCCGCTGCGCCTGCCGCAGGCGGCCGACCTGGCCGAAGGCCTTGAGGCGGTCCTCCATGTGCTGTACCTCGTCTTCAACGAGGGCTACACCGCCACCGCCGGCCCCGACCTGACCGCACCGGCCCTGTCGACCGAGGCGATCAGGCTCACCCGGCTCCTGCGCCACCTGACGCCCGACCACGCCGAGACGGCCGGGCTGCTGGCCCTGATGCTGCTCACCGACGCACGCCGCGCCGCCCGCACCGGACCCGACGGCACCCTGGTTCCTCTGGCCGAGCAGGACCGCTCCCTCTGGGACCGCCGGCTCCTCACGGAGGGCGTCGCCCTGATCAGCAGCACCCTGCCCAGGGGACAGGTCGGCCCGTACCAGCTGCAGGCGGCGATCGCCGCCGTCCACGACGAGGCCGGGCACGCCGACGCCACCGACTGGCCGCAGATCCTCGCCCTGTACAGCCTGCTGGAACACCTCGCGCCGAACCCGGTGGTCACCCTCAACCGCGCGGTCGCCGTGGCGATGGTGCACGGCCCCGCCGCCGGGCTCGACCTGCTGACCACCCTGGACGCCGACCGGCGCACAGCACACCACCACCGCCTGCTCGCGGTCCGCGCCCACCTCCTGGAACAACTCGGCGACCACGACGCGGCGGCCCACGCCTACCGCGAGGCGGCCCGACGCACCAGCAGCACTCCGGAGCGACGCCACCTCAGCTCCCGCGCGGCGCGTCTCACCCCCGGACAGGACTGACCAGCTCACCCGCCTCACCCCCGACACCTCCTCCCGGGCGACGGACGCCGGTCCCACCCTCGTGTCCGCCTCGCCGGGGCTCCGGGGCTCCGGATCGAATCTCCGGATCTCCGGATCTCCGGATCTCCGGATCTCCCGATCTCCGGGGCTCGCCGGACGACCTCGGGGACGCGGTGGACCCCACCTGGACGGCCGTCCGACGCACACCGGCTCCCCCGGTGGACGACGGAAAGGGGCTGCCCCGGACCGTTACCGGTCCGGGGCAGCCCCTTCGGCGTTCAGGCGCTAAGCGCGCCTCACGCGTCCTTCGTCAGGTTCGGGCCGCCGCCCGCTGCCTGCTCGATCGGCGGGACGTCGGGCAGGGCCGACTTCTCCTCGCCGCGGAACGAGAACTTCTTCTCGTCCCCTTCGCCCTCGGTGCCCACGACCACGATGTGACCGGGACGCAGCTCACCGAAGAGGATCTTCTCGGAGAGGATGTCCTCGATCTCGCGCTGGATCGTCCGGCGCAGCGGCCGGGCGCCCATCACGGGGTCGTAGCCCTTCTTCGCCAGGAGCGACTTGGCCTCGGCACTGAGCTCGATGCCCATGTCGCGGTCCTTGAGGCGCTCGTCCACCTTGGCGACCATGAGGTCGACGATCTGGATGATGTCTTCCTCGGTCAGCTGGTGGAAGACGACCGTGTCGTCGACACGGTTGAGGAACTCGGGCCGGAAGTGCTGCTTGAGCTCTTCGTTGACCTTGACCTTCATCCGCTCGTAGTTCGTCTTGACGTCGCCCTGGGCGGCGAAGCCCAGGTTGAAGCCCTTCGAGATGTCCCGGGTCCCGAGGTTGGTCGTCATGATGATGACCGTGTTCTTGAAGTCCACGACCCGGCCCTGGGAGTCGGTCAGGCGACCGTCTTCCAGAATCTGGAGCAGGGAATTGAAGATATCGGGGTGGGCCTTCTCGACCTCGTCGAAGAGGACGACGGAGAACGGCTTGCGGCGCACCTTCTCGGTGAGCTGGCCGCCCTCTTCGTAGCCCACGTAGCCGGGGGGCGAACCGAAGAGGCGGGAAACCGTGTGCTTCTCGCTGAACTCCGACATGTCGAGGGAGATCAGCGCGTCCTCGTCGCCGAAGAGGAATTCGGCGAGCGTCTTGGAGAGCTCGGTCTTACCGACACCGGACGGGCCGGCGAAGATGAACGAGCCACCGGGGCGCTTCGGGTCCTTCAGACCGGCTCGCGTACGGCGGATCGCCTGCGAGAGGGCCTTGATGGCGTCCTTCTGCCCGATGACGCGCTTGTGCAGCTCGTCCTCCATGCGCAGCAGACGCGAGGACTCCTCCTCGGTCAGCTTGAAGACCGGGATGCCGGTGGCGGTGGCCAGGACCTCGGCGATGAGCTCGCCGTCGACCTCGGCGACGACGTCCATGTCGCCGGCCTTCCACTCCTTCTCCCGCTTGGCCTTCGCCGCCAGCAGCTGCTTCTCCTTGTCGCGGAGCGACGCTGCCTTCTCGAAGTCCTGGGAGTCGATCGCCGACTCCTTGTCACGGCGGACACCGGCGATCTTCTCGTCGAACTCGCGGAGGTCCGGCGGCGCGGTCATCCGGCGGATGCGCATCCGGGAACCGGCCTCGTCGATCAGGTCGATCGCCTTGTCCGGCAGGAAGCGGTCCGAGATGTACCGGTCGGCCAGGGTGGCGGCCTGGACCAGCGCCTCGTCCGTGATGGAGACCCTGTGGTGGGCCTCGTAGCGGTCGCGCAGGCCCTTGAGGATCTCGATGGTGTGCGGCAGCGACGGCTCCGCGACCTGGATGGGCTGGAAGCGGCGCTCGAGCGCGGCGTCCTTCTCCAGGTGCTTGCGGTACTCGTCGAGCGTCGTGGCGCCGATGGTCTGGAGCTCGCCTCGCGCCAGCATGGGCTTGAGGATGCTCGCCGCGTCGATCGCGCCCTCGGCGGCGCCGGCACCCACCAGGGTGTGGAGCTCGTCGATGAACAGGATGATGTCGCCGCGGGTGCGGATCTCCTTGAGGACCTTCTTCAGGCGCTCCTCGAAGTCACCGCGGTAGCGGGAACCCGCCACCAGGGCGCCGAGGTCCAGGGTGTAGAGGTGCTTGTCCTTGAGGGTCTCGGGCACCTCGCCCTTGACGATGGCCTGCGCCAGGCCCTCGACGACCGCCGTCTTGCCGACGCCGGGCTCGCCGATGAGGACCGGGTTGTTCTTCGTACGGCGGGACAGCACCTGCATGACCCGCTCGATCTCCTTCTCGCGCCCGATGACCGGGTCGAGCTTGGACTCACGAGCGGCCTGGGTGAGGTTCCGGCCGAACTGGTCGAGCACCAGGGACGTGGAGGGCGTGCCCTCCGCGGGGCCGCCGGCGGTGGCCGCCTCCTTGCCTCCCGAGTACCCGGAGAGCAGCTGGATGACCTGCTGCCGCACCCGGTTCAGGTCGGCGCCCAGCTTCACGAGGACCTGGGCTGCGACGCCCTCGCCCTCGCGGATCAGGCCGAGCAGGATGTGCTCGGTGCCGATGTAGTTGTGGCCGAGCTGAAGGGCCTCCCGGAGCGAGAGCTCCAGGACCTTCTTCGCCCGGGGAGTGAAGGGGATGTGCCCGGACGGGGCCTGCTGCCCCTGACCGATGATCTCCTCCACCTGCTGGCGGACCGCCTCGAGCGAAATCCCGAGGCTCTCCAGGGCCTTAGCGGCGACACCCTCACCCTCGTGGATCAGGCCCAGGAGGATGTGCTCGGTGCCGATGTAGTTGTGGTTGAGCATCCGGGCTTCTTCCTGAGCCAGGACGACAACCCGCCGCGCGCGGTCGGTGAACCTCTCGAACATCGTTAATCGCTCCTCAGAGCGGTCAGGCAGTAAGGGGTCGGTCCCCTCCCTGTCCTTCCGCAGCTTAGTCCCGCAAGCGGGGACCGCTCATTTCAACTGCCGACACCCGGCCCTGCTTCCCGGGGGGGATCGCCCGCCCCGAACGCCGACAACTGCTCCAACCCGATGGTGCGAGACGATGTTCCCGCAGGCCAGGCAGATAGCCCTTTCGCCAGTACGCCGATGGCGAACGTGAGACGTTTTTGCCCGCGTGTCGCCCCTTCCCACTAGGGATGTCTTACCCGCACCCACCGACAGTCCATGCGGCGCACCCCCGTTTCCTCCGCTACGGGCGAACAACTTCGTGCCGTCGAGTGCTCCCGTACGCCCCCGCCGCGGACACAATGGGCGATCGATCATGGACGGGGCGTAACTCCGGGGCGGGCCGGACGGTTCAACGGACATGGCCACCCTCGTCCCGCCTCCGCGCTCGTCGCCGCGAACCGAAGCGTGGGCGCGGTGGTACGCCCGCGAACTGGACTGGGCCACGACGGGCACCTCGCCGGTGCGGCTGCTGACGGGGCTGCGCTTCGACGTGCTGGAGCTGCCGGCCGCGGCTGGTCACGCGGCCCTGCGCCGGATCGGGCGCACCGGCCCGGTGGCGGTGGCGGGGCGGCGGATGCGACTGCTGGTGGCCGCGGGCTCCGCGGACGAGCTGCCCGGCCTGCTCGACTGGCTGGAGTGGGGCGGGATCGCTCTCGACCTGTCCGCCCTCGGCGTCGGCGGGAACATCCCGGCCCCCGCACCGCCGGGCGGGACGACAGGCTCGCCGGGGGCCGCTTTCTGGCTGCGGCCCCCCGGATCGCGCCAGGAGGTGGAACTCTCGCTCCCGGCCCTCGGCGGCCTCGGGAGCAGGGGTGGGGATGCTCCCGATCTCGTACGACTCGTGGACGCGGCGGCAACGGAATGCCACCGGGCCAGGCTCGTGCATGCCCGGAAAAACCTGTGGACCCATCGGCCGACAGGTCAGCCGTTGGCCTTCTCGTAAGCCTCACGGATCTCGGCGGGAACGCGGCCGCGGTCATTCACGTTGTGGCCGTTCTCGCGCGCCCAACGACGGATCTCGGCCGTGTCCTTGTTGCCACCGGTAACGGCGCGGCCCTTGCCGCGGCCGGTCGCGGCGCGGCCACCGGTGCGACGTCCGCTCTTGGTGTACGGCTCGAGAAGACCACGGAGCTTGTCCGCGTTGGTCGTCGTGAGGTCGATCTCGTACGTCTTGCCATCCAGGGCGAACGTGACGGTCTCGTCCGCCTCGCCGCCGTCGAGGTCGTCAACAAGAAGGACCTGAACCTTCTGTGCCACCGGATTTCCTTTCATCGAAAAATGGAGTACGCGGAAAGGAAACCGCTTTTCCCCGGAAAACACAAACCCCTGGGAGAGGTTCAGGAGCGCAAGAACACGGGAAACATGCGCGATTCGGACATAGGGTTCCGGCGCGTTCCGCCGTTCACAGGTGCAGAAGCATCCGGCTGTTGCCCAAGGTGTTCGGCTTCACTCGTTCGAGACCCAGGAACTCCGCCACACCCTCGTCATAGGAACGCAGCAGCTCGCTGAAGACATCTCCGTCGACCGGAGTCTCTCCGATCTCGGTGAAGCCGTGCGCCGCGAAGAAGTCGACTTCGAAGGTGAGGCAGAAAACCCGGCGGACACCCAGCCAGCGGGCGGTCTGCAGGAGCTTGTCCAGGACCTGGTGCCCGACTCCCGTCCCCTTGACGGAGAGGTCGACGGCGAGCGTGCGGACTTCGGCGAGGTCCTCCCACATCACGTGGAGTGCCCCGCAGCCGATGACACGGCCGTCCTCGTCGCGTTCGGCGACCCAGAACTCCTGGATGTCCTCGTAAAGCGTCACCGTCGCTTTGTCGAGCAGGATGCCTTGGGAGACGTAGCCGTCAAGGAGCCCGCGGACGGACGCCACATCACTCGTCCTGGCACGACGGACGGTGATCGCCGGCTTATTTACCGACGGGCCGGTATGAACATCTGCGCGAGATCGGGTTTCCGGGCCGGTATGAGTCCGGGTTTGCGACGCGCTGCCGTGCTCGGCTTTCGACTGCTCTGAGGACATCCCCAGACGCTATCGCTCGCCCTGAGGCGACGCTTCATCGGCTACGGCCCCGTCATCGGGCCGACTCCCGGACGGTTCGGGGAAGGTGGGCGCCACGACACGGATGGCGTCCCTGAGGGCTTCGCGCTGCTCCACGGACATCATGCCGAAGAAGGCGACCAGTGCGGCCGCCGGGTTGTCGCTCTGCGACCAGGCTTCGTTCATCAGTGCGGCCGCGTATGCGGCGCGGGTGGAGACCGCTGTATATCGATATGCCCGGCCGTCCACTTCCCGACGGACCCAGCCCTTCTGATGGAGATTGTCCATTACCGTCATGACGGTCGTGTACGCGATGGACCGTTCCTGTTGAAGGTCCTCCAGAACTTCCCGCACCGTGACCGGGCGGTTCCATTGCCAGACCCGCGTCATCACGGTGTCTTCCAGCTCTCCCAATTGGCGAGGCACAGCATCACCTTAGTGCTAGATGTCCGGAATGGGGTAATTCCAGAACGACGAAAGGGCGCACGGCTCCGTGGAGCCGTGCGCCCTTCGTCCTGAGGTGCGGGTCAGGCGCTCCCGGGCCTCGGGGCCTGCTTGGCGGCCTCGGCGCGGGCGAGCGCCGCGTCCACGGCGGCGTCCTCCTTGGCCTTGTTCGGGCCGCCCTGGCTCTTGATGATCGTCCTGACGAGGCCGATGAAGAAGACGGCCATCACCACGGGGGGAACGAGCGCGGATACGTAGTCCATGCCGTCCAGGGTAGCGAGCCCGGCATTCCGCCCACTCCCGGGCACCCCGCAGGCGCGCCGCCCCTCTCAGGACACGGCCCGCTCCTCCTGCGGGGGCGCCGGCGCGGGGCGGCGGCGCGGAGGGAAGACCTCGGACGGTTTGGGCATCGGACGCTCGCCCGGTGCAGCGGGGCGCGACGGCGGCGCGGGGCGCGACGGGGCCGCGGGCCGCTCGGGCTCCTTGGCCGCCGCGAGACCGCCGGGAAGGGCGAGCAGCCGGCTGCGCGGCGCGGGCGCGGCGACGGGCACCGCGCGGCCGGCGAGGCGCGCCCGCACCGAGCGCTCGGCAAGCACCTGGCAGCGCTCCAGGAGGGCCGCCGCGACGGGCCCGCCCCGCAGGGCGCGCAGGGCCGCGAGGTCGTCGGGCCGGGGGTCGTACCCGGCCGCGAGGGCGTCCTGGAGGAGTTCCAGATAGCCGCTGAGCGAGCCGGGGAGGGCGTCGCGGTAGCGGGCGAGGTCGGCGAGGAGGAAGGCGCGCAGCCGGCCCGCCTCGCTCACCACCTCGTCCACCGCGCCCGCGAGCCGCAGGCAGTCCTGGACATCCTCTTCCGGCAGGGGCGTGGGGTGGAGGGCGTTGGCGAGAGCGCGTCGGAGCACCCGTAGCTCGTCCGCGCTGAACGCCATGCCGCCGCGTGATCCGTAGGGCGTGGGCATGGTGTGACATTACGTGCTAAAGGGACAAAATCCTCTTAACTAACCGCTCGGCGGCGCGGCGTGGGACGCCGCGCCGCCGAGCCGTTCCCGCAGGTGGCCGCGGGGGCGTCCTACATCCGGGCGATGTTGCGCTCGTACACGAGGCGGAGCCCGATGAGCGTCAGCCAGGGTTCGTGCTCGTCGATGACGGAGGAGTCCTTCAACACCATCGGAGCAAGGCCGCCGGTCGCGATGACGGTCACGTCGTCGGGGTCGGCCGCCAGTTCCTTCTTCATCCGCTCGACCACGCCGTCGATCTGGCCCGCGAAGCCGTACACGATGCCGGACTGCATGGCCTCGACCGTGTTCTTGCCGATCACGCTCCGGGGCCTCGCGAGCTCGATCTTGCGGAGCTGCGCCCCCTTCGCGCCGAGTGCCTCCACCGAGATCTCGATACCGGGCGCGATCACACCGCCCGCGTACTCGCCGCGCGCCGACACCGCGTCGAACGTGGTGGCCGTGCCCAGGTCGACGACGATCGCGGGGCCACCGTAGAGCTCGACGGCGGCGACCGCGTTGACGATGCGGTCCGCGCCGACCTCCTTCGGGTTGTCCATCAGGACCGGCACACCCGTCTTGACGCCCGGCTCCACCAGGACCGCCGGGACGTCGCCGTAGTAGCGGCGGGTCACCTCGCGGAGCTCGTGCAGGACGGCCGGGACCGTCGAGCAGATCGCGATGCCCTCGATGCCGTCGCCGAGCTCGACGCCGAGCAGCGGGTGCATGCCCATCAGGCCCTGGAGCAGCACGGCGAGCTCGTCGGCGGTGCGGCGGGAGTCGGTGGAGATCCGCCAGTGCTCCACGATCTCCTCGCCGTCGAAGAGGCCGAGGACGGTGTGCGAGTTGCCGACGTCGATGGTGAGCAGCATCAGGCGCCGGCCCCGTCGGTCGGCGCCGCCGCGTCGCGGAAGTCCAGGCCGATGTCGAGGATCGGCGAGGAGTGCGTGAGCGCGCCGACGGCCAGGTAGTCGACGCCGGCCTCGGCGTAGGCACGGGCGGAGTCGAGGGTGAGCCGGCCCGAGGACTCCAGCACCGCGCGGCCGCCGACGAGGGCGACCGCCTCGGCCGTCGCCGCCGGGGTGAAGTTGTCCAGGAGGATCAGGTCGGCGCCGGCGTCGAGCACCTCGCGGACCTGCTCCAGGGTGTCGACCTCGACCTCGATCGCCAGCTCCGGGAAGGCCTTCCTGACCCGCCGGAACGCCTCCGCCACTCCGCCTGCCGCGATCACGTGGTTGTCCTTGACCAGCGCGGCGTCGACGAGCGACATCCGGTGGTTGACCCCGCCGCCGCAGCGCACCGCGTACTTCTCCAGCGCGCGCAGCCCCGGAGTGGTCTTGCGGGTGTCGCGGACCGAGGCCTTCGTTCCTTCGAGCACGTCGGCCCAGGCGCGGGTCGCGGTCGCGATCCCGGAGAGCCTGCACAGCAGGTTGAGAGCGCTGCGCTCGCCGGTGAGCAGGTCGCGCGTGCGGGTGGTGACGGTGAGGAGCTTCTGTCCGGCGGCGACACGGTCGCCGTCCTCGACGTGCCGCTCGACCTCGAACTCGTCGGTGCAGACGATGGACAGGACCGCCTCCGCGACACGCAGACCGGCGACGACGCCCGCCTCGCGCGCGGTGAAGTCCCCGGTGGCGACGGAGTCCTCCGGGACGGTCGCCACGGTGGTGACGTCCTCGCCCCCGTCGAGGTCCTCCTCGATCGCGACATGGGCGATGTCCTCGACCTGGACCGGGTCCAGTCCGGCCTCGGCCAGGAGCTGGGCCAGCGCGGGGTCGAGGCCGCACTCGAGGCCGTCGGGGTCGTAGCCGTCACCGCAGCCGCAGCCGTCGCCGCAGCCCCCGGACTCGGCGGGTGCGCCGATGTGGATCAGCGGGACGTCCACGGGTGTGGGGCGCGGATTCTCTTCGGGCGTGCTCACGGCTGCGGCTCCTCGGGGGCGTCGGCGGGGTCGGTGCGAAGGCTGGTGGGCGGTGCTGTGCCGGTGGGGTCCGCGGGGTCCTCCGGGCGTACGGGCGGGAACGCGGCACTGTCCGTCGTACGGACCACGGGCTGCCCGTCCGCGGTGACGCGTACGACGAGGTGGCGGCGCCAGGCGGCGTCCTCGCGGTCGGGCCGGTCCTCGCGCCAGTGGCAGCCCCGGGTCTCCTCACGCTCGCGGGCGGCGGCGACCAGGACCCTCGACACGAGGAGGAGGTTGGTGGCCTCCCATGCCTCGACCCCGGGTACGGCGTCCTTGGGGCCGTCCTCCTCGACGGCGGTCGCGTCCCTCCGGAGCGCCTCCAGCTCGTCGGCCGCGGCCGCGAGGCTGTCGGCGGAGCGGATGACCCCGGCGCCCCTGGTCATGGTCCGCTGGATCGCGGTCCGGGACTCGGCGGTCAGCAGCGGGACGGTGCGGGCTCCGGCGGGCTCCGCCGCCCCTGTACGTCGGGGAGCGGCGCCGGAACCGGTCCGGGGGCCGCCCGTGGGGCCGTCGGCGCCGGTGATGTCCGCCGCGATGCGCTCGGCGAAGACCAGACCCTCCAGGAGGGAGTTGGACGCCAGGCGGTTC
This sequence comes from Streptomyces sp. NPDC055962, assembly GCF_042270185.1. Classification (NCBI taxonomy): domain Bacteria; kingdom Bacillati; phylum Actinomycetota; class Actinomycetes; order Kitasatosporales; family Streptomycetaceae; genus Streptomyces; species Streptomyces sp. NPDC055962. The sequence continues at coordinate 24,889 of NZ_JBHJYN010000007.1, forward strand.
GCACCGTGCACCCCCGTGCAGGCGACCTCACCGCAGGCGTACAGGCCGGGCACCGTCGTGCGGCCGCGGAGGTCCGTACGCACGCCGCCCGAGGCGTAGTGCGCGGCGGGGGCCACCGGGATCGGCTGCGTGACGGGGTCGATGCCGTGGCTCCGGCAGGCCGCGAGGATCGTCGGGAAGCGCTGCTCCCACATCGCGGCGCCGAAGTGCCGGGCGTCGAGGTACATGTGCTCGGTGCCCTGGAGCTGCATCTGGCGGGTGATGGCCTTGGCGACGATGTCGCGGGGAGCCAGCTCGGCCAGTTCGTGCTGCCCCAGCATGAAGCGGGTGCCCTGCGCGTCGACGAGGTACGCGCCCTCGCCCCGGACCGCTTCGGAGACCAGCGGCTGCTGTCCCTCGGCGTCGGCCCCGAGAAACAGGACGGTCGGGTGGAACTGGACGAATTCGAGGTCGGACACCTCCGCGCCCGCCCGCAGCGCGAGGGCGACTCCGTCGCCCGTGGAGACCGGCGGGTTGGTGGTGGCGGAGAAGACCTGGCCCATGCCGCCGGTGGCGAGCACCACGGCCGGGGCGTGGACGGCGCCGACGCCGTCGTGCTGGCCCTCGCCCATGACGTGCAGGGTGACGCCCTCGGTCCGGCCCTCGGCGTCGGTGAGCAGGTCGAGGACCAGGGCGTTCTCGATGGTGTGCAGGGCCGCCGAGCGGACCGCGCCGACCAGGGCGCGGGAGATCTCGGCACCCGTCGCGTCGCCCCCGGCGTGCGCGATGCGGCGGCGGTGGTGGCCGCCCTCCCGGGTCAGGGCGATGGCGCCGGTCTCGGTGGTGTCGAAGTGGGCGCCGGTGCCGATCAGACGGCGCACCGCGCCGGGCCCCTCCGTGACCAGGGTGCGCACCGCTGCCTCGTCGCACAGCCCGACCCCGGCGACCAGGGTGTCGTCGAGGTGCTGTTCGGGGGTGTCGCCCTCGCCGAGCGCCGCGGCGATGCCGCCCTGCGCCCAGCGGGTGGAGCCGTCGTCGAGGCGCGCCTTCGTCACGACCACGGTCGCGAGGCCGGCCGCGGCGCACCGCAGCGCAGTGGTGAGACCGGCCACGCCGGAGCCGACCACGACGACGTCCGCGTCGATGGCCCAGCCGGGGGCGGGGGCGGTCAGCCGTATTCCGGTCATGTGAGGGCTCCGAGGGTCAGCGGGATGTTGTCGATCAGGCGGGTGGCACCCACCCGTGCCGCGACGGCGAGGACCGCCTCGCCGCTGACGCGGTCGTCGGGGACGTCGGTGAAGTCCGCCGGGTCCACGAGCGCCACGTAGTCCAGGGTGAGCGGCACATCCTCCCCGGCGGCCTCGTCCAGGACGGCCCGGGCGGCGGCCAGCACCGCGGAGGGCGCGACGGTCGGCCGGGCCAGCGCGACGGCCTCGGTGTCGGCGGCCGCGCGGGCCTCCCCGAGCCGGTTGAGCCCGGCGGCCCGGCCTTCGCGCTCCGGGACGGTCCGGGCGCGCGCGTGGAGCGTCTGCTGGGCGACCAGCCGGTCGCGGGCGGCGAACAGGGCCCTGGGCAGGGCGAGGGCGGTGCGGCGCTCCTCGGCGGAGAGGAAGCGGTTGCGGCTGGAGAGCGCGAGACCGTCCGGGTCGCGGACGGTCGGCACCGCGACGATGTCGATGCCGAAGTTGAGGTCGCGCACCATGCGGCGGACCAGGGCCAGCTGCTGGGCGTCCTTCTGTCCGAAGAACGCGGCGTCCGGCCGGGTGAGGTGGAGGAGCTTGGCGACGACGGTGAGCATGCCGTCGAAGTGCCCGGGGCGGGAGGAGCCCTCCAGCCGCTCCCCCATGGGGCCCGCGGTGATCCTGACCTGGGGGTCGCCGCCGGGGTAGACCTCCTCGACCGACGGGGCGAAGACCGCGTCCGCACCGGCCCCGGAGGCGACCGCCAGGTCGGCCTCCAGGGTGCGGGGGTAGCGGTCGAGGTCGGCTGCCTCACCGAACTGGAGCGGGTTGACGAAGACGGTGACCACGACCTGGCCCCCGGGCCCGGCGGCGGCCCGTGCCGCGCGAATCAGGGTGGCGTGGCCGTCGTGGAGGGCGCCCATCGTCATGACGACGGCGCGGCGTGCCCCGGCGGCCCGGCCGAGGGCGTCGAGCTCCGCGGCGGAGCGCAGCAGGGTGGCGGGTGCGGTGGTCATCGCTTCTCCCCCGGTCCGGACTCTCCCGGACCGTGTGTTCCGTTGGTGCCGTTCACGGCGTCGGGGCCCGACAGGACGCCCAGGAGGGCCTCCGCGGACTCCGGCTTGAGCAGGCCGTGGTCCAGCGCCCGGTCGGCCGTGGCGCGGGCCATGGCGAGATACCCGGCGACCGTCTGCGGAGCGTGCGCGCGCAGCTCCCGGATGTGCGCGGACACCGTACCCGCGTCGCCCCGGGCGACGGGACCGGTCAGTGCCGCGTCACCGGAGCGCAGGGCGTTGTCGAGCGCGGCCCCGAGCAGGGGTCCGAGCATCCGGTCGGGGGCGCCGACACCCGCTGTGCGGAGCAGCTCCATGGACTGGGCGACCAGCGTGACCAGGTGGTTCGCGCCGAGGGCGAGCGCCGCGTGGTAGAGCGGGCGGGACTCCTCGGCGATCCACTCGGGCTCGCCGCCCATCTCGATGACGAGCGCCTCCGCGGCGAGTCTCAGCTCCTCTGGGGCGGTGACCCCGAAGGAACAGCCCGCCAGCCTCTGGACGTCGACCGAGCTGCCGGTGAAGGTCATCGCCGGGTGCAGAGCGAGGGGGAGGGCGCCGGCCCGCAGCGCGGGATCGAGCACCTTCGTCCCGTAGCGGCCGGAGGTGTGGACGAGGAGCTGGCCCGGTCGCACGGCGCCGGTTTCTGCCAGGCCCTCGACCAGGCCGGGCAGCGCGTCGTCGGGGACCGTCAGCAGCACGAGCTCGGCGCGCGCGAGGACCTCGGCGGGGGTCACCAGGGGGACGTCGGGGAGCAGTGCGGCGGCCCGGCGCACGGATGCGTCGGAGACTCCCGACACCGCGACCGGGCGGTGCCCGGCGAGCTGCAGCGAGGCGGCGAGGGCGGGGCCGACCCGTCCGGCGCCGACGACACCGACGGTGAGGCGGGCTGGGCGGTCCCTCGCGTCGAGGGTTTCCTTCGAAACTGATGCGTTCACGCGGCGATGGCCTTCCGTTCCAGTCCGCGGGGGGTACCGGACGATTCCTCTGCATGCTACGCCAGCGTTTCGCCTCACCCCCAGGCTGTCCACACCCTGTGGATAACTTCCGGCACCAGGGGAACCCGGGGTGGGCGGTGTCAGCGGCCCGGGTGATGATCGTCCCATGGGAGTCACCGATGAGCAGAAGCAGCGGCACCGCAGGCTGACCGCGTGGCAGCGGTCCGGAAGGGTCCTGGCACGGGCGTCCGCGGACCACACCCTGGCCGAGCGGCTGACCGCGCTGGCGGCCGACGCCGGCACCGTCCACGACCTGGGCAGGTGGACGGACGTGTACGGCGACGGAGTCGTCGCCGAGGTCGAGCGGCGCACCGCGGAGCTGCTCGGCACGGAGGCCGCCGCCTTCTTCCCCACCGGGACGATGGCCCAGCAGGTCGCCCTGCGGTGCTGGGCCGGGCGCACGGGCGACGCGACCGTGGCACTGCACCCGCTCTCCCACCCCGAGGTGCACGAGCGCGGGGCACTGACCTCGGTGAGCGGACTGCGCACGGTGCACCCCACGCATGCGCCCCGGCAGGCGACGGCGGACGAGATCCGGGACTTCCCCGAACCGTTCGGCACGCTGATGGTGGAGCTGCCACTGCGCGACGCCGGCTTCGTCCTGCCCTCCTGGGAGGAGCTGGAGGCCTCCGTGGCCGCCGCCCGCGAGCGGGACGCGGTGGTGCATCTGGACGGCGCGCGGCTGTGGGAGTGCACATCGCACCTCGGACGCGGGCTGCCGGAGATCGCAGCCCTGTCCGACAGTGTCTACGTGTCGTTCTACAAGTCCCTGGACGGCCTCTCCGGGGCGGTGCTGGCGGGCACCGAGTCCCTGGTCGAGGAGGCGCGGACGTGGCGCCACCGGTACGGCGGGCAGGTCTTCCACCAGTATCCGGCGGCCCTCTCCGCCCTGCTGGGCCTGGAGCGCGAGCTGCCGAGGCTGCCGTCGTACGTGGCGCACGCGAAGGTGGTCGCCGAGGCCCTCGCGGAGGGCTTCACCGACTCCGCGGTGCCGTGGTTCCGGGTGCACCCCGATCCGCCGCACACCCACCAGTTCCAGGTCTGGCTGCCGTACGCCTCCCAGGTGCTGGACGAGGCGTCGGTGCGCCAGGCCGAGGAGACGGGCACGACCCTCTTCCGCCGCTGGTCCGCGGCCCCGGCGGGCCCGCCCGGACTCTCGTACACCGAGGTCACGGTGGCGGCGCCGGGACTCGAGTGGACGGCCGGGGACGTGACGGAGGCCGTGGCGGAGTTCGTCGCGCGGCTCGCCTAGCCGGGGTGTCGGCAGAGTTCGTCGCGCGGCTCGCGTAGCCGGAGGGGGCGGGCCCGTCGTGTGACTCAGGCAGCCGGGGGCAGGGCTGGTCGCACGCCGCGAGCAGCCGGGTCCCGTCGCACGGCTCGGGCCGCTCGGGCCGCTCGGGCCGCTCGGCGGATCAGGCGAGGGGCGGCCGGTGGGCGGCCGTCCAGGCGCGGATCCGCCGGCGGATCCCCCGCAGGGTCTCCCGGTCGTGGGTGCCGGGCAGCGGGGGCGGCTCCTCACCGTGCCGCGCGGCACGGTAACGGTCGAGCATGTGCTGCTGAACGGTGTCCATGGATCCAGCGTGACCCCGCCCCCTCCGGCCCGCCCGCGCATCGACGGCCGCGGCCGGGCGGTACCGCAGCCCGTACCCCGCACCATGGAGGGGTGAGCGTGCACATCGACATCGCGGGCCTGCCCCCCGAGCGCATCGTCTTCGAGACGTCCCCCCTCGCCGAGCTGGGGCTCGCCCTGCACGCGCTCTCCGAGCCCGGACACCACCCCGGGCTGCACGGCTGGGCGACCGCGACGGCCGCGGCGCTGGAGCCGGACCTGGCCGACCGGCTGCACGAGGCGGATTTCCTGTGGCGGAACACCTTCTCCGACATCTTCATGCCGTTCGCCGGGATCCGCGGCGGGGACGGCAGGACCGGTGCCACCCTCGCCGAGGACCTGGAGATCCTGGACCGGCTCGACGACGAGCGGTTCGTGTCGGCCGCACTGGAGTTCAGCTACGCGAACCTCTACGGAACGGGGGCGCCCTCACTGCTCACCGACGCGACGATGCGGACGCGTGCCCTCGACATGGCGGCGGCCAGGGGGCCGAAACAACTGGCCTTCACCCGGCAGCTCCTGACCGACCCGGGCTCCGTACGCGGCTGGGTCCGGCGCCTCTTCGAGGACTGCGACCAGGCCTTCTTCTCCGACACCTGGCAGCGGGCCCAGGTCCAGCTGGGCGCCGACGTCCGCCACAAGACCGAGATACTGCGGCGCAAGGGTGTCGGCGCGGCACTGGACGCGGTCTCCGCCGCGCTGTCGCTCGACGAGGAGACCGGCAGGATCAGCGTCGACAAGCTGACCACGGGCCGGACCGAGGCGACCGGCTCGGCCGCGGGCACCGGTCTCACCCTCATCCCGACCAGCTTCGGCTGGCCGCACCTGATGGTGCTGCACGCCCCGGGCTGGCGTCCGGTGATCCACTACCCGGTGCACCGCCCCGAACTGCCCTCCCCCGCCTCCGTCGAGCTGCTCCAGCTCCGGATGGAGGCACTGGCCCACCCCATGCGGATGCGCATCTGCCGCAACCTGGCCCGCTCCCCGTACACCACAGGCGAGCTCGCCGACTCGCACGGCATCACGCCTCCCGAGGTCTCCCGCCACCTGGCGCTGCTCAAGAAGGCCGGCCTGGTCACCACCCGCAGGCGCGGCCGTTACGTCCTGCACTCCCTGGACCTGACGGTCGTGGCCCGGCTGGGCAGCGACTTCCTGGAGGGGGTCCTGCGGTGACCGGAGCGCCCTCCGACCGCGCGACGAGGAACGGGGGGCGGCTCAGCCCGCTCCGCCACCGGCCCTGACCAGCCCCGTCTCGTAGGCGAGGACGACGACCTGGACGCGGTCGCGCAGGCCCAGCTTGGTGAGGATGCGCCCGACATGGGTCTTGACCGTCGCCTCGGACAGCACCAGCCGCCCCGCGATCTCGCCGTTCGACAGGCCCTGGGCGACGAGCAGCATCACCTCGCGCTCGCGTTCGGTCAGCTTCTCGACGTGCTTGTGGTGCGGATCCTTCCTGCCGCTCGGCAGCATCGGCGAGAACCGGTCGAGCAGCCTGCGGGTCGTGGACGGGGCCACGACGGCGTCGCCGCTGTGCACGGACCGGATGGCGGAGAGCAGCTCGCCGGGCGGCACGTCCTTGAGCATGAAGCCGCTGGCCCCCGCCTTCAGGCCGGAGAACGCGTACTCGTCGAGGTCGAACGTGGTGAGGATCAGCACCTTGGGCGGATCGGTCCGCGCGCAGATGCGCCGGGTCGCCTCGACGCCGTCCAGCCGGGGCATGCGCACGTCCATCAGCACCACGTCGACGGCGGTCGCCCCCAGGACCTCGATCGCCTCGGCCCCGTCGCCCGCCTCCGCCACGACCTCCATGTCCGGCTGGGCGGCGAGCACCATCCGGAAACCGGTGCGCAGGAGCGCCTGGTCGTCGACGAGCATCACGCGGATGGCCATGAGGGGGTCCTGTCCTTCTGTCACTGGTTGGCCGGCTTGAGCGGAAGCAGGGCGCTGATCCGGAAGCCGCCGCCCTGGCGCGGCCCCGCGTCCAGCGTGCCGCCGACCATGCCGACCCGCTCCCGCATGCCGATCATGCCCTGGCCCGCGCCGTCCGCCCCGCCGTCCTCGTACAGCTCGTGCGGGGACCCTCGGCCGTCGTCCTCGACCAGCAGGCCCAGACCGTCGTCGAAGTAGACCAGCCGTACGCTCGCCCCGGCGTCCGGGCCGCCGTGCTTGCGGGTGTTGGTCAGCGCCTCCTGGACGATGCGGTACGCGGTCAGTTCGACCCCGCTGGGAAGGGGGCGCGGGGTGCCCTCGATCTTGAAGTCCACCGCGAGGCCGGTCTCCCTGACCTTGCCGACGAGCTCCTCGATCTGCTCGACGTCGGGCTGGGGGACGTACTCCCCGCTCTCCGGGGAATCGCCGGTCCTGAGCACTCCGAGCAGCCGCCGCATCTCGGCGAGCGCCTGGCGACCGGTGGCCGAGATGGTCTCCAGCGCCTGCCGCGCCTGATCCGGGGACGCGTCCATGACATACGCGGCGCCGTCGGCCTGGACCACCATCACCGAGACGTTGTGTGCGACGACGTCGTGCAGCTCGCGGGCGATACGGGCCCGTTCGGCGGCGACGGCGACCTTCGACTGCGCCTCGCGCTCCCGCTCCAGCCGGGCGGCCCGCTCCTCCAGCTGGCTGAAGTAGGCCCGGCGGGTGCGTATCGAGTCACCGAGCACCCAGGCCAGGACGAACGGCACGGTCATGATGACGACGTACCCGGCCGTCTGCACCCAGCCGCCGTAGGGGGCTTCGCCGGGCCAGCGCAGCCGCGACAGGCCGGCCGCGGTCAGACTGCACCCGAGGGCGAGCCGGGAGGCCCACCGGTCCCCCACCGTGGCCACGGTGTAGGTGATCACCAGCATGGCGAAGTCGGCCACGTCCGGCCGCACCCCGAACAGCAGTTGGGCCAGGCCCATCAGGATCGCCAGCAGCAGCATCTTCTCCGGCGCGCGGCGGCGCAGCGCGACCACGGTGCACAGCCCCAGGGCGATCGGCACGGCGGCAACGCGCTCCCGGCCGCCGCCGACCTGCCCGGCCACGATGGACATGCCGGAGAACCCGAGGAGGAGGACAGCCCAGAGGGTGTCGACGCCCGTCGGGTGTCTGCGGATGAAATCGTAGAAGCGCTGCACGTTACCCAGCGTAGGGACAGCTGATCGGTGCCCGGGTCAACCGAAGGGCCGATCCGGGTCCTGGGACCGTACTCCCCAAGGTGGAGACTTGCCTACGTGACGGATGACTGGTGCCGCTGGCGGGAAGCCGCCGAGACCGCTTTGTACGGGGAAGAGGGCTTCTACCGGCGCCCGGAGGGGCCCGCGGGCCACTTCCGCACCTCGGTGCACGCCTCCCCTCTCTTCGCCACCGCCGTCGCCCGGCTGCTGGCCGCGACGGCACAGGAGCTGGGGACGGACTCCGTCGGCCTGGTGGACGTGGGAGCGGGCCGGGGCGAACTGCTGACCGGGGTGCTCGCGGCGCTGCGGGACGGGTCCCTGGCTCCCGGCCTCACGGTGCGGGCGTACGCCGTGGAGGTCGCCCCGCGCCCCCCGGATCTGGACCCGGCCGTCGAGTGGTGCGCCGAACCGCCGCAGGGTGTGCGCGGGCTGCTGTTCGCCAACGAGTGGCTGGACAACGTCCCGACGGACATCGCCGAGGCGGACGCCGACGGGGTGCCCCGCTACGTCGTCGTGCGGAGGGACGACGGCGCCGAGCGACTGGGAGATCCGGTGACAGGAGAGGACGCCCGGTGGCTCGGCCGCTGGTGGCCGCTGTCCCGGCCCGGGGACCGTGCGGAGATCGGCCGGCCCCGCGACGAGGCCTGGGCCCGTGCGGTCTCCTCGCTGGCCGGCGGGACCGCGGTGGCGGTGGACTACGCCCATGTACGGGCGGCGAGACCTCCGTTCGGGACGCTGACCGGCTTCCGGGACGGCCGCGAGGTGCCGCCGGTGCCCGACGGGAGCTGCGACCTGACCTCCCACGTGGCGCTCGACGCGTGCGCCGCCGCGGCGGGCGGCGGGGCCCGGCTCCTGGACCAGCGGACCGCGCTGCGGGAGCTGGGGATCAGCGGCGAACGCCCGCCCCTGGCCAGGGCCTCGGCCGACCCGGCCGGCTACGTCCGGGCCCTCGCGTCGGCCGGTGAGGCGGCGGAGCTCACGGCGCGCGGCGGGCTGGGCGACTTCGGCTGGCTGCGGCATCGGGTCCCGGACCGCGAGGAGGGATACTGTCCGGCATGACGGAGACGACGATCGGCATCGGCGGCGCGGCGGAGAGCACCGACATGGTGCTGAACATCGGTCCGCAGCACCCCTCCACCCACGGTGTGCTCCGGCTCCGGCTGGTCCTGGACGGCGAGCGGATCCAGCAGGCCGAACCCGTCATCGGCTACATGCACCGGGGCGCGGAGAAGCTCTTCGAGGCGCGGGACTACCGGCAGATCATCATGCTCGCCAACCGCCACGACTGGCTCTCGGCCTTCTCCAACGAGCTCGGGGTCGTCATGGCCGTCGAGCGGATGCTCGGCATGGAGGTCCCGGAGCGCGCCGTCTGGACGAGGACGCTGCTGGCGGAGCTGAACCGGGTCCTCAACCACCTGATGTTCCTCGGCTCCTATCCCCTCGAACTCGGCGGGATCACCCCGGTGTTCCACGCCTTCCGGGAGCGCGAGGAGCTCCAGACCGTGATGGAGGAGGTCTCCGGCGGCCGGATGCACTACATGTTCAACCGGGTCGGCGGCCTCAAGGAGGACCTGCCCGCGGGCTGGCTCGGCCGGGCCAGGGACGCCGTGGCGTCCGTACGGTCGCGGATGGACGTCTACGACCGGCTGGTCCTCGGCAACGAGATCTTCCGGGGCCGCACCCGCGGGGTGGGCGTGCTCTCCCCCGAGGCCGTGCACGCGTACGGGGTGTCCGGGCCGATCGCCCGCGCCTCCGGCGTCGACTTCGACCTGCGGCGCGACGAGCCGTACCTCGCCTACGGGGAGCTCGCGGACACGCTCGAAGTCGTGACCCGGACCGAGGGCGACTGCCTGGCCCGCTTCGAATGCCTCCTGGAGCAGACCCACAACGCCCTGGACCTCGCGGACGCGTGCCTGGACCGCATGGCGGACCTGCCGCCCGGTCCGATCAACCAGCGGCTGCCCAAGGTGCTGAAGGCACCGGAGGGCCACACCTACGCGTGGACCGAGAACCCGCTGGGCATCAACGGCTACTACCTGGTGTCCACGGGGGAGAAGACCCCGTACCGGCTGAAGCTGCGCTCCGCGTCGTTCAACAACATCCAGGCGCTCACCGAGCTGCTGCCGGGGACGCTCGTCGCCGACATGGTGGCGATCCTGGGCTCGCTCTTCTTCGTCGTCGGGGACATCGACAAGTAACCGGCCGGGGACATCCCGCGGGACGTCCTGCCTGCCGGGCCCGACGCTACGAGGAGATCGCGCTCCGCAGCTCCACGACGTCCAGCTGCTCGGTCTCGTCGTGCGCCGTCAGGTCGATCACCTTGCCGACGGCGCGGTTCTCGGCCGTGCCCGTACGGTGCGCCGCCAGCGCCTCCTCGCCCACCACGTCCGCGAGGTCCTCGTTCTGCACGGACTCGATCGCGGCGTCCGCCTTCTGCGTGCCGAAGAAGTCGAAGCTTCCCTGCGGCACGAGGTGGCGGCGCGCCGCGGCGTAGGGGACGACCGCGGAGGCGGCGGGCACCGCACGGGGCGGGCGTACCGGAGCGGGGGACAGCCTCGGCGCGGGGAGGGCTGCCTGCGTACGGCGGTGCTGGGGGTCACCCGCTCCGCCGACCGCCGCGTGCTTCCCCCTGGAGCCGTCGCTCTCGGTGTCCCGCTCCGCCGATCCCTCGGCGATGTCACGCCGCCTGGCCAGCTCGGCCGTGCGGCGGGCCTCCTGGAGCGCGGCGTTGCGCGGGAGGTCCTTCAGGGCCTGTGCGGCCCGCAGATAGGCGCCCGGGGTCGGGGTGGACCGGGCGGGCAGGAGTTCGCGCGGCGCGGACGCCTCGATGGCGAGCTGCCTGCGGCCCTCCAGCGCACCGGCCCGTTCCGTCTCGGCGTTGGCGTAGCGGCGCAGCAGCGAGGCGTGTTCGCCCCGCAGGCCGGCGAGTTCCACGCGCTTGCGGCGCACCTTGGTCTCCAGCCGGGTGCGCAGTTCCCGTGATTCCTCGAGGTCCGCCTCGAGTTCGGCTATGCGCTCCTCGGTCCTCCACTCGTCACTGGCCCGGGCACGGGTCAGCTCCGCCACGCGCAGGCCCGCGGCCCGGTCCCAGCTCCGCATCATGCAGGCGCCGGTGACGGCGGCGGCCGCCGTCACGGCCACCAGGGCGCGCAGGGCGAGAGGTTCCGCCAGGAACCAGGCTCCGGCGGCACAGAGGACCGGCGCTCCGGCCACCACGGCGGGAGGCAGGATTCTGTGGAGGGGCGGCGAATGGCGGTGGCGTCCTCGTGGCATGGCCCGAAATTTACCGTGCGCACGGGACACTTGGGAGGCTGCCCGGCAATCTGTTCCCCGCCGGTTACCTGGCCGGGTCCGGGAAACCTCTCAAGTGCCCCTTCCGAACGCCTTTTTACTTCTTGATCAGCCCCTTCGACCGGAGATAGTCCCCGGCCGCGTCCGCGGGCTTGGCACGCTCCGCGTCGACCTTGCGGTTCAGTTCCGCGAGATCCTCGGTGGTGAGCGCTTCGGTGAGCTTCCCGAGCGCCTCGGCGATCTCCGGGGCACCCGCGTCCTCGGCATTCAGAACCGGAAGGACGTTGTCCGCATTCTGGAGCTTCTTGTCGTCCTCCAGGAACACCAGCCCGTAGGTGTCGAGCACCGCGTCCGTGGTGGTCGTGAGGACGAGCTGGTCCTTGCCGTCCTTGACGGCCTGCTTGGACTGCGGGGTCCCGACACCCTTGGGGTCGATTCCCGTGACGTCGATGCCGTACGTCTTCTTCAGTCCGGGCGCGCAGAAGGGCCGCACCTCACACTCGTCGCCCGCGGCGATCTTCACCTTGATCTTCGAGCTGCCGAGATCGGAAAGCGTGGTGAGGTCGTTCTTCTCGGCGAATTCCTTCGACACCGCGAAGGCGTTCTGGTCGACCGCTCCGCCCGCCGGGAGGACCTTCAGCCCGAGCGGGCCGGCGAGCTTCTCCAGAGCGGTGACGGTGGCCGCCACATCGCCCGAGGCGACGGGCTTCTTCTCCGCCGCCGCCGCGCCGTTGACCTTGGCGTTGAGGAATTCCGCGAGCGTCGCCGCGTATTCCGGGACGATGTCGATCTCCCCCTTCTCGAGGGAGGGCTCGTACAGTTCGCGGTTCTTCACCGTGGTGACCGAGGTGTCGTACCCGGCGTCCCCCAGGATCTGGGCGTACAGCTCGGCGAGCACCTTGGACTCGGTGAATCCGGCGGCGCCCACGACGAGCGAGCCCTTCCCGGAGCCGGCAGCGGCACCCTTGTCCGAGCCGCCCTCCTTCTCCAGGCTGTCGCCACCGCAGGCGGCCAGCGACCCTGCCAGCGCGACCGCGCCGATGACCGCACCCGCTATGCGCGAGGTCCTGCTCATGTTGTTCTCCGTCCGCGAAAAATGGTGTGCACAGTCCGAAAGATCCACAGTCCGAGAGGTCCGCCCGCTCATACGGTCCGGCGGCGGCGCAGCGGTGACAGCAGCCGGTCCAGGGCCACGAGGACGCCCTCCACCACCAGGGCCAGCAGGGCGACCAGCACGGCGCCCGCGAAGACCTGCGCGGTGTCGTAGGTGTTGAATCCGGCGGTGATGATCCGGCCCAGGCCGCCGAGACCGACCATGGCCGCGATCGAGGCGGTGGCGATCACCTGGACGGCGGCGGACCGGAGGCCGGTCATGATCATCGGGTAGGCGAGCGGGAGCTCGACCCGGACGAAGAGCTGCGCGCCGGACATGCCCATGCCCCGCGCCGCCTCCCGCACGGACCGGTCCACCTCCGTCATCCCGACGTAGGCGTTGGTCAGCAGCGGCGGCACGGCGAACAGCACCAGCGCGATCACCGTGGGCAGATAGCCGGAGTTGCGCAGGGGCGTCATCATGAAGAGGGCCAGCACGGCGAACACCGGGACCGCGCGCCCCACGTTGGAGATGTTGACGGCGAGCCCGCCGCCCTTCCCCACGTGACCGAGGTACAGCGCCACGGGCAGGGCGATCACGCAGGCCACCGCCAGGGCGATCCCGCTGACGTACAGGTGCTCGGCCAGCCGGTGCGCCGCCCCGGCGTCCCCCGACCAGTTGGCGCCGGTGGTGAGCCAGACCCACGCCTCTTCGACGACTCCCATGGATCAGCCCGCCTCCGTCTTCGCGATGCCCGCCCCGGCGGGCGTCCGTATCCGGGTCCAGGGCGTGAGCAGGCGTTGCACACCGAGCAGCAGCAGGTCCGCGGCCACCGCGAGGAGCACGCAGAGCACGGACGCGGTGAGCACCTGCGCCTTGAAGAAGCTGGGCAGGGCGTCCTCGATGAGGTTGCCGAGCCCGCCCTTGCCGACGAGGGAGCCGACCGTGGTCAGCGCGACCGTCGACACCGTCGCGATACGGAGTCCGGCCATCAGCGCGGGCAGCGCCAGGGGCAGTTCGACCTCCCAGAGCAGCCGGAGGGGTCCGTACCCCATGCCCCGGGCGGCCTCCGTGGCCTCCTGCGGGACCGCTTCCAGGCCGGCCAGGATGTTCCGTACGAGGATGGTCAGCGAGTACAGCACGAGGCCGGTCACGACGAGTGCCGCCGACAGCCCGAAGAGGGGCAGCAGCAGCGAGAACATCGCGAGCGACGGCACGGTGTAGAGCACGGTGGTCAGGCCCAGCACCGGGCCCGCGAAATGCCGGCCGCGGCGCGCGAGCAGGGCGAGCGGAAAGGCGACCGCCAGCCCTATCAGCACGGAGACCGCCGTGATCCAGATGTGCTGGACGGTCGCTTCGGTCAACTCATGACTGCGGGAGCGCAGATACTCTCCGCAGATCCAGTCGTTCGCCACCAGGCAGTTCTGCTCGGCCACCCGCCCCCACCTCCTGTTCGCCCTCGCGATGCCGCCCCGGGTCCGGTCCTGGGTGACCCTATCCTCGACCACCGACAATCGCCGAGGCTGTCGTATTCCGGCAACATGGCCTTCACAGAACCCGCGTCACAATGGGGAATCATGATCCGTTTCGAGCACGTCACCAAGCGGTACGCGGACGGCACCACTGCCGTCGACGACCTTTCGTTCGAGGTCGCCGAGGGCGAACTGGTCACGCTCGTAGGGCCTTCGGGATGCGGCAAGACGACCACCATGAAAATGGTGAACCGCCTCATCGAACCGACCGACGGCCGGATATTCCTCGACGGGGACGACATATCGTCCATCGACCCGGTCCGGCTCCGGCGCCGTATCGGCTATGTGATCCAGCAGGTCGGACTCTTCCCCCACAAAACGGTCCTGGAGAACACGGCGACCGTTCCCCATCTCCTCGGCTGGGGACGGGAAAAGGGCAGGAAGCGGGCGGCCGAACTGCTCGATCTCGTCGGACTCGATCCTTCCGTCCACGGCGGCCGCTATCCCGAGCAGCTCTCCGGCGGCCAGCGCCAACGGGTCGGCGTGGCCCGCGCCCTGGCCGCCGATCCTCCTGTCCTGCTGATGGACGAGCCTTTCGGCGCGGTGGACCCGGTCGTACGGGAAAGGCTGCAGAACGAATTCCTCAAACTGCAGGCGCAGGTGCGCAAGACCGTCCTTTTCGTCACCCACGACATCGAGGAAGCCGTACGGCTCGGCGACCGGATCGCCGTGTACGGCCAGGGCCGCATCGAGCAGTTCGACAGTCCCGCCACGGTGCTCGGTGCTCCGGCCACGCCGTACGTCGCCGACTTCGTCGGGGCGGACCGCGGCCTGAAGCGGCTCTCGGTGACCCCCATCGAGGAGAGCGACCTGGACCAGCCGCCGGTCGTCCACCTCGACGATCCGCTGGCGGGAGCCACCGAGCGGTTGAGGGCCGGCGGCGCGCGCTGGGCGGTCGTCCTCGACGGCCAGGACAAGCTGCACGGCTGGATCCCGGCGGGCAGCGGCATCACCACCGAGGGCACGGTCCGTGAACACGCGCGGCGCATGGAGGCCTGGCTCCCGCTCGGCGCACCGCTCAAGCAGGCCTTCGCCACGATGCTCCAGCACGACGCGGGCTGGATCGCCGTCACCGACGAGGAGGGCACCGGCCGCTTCCTCGGCGTGCTCACCCCGGCCCGGCTCCACGAGGCGTTGCGGCGCTCGATCGACGCGGACGCGCAGGACGTACCGCGCGCCGAGGTGGCCGTGGAGACCGTGGCGGGCGTCGGCTCCCCGTGAGGGGCTCGGGCCCTCACCGTCCGTCCGGCTGAACGCGACGCCGGGGATCAGGGGGCGGCGGATCCCCCGGCCGTGGTACCGGCACGGCGGCCCCTCCGGGGCCTGACCGCCTCCCGGACTCCGCGCCGGTGCGGTGGCCACCGCACCGGCGCGGCCCGGCCTGCCCCGTCCCGGGCCTAGGCTGGTCGCATGAGTACGTTGCGAGGACGGGACACGGTACGGGGTCTGCCGGAGTGGGACCGCTGTGCGGTCATGGGCGTCGTCAATGTGACGCCCGACTCCTTCTCCGACGGGGGTCACTGGTTCGACACCACGGCGGCGATCAAGCACGGCCTCGAACTGGTGGCCGAAGGGGCGGATCTGATCGACGTCGGCGGCGAGTCGACCCGCCCGGGCGCGAGCCGGGTGGACGAGGCCGAGGAGCTGCGCCGGGTGATCCCCGTCGTGCGGGGCCTGGCCTCGGAGGGCGTCACCGTCTCCGTGGACACGATGCGGGCCGGTGTCGCCGCACAGTCCGTCGCCGCGGGCGCCACCCTGGTCAACGACGTGAGCGGCGGCCTCGCCGACCCCGCCATGATCCCGGTCGTCGCCGACGCGGGG
Source organism: Streptomyces sp. NPDC055962 (assembly GCF_042270185.1). NCBI lineage: Bacteria > Bacillati > Actinomycetota > Actinomycetes > Kitasatosporales > Streptomycetaceae > Streptomyces > Streptomyces sp. NPDC055962. The sequence goes on from NZ_JBHJYN010000007.1 coordinate 40,600, forward strand.
GTGCCGTTCGTCGTCATGCACTGGCGCGGCTTCAGCGAGTCGATGAACAGCCGCGCGGTCTACGCCGACGTCGTCGGCGAGGTCGTCGCCGAGCTCCGGGAACGCATGGAGGCCGTGATCGAGGGCGGGGTGGCCCCGGAGAAGCTGGTGATCGACCCGGGCCTCGGCTTCGCCAAGGACGCCGCCCAGGACCTCGCGCTCGTCGCCCACCTCGACCGGCTGCGCGAGCTGGGCCGGCCGCTGCTCGTCGCCGCCTCCCGCAAGCGGTTCCTCGGCCACGTCCTGGCGGGCGGGGCCGCGACCCCGCCGCCCGCCCGCGAACGGGACGCCGCGACGGCCGCGGTCTCCGCCCTCTCGGCCGCCGCGGGCGCCTGGGCGGTCCGGGTGCACGCGGTACGGCCCACGGCGGACGCCGTGCGCGTCGCCCGCGCCGTCGAGGGAGCCGCATGAGCGCCGCACGGGACGAGCACGAGGAGGCCGCCGCCGACATCGCGGCGGTCGAGCAGGCGAACACCGCCTTCTACGAGGCGATGGAACGCGGCGACCTCGACGAGCTCTCCGGCCTGTGGCTGCCCGGCGAGGACCTCACCGTCTCCTGCGTCCACCCCGGCTGGCCGGTCCTCACCGGCCGCGGCGAGGTCCTGCGGAGCTATGCGCTGATCATGGCCAACACCGAGTACATCCAGTTCTTCCTGACCGACGTCGGGGTCGCGATGACCGGTGACACCGCCCTGGTGACCTGCACCGAGAACATCCTCAGCGGCGGCCCGGCCGAGGACGGGAACGCGCTCGGCCCGCTCGTCGGCCAGCTCGTCGTCGCCACCAATGTGTTCCGGCGCACACCGGAGGGCTGGAAGCTCTGGTCCCACCACGGTTCCCCCGTACTGGCCGAAACCGGTGAGGAAGAGGACGAAGAACCGTCCGCCTGAGCGGACCGCACGGTCACGGGGATTGGGCCCCCCGATCACGGGGTATACGCGGCTACCAACCCCCCGCCGGGTCGGTCCGCGCCCCCGCGGGCGGAAGCTGTCGGTGCTCGCGGGTAGATTCGAAAGACGGCACCTCGCCGCCCGCACGCGGCCGGGTGCCACCGGACGACGAACAGCAGGAGTGATTCGCGTGGATCGTGTCGCGCTGCGCGGCCTCAAGGCCCGTGGGCACCACGGTGTCTTCCCCAAGGAACGGGAAGAGGGCCAGACCTTCATCGTGGACCTGGTGCTCGGCCTCGACACCCGCCCCGCGGCAGCCGACGACGACCTGTCGAAGACCGTTCACTACGGCGTGGTCGCGGAGGAGGTCGTCGATGTCGTCGAGGGTGAGCCGGTGGACCTGATCGAGACCCTCGCGGAACGCATCGCGCAGCAGTGCCTCAAGCACGACGGGGTCCAGGAGGTCGAGGTCGTCGTCCACAAGCCGGATGCCCCGATCACCGTCCCCTTCGACGACGTGACCATCACCATCACCCGGAGCCGAGCATGACTGCATTTTCCACCGAGGGGCAGAGCGACCCGACCGTACAGCCGGTTCCCGCAGCAGTGGTCGAGCAGGTCGACGCCGCGGACGTCACCCTCTCCAACCCCAAACGCGCCGTGATCTCCCTCGGCTCGAACCTCGGCAACCGCCTGGAGACGCTCCAGGGCGCCATCGACGCCCTGGAGGACACCCCCGGCCTCCGGGTCAAGGCGGTCTCCCCGGTCTACGAGACGGAGCCCTGGGGCGTCGACCCGGGCACCCAGCCGTCGTACTTCAACGCGGTGATCGTCGTGAAGACGACCCTGCCCCCGTCCTCCCTGCTGGAGCGCGGCCAGGCCATCGAGGAGGCGTTCGACCGGGTCCGCGAGGAGCGCTGGGGCCCGCGCACCATCGACGTCGACATCGTGTCGTACGCCGACGTGGTCTCCGACGACCCGCTGCTGACCCTTCCGCACCCGCGCGCCAGGGACCGCGCCTTCGTGCTCGCCCCCTGGCACGACGTGGACCCGGAGGCCCAGCTGCCCGGCGCCGGTTCCGTCGCCGACCTGCTGGCCGGTGTGGGCCGCGACGGAGTGCTTCCCCGGCCCGACCTGGAACTCCGCCTCCCCGAGTAGTCGTTAGGCTCAAGGACCACAGGTCACGGGCGAACGACACGGGCAACGGCGACGAAGGGCGGCACTCTCGGTGAAGCAACTACGGCTCGGGCTCCTTGCCGGACTCTTCGCCGGAGCCGGCGTGCTGTCCTGGGGGGCAGCCCGCCTCTGGGACTCCCTGGGGACACTGCCGAGCGTGCCGCTCGCCGCCTCCGTCGTCCTCGCCGTGATCGCCGTCGTCCTTCTGGCCACGGCCCTCTCGATCCGTGCACGGCTGCGCGCCCAGCGGGAGCGGCGTCCCGGGGCGAAGGGCGTGGAGCCGATGATGGCGGCGCGTGCCGTGGTCTTCGGCCAGGCGAGCGCCCTGGTGGCCGCTCTCGTCGCCGGGATGTACGGCGGCACGGGTGTCTTCCTGCTCGGCTTCCTCGACATCCCGCCCCGCCGCGACCAGGCGATCTACGCGGGCGCGGCGGTCCTGGCGGGCATCGGCGTCATCGCGGCCGCCTTCTTCCTGGAGCGCGTGTGCCGGCTCCCGGAGGACGGCGAGGACGACAGGAACACGGCGCAGGCCGCCTGACCCGTCCGGTACCGCCTCAGTCGGCGATCGGGTTCTCGATCAGCGTGACCCGGTTGCCGTCGGGGTCGTGCACGGCGGCGAACCTCACCCCACGCGAGCCCGGCTGGGTCTCCCCGGCCGTGATCCCCCTCCCGGCGAGGTCCGAGAGGGTCCGGTCCAGGTCGTCGACCACCAGGTTCACCAGCGACCCCCCGGCCTGCTCGGGCGACTGGAACACCTGGAGCCAGGCGTACGGGGAGATGTGCCAGTCGGCCAGCCCGTCCATGGGCCGCACGTCGGCGGGGCGGCCGAGAAGCCGCTCGTACCACTCCACCGCCGGTTCGATGGCCATCACGGGCGCTACGGCGAGCACATGGGTGAATGACATCAGGAAGCTCCTTCTCCTCGTGGATCCGGCCGTCCGGCCTCTCCCACCGAGGTCGACTCTCCCCGTCTCACGGACTCATCGCTACCGCGCCGGCCCGCCCGGGCCCGCGCGGGTCCAGCGCGGGCCCGGGCCCCTGGCGTGCTCAGCGCGCCATGATGAGGCTCATGGCCTCGGCCCGCGTGGCCGGGTCGCGCAGTTGCCCACGGACCGCGGACGTGATCGTCTTCGCCCCGGGCTTGCGGATCCCCCGCATTGACATGCACATGTGCTCGCACTCGACGACCACGATGACCCCGCGCGGCTCCAGGATCGCCATCAGGGACTCGGCGATCTGCGTCGTGAGCCTCTCCTGGACTTGGGGGCGGCGGGCGTAGACGTCGACCAGCCGGGCCAGCTTCGAGAGCCCCGTGATCTTGCCCGAGGTCGCGGGGATGTACCCGACGTGCGCGACACCGCGGAACGGCACCAGGTGGTGCTCACAGGTGCTGAACACCTCGATGTCCTTGACCAGCACCATCTCGTCGTGGCCCAGGTCGAACGTCGTCGTCAGGACGTCCTCCGGCTCCTGGTGGAGGCCCGCGAATATCTCCTTGTACGCGCGCGCCACACGGCCCGGAGTCTCGCGCAGCCCCTCACGGTCAGGGTCCTCACCGACCGCGATGAGGAGCTCCCGTACGGCGGCCTCGGCCCGCTTCTCGTCGAACACGCCGATCGAGCCCTGCCCGTCCAGCGTCACCGGGTCCGTCATCCTGTGCCTCGTTCCTCTGTGCAGTCGCCCTGCGGCGGGCCCGCCAGGCCGTCACGTACAGAGCGGGCACCCGCGGGCATACGGAAAAGCCGCGCCCCCACAGGCTAGAACCTGGGGGGCGCGGCTTCCATTCCGGGCCTGGTGGAGACCCCGTGACAGGGGCCACACCGGGTCGGGCCGGGAGGTCAGCTCTCGGGGCGATCCTCGGGGAGCGCCTCCGTGGAGGTGCCGGTGTTCTTCGACGTGATGTCCGTCGGGGCGATCTCCGGAGTACCCGAACCGTTGGCGGTGCCGTTGGTGAGGGCCAGCTCCTTGGGAGAGAGCACGGGCGGACGCGTCGACGGAGTACGCCGGGCGGAACCGGTCCACGCCGGGCGAGCCGGGCGCTTCACGATCGGGGCGAAGATCTCGGCGATCTGCTCCTTGCCGAGCGTCTCCTTCTCGAGGAGCTCGAGGACCAGGGCGTCGAGGATGTCGCGGTTCTCCACGAGAATTTCCCACGCGTCGTTGTGCGCGGTCTCGATGAGCTTCTTGACCTCTTCGTCGACGAGCGCCGCGACCTCTTCCGAGTAGTCGCGCTGATGGCCCATCTCCCGGCCCACGAACGGCTCGGTGTTGTCTCCACCGAACTTGATCGCGCCGAGCCGCTCGGTCATGCCGTACTGCGTGACCATCGCGCGGGCCGTTGCGGTGGCCTTCTCGATGTCGTTCGCAGCGCCGGTCGTCGGGTCGTGGAAGACCAGCTCCTCGGCCGCGCGCCCGCCCAGCATGTACGCGAGCTGGTCGAGCATCTCATTGCGCGTCGTGGAGTACTTGTCCTCTTCCGGGAGCACCATCGTGTAACCGAGGGCGCGGCCGCGGGAGAGGATCGTGATCTTGTGGACCGGGTCCGACTGAGGTGAGGCCGCCGCGACCAGGGCGTGTCCGCCCTCGTGGTACGCGGTGATCTTCTTTTCCTTCTCGGACATGATCCGGGTCCGCTTCTGCGGTCCCGCCACGACGCGGTCGATGGCCTCGTCGAGCATGTGGTTGTCGATCAGCTTCTTGTTGCTGCGCGCCGTGAGGAGCGCGGCTTCGTTCAGCACGTTCGACAGGTCGGCACCGGTGAAGCCGGGCGTACGGCGCGCGACCGCGTTGAGGTCGACGTCCTCCGCGACCGGCTTGCCCTTCTGGTGCACCTTGAGGATCTCGAGGCGGCCCTGCATGTCCGGCCGGTCGACGGCGATCTGCCGGTCGAAACGCCCGGGACGCAGCAGCGCGGGGTCCAGGATGTCCGGCCGGTTCGTGGCGGCGATCAGGATGACGCCGCCCTTCACGTCGAAGCCGTCCATCTCGACGAGCAGCTGGTTGAGCGTCTGCTCGCGCTCGTCGTGGCCGCCGCCCATACCGGCACCACGGTGCCGGCCCACGGCGTCGATCTCGTCGACGAAGACGATCGCCGGAGCGTTCGCCTTGGCCTGCTCGAAGAGGTCACGGACACGGGAGGCACCGACACCGACGAACATCTCGACGAAGTCGGAACCGGAGATCGAGTAGAACGGGACGCCCGCCTCGCCGGCGACGGCGCGCGCGAGCAGGGTCTTGCCCGTACCGGGCGGCCCGTACAGCAGGACGCCCTTGGGGATCTTGGCGCCGACGGCCTGGAACTTCGCCGGCTCCTGGAGGAATTCCTTGATCTCGTACAGTTCCTCGACGGCCTCGTCCGACCCCGCCACATCGGCGAACGTCGTCTTCGGCGTGTCCTTGGTGATGAGCTTGGCCTTGGACTTGCCGAACTGCATGACCTTGGAGCCGCCGCCCTGCATCTGATTCATCAGAAACAGGAACACGACCACGATCAGGACGAAGGGCAGCAGCGAGAGAAGGATCGAGACGAACGGGGACTGCTTCGACGGCGAGACGGTGTAACCCTTCTCGATGTCACCGCTCTCGAACTTCTTCTGCAGCGTGTCGGCGAGCTCGACACCCTGGTTGCCGATGTAACTCGCCTGGAACTTGCTGCCGGACTCGCCCTCGAGCTTCTGCTTGTCCTTCAGCTCGATCTTCAGGATCTGTTCGTCACCGGTGGTCAGCTTGGCCTGCTCCACCTGGTTCTTGCTGATCGCCTGGATCACCTTGCCGGTGTCCACCGTCTTGTAGCCGCCGGACGAGCCGACGACCTGCATCAACACGACCACGGCGAGGACGGCCAGCACGATCCACATGACCGGCCCACGGAAGTATCGCTTCACGTCCATCCATACGGAGCGAAGTCGCCCCGTCCCTCCTGCCCGTAGGTAAATGCTGCTGTGAGAAAAGACTGTTCTTCGGACGGTACCCCAGCATTGTCACCCGTGACCGCAGGGGAGGTCCGGCAAACCCGTCTTCGAAGGCTCCAACGGCCCGAACGCCACGAGGGTTCCCGGGAGTCCGGCCGGGTTCGGCCGCTTCCGACCGGGTTCGGCCGGGGGCCGGTTGTCTCAGCCTCCGTAGACGTGGGGGGCGAGCGTACCGACGAAGGGGAGGTTGCGGTACTTCTCCGCGTAGTCCAGCCCGTAGCCGACGACGAACTCGTTGGGGATGTCGAAGCCGACCCACTTCACGTCGATCGCGACCTTCGCGGCGTCCGGCTTGCGGAGCAGCGTGCAGACCTCCAGGCTGGCGGGCTCACGCGAACCGAGGTTGGTCAGCAGCCAGGACAGCGTCAGTCCGGAGTCGATGATGTCCTCGACGATCAGGACGTGCTTGCCCTTGATGTCGGTGTCGAGGTCCTTGAGGATCCGTACGACACCCGAGGACTGGGTGCCGGCGCCGTACGACGAGACGGCCATCCAGTCCATGGTGACGGGGGTGGACAGGGCGCGGGCCAGGTCCGCCATGACCATCACCGCACCCTTGAGCACGCCGACGATGAGCAGGTCCTTGCCCGCGTACTCCGCGTCGATCTTCGCTGCCAGCTCGACGAGCTTCGCGTCGATCTCTTCCTTGGTGATGAGCACCGACTGAAGGTCGGTGCTCATGTCCTTCTCGTTCACCCGCGTCTCTTTCTCTGCCCTGCCGTACCGGAGTGCTTCCCGGGCCGGACCGGCGTTTCGCCTGCACTTCAGCCGCTTGCGCTTCAGCTCTGCCGAATCACCAGTCTGCCACCCTGGCGCCGGACCTCGACGCGGCCGGGGAGGTTGATGGCGCCCTGGCCCCGCCATCCGGTGATGAGCCGGTCGACTTCCTCGATGTGCCGGGCGAAGAGCGAACCTGCGGGGGATCCGGCGTCGATCACGGCGCGGCGCAGCACCCGGCGGCGCACCGCGGGTGGCAGGACGGAGAGCTTGGAGCACTCCAGCCGTCCGTCGTCGTCGCGGACCGAGCGGGCGGCCTCGGCTGCCCAGGTATCGAGGGCGTCGGCGTCGTCGCGGGACAGCTGCGCGGTGCGCGCGAGGGCTTCCACGACCCCTTTGCCGAGCGCCTTCTCCAGCGCGGGCAGGCCCTCGTGGCGGAGCCGGGAGCGCGTGTAGGCGGGGTCGACGTTGTGGGGGTCGTCCCAGACGGGGATCGACTGGACCAGGCACGCCTTGCGGGCGGTCTGCCGGTCGAGCTGGAGGAAGGGGCGGCGGTAGCGGCCCGCGGGGCCGGAGGCCGCGGCCATCCCGGACAGGGAGCGGATGCCCGAACCCCGGGCGAGGCCCAGCAGGACGGTCTCGGCCTGGTCGTCACGGGTGTGGCCGAGGAGGACGGCGGCGGCGCCGTGGCGCTCGGCGGCGGCGTCCAGGGCGGCGTAGCGGGCGTCACGGGCGGCGGCCTCGGGCCCGCCGTCCCGGCCGACGTGCACGGCGACGGCCTCGACCGGGTCGAGCCGCATCTCGGCCAGACGGGCGACGACCTCGTCGGCACGGAGCCCGGAGCCGGGCTGGAGATTGTGGTCGACGGTGATGCCGCCGGCGCGGACGGGGAGCTTCCGCGACTCGAACGCGAGGGCGGAGGCGAGGGCCATGGAGTCGGCACCCCCGGAGCACGCGACGAGCACCAGCGGGGTGTCCGGCCGTTCGGGAAGCGTCGAACACCGCCCGCCCGCCCCTGCTTCGGCGAACTCGGCGCGTCCGGCCTGTTCGGTGTGACGGTGGTGTTCGGTGACGACGTCGTGGAGTACGCGGCGGACCGCCAGGCGTATCGCCGCGACCGCAGGATGGGGACCCATGTCCGGTGCCCTTCGGGGTGAGGTTCGGGGGGCGCCTCGGGGTGGGCGGGACGGAGTCCCGTCACTCAGAGTGCGTCGATGGTGACAGAGACAAGCTGTCCACCGAGCATTGCACGCCTTCCCATGCCTCTATGGTCCCTCGGATGGGTGATTAGAGAGGCAATGTTCTGCCGCCGGACCCGCCAAGATCACGAATCTGCCTTACGGTGCACCCGCGCCACCCACTCCGCCGGGGCGGCGATCTCGGCCTTGGTGGGGAGGGTGTTGGGGGAGGTCCACACCCGGTTGAACCCGTCCATCCCGACCTCGTCGACCACGGCCCGGACGAATTTCTCGCCGTCGCGGTACTGCCGCAGCTTCGCGTCGAGGCCCAGCAGCTTGCGCAGGGCCAGGTCCAGCCGGCTCGCGCCACGCGCCCTGCGCCGCTGGAACTTCTCCCGGATCTCGGCGACGGAGGCCACCACGTCGGGGCCGACCCCGTCCATCACGAAGTCCGCGTGGCCTTCGAGGAGGGACATCACGGCCGTGAGACGTCCCAGGATCTCGCGCTGGGCGGGCGTCTGGACGATCTCGACGAGGCTGCGCCCGCCGTCGTCGCCCTCCTCACCGCGCTCCCCCTCGGGGCGACTGCCCCCGGAGAAGGCCTGCGCGGCCTCGCGGAGGCGTTCGAGCACGGTCATCGGATCGACGTCGGTCTCGTCGAGGAACGACTGGATTTCGCCCTGGAGGTGGTCGCGGAGCCAGGGGACTCCGGTGAACTGGGTGCGGTGCGTCTCCTCGTGGAGCGCCACCCAGAGCCTGAAGTCGTGCGGGTCGACCTCGAGTTCGCGTTCGACGTGGACGATGTTGGGCGCGACCAGCAGCAGCCTGCCGCCCCCCTTCGACGACGCGGGGAACTCCCGCGTCGCGGGGGCGAAGGTCTCGTACTGCCCCAGGACACGGGACGCCAGGAACGACAGGAGCATGCCCAGCTCCACGCCGGTCACCTTGCCGCCGACCGCGCCGAGCACCGCGTTGCCCGGGCCGCTGCCCCGCCGGTCCTGCATCTTCTCCAGGAGCGGACGCAGCAGCTCACGGAAGCCTGCGACGTTGGCCCGGATCCAGCCCGCCCGGTCGACGACCAGGACGGGGGTGTCCTCGGGTTCGTGGCCCTCCGGGATCATCCGGGTGAACGAACGGACGTGCTCCTCGGAGGCCTTGGCATGCCGGCGGAGCTCCGCGACGACGGCACGGGCCTCCTCGCGGCTGATCTCGGGACCCGGCCGCACGAACCGGGTCGCGGTCGCGACCGCGAGATTCCAGTCGACCATCTCGGCACCACCGATGCTCGTCATGCGTCAACCGTACGTGAGGTGGTCGCTCCGTGGTGGGGTGTCAGCCTCTCAACGGGTGCCTTGGGTGAGGGTGGTGGCCAGGGTGTCCAGTGAGGCCTCCGCTTCCTCCGGTGCGGTGGTGCCCGAGGCCAGGAAGGCGAAGGCGAGCAGCCGCCCCCGCGCGTCGACGGCGGTCCCGGCGAGGCTGTTCACCCCGGTGAGGGTGCCGGTCTTGGCCCTGATCAGGCCGGTGGCGGGCGACGTGGCGGAGTAGCGGTCGCCGAGGGTGCCGCTGAATCCGGCGATCGGCAGCCCGGTGAGGACGGGGCGGAGCTCGGGGTGGTCCGGTCCCGCGGCCAGCGCGAGCAGCCGGGCCAGGAGCCCCGCCGTCACCTTGTCCGCGCGGTCGAGGCCGCTGCCGTCGGAGAGCCGGGCGCCGTTCAGCGGCAGGCCGAGGGTCTTCAGCCGGGCGGTGACGGCGCGGCGGCTCCCGGCGAAGGAGGCGGGCTCGCCCCCCTTCAGCGCGGTCTGCCGGGCCAGGGCCTCGGAGAGGTCGTTGTCGCTGTTGGTCAGGGCCCGCTCGACCAGGGCGGAGAGCGGCTTCGACAGGTGCGTCGCCACCGTGCGTGACCCCGAGGGGGCCCGCCCGGACGAGGGACCTGACCGGGTGTCCACCCCCGCCCGGCCGAGGAGGCCGGCGAAGGTGCGCGCGGCGTCGCCCGCCGGGTCGGTGGTCCGGGGAGCCGGCCCCTTGTAGCTCGCGTCGAGGCGGCCCTCGTCGACCATCAGGGCACTGACGGGAGCGATGTTCTCGTTGGGGCCGATGGGGTGGAGGGCCGGACCCGAGTAGCGCGAGGTGTCGTACGTCAGCCGCACCGGCCCTGCGCCGCCGTCACGCAGGGAGCGTGCCGTGTCGGCGGCGAGGGAGCGCAGCGCCCTCTCGTCCAGGGTGGGGTCCCCGCCGCCGACGAGGGTGAGCGTGCGGGAGTCCGGGGACAGCCTGACGGTCGTCGCGATGCGGTGCGTGGGGCCGAGCGCCGAGAGGGCGGCGACGGTGGTCGCGATCTTCACCGTGGACGCGGGGGTCATGGGGGTCGCGGCGCCCCGTGCGTACAGCTGCTTGCCGGTGGCGGTGTCGACGACCACGGCGGTGCGCACGGAGCCGAGGGCCGGTACGTCCAGCAGGGGCGTGAGGACGCTCTCCAGGCCGCTCGCGCCCACGGGGGACGTGAGACCGGCTCCGGCGTCGAGGGCCTTCAGGACGGCGGGCGCGCTCGGAGCGGGCTTCGGCCCGCCGGGCGCGGTCCCTTCGTGATGTGCGCCACCTGCGCTCTGCTGGACGGCCACCCGGTCCCGCTCGGCCTTACGCTGACCGGAGTCCCAGGGACCGGCGGCCAGGACGGCACCGGCGGCGACCACCAGGCCGAGCACCGCGGAGCCTGCGACGAGCCGGATGTCGTCCGGTCCGCTCCCGCGCTTCAAGTACTTCGGGGCTTTCCACTTGCCCCACCCGGTCAGCGGTTCGTCCGTCGGTCTCTGCACCGGCTCGGCCACCGTCGACCAGCCCCTTTCGCGAGCACTCGTCTGCGTGAGGGACACTTAACCACCAGTCGTATGTGTTGATCATGGAGGAGCCACCCGTGGAGTTCGACGTCACCATCGAGATCCCGAAGGGTTCGCGGAACAAGTACGAGGTGGACCACGAGACCGGTCGGATCCGCCTGGACCGTCGACTCTTCACCTCGACCAGCTACCCGGCCGACTACGGCTTCGTCGAGAACACCCTCGGCGAGGACGGCGACCCGCTGGACGCGCTGGTCATCCTGGACGAGCCGACCTTCCCGGGCTGCCTCATCAAGTGCCGCGCCATCGGCATGTTCCGGATGACCGACGAGGCCGGCGGCGACGACAAGCTGCTGTGCGTCCCGGCGTCCGACCCCCGGGTGGAGCACCTGCGCGACATCCACCACGTGTCGGAGTTCGACCGTCTGGAGATCCAGCACTTCTTCGAGGTCTACAAGGACCTGGAGCCCGGCAAGTCCGTCGAGGGCGCCGACTGGGTCGGCCGCACCGAGGCCGAGGCCGAGATCGAGGCTTCCTACAAGCGCCTCGAGGCGCAGGGCGGCAAGCACTGACGTGATCCTTCCGGCTTCCGCTTAGGGCGGGAGCCGCGGATCGCGGCGCACGGGCCGAGCGGCCCGGCGCGATGTACGGACGACGGGCGGCGCACCTTCACCGGTGCGCCGCCCGTTGCGTGTGACGGCCCATGAGCGTGCTCATACTGGGCAGAAGCGCTCCCGGAACGAGCGGTCGAGGAGGAACGAGGTCGAGTGGTGGCGGAGCAGGGCGGTCCCGAGGACCAGAAGCCCCAGTCCGACGAGGCGCGCAGCGCCTTCGTCCCGCCGGCCGGTATGGAGCCGACAGCTCCGTCCGAGGACGATCATCCGACATCGGAATTCGCCCTTCCGCCCGGGCTGCACCCCGATCCGTCGGCGTCGTCCGGCTCCGGGCCGGGTTCCGCTTCCGGGCCGGGCGGCGGTCCGGGCTCCGACACGCTGTCGTCCGCCTTCGTTCCGCCGTCCGGGTACACCGCGCAGCACCAGCCGCCCGCCTTCACCCCCGCGCACGGCATCCCGATGGTCCGGCTCACCAAGGAGGCCCCTTGGCAGGACCGGATGCGCACGATGCTGCGGATGCCCGTGTTCGAGCGTCCCGCGCCCGAGAGCGTGCAGAAGACCGACGACTCGGGTCCCGCGGTGCCGCGCGTCCTCGACCTGACACTGCGTATCGGGGAGCTGCTGCTCGCGGGCGGTGAGGGCGCCGAGGACGTCGAGGCCGCCATGTTCGCGGTGTCGCGTTCGTACGGGCTCGACCGCAGCGAGCCGACGGTCACCTTCACCCTGCTGTCCATCTCCTACCAGCCGTCCCTGGTCGACGACCCCGTGACGGCGAGCCGGACCGTGCGCCGCCGGGGCACCGACTACACACGGCTGGCCGCCGTGTTCCGGCTGATCGACGACATCACCACGGCGGAGCACGTCGAGGTCTCGCTGGAGGAGGCCTACCGGCGCCTCGCCGAGATCCGCCGTAACCGCCACCCCTACCCGGGCTGGGTGCTGACGGCCGCCGCAGGACTGCTCGCCGGCTCCGCGTCGGTGCTGGTCGGCGGTGGCGTACTGGTCTTCCTCGTGGCCGCCGCGGGCGCGATGCTCGGCGACCGGCTGGCCTGGCTCTGCGCCGGACGCGGGCTGCCCGAGTTCTACCAGTTCACGGTGGCGGCCATGCCCCCCGCGGCGATGGGCATCGCTCTGACCCTCACCCATTCGACGGATGTGCGGCCCTCCGCGGTGATCACCGGTGGGCTCTTCGCGCTGCTGCCGGGACGGGCTCTCGTCGCCGGGGTGCAGGACGGTCTGACCGGCTACTACATCACCGCGGGAGCCCGGCTCCTGGAGGTCATGTACTTCTTCATCGGCATCGTGGCGGGTGTGCTGCTGATGCTCTACCTGGGGGTCCAGCTCGGTGCCGAGCTGAACCCGGAGGCGCGGTTCGTGGCGAACGACCGGCCGGTCCTCCAGATCCTGGTCTCGATGAGCCTGACGCTGGCGTTCGCCATCCTGCTCCAGCAGGAACGGTCCACGGTGCTCGCCGTGACCCTCAACGGGGGCGTGGCCTGGATCATCTTCGGGGCGATGGCCCGCGAGGGCGGTATCTCACCGGTGGCCGCCACAGCGGTCGCGGCCGGTCTGGTGGGGCTGTTCGGCCAGCTCTTCTCGCGCTACCACTACAGCTCGTCGCTGCCCTACATCACGGCTGCGATCGGCCCGCTGCTGCCCGGTTCGGCGACCTACTTCGGTCTGCTGGGCGTCGCGCAGAACGAGGTGGAGGCGGGGCTCACCTCCCTCTCCACGGCTGTGGCCACGGCGCTGGCCATCGCCATCGGGGTCAACCTCGGGAGCGAGATCTCCCGGCTCTTCATGCGGGTGCCGGGGGCGGTCGAGGGCGGTGCCCGCCGGGCCGCCAAGCGGACCAGGGGCTTCTGACGTACGACGTCGCCCGGTCCTCGGAGGACCGGGCGCCGTCGTCGTGCGTGCGCGGGAGGCGTCAGCGCCCGTTCCGCCATCCGTAGCGACCCGGGTCGCCGTCCTCGTCCTCCCCGTGGCCCGCCGCGGACCCGTCGCCCCGGGCACCGCCGTCGGCGTACGGACCGGGCTGCTGGGCCGCGCCGTACCCACCGTCGTGTCCGGTGGCGTAGGGGGCACCCTGCCCGCCGCCGTACGGGCCGCCGTACTGCTGGGCGTCCTGGCCGTACGGACCGGGCCGGCCGTACTGCTGAGCGGGCTGTCCACCGCCGTACTGCTGACCGCCCTGACCGCTGTCGTACTGCGCGTTCGTGTCGGCGGCGTACGGGCCGCCGCCGTACTGGCCGCCGTCGTACGGGCCACCGGCGGCGTACTGACCGTCGCCGTACGGGGCTCCGCCGTACGGGCCGCCGCCCTGACCGCCGCCGTACTGGCCCTGGCCCTGGCCCTGGCCTTGGCCCCCGCCGTACTGACCTTGGCCCTGGTCTTGGCCCCCGCCGTACTGACCTTGGCCCCCGCCGTACTGGCCGCCGCCCTGGGGCGCGCCGTACTGCTGGCCGCCGTACTGCTGGCCGCCCTGGCCGTTGCCGTACGGGCCTCCCTGGGGCGCGCCGTACTGGCCGTTGCCGTACGGACCGCCCTGGTCGTACTGGCCACCCGCCTGGCCGTGCTGGCCGCCCGCCTGGCCGTACTGTCCCGCCTGGCCGCCGTACTGACCGCCGCCGGCGTACGGGGCGGCCTGGTCTTCGGCGTACCGGTGGGCTGCGGGCCCCTGGCCGCCGTCGCCCGCTCCGCCGTGCCCGGTCCCGCCCGGGCCGCCGTCGGAGTGGCCCTGGCCGTCGCCCTGCTGCGTGGCGCCTTCCTTCTTCGACTTGCCGCGCGCCCGCAGGAACTCGATCAGGATCGGCACCACGGAGACCAGCACGATCAGGATGAGGATCATCTCGATGTTCTCGTGCACGAAGGCGACGTTGCCGAGGGCCGCTCCGAGCAGCGTCACCCCGACGCCCCAGAGCACGCCGCCGATGATGTTGTACGTGATGAACGAGCGGTAATCCATCCGGCTCACACCGGCGATGATCGGCGTGAACGTCCGGACGACGGGCACGAAGCGCGCCAGCACCAGCGACTTCGGACCGTACTTCTCGAAGAAGTCGTGCGCCTTCTCGACGTTCTCCTGCTTGAAGAGCCGGGAGTCCGGGCGCTTGAAGAGGGACGGGCCCACCTTCCGTCCGAAGAGATAACCGACCTGGTCACCGATGACCGCCGCCAGTGCGACCAGGAGGCAGACGAGCCACAGGGGGTACTTCAGGTCGCCGGTCGTGACCAGGAGGCCCGTGGTGAACAGCAGGGAGTCACCGGGGAGGAAGAAGCCGATCAGCAGCCCCGACTCGGCGAACACGATGAGCAGGAGGCCGGGGAGCCCGAAGGTGTTGAGCAGGTAATCCGGGTCCAGCCAGCTCGGGCCGAGCGCAAGCGTATTCAAGGGTCCGGGCTCCAGGGTGGGTCGATGTACGGCGGCTGCGTGGCCGTCCCAAGCTATCAACGCCGGGGAGGACGCCAGGGTTCCACTGGCGTAAGCGCGGATGCGCACGGCCCGGACCGGGGCAAAGCTGTCCGCAGGAGGTGCCACATCATGGGCATTGAGGACTTCGGCGGTGGACAGACAGCCCAGGCGGACGTCCTGGTCGTCACCACGAACGACGTACCCGGTCACCAGGTGACGCAGGTCATCGGTGAGGTGTTCGGGCTCACGGTCCGCTCCCGCCATCTCGGCAGTCAGATCGGCGCCGGTCTGAAGTCGATCGTCGGCGGTGAGCTGAAGGGGCTGACCAAGACGCTCGTCGAGACCCGCAACCAGGCGATGGAACGACTCGTCGACCAGGCCCGGGCGCGGGGCGCGAACGCGGTGCTGATGATGCGGTTCGACGTGAGCGAGGCCGCCGACGTGGGCACCGAGGTGTGCGCCTACGGAACGGCCGCCGTGATCAGCCCGTCCTGACCGACTCCCCCCACCCCACCACCGGAGGTCCCCGCATGCCCACGTCCGTCAACATCGCCGTCGTCTACTACTCCTCCACCGGCACCGTCTCCACGATCGCCAAGGCCATCGCGGCGGACGCCGAGAACGCCGGCGCGCAGGTGCGGCTCCGCAAGGTCGCCGAGCTCGCCCCGCAGGCGGCCATCGATTCCAATCCGGCCTGGGCCGAGCACGCGAAGGCGACCGCAGGCATCCCCGAGGTCTCGCCGGACGACCTGGTCTGGGCGGACGCGGTGATCTTCGGTACGCCGACCCGGTACGGCAACGTCACCGCCCAGCTCAAGCAGTTCCTCGACACGCTCGGAGGCCTGTGGCAGGCGGGGAAGCTCGCCGACAAGGTCTACAGCGGCTTCACCGCCAGCAGCACCACCCACGGCGGTCAGGAGTCCACCCTGCTGGCGCTGTACAACACGATCCACCACTTCGGCGGCATCCTGGTCGCGCCCGGCTACACGGACCCCTCCAAGTTCGTCGACGGCAACCCGTACGGCACCTCCCACGTCTCGGGGCAGGGCGACATCCCGGTCGCCGAGCAGACCCTGACCGCCGCGCGTGTCCAGGCCGAGCGCGTCGTGAAGTTCACCCGGGCCATCAAGGCCGGACTCGCGGCCGAGGACTGAGGGGACCGTCCATGCCACTCCACCAGGGTTCGCACGGCAGGCCCGCTCCGTCCGAGGAGCACCGCAGACTGGCCCTCAACCCGTTCTTCGGGGAGGCCGACCCGACCGCCCCGATGGTCGCGGCGCCGCCGACGCACGTCCTGCCGGACGGCCCGCTGCCCCCGTCGACGGCGTACCGGCTCGTCCACGACGAGCTGATGCTCGACGGGAACTCCCGGCTCAACCTCGCGACCTTCGTCACCACCTGGATGGAGCCCCAGGCCGGTGCGCTGATGGCCGAGTGCCGCGACAAGAACATGATCGACAAGGACGAGTACCCGCGCACCGCCGAGCTGGAACGGCGCTGTGTGGCGATGCTCGCCGACCTCTGGAACGCCCCCGATCCGTCGACCGCGGTGGGCTGCTCGACCACGGGGTCGAGCGAGGCCTGCATGCTGGCGGGGATGGCGCTCAAGCGCCGCTGGGCGGCCAGGAACGCCGACCGGTATCCGGGGAACGCCCGGCCCAATCTGGTCATGGGCGTCAACGTGCAGGTCTGCTGGGACAAGTTCTGCAACTTCTGGGAGGTCGAGGCACGCCAGGTCCCCATGGACGGGGAGCGCTTCCACCTGGACCCGCAGGCGGCCGCCGATCTGTGCGACGAGAACACCATCGGCGTGGTCGGGGTCCTCGGTTCCACCTTCGACGGTTCCTACGAGCCGATCGCCGAGCTGTGCGCCGCCCTGGACGACCTCCAGGAGCGCACCGGGCTCGACGTCCCGGTCCATGTCGACGGCGCCTCGGGGGCGATGATCGCGCCCTTCCTCGATCCGGACCTGGTGTGGGACTTCCGGCTCCCCCGGGTGTCGTCGATCAACACCTCCGGTCACAAGTACGGCCTGGTGTACCCGGGAGTGGGCTGGGCGCTGTGGCGTTCGCCCGCCGAGCTGCCGGAGGAGCTGGTCTTCCGGGTGAACTACCTGGGCGGTGACATGCCGACCTTCGCCCTGAACTTCTCCCGGCCCGGCGCGCAGGTGGTGGCGCAGTACTACACGTTCCTGCGGCTGGGCCGGGAGGGCTACCGGGCCGTCCAGCAGACGTCCCGGGACATCGCGGGCCGGCTCGCCGGAGAGTTCGAGGCCCTGGACGACTTCAGACTGCTGACCCGGGGCGACGAGCTCCCGGTGTTCGCCGTGACGACGAAACCCGAGGTCAAGGCCTACGACGTCTTCGACGTGTCGAGGCGGCTCCGGGAGCGCGGCTGGCTGGTGCCGGCGTACACCTTCCCCGCCAACCGCCAGGACCTCTCCGTCCTGCGCGTCGTGTGCCGCAACGGGTTCTCCTCGGACCTCGCGGAGCTGCTGCTGGACGACCTGCGCAGACTGCTGCCCGAACTGCGCGCCCAGGCGCACCCCTTGCAGCGGGACCGGCAGGTCCAGACGGCCTTCCACCACTGAGGCCCCCCAGGGGGCGGCCGTCACCGGTCGATCCGGGCGAACCTCCTGACGGCCAGCGGGAGGAAGACCGCGAGCAGCGCGACCGGCCAGGCCACCGCCAACAGTCCGGAGTGTTCGGCGGCCCAGGAGCCCGAGGCTCCTCCCGGGTTGCCGAACAGGTTCCGTACCGCCGTCGCGGTGGCCGACATCGGATTCCACTCGACCGCCGCGCCCAGCCACCCCGGCATCGACTCCGGCGAGGCGAAGACGTTGGAGAGGAAGCCGACCGGCCAGACCAGGATCTGCACGGCCTGCACCATCTCGGGCCTGCCCGCCACCATCGCGAGGTGGATGCCGATCCACAGCATCGCGAACCGCAGGAGGAGCAGCAGCCCCAGAGCTGCCAGGGCCGCGGCCGTGCCCCCGTGCCAGCGCCAGCCGAGGGCGTACCCCATCCCGGTCATCACGGCCAGCGCGGCCACCGACTGGAGCATGTCGGCTGCGCTCCGCCCGGCGAGGACGGCGCCCGGGACCATCGGCATGGAACGGAACCGGTCGATGACGCCCTTGTTCAGGTCCTGCGTGACGGCCAGCATCGTGCCTTCCAGGCCGAAGGCCATGGTCAGCGCAAGCATGCCGGGCACCAGGAAGTCCGTGTTGTCCCCGTCGACCCCGGAACCACCGCCCACCAGGTAGTTGAACATCAGGAGCAGCATCACGGGGAAGACCAGGCCGACGACCACCTGGACGGGCTGCCGTGCCCAGTGCGCCAGCTCGCGCCGGGTCATCGTCCAGGAGTCGGTCAGCGCCCAGCCGATGCGCCCCGGCCCCGCCGCCGTCGTACTCATGCCGCCACCTCCGCGTCCTCGGGGGCGGGGGTTCCGTCCCCGGTGAGGGAGAGGAACACCTCGTCCAGCGTCGGGCGGCGCACCGCGATGTCCTCCGCCTCGATGCCCGCCTCCTCGAGCGCCCGCACGGTGCGGGCCAGGGCCGCCATGCGGTCCGGGGCGGCCGCGTGGAGCAGCCGCCTGTCCGCGTCCACGGTGACCCCCTCGCCCAGCAGTCCGGCCGCCTCCCCGAGCCGGTCCGCGTCGCGTACGACCACGTCGATGCGGTCGCCGCCGACCATCGCCTTGAGCCGGTCGGCCGTGCCCTCGGCGACGACCCGGCCGTCGTCGACCACCGAGATCCGGTCGGCCAGCTGGTCCGCCTCCTCCAGGTACTGCGTGGTCAGCAGGACGGTGGTGCCGTCGGCCGCGAGGGAGCGGACCGCGCTCCACACCTCGGCCCTGCCCCGCGGGTCGAGCCCGGTGGTGGGCTCGTCGAGGAAGAGGACCTGGGGGTCGGTGATCAGCGACGCCGCCAGGTCGAGGCGCCTCCGCATGCCCCCGCTGTACTGCTTGACCGCCTTGCGGCCGGTGTCGGCGAGCCCGAACCGCTCCAGCAGTTCGTCGGCCCTCAGCCCCGCCCGGCGGGCGCCCAGGTGGTACAGGCGGCCGAACATCTCCAGGTTCTGCCGGCCGCCGAGTTCCTCGTCCACCGCCGCGTGCTGTCCGAGCAGCCCGATCCGCCGTCTGACCTCGGCGGGCTCGGACCGCACGTCGAACCCCGCCACCTCCACCCGTCCCTCGTCGTGCCGCAGCAGAGTCGTCAGCACGCGCACGGCGGTGGTCTTGCCCGCCCCGTTCGGGCCGAGCACCCCGTGGACCGAACCGCCACGGACGGCGAGGTCCAGGCCGTTCAGGGCGCGCTTCTCTCCGTACCGCTTGTGCACTCCCTCGACGACGACGGCGTCGCTCACGGTGCCCACCAGCCCTCCCACTCACGTAGTCAAACTTGACTACTAGGTCGAAGGTAAGTCGGCCGGACTCATTAGTCAAACTTGATCAGTGAGTATCCCCGGCGTCGGGGACCCCTGTCGCGTAGGGGTTCTCCTGTCCCTCGGAGAGCACCCCGACGAAGGGCTCCCCCTCACCCGCGAAGGTGTACGCCCCCGCCTCGATCCGCGCGATCAACCCCCGGGTCCACTCGGCCCCGGCATCCGCGGAGTGGACCCACATGTTCATGATCTCGCCGATGTGGCCGAGCACCTCGGGGCCCTCGGACGGGGTGTAGTGCTCCGTCACCGACGCCCTCCACCCCTCGATGGCGGCGACGCGCTCCCGCAGGAGCGCGACCGCTTCGGCCCGCTCCAGATCGACGATGAAACCGATCCCGGCCGAGAGCACGTCCACGCTCTGGTCGTACGAGGTCAGCGAGGACCGCAGCAGGGTGAAGAACTGCTCGGTACCCCGTTCGGTGATCTCGTACTCGGTGCGCGGCGGGCCGCCGGCCGTGGACGGGGCGATCTCGTGGGCGAGCAGCAGTCCCTGCTTCGCCATCTGCTTCAGCGCGTGGTAGATCGATCCGGGCTTGGCGTTGGACCACTCGTGGGCGCCCCAGTACTCCAGGTCGTTGCGCACCTGGTAGCCGTGTGCCCGGCCGTGCTGGCGGACGGCCCCCAGGACCAGGAGACGGATCGCCGACATCGCACCCACCCTCTGTCATCAACTCCGACCAGGGTAGCCCCGCCCTCGCGGCGCCCGGGTCGAGGGCCGCCCCGGGGTCCGGCGTCCGGCGGCCCCCGCGAACGGTCCGGGAGGCCGCCGGGACCGGTGCCGGAATCAGAAGGGGAAGACGGTCCGTCCGTGCTGCACCGAGATCCACTTCCGGGTGGTGAAGGCCTCCACCGCGGCCTCGCCGTTCAGCCGGCCCATGCCGGAGCTCTTCTCACCGCCGAAGGCGACCGCCGGATCGTCCTGCACGGTCGCACCGTTGACGTGGAACATCCCGCCCGCGATCCGCCGGGCGAACCGCACACCCCGCTCGGCGTCCGCCGTGTGGACGGCTCCGCTCAGCCCGTAGGGGCTGTCGTTGACGAGGCGCACCGCCTCGTCCTCGCCGTCGAACGGCAGCAGGAGCGCCACGGGACCGAAGATCTCCTGCTCCAGGAGCGGTGACCCCTCCGGCAGCCCGGCCAGCACGGTCGGTTCGACGAGGTTGCCGCGCGTGCGGCCCCGGACGAGGGCGGTGGCGCCGGCCTCGACCGCCCCGTCGACCAGCGCGGTGAGCGCCTCGGCCTGGAACGCGCTGATGACCGGCCCGATGCGGGTGTCCGGGTCCCGCGGGTCCCCCGACGGGAGGGCCGACACCGCGGCCGTGAACCGCTCGGTGAACTCCTTCTCCACGGACCGGTCCACCAGGATCCGGTTGGCGGCCATGCTGACCTGCCCCTGGAACAGGAAACGGCTGTAGACCGCGGCCCGGACCGCGTGGTCGAGGTCGGCGTCCTCCAGCACGACCAGGGCGCTGTTGCCGCTCAGTTCGAGGATGGTCCGCTTGAACAGCCCGGCGGCGACGGCGGCCACATGGCGGCCGACACGGTCCGAGCCGGTGAACGAGATCACCTTGGGCACGGGGTGCTCGATGAAGCTGTCACCGATCTCGGCACTGTCCGTGACCACGACGTTGAGGAGCCCCGCCGGCAGGCCCGCGTCCTCGAAGATCCGGGCCACCAGCCCCCCGCCCGCGACCGGCGCGTTCTGATGGGGTTTCACCACGACGGCGTTCCCGAGCGCGAGCGCGGGTGCGACGGTCTTCACCGTCACCAGGAAGGGGAAGTTGAAGGCGCTGATCACCCCGACGACCCCGACGGGCAACCGGTAGACCCGGTTCTCCTTGCCGTCGGCGACCGAGGGGAGCAGCCCCGCGACCGGACGGGTCGCCTGCCCGGCGGCCTCACGCAGGAACTCCTGCGCCGCACGCACCTCGTACGCGGCCCTCGGCCGGGTTCCGCCGAGTTCGTCGACGATCAGTTCGGCGATTTCCTCGCTGCGTTCCCCCACGAGCCGTGCGGCATTCTCCAGGACGTCCCGGCGCAGATAGGGACCGGCGGCCGCCCATTCCCGCTGCGCGCGTTCGGCCGCCCGGTAGGCCCGGTCGACTTCCGTCGCGGTGGCCACGGTGATGGAGCAGAGCTTTTCGCCGTTGAAGGGATTGAAATCAATGATGTCCCACTCACCGTTGCCGGTCAGCCACTCGCCGTCGATGTACTGGTGGGCCAGTTCACTGAGGAAGGACATGCAATCCCTTACTGCAGGCGCAGACTCCTGTCGGTCACTCATCGTACGTGCGAATCAGGTCAGTTGGAGTAGTCCGCGGAGAAGATCCCGGCTCTCCTCGGGCCCGGGACTGTCCTCGTGGAGCCGGGCCATGGCCTTTTCGTACTGGGCGACTTCTTCCGCCTTGTCCAGATAGAGCGCACTTGTCAGCTGCTCCAGATAGACGATGTCCGACAGATCGGATTCCGGGAACCGCAGCATGGTGAATGCCCCGCTTTCACCGGCGTGCCCGCCGAAACTGAAGGGCATCACCTGGAGCGTGATATTCGGCTGCTCCGACATGTCGATCAGGTGCCGCAATTGCGCACGCATCACTTCACGCCCGCCGTACGGACGGCGCAGCGCGGCCTCGTCGAGCACCGCATGGAAGCGCGGGGCGCGCTCGGAGACGAGCGCCTTCTGCCGCGCCAGCCTCAGTGCGACCCTCCGGTCGATCTCGGCCGGGGGTGCGCCGGGCATTCCGCGCGCCACGACCGCGTGGGCGTAGGCCTCGGTCTGCAACAGGCCGTGGACGAACTGGACTTCGTAGATCCGGATGAGCGACGCCGCGCCCTCCAGACCGATATACGTCTGGAACCAGCCGGGCAGCACATCGCCGTAACTGTGCCACCAGCCCGCCACATTGGCCTCACGGGCCAGACCGAGGAGGGAATCCCGCTCCGCCTCGTCCGTGACTCCGTACAGCGTGAGCAGGTCCTCGACGTCCCTGGCCTTGAAGCTCACCCGTCCCAACTCCATGCGGCTGATCTTCGATTCGGAGGCGCGGATGGAGTAGCCGGCCGCCTCACGGGTGATGCCTCGCGACTCGCGCAGGCGCCTGAGCTGTGAGCCCAGCAGGATGCGCCGCACCACGGAACCACTCGACTCGCCTGCCGACACCGGCTTACCGACCCTCCCCATCGCTTCCCGTACTCCGGGGCTCCCCCGAACCCCGGAGGCGGATTCTGCCACCAAAACGCTTCAGCCCGTACTCATTCGATTACAGAAATGGCAAGACTTTCCGAAAGCTCCAAAACTGTGAAGTGGAAGAAATGAGTCCGAACCGTCACGGGACGGGCAGAACGCGTCGCGTGCACGTGCATCTGCCCTTGCATCTGCCCTGCGCATTGGGAACCATGGGCCTCGCGCACCTGCGTGCTCGTTCGTGTTGTGCCGCTGTACCCCGCAGTGCCCGCTAGAAGCAGTGCCGCTACAGCCGCGAATCCCGGGAGTGCCTCGCATGGGGACGAATGGATCGACGATGCTCGAGCCGTTACGGCAGGGGCTTCCACCCATCGACCCCTCGGCGGTCGCGGGCTCGGCCACCTGCACGCTTCCGGCCCGCTTCGAAGCGGTGGGCGGCGCGCGGAGGTTCACCCGCACGACACTGTCCTCCTGGGACCTGTGCGACCACTTCGACGACGTCGCCCTGGTCGTGTCCGAGCTGGTCACCAACGCGCTGCGGCACGCCCTGCCCGCCGAGGTGGCGGGGGAACGGCACGACACCACCGTGCGGCTGCACCTGATGCGCTGGGCCTCGCGCCTGGTGTGCGCGGTGCGTGACCCCAGCGAGAAGGGACCGGTCGCGGGCGAGGCGCCCGATTCGGCCGAGTCCGGCCGGGGCCTGTTCCTGGTGGAGTCGTTCAGCGACTGCTGGGGCTGGCACCCCTCACCCGTACCGGCCGGGGATCCGTCACCAGACGGCGGGTTCGGCAAGGTGGTCTGGGCACTGTTCCGGCTGACCGACCACGCCGCGCCGGAGCCCGTCCCGGTCGACGCCTTCCCCGACAGTCTGTAGCGGGCACCTCCGCACCGGGGACGCCTCCCACGCGCGAAACGGGGGCGCCTCCCACGCGCGGAAAAGAGCCGCGGCAGGTCCCGCGGGCAGACGTGCGCCCCGGACCTGCGGACGGACGCGCGGTCAGGCGCCGGCGGCCAGGTGGTCGAACTCCCCGTCCTTGACTCCGAGCAACAGCGCCTCGATCTCGGCCGGTGTGTAGACGAGTGCCGGCCCGTCGGGGTGGCGCGAGTTCCGCATCGCCACATTCCCTCCGGGCAGTTTCGCGAACTCCACGCATGAGCCCTGGGAGTTGCTGTGTCTGCTCTTCTGCCAGACGACCCCGCGAAGCTCTGTGGCCGCCATGCCGTTGTACACGTGGTGCACAGGACGCTCCCCGAGTTGCAAGGTGCAAGTGTCAACTAGCTCGGATCATAGCTGTGTTCATATGCCAATGCATGAGCAGATGCACGTGCACGGGCGGTGCGCACGCGATTACAGTTTTCCCGCTGATCCACTCAGCCGCCTGTTCACCCTTCCCCCACCTCTATGAGGAAGAGACGAACGGAACGCCAATTTGGCTCCCGGTTCCGGGAGTTGTTCTCTTCCGCCCTGGTAGCTTGGCGCGGACTTTCGGCAGCGAATCCACAAGGGGGAACTCCACATGGGCAGACTTCCGCGCTCGGGTGCTCTTCTCGCGGCCGGCGCCGTCGCCGCCTTCGCGCTGTCCGCCTGCGGAAGTGACGGGCCCGCCGCAGCCCCGGACGCCGGGCGGGGCTCACCGTCCGCCGGCGGCCAGGACCCCGGACCGGAGGCCTCCGCGCCGAAGGACACGGCGACCGGGCACGCGGACGCCGCGGCACTGGAGGGCACCTGGGCGAGCACGGACGACGGCTCGCCGCTCGTCCTGTCGGTCACCTCCGGCAAGGTGGCACTCGTCGCCGACCAGCACGTGTGCCAGGGCGTGGTGAAGCACGCGGACGGCACCACGCTCGCCCTGAAATGCCTCGACGGGAACACCGAGCGGACCAGGGGGACCGTGGAGCCGGACGGCGGCGAGAAGCTTGTCGTCTCCTGGGACGGCGGCCCCGAGGACACCCTGACCAGGACCGATCCCGACGAGCTGCCCACGGGCCCGCCGGAGGCACCCGAGGCCTGACCCGGCCTCCTCAGGCCCGCCCGCTGCTGATCTCCAGCGCCCGCGAGAAGTCCTCCAGGGCCCGGAGCAGCAGCGTGGCCCCGTTGCGCACGAAGGAGTCGGGCGGCGGATCCTGGTCGGCGTCCCGGCGCGCCAACGCCTCTCTCACCGGCTCCCAGTCCGGGACACGGCGCTCCCGCACCGCCTTCGCACCCTCCTCCGTGGCCCGGCGCAGCGCGTCCGCCAGGCCGGCCGCCTCGGGCACGGGTGTGGCGGACGCGGCGGGCAGATGTGCCTCCATCAGCATCGCGACCCGGCCGAACTGGGCGAGCGCGTCCTGGGCGTCGGCGGCGGAGGTCCGGGCGATGCCCCGGTGGCGGACCGGCTCGTGCCGGGCCCTCTCCAGCGCCTCCTGCCAGGCGACGCGGGCCTCCCGGGTGGTGAGCAGGGCGGTGCGCACCTCCTCCAGGCTCCTGGACGCGGGGTCGGCGTACCGGTCGAGGACCGTGGCCGCGTACCGCCCGTCGGTGATCACCCAGCCCGCGAGCCGGTCGCGCAGCCGCGGGGTCTCCCAGGCCGGGTAGACGGCGTACGCAACCATCGCGAGGAGTCCGCCGACGAGGGTGAGGACGACCCGTTCGGGGACGGTCTGCGACCAGTCGTCGCCCGCCATGCCGAGCAGGAAGACGACGTAGGCGGAGACACAGACCTGGCTGACCGCGTAGCCCGTCCTCATCAGCAGGTACATCAGACCGGCGCACACCACGGCGAGCAGGGCGGAGAACCCGGCGTTCGGGTGGGCGGCCTGCACGATCCCGGTGGCGACGCCGACGCCGAGCACCGTGCCGAGGAAGCGGGCCACGGACCGTGAATACGTCTGGGTGAACTCGGGGCGCATCACCATCACGGCGGTCATCGGCGCCCAGTAGCCGTGCCCGAGCGGCAGCACCGACCCCAGGAGATAGCCCGACACCGCCACGGCCGAGACCCGCTCGGCGTGCCTGAGGATCATCGATCCGCGCCGCATCTCCCGGCGCATGGAGTGGTAGATGACCGGGACCAGCTTCACCAGGGTGGGCCGGCGGCGGTGCGGGACCAGCGGCTCGCCCGGCGTCCTGTCGTCCGTACCGGTGCCCTCGGCGATCTCGATGACGTCGGCGAGCAGGGAGACGAGCCGGTCGGCGGCCCGGCGGGGCGGACCGGCGAGGATGACCTCGGTGTCGGGGGACTTCAGCACCGACAGCGCCGTCTCGTCCAGCCGCACGGGGTCGCCGTGACGCACCGCGCGGGCCGCGGAGTCGAGCAGGGAGCCGGCCGCGCCGAGGATCTCCCGCGCCCAGTAGCGTTCCGGGCCCTCGGCCGGGACTCCCAGGGCGGGGTCCGCGAGCGAGGCGAGGACCGGCCGCAGCCGTTCCGCGACCCCCCGCGCGCCGTGCAGGTCGGTGGGGCGCCGCCGGGCCTGGCGAGGGGTCACGGCGGCGGCGTTGCGCGCGGCCATCAGCGGTACGGGGTCGAAGGGTGCGACCGGGTCGTGACGCAGCCGGCGGGCGTAGTCGGCCTCGCCGGCGAGGGCGTCGGCGAGCGCGTCACGCTGGGCGCCCCACCGGCGCACCGGGAAGAGCACGATCAGCCCCGCCTGGACACACCCGCCCACCGCCATCATCGCGGCGTGCGCGGCCGCGTCGGCCACGGAGGTGGGCAGGGTGATCGTGACCAGCATGATCGCGACGTTGGAGCCGGCGATGATGCCGCCCGTCGGTCCGGCCGCCCAGGCCATCCCGGCGGCGAACGTCCAGAGGAACAGCAGGGCCAGGAACAGCAGGGTGTGGGTCACGGTGACGTAGCCGACGAACGTCGACACGGCCAGACTGGCACCGGAGACCAGGGCGAGCACCGGCCGGGGGCGCCAACTGCGCTGGAACGTGGCGATGGCCGCCTGGAAGGCCCCGAAGGCGGAGCCGGCGGCGATCGACGGCCCGAAGAGCGCCAGGCTCACCCCGACCACGAGGGCGAGGCCCGCCGCGCCGCGCACCGCGATGAGCGGTTCGAGACGCCTGCGCTCGATCGTCAGTCCCGAGCGGGCGGTCTCCCTCAGCGCCCGGAGCCAGCTCATGGCCCCGAGCCTAACCGGATTCTCCGGCAACTCCGACTTATGCCACCTTTAGTGACCTAGCGGCGAATTTCCTGCTCCCCGCCGCCCATCCGGGCCCGGTCGGCCGCGGCCGTGCCGTGCGTCCAGCCCTCGGCGTCCGTCGCCCCGCGCAGCCGCGTGGTGGTCGTCCGGGGGAACATCCGCTCCGCGGTGTCGGTGACGGCGACGTCCCGGGCCGCCAGGACCGGCAGCAGGGCTCCGGGGCCGCCGCCGGAGCCGCCGGACCCGGCGTCCTCGGAGCCCGCCGCAGCGGTGACCCGGGCGGTGTCCGCAGCCAGGCGGCTGCCGAGACGCTGGGCGTACGCCATCAGGAAGGACTGCCGGAAGGTCTTGGTCCGCTTACGCCCGCCGGCCCGCTGCCCGGCCTCCGCCTTCGTCATCGCCGCGTCGCCCTGCACCAGCAGGGAGGTGAAGAGCAGCTCCACGGCCTCCAGGTCCGGCTCGAAGCCGACGACCGTGGTGAAGCCGAGATCGCTGTTCCACACGGCCCGGCAGCGGTTCGCCGACGCGACGGAGTCGAGCAGGACCGCCTTCGCGCTCTCGTACGGCGCGTCGACCCCGATCCGCAGGGCACCCGGCGTATCGGCGCTGTGCGTACGGGCGGCGAGGAGCGCCTCGTCGAGGCTGTGCCGGGCCATCAGCTCCTGCGCCTTGGTGGTGAGCGCCTCGGCCTCCTCCGGGAAGCCGGTCGCCTCCGCCTTGGCGAGCAGCGCCCTGATCCTTGTCAGCATGCGGGGCTCGCCGTGCGCGGGCGGCCCGGCCGGGGCGCCGGTCGCGGACGTGCCGGGCTGCGGCCCGGCCGGCTCGATGGCCGGCAGCCGGAGCAGCAGCCGGTACAGCTCCAGGAGCGCGGAGGCGTAGGTGAAGCGGTCGGGGCGGTTGCGCGGTGCCGGGGCGGGCATCGCGGCGAGCTGGTCCGCCCAGCGCGGGGGGAGCTGCCCGTATCCCGCCGTCTCCGCCGTGACCAGGGCGGAGACGAGTGCGGCGCCGGTCTCGTCGAGCTCGCGCCGCACGGTCCGTACGACGTCGGCGGGCTGCCAGCCGCGCGCCCAGGCCCGCCGGACGAACTCCTCGCCCCGGCGGTGCAGCTCGTCGTCGGCGGCGGGGTCCGCGGCGAGCAGGGAGGCGCCGGTGTCCAGGCCCGCGTCGCCGTCCGAGTACAGGGCCGCGGCACAGGCCCGGTCGATCACCGATTCCATGCGGCAAGGGTAGGCGGCGGCCCGGCGGCTCCGGGGACGGGACGGGTCGGCGGCGGGAAAGGGAACGGGACCGGCGAACGGCCGGCTCAGGGATCTTCAGGAACGGGACCGGGGACGGCCCGCAGTGGTTCCCGGGAACGGGACCGGCGAACGGCCCGCTCGATGATCCCCAGGAACGGGACCGGGGACGGCCCGCTCAATGGCCCCCGGGGAGCAGGACGAGTTTGCCGCGCACGTGCCCGGCCTCGCTCAGCTCCTGCGCCCGTCCCGCCTCACCGAGCGCGAAGGTCCGCTCGACCGGGATCCGCAGGCCGCCGACCGCGGCCGCCTGTGCGAACCCGCCGAGCCGTCTGCTCTCGTCGGGGTCGTACCCGCCACCCGACGAGAAGGCCACGCCGAAGCGGGCCGCGTCCAGGTCGGCGATGGTGGAGATCCGGTCGGACGTCCCGCCGCGCAGCTCCACCGAATCCGCCAGCGCACCTCTGCCGGCGACGTCGAACACCGCGTCCACGCCCTGGGGCGCGGCCTCCCGCACCCGGGCCACCAGCCCGTCCCCGTACGCCACGGGGACCGCGCCGAGCACTCTCAGGTAGTCGTGGTTGGCCGGAGAGGCGGTCCCGACGACGGTGGCGCCCCGGGCCACGGCCAGCTGGACCGCGGCGGAGCCGACCGCGCCGGACGCCCCGTGCAGCAGGAGCGTCTCGCCCTCGGCCACCCCCAGCTCGTCCAGCACCCGGGTGGCGGTCGCCGTGGCGACCGGCAGTGCGGCCGCCTCCGCCCAGCCCAGGACCTCCGGCTTCCGGGCGACGGCACCCACGTCGGCCAGCACGTACTCCGCGTAGGCCCCCGTGGTGCTCCGGCCCAGGACCTCGTCGCCGACCGCGAACTCCGTGACGCCCTCCCCCGTCTCGTCGACGACCCCGGCGAACTCGCTGCCGGGTGTGGCGGGCAGCGGGGTGGGGAACGCGGCCTCCATCCAGCCGTTGCGGATCTTGTAGTCGCTCGGGTTGACCCCCGCGGCCCTGACCGCCACCCGGATCTCCCCGGGGCCGGCATGGACGTCGTCGACCCGGGCCCGGCGCAGCACCTCGGGCCCGCCGAACTCCTCGTACACGATCGCTTCCACCAGCGTCTCCTCCGCGTCCTCGCCGCACGCCGCACGCGCCGTACTCCGATCCTCGCGGCTGTCGGGCACGCCCGCCCGGCGAGCCGGGCCCGCTGTCGGTGCCGGGTGCAAGACTCGGCTCATGACCGAACGCTGGGCTCTGGCCACCGCGGAGGGGGGCGGCGCGCTCCTCGTGCCCCTGACGCGCGACGGCCTGCCCGCCGGCCCCGTCCTGGCCGAGCCCGACGTCGTCGAGTCCGTCCGCTCCCGCCCCGAGGTGCACCGCTGGGTCTGGCGATCGACCGCCGGGATCTACCCCCGGCTGCTCGCGGCCGGCGTGCGGGTCGAGCGGTGCTACGACATCGAGTGCGCCGAACTGCTGCTGCTCGGCCACGCGGGGCGGCTCGGGGAGCCCCGCTCCGCGGCGGCGGCGTGGGCCCGGCTGCGCAACACCCCGGTCCCGCCCGATCCGCCGGCCCGCTCGGCCGAGCCCGGCTCCCAGTCCTCCCTCTTCGAGCCGCCCTCGGGCGCCGGCCTGCCCTTCGAGGCGCTCCTGGAGGTCTACGCGGACCAGCTGCGCCGCCACGAGGGCGCGGCGCACCCCGGCAGGATGCTGCTGCTCACGGCGGCGGAGTCCGCGGGCATGCTGGTCGCCGCCGAGATGAACGCGGCCGGGCTCCCCTGGCGGGCCGACGTGCACCGCGAGGTGCTGAACGGCCTGCTCGGCGAGCGGTACGCCGGTGGCGGCGAGCCCCGGAGGCTGGCCGAGGCCGCCGACGAGGTCTCGGCGGCGTTCGGCAGACGGGTCCGCCCCGACCTGCCGGCCGATGTCGTGAAGGCGTTCGCGCAGGCCGGGATCAAGGTGCGGTCGACCCGGCGCTGGGAGCTGGAGGAGATCGATCACCCTGCGGTGGAGCCGCTGATCCGCTACAAGAAGCTGTACCGCGTCTGGACGGCGCACGGCTGGAGCTGGCTCCAGGACTGGGTGCGCGAGGGCCGCTTCCGCCCCGAGTACCAGCCGGGCGGCACGGTCAGCGGGCGCTGGACGACCAACGGGGGCGGAGCCCTGCAGATCCCCAAGGTGATCCGCCAGGCGGTCGTCGCCGACGACGGCTGGCGCCTCGTCGTCGCCGACGCCGACCAGATGGAGCCGCGCGTGCTCGCCGCGATCTCGCGCGACCGGGGGCTCATGGAGGTGGCCGGTCACGAGGGCGACCTCTACAAGGCGCTGTCCGACCGGGCGTTCCACGGTGACCGCGACGACGCCAAGATCGCACTGCTGGGCGCGGTCTACGGCCAGACCTCGGGCGACGGCCTGAAGAACCTGGCGGCCCTCCGGCGCCGCTTCCCCCAGGCCGTGGCCTACGTCGACGACGCGGCGAAGGCCGGCGAGGAGGGCAGGCTCGTCCGCACCTGGCTGGGCCGCACGAGCCCGCCCGCCGCCGGAGCGGGAGAAGCCGAGGAGGCGGGCATCCCGCAGGAGAGCGAGGAGCCGCCGGCCGGGGAGAGCGAGGGAGCCTACGGCTTCACCCCGGGCTACGCCTCGTCGAACGCCCGCGCGCGAGGCCGCTTCACCCGGAACTTCGTGGTCCAGGGGAGCGCCGCGGACTGGGCCCTGCTGCTCCTGGCGGCGCTGCGGCAGACGCTCGCCGACCGGGGGATGCAGGCCGAGCTGGTGTTCTTCCAGCACGACGAAGTGATCGTGCACTGCCCCGCCGAGGAGGCACCCGCCGTGGTGGCGGCTATCCGTGAGGCCGGGGAACGGGCCGGACGCGTCGCGTTCGGGGAGACACCGGTGCGCTTCCCGTTCAGCACGGCCGTCGTCGAACGCTACTCGGACGCCAAGTAGTCCCCGGGGCGGGGCGGGAGCGGGGCGCTCGGACCGGTGAGCGCCCCGGGCGGGGCGGGCGTCAGATCCGCTGCCAGAGTGCGGGGACGTTCGGCGGCTGCCAGCCCGCCTGCGCCTGATGTCCCTGAAGACAGCGGTAGCGCGCGCCGCCGTACGTGACCACCGCGCCGGCGGTGTACGTCGTGCCCGCCGCCCAGGTGCCGCCCGGCTCGGTCGGCGGGTCGGTGGGATCAGTGGGCGGATCGGTCGGCGTACCGCTGGTGACGAGGGTCAGTCCGTAGGCGGCCAGCGCCGGGTTGACGGGCTGGTAGTACGTCGTGCCGCCCTGGGAGCAGTTCCCGGAGCCGCCGGAGGTGACGCCCTGTGCCTGGCTCCCGGAGATGAACGAGCCCCCGGAGTCGCCCGGTTCGGCGCAGACGCTGGTGCGGGTCACGCCGGTGATGGTGCCCTCCGGGTAGGTGACGCTGCTGCCGTGCTGCTGGATCGTCCCGCAGTGCCAGCCCGTCGTGGAGCCCGAGCGGCAGACCGAGGAACCCACCACGGCCTGGGTCGATCCGGTGACGGTCACATCGCCGTTGCCGTAGCCGTTCACCAGGGCGCGGGGGGTCCAGTTCGTGTTGGTCGCGACCCAGGCGTAGTCACGGCCGGGGAAGGTGGAGCCCTGGAAGGACCCCTGGGCCCGCTGGTCGAACCCGCTGGTGGTGACGCCGGGCGTGCCGCAGTGCCCGGCGGTGACGAAGCCGTTCTGGGTGCCGCGCCTGACCGGGAACCCGATGGAACAGCGGCCCGAGCCGTTCATGTAGTACGCGTCGCCGCCGCGCAGGTCCGCGTAGGCGCGGGGCTGTTCGGCCGAGCGGTCGATCCGTACGAGGTCACGCGGGACACCCGCGGCGGAGAGGAAGGCGTCCGCCGCCCCCGCGCGGGCGGTGTTCACGACCAGGCGGTTGGCACCGATGTCCACGTACCAGGAGGGCACGTCCTCCGGCGCGTTCTCCAGCGCCACCGCGTCCAGCGCGTCCTGGGCCGCTTCGAGACGGTCCAGGCCGTGGCCGACGACCTCGGCGCGGGCTCCCGCGGCGGTGATCCGGGCGACGTCGGCCCGGTCGGTGGTGGAGACGGTGAGGACGGCCGTGCCGCCGCTCAGCCGGGCTCCGGCGAAGTCCGCGCCGAGCGACTCCTCCAGCGCCGCCGACACGGCCGCCGCCCGGGACTCGTCCCTTATTCGGGCCCTGGCCTCGCCGGCGTCGAGGCCGAGGTCGCGCCCCATGGCGTCGATCAGTCCGGGCGAGAGCCGGTCGGCGGCGGGCGTGGTGTCGCCCGCCTGGCGGGCCGAGGCGACGCCGGTCAGACCGGCGAGGGCGAGCGCGCCCACCGCCACGACGGCGGTTCCTGCGGCGTACGCGCGTCTGCGGAGCGCAGTTGTCTCCACGTCACTCTCCTTGCGTTCGGGGGGTGTCGAGCCCCGGGGGAGCGGAGCTCGGGGGTGGGGGAACAGTCGAGAACGTAGCCGCGCGCTCCCCCGTCGCAGGAGCTCCCGTACGCCCCCTAACGCCGCGTTATGGGGTCCTCCGGCGACGGGTCCGGGGAAGCCCGCACCGGGCCGGGGAGACGCCCTCGGCGCGCCCCGAGCCGTACCCGGGCAGCACACCGTGCCGCTATAGGCTCCGGCCATGGCGACGCACGAGCACGAGATCACCGAGCCCGTCGACCTCTGCCTGCCCGACGGGGGCCTGAATCCGGCGGCGGTCGGCTGGTCCAGGACCCCGCTGCACCGGGCCAATCTGCGGGGATGGGGCCGGACGAAGCGGTGGGAGTACTGGTGCGTGACCACGCCCACCCATCTGGTGGCCCTGACCGTGAGCGACCTCGACTTCCTGGCCCTGAACACGGTCTACGTCCTGGAATTCGGCCCCGGCGGGCGCGAGTTCGAGTGCTCCTCGATCGTCCCCGCCGGCCGGGGCGTCCGTCTCCCGGACACCATCGCCGGGGCGCCGGGATCGGAGGACGTGGTCGTCGGCCCGGCACGGCCGACCGGCGGCAAGGTGCGCGTCGAGATCCGTGACGAGAACGCCGGGACGCGGCTGCGGGCCCGCTGCCTGACCCCGGAGCGGCTGCCGCTGGAGGTCGGCCTCCTCGTGGCCCGGCCGGAAGGACACGAATCGCTCTCGGTGGTCGTGCCCTGGAACGAACAGCGCTTCCAGTACACCTCGAAGCACACCGCCCTCCCCGCCTCCGGCCGGGTGCGCATCGGCAGCGAGATCCTGACGTTCGGCGGCGAAGGCAACGAGACGTGGGCCGTCCTGGACCACGGCCGGGGCCGCTGGCCGCGCACCGTCGACTGGAACTGGGCTGCCGCGTCGGGCCGTACGGACGGGCACACCGTCGGCCTGCAGTTCGGCGGCCGCTGGACGGAGGGCACCGGCTCCACCGAGAACGGCCTCTGCGTGGACGGCCGGCTCACCAAGATCGGTGAGGAGCTCGACTGGCAGTGGTCCGTCTCCGACCCGCTGGCTCCGTGGACCCTCCGTACGCCCTCGTCCGGCCAGGTCGATCTGACGTTCACCCCGTTCCACAACCGGGCCGTGCACACCGATGTCGGGCTGATCGCCAACCGCACCGACCAGCGCTTCGGCCACTACAACGGCCGGATCCGCACGGACGACGGCGACGAGATCGCCGTGGAGCAGCTCCTGGGCTGGGCCGAGGACGTCCACATGCGCTGGTGACTCCCCGGGCCGGGCGGTCACGGGTAGGTTTCCCCCCATGCATACAGGCCCACTCCTGGGCTCGGGACGCACCGCCGACGTGTACGCACTCGACGACTCCTGGGTCCTGCGCCGCTACCGCGACGGCATCGACACCACCGGCGAGCTGGCGGTGATGTCGTACCTGTCGGCCTCGGGCTTCCCGGTCCCGCGCATAGGGCCACCGGCCGAGGCCGCGCTCCCCACGGACCTCGTGGTGCAACGGCTGACCGGGCCGACCCTGGCGGAGGCGCTGCTGGCGGGCACGGTGACCGGGGACGACGGCGCGGAGCTGCTCGCCCGGCTCCTGCGGGAGCTGCACGCCATCCCCCCGCGGCTCTCCCAGGACCCCGAGGACCGGATCCTGCACCTGGACCTGCACCCGGAGAACGTGATCATGTCTCCGGCGGGCGCCATGGTGATCGACTGGACGACGACCTCCGAGGGGCCGCCGGCGCTGGACCGGGCCATGACCGCGCTGATCCTGGCCCAGGTGTCCCTCGCCCCCTCGTTCCCCGCGGGCGGTCAGCTGCGGGGCCTGCTGGCGACACTGCTCTTCCGGTTCGCCGACGACGGCGGTGTCCCCGCCGCGGCGCTCGCCCGCGCCGCCGCCCTGCGCGGCGCGGACCCGGGGCTCACCGCGCACGAGGCGGCGGGACTGGACGAGGCGGCAGGACTGGTCACCTCGCTCACGGTCCGGCCGCCGGCCTGAGGCGGGGCGGGGATCACTTCCGCAGATAGGCCAGCACGGCCAGGACCCGGCGGTTCGTCGCGTCGGTGAGGGAGAGGTCGAGCTTGGTGAGGATCGAGCCGAAGTGCTTGCTGACCGTTCCCTCGCTCACCGTCAGCGCCTCGGCGACGGAGGCGTTCGACCGGCCCTCCGCCATCAGCGCCAGCACCTCCCGCTCCCGGGCCGTCAGCCGCGCCAGCGGATCGCGGCGGTGCCTGAGAAGCTGCCGCACCACTTCCGGGTCGACGACCGTGCCGCCGTCGGCGACCCGCTGGAGCGCGTCGACGAACTCCTCCACCTTCCCCACGCGTTCCTTGAGGAGGTAGCCCACGCCCGTCCCGTCGCAGGAGTCGAGCAACTCCTCGGCGTACGCGCGCTGGACGTACTGGCTGAGGACCAGCACGGGCAGCCCGGGCCGGGTCTCCCGCAGGTCCACGGCGGCTCGGAGCCCCTCGTCGGAGAAGCCGGGCGGCATCCGCACGTCCGTCACGACGATGTCCGGACCGTGTTCGGCGACGGCGGCGGTGAGTTCACCGGCCGTGCCGACGCCGGCGACCACGCGGTGGCCGAACCTCTCCAGCAGGCCGACGAGACCCTCCCTCAGGAGCACGCTGTCCTCGGCCAGCACGATGCGCAGCATGCAACCCTCATTCGACCAGGTGGGCGGGGACCCGGGGAACATCCAGCCGGAGCACGGTCGGCCCCCCGGCCGGGCTGGACAGTAGCAGCCGTCCGTCCAGCACGGAGAGCCGGTCGGCGACCCCCTGGAGCCCGGTGCCCCCGGCCGTCGCCGCACCCCCGGCACCGTCGTCCCGCACCTCGACCGTCAGCCGCTCCCCGTCGTCCCGCCCCGTCACCCACGCCCGGCTCGCCCCGCTGTGCCGGGCCACGTTGGCCAGCGCCTCGCAGAGCGCGAAGTACACGGCGGTCTCCACCGGTTGTGGCAGCCGCTCCGGCAGGTCGAGATCCACCTCGACGGGTACGGCCGAGCGGTCGGCGACGTCCTCGACCGCGGCGGCCAGACCGCGGTCGGTCAGGACCTGCGGGTGGATGCCACGGATGAGCTCCCTGATCTCCACCAGCGCCTCCCCCGCCTCCTCGTGGGCCTTGGCCAGCAGTCCGCCCAGCGGCTCGGCGGGGTTCTCCAGCCTGGCCAGCCCCAGCGTCATCGACAGGGCGACCAGCCGCTGCTGCGCCCCGTCGTGCAGATCGCGCTCGATGCGGCGGCGCTCCGCCTCGAAGGCGTCCACCAGCCGCATCCGGGAGCGCCCCAACTCCTCGATGCGGGAGTCGAGTCCGTCGGAACCGCCCGACAGCATCACCCGCGTCAGGGCCCCGCGCGCCACCGCCGCCCACCCGAGCGGATACGCGAGGACCGGCAGCAGCACCAGCCCGAGCAGCGCCAGTCCGAAGGCCTGCGGGTACGAGTCCGCCAGGTACAGCTTGAGCACCCGCACCTCCTCCCCGCCGGTGACGACCGCCATGACGACCGGCGTCGCCGACAGGGCCCCGCAGACGGCCAGTACACCCCCGACGGCCAGGGCCTCCAGGGGCCAGAGCACCCCGGCGACGAGCAGCGCGTACCCCAGCTCCCGCCAGGTGGCCTGTTCCCGCAGCCGGGTCCGCAGCCACGCCCCCGGACCGGCGCGCTTCGGGGCCCGGTGCGGATCGCCGAGCGGCACGGGGTCGACCAGCCGCAGCCTGCGCCGCTCCACGGCGGCCACCGGTATCCCGATGAGGGCGAGCACCAGCAGGAGCGGCAGGCCGACGAGCACGGGGGCGAGGGCGCCGCCCGCCGCCGCCAGCAGCAGCACCGAGAGGAGGAGGACCATCCCGGCCGGGACGCCGCTCAGCAGGTACAGGGCCGCGCGCCACGGCCAGACACCGAAGAGGTAGCGGCGCCGCACGAGGGCCTGCCGGAGGGTGAGTGGACTCATGCGCCGCACCGTAGACAGCGCGGGCCGTCCGCCACCACCCGGCGAGCGGGGGGACGGAGGTGGAGCTGGCTCCACCCCGAGGACTCCTCCTCGCTGCGATGTGGGCCCCGCTCAACGGCGGTTGGGTGGAACCATGAATCAG
Source organism: Streptomyces sp. NPDC055962 (assembly GCF_042270185.1). Classification (NCBI taxonomy): domain Bacteria; kingdom Bacillati; phylum Actinomycetota; class Actinomycetes; order Kitasatosporales; family Streptomycetaceae; genus Streptomyces; species Streptomyces sp. NPDC055962. The sequence continues at coordinate 76,912 of NZ_JBHJYN010000007.1, forward strand.
CAACCCGCAGCCGTCCGGCTCGACGCCGTCACGCGGTCCTTCGGCAAGGCCACCGACGCGGTCACCGCGCTGGACGAAGTCAGCCTCTCCATCCCCCGCGGCTCCTTCACCGCGATCATGGGACCGTCCGGTTCGGGGAAGTCGACCCTCCTCCAGTGCACGGCCGGCCTCGACCGGCCCACGTCCGGCCGGGTGTTCCTCGGGGACACGGAGATGACCGGGCTGAGCGAGCGGAAGCTGACCCTGCTGCGCCGCGAGCGGATCGGATTCGTCTTCCAGGCGTTCAATCTGCTGCCCGCCCTCACCGCCGAGCAGAACGTGGCGCTCCCCCTCCGCCTCGCGGGCCGCGGACCCCGGCGCGCGGAGGTGCGCGAGGTGCTGGAGCGGGTCGGCCTCGGCTCCCGGGCCCGGCACCGGCCCACCGAGCTCTCCGGCGGTCAGCAGCAACGCGTCGCGCTGGCCCGGGCCTTGGTCACCCGGCCCGAGGTGCTCTTCGGTGACGAGCCGACCGGCGCGCTCGATTCCCGTACGGGCCGGGAGGTCCTGGCCCTGCTGCGGTCGATGGCCGACGCCGGACAGACCGTGATCATGGTGACGCACGATCCGGTGGCCGCTTCGTACGCGGACCGTGTGGTGTTCCTGGCCGACGGATCGGTACGGGACGAGCTGCGCGAGCCGGCCGCCGACCAGGTCGCCGCGCGCATGACCGCCCTGGCGGTGGTCCCGTGCTGATCCCGGCCCTGTGCTCCCTGCGCACCCGATGGGTGACCTTCATCGGCTCCTTCGTCGCCCTCGCCCTGGGCGTCGGGCTCATCGCGATGACCGGCCTGGCCCTGGCCGCGACCTTCGACGCCCCGGAACGCGCCCCGGAGCGCTTCGCCGGCGCGCCGGTCGTGGTGGCGCCGTCGGACACCCTCCGGGTCGCCACGCCCGTCGGGGAGCGTACGGCCCGGCTCGCCGGTCCCCGCCCCGTCCCGGACGAACTGGCCGACGCCCTCTCCGCCCTGGGGCGTACGGCCGAGGACCGCACCTTCGCCGTCGCCTTGGCCGGCACGGCGGCCGTGGGACATCCGTGGTCCGTCGCCGGCGAAGCCCCGTACCGCCTCACCTCGGGCCGTGCCCCGGCCGCGACCGGCGAGGTCGTCGTGACGGAGAACGCGTCGGCGGGCCTGCGGGCCGGAGCCCGGGTCCGGATCACCACCCCGGGCGCCGCCGGGGGAACGGGCACCCGGACGGTCGTCGGCACCGTGACGGGCACGGCGCCGGAGACGGCGGTGTTCTTCGACGACGCCGAGGCCGCCCGCATCCACCCGGCCGTCGACGCGGTGGCCGTGCACGCCGGCGCGGACGCCGTACGGCGGCTGACCGGGCGGTTCCCCGGCATGGACGTGCTCACCGGCGACGCCCGGCACCGGGCCGATCCCGACCCCGACCGGGACAGCGAGGCGTTGACGGCCGTCAACGCGCTGCTCGGCACGGCGGCCGGCATCACGGGGTTCGTCTCGGTCTTCGTCGTCGCCTCGACGTTCTCCTTCGCGGTGGCCCAGCGCCGACGGGAGTTCGGACTGCTCCGCACGGCGGGCGCCACGCCGGGCCAGGTGCGGCGCACCGTCGTCGTCGAGGCCCTCGTGATCGGCGCGCTCGCGTCGGCCGCCGGGTGCCTGCTGGGCCGGGCCGCGGCGCCCCTGCTGACCCGCCGGCTGGTCGACGAGGGGCTCGCCCCGGTGTGGTTCGCCGTCGGCGACGCGACCTGGCCCCTGCACACCGCCTTCTGGGCGGGGCAGGCCGTGGCCCTCGCCGGGGTCGTCGTCTCCTCCCGCCGGGCGGGCCGGATCCGGCCCGCCGAGGCGCTCCGCGACGCCGCCGTCGACACCGGGGGGATGCCGCTGAGCCGCCTGCTGACGGGCGCCGCCGTCCTGCTGGCGGGACTGGGGCTGCTGGGCTGGTCGTTGGTGACCGACCCCGGGGACGTACTGAAGCGCAAGACGTACATCCTCCAGCCCCTGTGGATCATCGTCGGTGTCGCGCTGCTCGCACCGCTCCTGGTGCCGCCGCTGACGCGGCTGCTCACCTGGCTGCCCGCCCGGCTGCCCGGAGCTACGGGGCTCCTGGCCCGCCGGAACGCTTCGACGAGCACCCGCCGCACCGCCGCGGTCGCCGCTCCGGTCCTGATCACCGTCGCGCTGGCGGGCTCGCTGCTCGGCACCGTGGCCACGATCAACGAGGGCAAGGCCGCCGAGGTGGCGGCGGCCGTCCAGGGAGTGGACTACGTGGCCGGCGGGGACGGCCCGCTGGACCCCCGCTTCGTGCAGCGCGTACGGAGCCTTCCCGGAGCGGTGACCAGTGCCTCCCGTGCCACCGGGGTCACCGTCCTCGAAGAGGGCACCGCGCTCGTCTCCTCGGAGGCGCGGGCGGCCGATCCGGCGGCGCTGGCGGCGACCGTCCGCCTGCCCCTCGTCGCCGGCCGGGTCAGCGACCTGGACGACGGCTCCGTCATCGTCAACGAGGAGTGGGAGACGCGGACGGTGGGCCGGCGCGTGAGCGTCTGGCTGGGCGACGGCCGCAAGGTGTCGCTCCGCGTCGCCGCCGTGATGCGGACCGGCACCGGGAGCAACGGGGTCTACCTGACCCCCGCGAACGCGGCCGGCGCCGAGGTCGACCGCGTCGACGTCACGCTTCTCGCCGGAGCGGACCCCACGGCCGTACGCGCCCTGCTGGAGCAGGCCGGCCGCGACACGGGCACTCCGGTCATGACGAGGCAGGCATGGCTCGAAGCGCACCGCCCCGGAGCCGGCGGCGCCACCCGGGCGGGGCTGCTGCTCATCCTCGGCATCGCCCTGCTGTACACGGGGATCGCCCTGGCGAACACCCTGGTCATGGCGACCTCGGACCGGGTCCGCGACCTGGCCCTGCTCCGGCTCACCGGTGCCACGAAGGCTCAGGTGCTCCGGCTGGTGGCGGTCGAGGCCCTGCTGGTGGTCGCGGTGGGGGCGGCCCTGGGAGGCGCGGTGACCGGGCTGAACCTGCTGGGCGTGAAGGGCGCCCTGGAGCTCCTCTCGGTGAACTCCCCGGTGTCCGTGCCCTGGGCGGGCGTCGGCGCGGTACTGGCCGCGTGCGCCGCGGCGGCCGTGGTCTGCGCCGTGCTCCCCGCACTCGCGGCCCTGCGGACGAGGCCCGTCGAGCTCGCGGGCACCCGCGAGTGAGGCGACACACCACGGACCTGGCCCGCCTCCCCCGCCGGTACCCGGCCCCATGGCCGTCCCCGGCCGGTAGGGACGGCCCGTCCTCGGGCAGTCACGGGCCCGGTCCGTGCCCCGGCCGGCTACCGGCGGCAGGCCCGGCCCACGTGACCCGGCCGGTACCGGCCACCGGCTACGAGCTACCGGCTCCGGGCTACCGGCTACGGGCCCGTCTCGACCGGGAGTTCCGAGGGCAGGCCCCATTCGCTCCACGACCCGTCGTACACGGACACCTCGCGATACCCCGCGAGTTCGGCCCCCAGCGCCAGGACGCACGCCGTGACGCCGGACCCGCAGCTGACGACCAGCCGCTCCCTGCCCCCCGCCGACGCCTCGAACACGGCGCGGAGTTGCTCGGCCGGAAGCATCCGACCGTCGCGCTGGACGGTACCGAAGGGAAGGTTCACCGCCCCCGGCATATGGCCGCCTCGCAGCCCCGGCCGGGGCTCGGCCGCCGTACCGGCGAACCGCTCACGGGAGCGCGCGTCGAGAACGGCCGCGCCCGGGTCGGCCAGGGCCCGCACGACCGCATCGCTGCCGACGAGGGCTCCGGGGCGCGGGCGGGCGGTGAAGTCACCGGTCCGCTCGGCTCCTCCCGGCTCACGCTCCTCCACCGGGTACCCGGCCGCCTCCCAGGCGGGCAGTCCACCGTCGAGCACCGCGACACGGTCGAAACCCATCGCGCGGAGCATCCACCAGGCGCGGGCGCTGGAGTAGATCCCCGCGGTGTCGTAGACGACGACGGTGTCCGTGCCGTCCACGCCCAGGGCCCGCATCCGCTGCTCGAACTCCGCCGCGCCCACCATCGTGTGCGGCAGCGGTGCGGCGTGGTCGGACAGCGCACCGTCGATGTCGAAGCGCCGGGCTCCCGGGATGCGCCGGCCGGCCGCGCGGTGCGCGCCCACCGAGGCGTCGAGGACGACGGTCCCCGGCCTCGTGAGCCACGCGGCGAGCCGGTCCGCGCCCACAAGCGCCCCCGGCAGGTCCCCCGCCCCCGTGCCGGCGGCGTGGCTCCTGTACTCGGTGGTCATGGCAGGCATCCCCCGTGTCGACGTGTTCCGCGCGCGTGCCCCGGCCGGTGCCCCGCCTCACATCCCGCCCGGCGTCCTCGCACGGAGCCGGAGGAAGCGCTGCCACACTGTCGGCCACAAGCAAAAGCCCCAGGTCACGGCGAGTGAGTCCTGGGGCTTCTACAGGGCCGCCTTCGGGATTCGAACCCGAGACCTACGCATTACGAGTGCGTTGCTCTGGCCAACTGAGCTAAGGCGGCACGCGCTGTCACACCATGGTGCGGTCAGCAGCGACGCCAAGTCTACACAGTTTCCAGGGGTGCTCCGTACCGCCCGCCGTCGCAGCCGTATCCGCAGGTCAGCTGCACTTCTTGCCGTCCTTGGGCGGTGTGCCGTCCAGCAGGTAGGTGTTGATCGCCGTGTCGATGCAGTCGCTGCCCCGGCCGTAGGCCGTGTGCCCGTCGCCTTCGTAGGTGAGCAGCGAGCCGGACGAGAGCTGGTCCGCGAGGGACTCGGCCCACTTGTACGGGGTGGCGGGGTCCCGCGTGGTCCCGACCACGACGATCGGAGCGGCGCCCTCCGCCTCCGTGCGGTGCGGGGTGCCGGTGGCCTCGACGGGCCAGGAGTCGCAGTTCAGGGCCGCCCAGGCGAATCCCCTGCCGAAGACGGGGGATGCCTCCTCGAACTCCGGGAGTGCCTTCTCCACCGCCGCGGGGCCGGAGAAGGAGGGGGGCAGGTCGAGGCAGTTCACGGCCGCGTTGGCGAACATCAGATTGGCGTACTTACCGCTGGGCTCTCGCTCGTAGTAGCTGTCGGCCAGGGACAGCAGGCCCGAGCCGTCACCACGCCGGGCACCGGCGACGGCTTCGCGGAGCTGCGGCCAGGCGGCCTCGTCGTACATCGCCGCGATCACACCCGTGGTCGCCAGGGACTCGGTCAGCTGCCGGGTCTCGCCGGTCGGCACGGGCTCGGAGTCCAGATCGCCGAAGAGCTTCTTCAGGGCGGTCGCCGCAGCGGAGGTGGACGTGGTGCCCAGCGGGCAGTCCGTCTGCTTCACGCAGTCCGCGGCGAAGGACTGGAACGCCGTCTCGAAGCCGGCGGTCTGATCACGGTTGATGTCGATCGCAGGGAGCGAGGGGTCCATCGCCCCGTCCAGGACGAGCCGGCCCACCCGGGCGGGGAAGAGGTCCGCGTAGGTCGCGCCGAGGAACGTGCCGTACGACGCTCCGACGTAGTGCAGCTTCTCGTCGCCGAGCAGGGAGCGCAGGATGTCCATGTCGCGCGCCGTCTCGATCGTGGAGACGTGCGGGAGGATCTTGCCGGAGCGCTTCTCGCAGCCCTGCGCGAACTTCTCGAAGGACGCGTTCAGCGCTTCGGTCTCGGCACTGTCGTCGGGGGTCTGGTCCACCTGCGTGTAGGTGTCCATCTCCTTGCCGGTGAGGCACTCGACGGGTTCGCTGCGGGCCACCCCGCGCGGGTCGACGGCCACCATGTCGTACCGGGCGCGGACGGGGGCGGGGTAGCCGATGGCCGCGTACCCCTGGAGGTAGTCGACGGCCGAACCGCCGGGCCCGCCGGGATTCACCAGGAGCGAGCCGATGCGCTTGCCCGGCCCCGTGGCCTTCTTGCGGGAGACGGCCAGCCGGACGTCGCCTCCGTCAGGCTTCCCGTAGTCCAGCGGCGCCTTCATCGTGGTGCACTGGAAGCCCTCCACGCCGCAGTCCCGCCAGCGCAGCTTCTGCGCGTAGTACGGCTCCAGTTCCTCGGCGACGGCCGATCCCGTCGCCGACGCACTGGGCGCCGAACCTCCGCTGCTGCAGCCGGAGACGAGGAGGCCGGCAGTGCCGAGCGCGGTGGCGAAGATACGGAGCAGGCGCCTGGTGTCCATCCCCGGAGCGTAGCCGCCACCTGACGACTCGACCGATTCCCTGCTCATACGGGTGAATTCGCACGGTCCGGCGACGTGCAGGGCTGTTCCCGGCAGGGCGGACGGGGCGTCAGCCCGCCCGGAGCGCCACCGCCATCGCCTCCACGGCGAGCAGCGGCGCGACGTTCCGGTCGAGCGCGCTGCGGCAGGCGATCACGGCCTCGATCCGGCGCAGGGTGCGCTCGGGGGTGGACTCCTCGGCGACCCGGTCGAGGGCGTCCCGTACGTCGGTGTTGGCGAGGGCGATCCGGGAGCCGAGCTGGAGCGCCAGCACGTCACGGTAGAAGCCGGTGAGCTCGCTCAGCGCGAGATCGAGGCTGTCGCGCTGCGTACGCGTCCTGCGGCGCTTCTGCCGGTCCTCCAGCTCCTTCATCGCGCCGGCGGTCCCGCGCGGCATCCGGCCCCCGGCCACGCCGCCGAGCGCCGCCTTCAGGTCGTCCGTCTCCTTGACGTCGATCTCCTCGGCGACCTGCTTGGCGTCGTCCGTCGCCGTGTCGATCAGCTCCTGGGCCGCCTTGAGACAGCCGCCCACGTCGTGGACGCGCAGCGGGAGCTTGAGCACGGCGGCACGGCGGGCACGCGCCCGCTCGTCCGTGGCGAGACGACGCGCCCTGCCGATGTGCCCCTGCGTGGCACGGGCGGCGGACGCGGCCCGCTCCGGGTCGATGCCGTCGCGCCTGACCAGGACGTCGGCCACCGCCTCCACGGGCGGTGTGCGCAGCGTGAGATGGCGGCAGCGGGAGCGGATCGTGGGCAGCACGTCCTCGAGGGACGGCGCGCAGAGCAGCCACACCGTGCGGGGCGCGGGCTCCTCCACGGCCTTCAGCAGGACGTTCCCCGCGCCCTCGGTGAGCCGGTCGGCGTCCTCCATGACGATGACCTGCCAGCGGCCCACGGCCGGGGACAGCTGGGCCCGCCGGACGAGCTCACGGGTCTCCTTCACGCCGATCGAGAGCAGATCCGTGCGGATCACGTCGACGTCCGCGTGGGTGCCGATCAGGGCCGTGTGGCAGCCGTCGCAGAATCCGCAGCCGGGCGCCCCGCCCAGGGCGCGGTCGGGGCTGGTGCACTGGAGCGCCGCGGCGAAGGCACGGGCGGCGGTGGACCGGCCCGATCCGGGCGGGCCCGTGAACAGCCAGGCATGGGTCATCTTCGAGCCGGGCGGCACCGGCTCGCCCTCGGACTGGGCGGTGACCAGCACGTCGGCGTCCCGGGCGGCGGCGCCGAGCTGCTCCTGCACCCGGTCCTGTCCGACCAGGTCGTCCCATACGGTCATGGTCACCGCCCTTCCGTGGCGTGCTGCGCGGAACGCCGGGACTCCCGGCGCCTCCCCATTGTGCGGGAAGGGTCCGACAGTCCCGGCGTTCCGTACACGGCCCTCCGGCCTCCGCCCGTCAGCGGCGCGGCCGGCGACCGCCCCGGCCGGAGCCCTGGTCGTCGTCCTTGTCGCCGAGCAGTTCGTCGGCCAGGGACGGCAGATCGTCGAGCGGCGTCTCCTCCGCCCAGTCGGGGCGCGGCCGCTTCTGGCGGCCGGGGCCCTTGGCAGCACGTCCTGCCTGCGGATCGTCGCTGACCTGGGGCAGCTCACGCGTGCGCTCGTTCTCGCTCTCGGCGTCGGAGGACCGGCGCTCGTCGCGGAAGACACCCGGCGGCACCCGGTCCGAGGGGTCCTCGTCGCGTACGGGCCGCAGCACGGCCGTCTCCTCCGCGTCGCGGACGGACGGCAGGACCGTCGTCTCGTCGGCGTCGTGGTCCGGCCGGGCCACCGGTACGGGCTGCGTGATCTCGTTGGGACTGACGACCGGGGTCGGGACGGTGAGCTCGTTGTCCTGCACGGACGACCCTGAGGTCCCGGAGCCGGACCGGCCGGATTCCCGGGAACGCTCCGCGGCGGCGGCTGCCGCTGCCTCCTCGGCGCGTGCGGCCGCCTCGGCCTCGGCGCGGCGGCGCGCCTCCTCGGAACGGATCAGCGCCTCCTCCGCCTTGCGCTGCTTCTCCAGGCGCAGTTCCTCCGCCTCCTTGCGCAGGCGCGCCTCCTCCTGGGCCTGCTGGCGCAGCCGCTCCTGCTCGGCCTCGCGCACCCGCTCCTCGGCCTCGATCCGGGCGCGCTCCTCCTCCGCACGGCGGCGGGCCTCCTCGGCGCGCTGCCGGGCCTCCTCCGCCTGCCGCTCGGCCTCGCGCTGCCGCGCCTCCTCCTCCTCGCGGCGCCTGCGCTCCTCCTCCTCGGCACGGAGCTTGGCGAGCTGAGCCTGCCGCTCGGCCTCCAGGCGCTCCTCCTCCGCCTTGCGGGCGGCCTCTTCCTCGGCCTTGCGCCTGGCCTCCTCCTCGGCTGCCTTGCGCGCCTCCTCACGGGCCTTGATCTCGGCCTCGGAGAGCGGGAGGACCCGGTCGAGGCGGTGGCGCACGACGGTGGTGATCGCCTCCGGCTCCTGCCCGGCGTCCACCACCAGGTAGCGCGCCGGGTCGGCGGCCGCGAGGGTCAGGAAGCCCGACCGCACCCGGGTGTGGAATTCCGCCGGCTCGGACTCCAGCCGGTCGGGGGCCTCGGTGAACCGTTCCCGCGCGGTCTGCGGGTCGACGTCCAGAAGCACCGTCAGATGCGGTACGAGCCCGCTCGTCGCCCAGCGCGAGATCCGGGCGATCTCCGTCGGGGCGAGGTCCCGGCCGGCTCCCTGGTAGGCGACGGACGAGTCGATGTAGCGGTCCGAGATGACGATCGCGCCGCGCTCCAGGGCGGGGCGGACCACGGAGTCCACGTGCTCGGCCCGGTCGGCGGCGTACAGCAGGGCCTCGGCCCGGTTGGAGAGACCGGCCGACGAGACGTCCAGCAGGATCGAACGGAGCCGCTTGCCGACCGGGGTGGCCCCCGGCTCGCGGGTCACGACGACCTCGTGGCCCTTGGCCCGGATCCATTCGGCGAGTGCCTCGACCTGGGTGGACTTGCCGGCTCCGTCGCCGCCCTCCAGGACGAGGAAGAAGCCGTTCGCCGCGGGCGCGACCGCGGGGTCGCCGCCCCGCAGCGCCTCGCGCAGGTCACGGCGGAGCGGCACCCCGGCCCGGTCGTCGGTCCTGGCGAGCACGATGACCGCGACCGGCAGCAGCAGCGCGCCGATGAGCATCAGGGCGAAGGCCGCACCACCGTGTGCGAAGACGAAGTCGCCGGACCCGAGACGGTGCCGGCCGATGGCGGCCGCGAGCAGCGGTCCGCCCACGGCGCCGAGCGCGACGAGCACCCGTACGACGGCCTGGAGGTGCTCGGTGACCCGCGTCTGCTGGGCCGCCTCGGTCTCCTGGTCGATGACCGCGTGGCCGATGTGGGCCGCGACGCCCGCCGAGTAACCGGCGAGCAGGGCGATCAGCAGCCCGGTCGCGGTGTCGGGCACCAGGCCGAGCGCGAGGAGCGACACACCCGTGAGGGCGACCGCCAGGGCCAGCAGACGGCGCCGCGACAGGGCGGGCAGCACCTTCCGCGCCGTGCGGATACCGAGGGCGGTGCCGCCGGTCAGGACCAGGATCAGCAGCGCGAAGGTGGCGGGGCCGCCGCCGAGGTCGGAGGCGTGCAGCACGGAGACGGACGCGGCGGCGGCGATCGCCCCGGCGACCGCGGCGCACGCGGCGACGACGAGAGGGATGCTGCCGGTGCGGCCCTTGTCCTTGGCCGGTCCCGTGCCGGTGGCCGGCCTGCGCAGCCCCTCCAGGGGCGAGCGGGGACGGGGGGTCCGGGTGGCCGGCAGTTCGAGGAAGTACAGGGTCGAGACCGAGGCGGAGAAGAGTCCCGCCGCGATGTACGACCCGAGAGCTGCCTGGTGCACGGAGAACCAGTCGAAGCCGGTCCCGAGCAGCTCACCGACGAGCGCGGCGACGACCAGCACGGCCGCGGCCGCGGGAACGGCGAGGAAGTTCGTCCGCAGGGAGAGCCTGCGCAGCGCGTCGAGGTGGTCCGGCAGGGGGCGCACGGCGGCGCCCTCCGGCGGCGGGGCGGGAAGCAGCGCGGGGGCCGCGCTCTCCTTGGCAACAGCCCACAGGCGTTCGCCGGCACCGGCCACGAAGACGGTGATGAGGATCATCATGAGTGCCCTGTCAGGCATCCAGTCGATCCACAGGGGCGCGACGATCAGCAGCGCGAGCCGCAGCCCGTCCGCCCCGATCATCAGCCAGCGTCGGTCGACCGGACCGCCGGGCGCCGTGAGCGCCGTCAGAGGCCCCAGGAGTACGGCTCCGAAGAGCACGGTGGAAAGGATCCGGGCGCCGAACACGGCGGCGACGGCGAAGGCCGCCCCGCGGTATCCGGCCCCGAATGAGCCCTCGAGGACCGCCGCCTGCAGCGACAACAGCACAAGCACGAGAAGGGCGAGTGAATCGCCGATACTGCCGACGAGCTGGGCGCTCCACAACCGCCGGAGCGGGGGGACACGCAACAGGGCTCGTACGGCGCGCTCGCGTGAGTCTGCGGCAAGTGGGTCGGAGGTGGGGCTCACGACCAATGGCTGCTCGGCTCGCGTCATCCGCCCAGCCTATCGGCAGTGGTGCGGTGCCCGGGGGCCGCGTCCGAACATATGACCAACGGGCACACGGGCCGCACGACGGGAGAAGCGCCGGAAGGGCTGCGGGGCCCGGTGGGGCCCGCCCTTCCGGCGTTCCATGTGCGTCCGGCGGCCGTCGCCCATGCCTCCGCGGGCGACGACGGATGATCCGCGCCGCCCGGGCGGAGATCAGTTCCCCGTGCCGGGCGTCCGTGCGGCCGGGTCCGGTGTCAGCACGACCGGAACCGGCCCAAGCCCGCCCGGAACCGGTGTCAGCACGACCGGAACCGGCCCAAGCCCGCCCGGAACCGGTGTCAGCTCTCCTCGGGTGACGCCGTGGCCGTCTTCCTCGCCGCGGCCGTCGTCTTCTTCGCGGGCGCCTTCTTGGCGGCGGCCGACGTCTTCTTCGCGGCCGTCGTCTTGGTGGCGGTCGTCTTCTTGGCGGTCGCCTTCTTGGCCGTGGTCGCCTTCTTCGCCGGAGCCTTCTTGGCCGGAGCCTTCTTGGCCGTCTTCTTCTTCGCCGGCCCCTTGGCCCGCTTCTCGGCGAGCAGCTCGTAGCCGCGCTCCGGCGTGATGTCCTCGACGCTGTCGTCGGTCCGCAGCGTCGCGTTCGTCTCGCCGTCGGTGACGTACGCGCCGAAGCGGCCGTCCTTCACGACCACGGGAGCCCCGCTCACGGGGTCCGTGCCCAGCTCCTTCAGCGGCGGCTTGGCCGCGGCCCGCCCGCGCTGCTTCGGCTGGGCGTAGATCGCGAGGGCCTCTTCGCGCGTGATGTCGAAGAGCTGGTCCTCCGAGGTGAGCGACCGCGAGTCCGTGCCCTTCTTCAGGTACGGGCCGTAGCGGCCGTTCTGTGCGGTGATCTCGACGCCCTCGGCGTCCTCGCCGACCACGCGCGGCAGCGACATCAGCTTGAGCGCGTCGGCCAGCGTCACCGTGTCGAGGGACATCGACTTGAAGAGCGAGGCGGTCCGCGGCTTCACCGCGTTCTTGCCCGTCTTCGGCGTGCCCTCGGGCAGCACCTCGGTGACGTACGGGCCGTAGCGCCCGTCCTTGGCGATGATCTGGTTGCCGCTGACCGGATCGGCACCGAGCTCGAAGTCCCCGCTCGGCTTGGCGAGCAGTTCCTCCGCGAGGGTCACGTCCAGCTCGTCGGGTGCCAGGTCCTCGGGCACGTCGGCGCGCTGGTGGCCCTCGGAGTCCTTCTCGCCGCGCTCGATGTACGGGCCGTAGCGGCCGACACGGAGCTTGATGTCGTTGCCGACGGGGAACGAGGAGATCTCCCGGGCGTCGATGGCGCCCAGGTCGGTCACGAGCTCCTTCAGACCGCCGAGGTGGTCCCCGTCGCCGTTGCCCGCGTCGGAGGCCGCGCCGGCACCGGCCGTGTCGTCGCCCTCGCCGAAGTAGAAGCGCCTCAGCCACGGCACGGACTGGGCCTCGCCCCGCGCGATGCGGTCGAGGTCGTCCTCCATGCGGGCGGTGAAGTCGTAGTCGACGAGCCGGCCGAAATGCTTCTCCAGCAGGTTGACCACGGCGAAGGAGAGGAACGACGGGACGAGCGCCGTCCCCTTCTTGAACACGTATCCGCGGTCGAGGATGGTCCCGATGATCGACGCATAGGTCGACGGGCGGCCGATCTCGCGCTCCTCGAGCTCCTTGACCAGCGAGGCCTCGGTGTACCGGGCCGGAGGCTTGGTGGCGTGGCCGTCGACCGTGACCTCGTCGGCGGTCAGCGCGTCGCCCTCGGCGACCTGCGGCAGACGGCGCTCCCGGTCGTCCAGCTCGGCGTTCGGGTCGTCGGCGCCTTCGACATACGCCTTCATGAAGCCGTGGAAGGTGATCGTCTTGCCGGACGCGGAGAACTCGGCGTCCCGGCCGTCGCTCGCCCGGCCACCGATCTTCACGGTGACCGAGTTCCCGACGGCGTCCTTCATCTGAGAGGCGACGGTCCGCTTCCAGATCAGCTCGTAGAGCCGGAACTGGTCACCGGTGAGGCCCGTCTCCGCCGGGGTCCGGAAGCGGTCGCCGGAGGGGCGGATCGCCTCGTGCGCCTCCTGCGCGTTCTTGACCTTGCCGGCGTACGTCCGCGGCTTGTCGGGCAGGTAGTTCGCGCCGTACAGCTGCGTGACCTGCGCCCGGGCCGCGGAGACCGCGGTGTCCGAGAGGGTCGTGGAGTCCGTACGCATATAGGTGATGAAGCCGTTCTCGTACAGCTTCTGCGCCACCTGCATCGTGGCCTTGGCCCCGAAGCCCAGCTTCCGGCTCGCCTCCTGCTGGAGAGTCGTCGTGCGGAAGGGCGCGTACGGCGAGCGGCGGTACGGCTTCGACTCGACCGAGCGGACCGCGAACGCGGAGTCGGCGAGCGCCGCCGCCAGGGCGCGGGCGTTGGTCTCGTCCAGGTGCAGCGTCTGGGCGGAGCCCTGCTTGAGCTGCCCGTCCGGGCCGAAGTCACGGCCCTGGGCGATGCGGCGCCCGTCGACCGCGCTGAGGCGGGCGGTGAGCGTCGAGGGGTCGGACACGTCACCGGTGCGCCCGGTGGCGAAGGTGCCGGTCAGGTCCCAGTACTCGGCGGAACGGAAGGCGATGCGCTCGCGCTCCCGCTCGACGACGAGGCGGGTGGCGACGGACTGGACACGGCCCGCGGAGAGCCGCGGCATGACCTTCTTCCACAGGACCGGCGAGACCTCGTAGCCGTAGAGGCGGTCGAGGATGCGGCGGGTCTCCTGGGCATCGACCATGCGCTGGTTGAGCTCGCGCGGATTGGCGACGGCGGCCCGGATCGCGTCCTTGGTGATCTCGTGGAAGACCATCCGGTGGACGGGGACCTTGGGCCTGAGGACTTCCTGCAGGTGCCACGCGATGGCTTCGCCCTCGCGGTCCTCATCGGTGGCGAGGAAGAGTTCGTCGGATTCGGCGAGGAGCTGCTTGAGCTTCCTGACCTGGGCTTTCTTGTCCGCGTTGACGACGTAGATCGGCTGGAAGTCGTTCTCGACGTCCACACCGAGGCGGCGTACCTCACCGGTGTACTCGTCCGGCACCTCGGCGGCGCCGTTCGGCAGGTCGCGGATGTGCCCGACGCTCGCCTCGACGACGTATCCGGGGCCGAGGTAGCCCTTGATCGTCTTCGCCTTGGCAGGCGACTCGACAATGACGAGTCGGCGGCCTGCGGTCTCGCTGGTCGGGGACAACTTCGCTCTTCTCTCCGGTCGGCACTCGTGGGCATCCGGGCAGCGGTAGTGCGCTGCTCGCGGTGCTGTCGCTGCGGAGTGTGACGGTACAACCCGCCCCCGTGTCAAACGGCAAAAGCCCGCAACGGCCACTCGAACGGTAACCCGACTTCCGCCATTCCTGCCGCCCGGACCGACCGGTCCGCGCTTCGCGGTGCTGTCGCCTGCGGGTTTCGAGGTCCCGTCCGGGAACCCGCGGGAGGTCCGGCCGGAGGCCGCGGTACGTGCCGGAGAAGTGGATCAGATGCGGGTGAAGCACCACACGCCGAGGACGAGGAAGAGTACGCCGAAGAGCGTGGCCAGAGCGGTGGAGGCGACGGGGCTCACACCGAGCGCCACGGGCGCGCGCTGGATGGTGCGCGCCCCCGTCCAGACGAGGAGGGCGGCACCGAACAGCGCGAATGCGGCACCTGCGAAAACCGCGGTGACACTCTCCATGTCCGTACCCCTCAGCTCTTCCCCCGGCTGCCGCCGTGGCGCTCGTGCGCCGCCGTACCGGCCGTGGCTCCCGAGCCCCGCACCTGGCGGGGGCGGCTCGGCAGAGGGGAGGCTGCCACGCCGGGACGTCCTCGGCGCGAATCCCGGATGAACACCGTGCGGCTGCCCGGGGAACGGCTGCGAGCGGAACCTGTCGACCGCACCGGAGGAGACCTTGAGCGCTCGCGAAAGGGCTGGTCGGAAAGGCGTCGAGGGCCGAGGGGCAGATCCCGGTACGCGGGAGCGGAGGGCAGGGAACGGGTGTTCGCGCACGGCGGCGGGGCGCGGGGTGGTACGTGGGCACGGGACGGGAAGTGAGCGCGCGGACGGGACGCGGGGTGGCACGCGGACGGGACGCGGGGTGGCACGCGGACGGGACGCGGGGCGAGTGCGTGACGCGGGGACCAACGCGTCCGCGCGCCGGGGAGGCCTGCCCCGCATGAAGAGACCGGCCCTGGCGCGCGCCGCGCCGTGTGGGGCGAGCCGTGTTGCGTTGTGTTGTGCCGAGCCGTGGTGTGCCGAGCCGTGGTGTGCCCCCGCCGCGCTGCCGCTCAGCGCACGGGTTCCAGGAAGCCTTCCTCCACCAGCAGCCTGATCGCCTGCGGTGTGCGGTCGCGGAGCAGCACCGGGTCCTCGGCCATGAGCTGGGCGATGGCGTCCAGGATCCTGCCCGCGGGGAGCGAGCCGTCGCACACGCCCGCGAACCCGGCCCCGACCGCGTCGACCTTGGTCGCCCGCCGCATGCCGCGGTGCTGACGCAGCACCACATGCTCCGGGTCCTCGGCGCCCGGCAGCCCGACCTGCTCCTGGACGATCTCCTCCGCCAGGGTGAAGTGGGCGGCGAGCAGAGCCGCGTCGTCGTGCTCCCGCAGATAGTCCTGCCGGGCGAAATGTGCCTCGACGGCGGTCCCCAAGGGCTGTTCCACCGCGTGCGGCCACTCCTCGGCCACGAGCGACGGGTTCCCGGCGGCGGCCGCCACGGACTTCCGGAGCGTGATCCAGCCGAAGCCGACGGCCTTGGTGCTCCGCGCCTCGAACTCGTCCAGCCAGGCCTCGTACCGCTCGGCGTAGAGGGCGGGATCGGTGCGGTGGTCGCCACTGTCGCGCAGCCACAGCTCGGCGTACTGGGTGATGTCCTGCACCTCACGCTGCACGATCCAGGCGTCACAGCCGGCGGGGATCCAGGAGCGCACCCTGTCCTGCCACTCCTCGCCCTCCACGTGCTGCCAGTTGGCGAGGAACTGCGCGTAACCGCCGTCGTTGAGCCGGTCGCCGGCCTGCTGCACGAGCGTCCGGCACAGGTCGTCACCGCCCATGCCGCCGTCGCGGTACGTCAGCCGGGCGCCGGGCGAAATCACGAAGGGCGGATTGGACACGATCAGGTCGTACGTCTCGCCGCCGACCGGCTCGAAGAGGGACCCTTCCAGCAGCTCGGCGGGGGCCGCTCCGGACAGCGCAAGGGTCAGGCGGGTGAATTCCAGGGCCCGGGGGTTGACGTCCGTGGCCGTGACCCGGGTGGCGTGCTGCGCGGCGTGCAGGGCCTGGATGCCGGAGCCCGTACCGAGGTCGAGGGCCGAGGTGACGGGCCTTCGCACCGTGATGCCGGCGAGTGTGGTGGAGGCTCCGCCGACACCCAGGACGACGCCCTCCTCGTGCGAGCCGATGCCACCCGCGCCACCGACGGCGCACCCCAGGTCGGACACGATGAACCAGTCCTGGCCCTCGGGCCCTCCGTAGGGCCGGACGTCGACGGTGGCTGCGACCAGGTCCCCGTCACGGACGGTCCAGCCGTCCTCCAGGCACTCCTCCAGCGGGAGGGCGGCGGCGGCAGCCGCGGCCGGAACGGAGCGCTGCAGAAGGAACAGCCGCACCAGCGTGTCGAGGGGCGAATCCCCCCGGGTGGCCCGGAGCGCCGGGACGGTCTCGCTGCGTGCGAGCGCGGCGTACGCGGGCGCGCCGAGCCGTTCGAGGAGGCCGTCGGCGGTGAACGCCGCACGGATCAGGGCTTCACGGAGCCGGGGGGCACGGTCGGATGCGGGGAGACTGGTCGTACTCACCCGACCATTGTGTCCGCTCCCGCCGACAACGGCAGCGGCCCGGCCTCCACGAGGGACGGCCGGGCCGCCGCGTGCGGGTCTTCTCCGCTACGACTGCGCGTCGTTCACGCCTTCCGGCAGCCGCGGGTGTCCAGCCGTCACGGCTGCCCACTCCGCATCCTCACGGCGTTCGGGGCACCCGGCCTCCACGCCGCACCGTCACGACGCCCGCGACACCCGGCCGCCACGCGCACCGTCGTCACGACGCCCGCGACACCCGGCTTCCACACCGCACCGTCACGACGTTCGGGGCACCCCGCCTTCCGCACTCCGTCGTCACGACGCACGCGTTGCACGGCTTCCGCCCTCAGCCGTCACGCCTTCTCGCTCGCCGAGGCCGAGGGCGACGCGGACTTCGACGCCGGGGCGGACGGGGCCGAGGCGGGCGGAGCTGACGCCGTCGGCTTCTGGCATCCCTTCTGCTTCGCCATCGCGGACCCGACCTCGCCGGACTGCAGCTTCTTCAGCGCCTGGTCACCGTTGGTGCTGATCTTGTTCAGTTCGTCGGCGATCCCCTTGAGACCGTCGGCGAACTTCGCCTGGTCCTTGGTGTCGAGGTCGTCGACCTTCGTCTTCAGCTCGGCGTAGGCCACCGAGGAGGCGTTGAGCTCCTTGACGGCCTCCTTCTGCGTGGCCTCCCCGCCGTCCACCGGCGGGGCACCCGCCGACTGCACGGCCGTGCCCAGCGCCTTGTACGCCTGCGAGATCTGCTGGAAGGCGGCGGAGTCGGTCTTCTGGACGTCAGCGGGCTTGCTGTTGTCGGCCGTCTGCTGCTGGATCGCGGCGTTGGCGTTCGCGATCTTCTGCAACTGCGGCTGGACCTGGTCGCAGACCTTCTTCGCCCAGTCATCCACCTTGTTGTCGCTGTCGTCGCTGCAGCCCGACAGCGTCAGTACGAGTACCGCACCGCCGGACAGTGCGGCTGCAAGCTTCTTGTTCACCGGTTTGGGTCCCTTCCAAGGCTCTCGGCCCCGGAACTTACACGCCACGTGGACCACAATCAGGCGCCGTGCATCCGATATATATTCTTTTGCAGCCATTTGCACCAAGCAGTACGAGGGAGATACAACTCACCTGCCCACTCGGACACACGTGCGGCCCCGCTCTCCGGCAGCGGACCAGGAGCACAGAAGCGGCGGACGACACATCAGAACGTGTCGCCCGCCGCGTCACTGATCAGCTGTCACATCGGACGCCGTACCGCCGCCTCACGAAACCGCCGCAGGTCCGGTGGACTCGACGGGGCCGCCCCCACCGTCGCCGCCTCCCCCGCCGCCGCCCGGCCCCTCGCTGTCACCCACGGCGATCCCCCGCCGCTTGGACACGTGGACCGCTCCGACGATGACGACGATCGCGACCACGGCCACCAGGGCCCGTACCCAGGCGTTCGCGTCATCGCCGTAGCTGAACTGCACCACCGCCGGCGCGATGAGCAGTGCCACGAGATTCATCACCTTGAGGAGAGGGTTGATGGCCGGGCCCGCCGTGTCCTTGAACGGGTCGCCCACGGTGTCGCCGATGACCGTGGCCGCATGGGCCTCGCTGCCCTTGCCGCCGTAGTGGCCGTCCTCGACGAGTTTCTTGGCGTTGTCCCACGCTCCACCGGAGTTGGCGAGGAAGACTGCCATCAGGGTGCCGGTCGCGATCGCACCCGCGAGATAGGAACCGAGGGCGCCGACCCCCAGGGTGAATCCCACCGCGATCGGCGCCAGCACGGCGAGCAGTCCCGGCGTCGCCAGCTCACGCAGTGCGTCCTTGGTGCAGATGTCGACGACTCGTCCGTACTCCGGTTTCTCCGTGCGGTCCATGATCCCGGGGTGCTCCCGGAACTGCCGCCGCACCTCGTGGACCACGGCTCCGGCCGAACGGGAGACCGCATTGATGGCCAGCCCGGAGAAGAGGAAGACGACCGCTGCTCCGAGGATCAGGCCCACCAGGTTGTTCGGCTGCGAGATGTCCAGGCTCAGCCCGAGCTCCCCCGCCCGGGCACCCACGTCGTCCACCGCGGTGGCGATGGCGTCCCGGTACGAGCCGAAGAGCGCGGCGGCCGCCAGGACCGCTGTGGCGATCGCGATGCCCTTGGTGATGGCCTTGGTGGTGTTGCCGACGGCGTCGAGGTCCGTGAGCACCTGGGCTCCCGCACCCGTGACGTCCCCGGACATCTCGGCGATGCCCTGGGCGTTGTCGGACACCGGACCGAAGGTGTCCATGGCGACGATGACTCCGACGGTGGTGAGCAGGCCGGTCCCCGCCAGGGCCACCGCGAAGAGCGCCAGCATGATCGACGTACCGCCGAGCAGGAACGCCCCGTAGACGCCGAGACCGATCAGGAGCGCGGTGTAGACCGCCGACTCCAGGCCGATGGAGATGCCCGCGAGCACGACCGTCGCCGGACCGGTCAGGGAGGATTTCCCGATGTCCCGGACGGGACGCCGGCTGGTCTCGGTGAAGTAGCCGGTGAGCTGCTGGATCAGGGCGGCGAGCACGATCCCGATGGCCACGGCGACCAGGGCGAAGAGTCGCGGATCGCCACCGTGCGACGCGATGGCCTCGTCGGTGACCCCGTCCAGTTCGGCGTACGAGGACGGCAGGTAGACGAAGACCGCCACCGCCACGAGGACGAGCGAGATCACCGCGGACACGAAGAATCCGCGGTTGATGGCACTCATCCCGCTGCGGTCGGCGCGCCGGGGAGCCACGGCGAAGATCCCGATCATCGCCGTCACCACTCCGATCGCCGGGACGATCAAGGGAAAGGCCAGCCCGGAGTCGCCGAAGGCGGCCTTGCCCAGGATGAGCGCGGCCACCAGCGTCACGGCGTACGACTCGAAGAGGTCGGCGGCCATGCCCGCGCAGTCACCGACGTTGTCGCCCACGTTGTCGGCGATGGTGGCGGCGTTGCGCGGATCGTCCTCCGGAATGCCCTGCTCCACCTTGCCCACCAGGTCGGCGCCCACATCGGCGGCCTTGGTGAAGATGCCGCCCCCGACCCTCATGAACATGGCGATCAGCGCGGCACCGAGGCCGAACCCCTCCAGCACCTTGGGCGCGTCGGCGGCGTAGACGAGCACGACGCAGGACGCGCCCAGCAGGCCGAGGCCCACCGTGATCATTCCGACCACACCACCTGTTCGAAAAGCGATCTTCATCGCTTTGTGCGAGACGGCGGTGAGATCCTTTTCCGGCTCCCCCTCAGCAGGAGTCGCTTCACGGGCCGCGGCGGCCACGCGCACATTACTGCGTACGGCGAGTCGCATGCCGATGTATCCGGTGGCCGCCGAGAAAAGCGCACCCACCAGGAAGAACAGCGAGCGCCCGGCACGCTGGGACCAGTTGTCGGCGGGGAGCAGGAGGAGCAGGAAGAACACGACGGCGGCGAACACGCCGACCGTACGCAGCTGCCGGGCCAGATAGGCATTCGCGCCTTCCTGGACCGCTGCGGCGATCTCTTTCATCCGTTCGGTGCCTTCACCGGCCGCCAGCACCTGACGCACGAGCAGCTGGGCGACGACCAGCGCGGCAAGGGCCACGACTGCGATGACGACGACGATCAGCCGGTTGCCATCGGTCAGCACGGCGGCCGCGAGTGGGGTGGAGCGGCCGGTAGGTACGGAAACGTGCGTCAGTTCTGCGAGTGGGGTGTTGAAGAACTCCGCCATACGTCCTCCTTGACGCTGAGCGCTCAAGTCGTGGACGGATTGTAGGGAGCAGAGCCCGATCAAAACAGTGGGTGGTCAATGAAATCGACTTTCGTCCACCCAATGACAAATGATCTCGCGCCCGACCGGACCCGAATGCAGTAATGGGGCAGAGGCATGGCGGCGCGAAATTCCCGGAGATCACTGATCAAGCAAAAGGAAAAGGATCCTGTTCAGCAGGGCCACGCAACGCGATCACACCATCCACCCGATAGCCGTGCCGACGGGTTGGGCCGCGGAACGTGGGGGCGGCGCAACGCGGAGGTCGCAACGCGAGGGCGGCGCAACGCGGAGGTCGCAACGCGAGGGCGGCGCAACGCGGAGGTCGGCAACGCGGGGGTTCCGGGACGCCGCAGGACATCGGTGGGACGAACGGCGGGGCGCAGCCCGGGACGGACAGTGGAGCGAAGCCCGAGACGGGCAGTCGGGCGAAGCCCGGGACGAACGATGGGGCGAAACCCGCGACGGGCGGCGTTGTGAGTCCGCGTGTGCCAGGAACGCACCGTACGGTGGCGCCGGCCGCCGCGAGCAGCCGCCGCTGCTGCTGCCGGGGGGTGCCCGGCAGAACCGGACCAGGCCTGCCGATCGGGCACTCCACGCAGGGCGGAAGGGCCCACGCGCGGCGGAAGCGCCCGCCGTGGGGCAGGAAGGGTCGGCTCGGGGCAGGAAGCGTACGCGCGGCGCAAGAAGGGGCGGCGCAAGGCGGGGAAGAACCGCGGAAAGCGGGACAGGACCGCGTGCGAGAAGAGGTCCGCACGTGCGGCCGAGGATCACACCTGGACCACCCCGGGCAGGACGAACCGCGCCAGACGGGAACGGGAACGCGCACTGCGCGAGTCGGTCAGGGAAGCACCACGGCCGGAGTCGTCGGCCAGGTCATGCGGATCACACCGCCGTCCGCACCCGCGAGGACTTCCACGTCGTCGACCAGGCCGCTGATGACGGCGAGACCCATCTCGTCCTCGCTGTCGGCCTCGGTCTCAGGATCGTCCGGGCCGCCTCCACCGGGCGTTCCCGGCTGGGAGTGGCCGCTTCCCGAGGCGGCGAGCCCGTCGCCGACCTCGATGGAGAAAGCCTTCTCGTCCTCGGTCAGAACGACCGTGACGGGGGCAGCGATGTCATGGCTCCGATGCAGCCCGACGGCACGGCTGCACGCCTCGCCGACGGCGAGTCTGACCTCGTCGAGCACCGCCTCGTCGACGCCGGCCCGGCGCGCCACGGCGGCTGCCACGAGGCGGGCCGTCCTGACGTGTTCAGGCTGAGCGCTGAAGCGGAGTTCAACGGTTGGCATGCCATCCCCCTACAAACGTATGGGCGTGCGTCTCAGGGGCCCGGGCGTGGCGCCCGGTACCCCTGCTCATTCTCCTCCGGTAACCGACGAAGCCGGCAGCCGACCACATGGTCGACCACCTGCCCCTGGCGGCCTGTCTGCTGCCGCCTGCCGGTCTGTCACTGCCGTGCCTGCCGACCCGGGAGCTGTCGGCCTGCACCCGACGGTCAGTCGGTGGCCGCGACAGCCTCGTCGACCGAGGTGTGAATGGGAAACACCTTGGTCAGACCTGTGATCCGGAAGATCTTGAGAATGCGCTCCTGGTTGCACACCAGGCGCAGCGAGCCCTCATGGGCCCGGACACGCTTCAAGCCGCCCACGAGCACGCCGAGGCCGGTGGAGTCGAGGAAGTCGACGCCTTCCATGTCGACAACCAAGTGGTAGCTGCCGTCATTCACCAACTCGACCAACTGCTCGCGCAGCTTGGGCGCGGTATACACATCAATCTCGCCACCGACCTCGACGACCGTACGGTCGCCACCAGGGCCGGACACATTGCGAGTCGACAGGGACAGGTCCACGGATCCTCCAGCACCTTGCTATCGAGCGGTCGCCCCTCGGTCTCCCCGACGGAGGCCAGGGGACGGATCGCCAGCCGCGATGGCATTCAATCACTTACCAGCAGCCATGCACGACGCCTTGGGACCATTGTCCGTCACGCCAGTGACACACTCGGTGCCGATGGCCAAGAATCACCGCCCCAGTCGACCACCCGAGAACGCGGGCTCGCGCCCCTCTCCCACGGTGGTTCTCGACCGGCTCGCCGCAGCGGCGGGCCGGGCAGCGCGCATCACTCATACGGAGCACTTGCCCCCACGTGCGGGAACCCATGCCATCTGGCCGGATCGCATCCGGCCAGAAGTGATCTCGGCAATCGGCCGGGCCGGAATCGACCATCCGTGGACCCACCAGGCCGCCGCCGCCGAGCACGCACTCGACGGCGAGTCCGTAGTCATCGCCACCGGAACCGCTTCGGGCAAGTCGCTCGCCTACCTCGCTCCGGTACTGAGTACCCTCCTCGACGGCGCGCATGCCCCGAACGGCCGCGGCACGACCGCCCTGTACCTCGCCCCCACCAAGGCCCTGGCCGCCGACCAGCGTCGCGCGGTGAAGGTGCTGGCCGCGCCCCTCGGCTCCGCCGTCCGGCCGGCGGTCTACGACGGAGACACGCCGGTCGAAGAACGCGAATGGGTGCGTCAATACGCCAATTACGTCCTGACCAACCCCGACATGCTCCACCGGGGCATCCTCCCGTCCCACCCCCGCTGGGCCTCCTTCCTCCGTTCCCTTCGCTTCGTCGTCATCGATGAGTGCCACACGTACCGAGGTGTCTTCGGCTCCCACGTCGCCCAGGTGCTCCGCCGTCTCCGTCGCCTCTGCGCCCGCTACGGCTCCGAGCCCGTCTTCCTGCTCGCCTCCGCCACCGCGGCACAGCCCTCGGTCGCCGCCGGACGCCTGACCGGCCTGCCCGTCAAGGAGGTCTCCGACGACGCCTCGCCCCGGGGCGAGATGGTCTTCGCCCTCTGGGAGCCCCCGCTGACCGAGCTGCACGGCGAGAAGGGGGCCCCGGTACGCCGTACCGCCACGGCCGAGACCGCCGACCTCCTGACCGACCTGACGCTCCAGGGCGTGCGCTCGGTCGCCTTCGTACGCTCCCGGCGCGGCGCCGAGCTCATCTCCGTCATCGCCAAGGAACGGCTGGCCGAGGTGGACCGCTCGCTGCCCGGGCGCGTCGCCGCCTATCGCGGCGGTTACCTGCCCGAGGAACGCCGGGCCCTGGAACGAGCCCTGCACTCCGGCGAACTGCTCGGACTGGCCGCCACCACGGCCCTGGAGCTCGGGATCGACGTCTCGGGGCTCGACGCCGTCGTCATCGCCGGCTACCCGGGCACCCGCGCTTCCCTCTGGCAGCAGGCCGGGCGCGCCGGGCGCGCGGGGCAGGGAGCCCTCGCCGTGCTCGTCGCCCGTGACGACCCGCTGGACACCTTCCTCGTCCACCACCCCGAGGCGCTGTTCCAGCAGCCCGTGGAGTCGACCGTCCTGGACCCGGACAACCCCTACGTCCTCGCCCCGCACCTGTGCGCCGCGGCTGCGGAAATACCACTCACGGACGACGACATCGCGCTCTTCGGCCCCACCGTGCCCGACCTGCTGCCGCAGCTGGAAGCAGCGAAGCTGCTGCGCAGGCGGACCACGGGCTGGCACTGGACGCGTCGCGAGCGAGCCGCCGACCTCACCGACATCCGTGGCGGGGGCGGCCGCCCGGTCCAGATCGTCGAGGAGGGCACCGGCCGCCTGCTCGGAACCGTCGACGAATCAGCCGCACACACCGCCGTGCACGAGGGCGCCGTCCACCTCCATCAGGGCCGGACCTACCTGGTCAGAAAGCTGGATCTGGACGATTCGGTGGCGCTGGTGGAGGAAGCCGTCCCTCCGTATTCGACCAACGCCCGCGACACGACCGCGATCGCCGTGCTGGAGACCGACACCGAGATCCCATGGGGCGACGGACGCCTCTGCTTCGGCTCCGTCGAGGTCACCAACCAGGTCGTCTCCTTCCTGCGCCGCAGGCTGATCACCGGGGAGGTCCTCGGCGAGACCAAGCTCGACCTGCCGCCTCGCACCCTGCGCACACGTGCCGTGTGGTGGACGGTCACCGAGGACCAGCTCGATGCGGCCCGGATCGGTTCCGAGATCCTCGGTGGTGCCCTGCACGCCGCCGAGCACGCCTCCATCGGGATGCTCCCCCTCTTCGCCACCTGTGACCGCTGGGACATCGGTGGTGTCTCCGTTCCGCTGCACCCGGACACACTCCTTCCCACGGTTTTCGTCTACGACGGCCACCCGGGAGGTGCCGGCTTCGCGGAACGCGCCTTCCACACCGCCCGCACATGGCTCACGGCGACACGTCAGGCCATCGCGTCCTGCGAGTGCGAGGCGGGCTGCCCGTCCTGCATCCAGTCCCCGAAGTGCGGGAACGGCAACGACCCCCTGCACAAGCGAGGCGCTGTGCGCCTGCTCACCGAGTTGCTCAGAACCGCGCCACCGGATCTCGGGGAAGGGGCCCGGCCGGAGGCCTCCCAGGAGTCAGACCCGGAAGGAGCTGACCGGAAGCCAGGCCAGGAAGGAACTGACCAGGAGCCGAGTCCGGCAGGAACTGACCAGGAGCCAGGCCCGGAAGCAGCGGGGGGCTGAGGCCGTCCGCCTGCTCCTGGTCCCCGGCGGACGAGGCGACCGCCGCACGCAGGGCGGGCAGGGGGACCTCCGCCGGCCCCGCCCTCGACCGGACCTCCGGTGCGTACGGACCGAAGCGGGCACGAGCCGTCACGTCGGCGATCTCGCCGTGGACTCCGCAGCGCACGATCTCCGCTCCTTGCGCTTCTGCGACCCCCCTCGCGGCCCGGCACGCCGTTTCCTCGCCTCGCAGCGCCTGGTCCGCAGCGGCGAGTGCCGCCAGATCCGCAGCGCCACCGGCTCGGTGCCGCACGGCCACAGCCTGGCCGAGAGCGAGCACCGTGGCGAACAACGCACAGAGCGTCGCCGTCGTGACGACTGCCCAGACCGTCGCCAGCCCCCGGTCGCCCGCGCCACCCCCGATCCCCCTCACAGGTCGGCCCCCACCGTGTCCTCGGCCAAAGCGATCGCCTCGGCGCTCAGCGTCAGGGCCAGAGGGCCGGGCCCCGGCGTCGGCGCCTCCACCCGGACCCGCCACAGCTCCCCGGCCCGCTCCACCACGACCCGGGCCCTGCCCGGCGCCGCTTCCCGCGCCACGGCCCGTACCGCCTCCTCCGGCTCCGACCGGGCCGCTGCCCGCGCTCCCGCCCGTGCGGCATCCACACAGCGAATCTGGTCCGCGGCTGCCACCAGCGCCCAGACCAGAGCGAGCACGAAGGCCACGAGCACGGGGAGAGCCATGGCGGCCTCCGCCGTCACCGCGCCGCTGTCGCCCCGCCGCGCTTCAGAACTTCGCATCGAGCGCGTCCTTGATCAGCGACTGGAGCGCCGACAACACCGCTCCGCTGGTCACCACTTTGTAGAGCACCGCCGCGAAGGCGCAGGCGGCGATGGTCCCCACCGCGTACTCGGAGGTCGTCATCCCCCTGTCGAAGCCGACGCGCCGGGCGCTCCTGCCGAACCTCGACTCCCAGAACAGGCGCAGCCCACGCAGTCCGCGCCGAAACAGCCTCACCGCTTTCATTCCAACCCCCATGTTCAGATCTCGCGTCGTCTCGTTCGGAACGTCGGTCAAGGTCGAGCACGCCGAGCAGGCCCGCACGGTCCGGGGTGTGCTTCCGCAGCTTCACGTGCCGTGCAGCAGACCTGTCGCCAGGCCGATCACCACCGGTGCCACACCCACCGCCAGAAAGGCGGGCAGGAAACAGAGCCCCACCGGCGCGGTGATCAGCACAGCCGCTCGCTGCGCCCGTGCCACCGCCGCGCTCGCCCGCTCGGCGCGCATCTCATCGGCGATCCTGGACACGGGCTCCGCCGCAGGCGCTCCCGTGATCGCGGCGCGCGCCAGGCAACGCGCCAGAGGCGCGGCTCCGGGTATCTCTCCGAACCGGCCCCACGCCTCGGCCGGTTCGCCGCCGAGCAGGAGCTCAGCCGCCGTACGGGACAGCCGTTCGCCGACAGGACCGTCCATGGATTCGCCGACGGCCTCAGCGGCGTCCCTCGGTCCGGCACCCGCCGAGATGCAGGACGCCAACAGATCGGCTGCGAGCGGCAACTGCCGGGCGATCAGGACAGCCTCCGCGTCCCTGCCTGCGGCAGGCCGCCGTCGTCCGGATCGCTGCCACCACCGCACTCCGAAGGCCACCACAAGACCGGCCACGCAGCCGGCCGGTCCGCCGACGAGGATCCAGCCGATCGCCCAGGCCGCCAGGAACACGGCCCATCGCCGTGCGCGTCTCCCGTAGGACGTCCTCAGGCCGCGCCACCCCCGCTTCCCCGGGCGCGGGCGGCATCCGGTCAGCCGCGCGCCCCGCCTCCGCAGGGCTCGCTCACGCCGTCGTGTGGTGATCAGCACGGTGAGATACGCGGCTGTGCCCAACACCGTGCCGGCAGGTCCCACGGTCTCCCCGAGACCGGACATCCCGTTCACGCCTCCCCCGCCCGCACGATCCGCGTGGCCCAGAACAGGCCCGCGGCCTCCAACAGGCCACCCGCCACCGAACAGACGAGTCCACCCGAGCTGTGCAGCAGGACGCCCAAGGGATCCGCCCCGAGCGCCGTCCCCAGCCCCAGCCCCATGACGGGCAGCAGTGCCAGGACCGCGACCGTCGACCACGCACCGGCTAGTTGCGCCCGCAGCTCCTCCCGTCGGCGCCTCTCGCCCCGCAGGGAACTCTCCAGACGCGCCAGACCTGCCGCGAGGCCCGCTCCGCCGTCCACCGCCACTCGCCAGCAGGCCGCCATCCCCGCCAGACCGTCGAGACCGGGTCCGGACGACGCCTGACGCAGTGCGCCGGGCACATCGCCGCCGAACCGCGCAGCGGCCAGCACAGCGGACTCGGCCGCTCCCAGCGCGCCGACGCTCCGCGCGGCGGCGATCAGGGCCTCACCGGGCTCACGCCCCGCTCGCAGTTCGCCCACCACCGCACCACAGAGCGACATCACCGCGTCGGTGGCCTGCTCACGCTCACGGCGGCACGCCCGCCGTCGCAGCCACCGCCTCACGAGCGGGACCGCCACGGCTCCCGCAGCAAGGGGAAGCACCGAGTCGCCCAGCACGGCGAGAAGAGCCGCCACAGGGGCACACAGCCATTCCCTCCGTCCCTCGATGAGCACGCGCAGCATCACCCCTGCCGTGGAGCCCCACGGCTCCTCCTGTCCTCGTCGCATCAGAGACCGCGCTCGTCGCGCACCGGGGTCACGCGCCACGGCCAGGCAGCCGGCCAGCCCCGCACAACCCGCCATGACCCAGCCGGGAAGCTGCGTCAGCCAGACGGAGGCCGCCCCCGTCACGTCCCCTCCCCGATCAGTGCGCCGAGCCGCTCCCGGCCCTGCTCTGGCTCGAATCCCTCCGCGCCCCAGCGGAGCGCGGGTACGGTGACGACCAGCCCGGCGGAATCCCGCTCGAGCACGTGCACTTCGGCGAGCCTCCTCTGCCCGTCCCTGCCACGCACGAGGTGGAGAACCACGGACAGTGCAGCCGCGACCTGGCTGTGCAGGGCGGCCCGGTCGAGACCGGCAGCAGTACCCAGAGCCTCCAGACGCGCGGGAACGTGTTCCGCCGCGTTGGCGTGGACCGTGCCGCACCCGCCTTCGTGTCCGGTGTTGAGCGCAGCCAGAAGCTCCGTCACCTCGGCTCCCCGGACCTCTCCCACCACCAGCCTGTCGGGCCGCATACGCAGTGCCTGGCGCACGAGGTCCCGCAGCGTCACGCGCCCGGCGCCTTCCTGGTTGGCGGGACGTGACTCCAGGCGGACCACATGCGGGTGATCAGGGCGCAACTCCGCCGAATCCTCGGCCAGCACGATGCGCTCGCGCTCCCCCACCGCCCCCAGCAGACTCGACAGGAGAGTCGTCTTCCCCGCCCCTGTCCCCCCGCTGATCAGATAGGAGACCCGGGCCTCGACCAGCGCGGCCAGGAACCGGTCGCCACCGGGCGGGATCGTCCCGGCCGCCACCAGCTCCGCCAGGGTGAAGGCTCTGGGCCGCACCACCCGGAGCGAGAGGCACGTCGAACCGACGGACACCGGCGGCAGGACCGCGTGCATACGTGTCCCGTCGGGCAAGCGGGCGTCCACCCACGGCCTGGCGTCGTCCAGCCGACGTCCTGCCACGGCGGCAAGCCTCTGAGCCAGCCTCCGAACGGCCGCCGCATCCCGGAACGTGACCCGGGTCAGCTCCAGTCCGCCTCCGCGGTCCACCCACACGCGGTCCGGGGCGGACACCAGCACATCGGTCACGGCCGGATCGGCCAGCAGGCACTCGAGCACTCCTGCGCCGACCAGCTCACCCCGCAACTCCTCTGCTGCGCCGAGGACTTCCGCATCGCCGAGCAGGCGTCCCTGTTCCCTCAGGGCCGCCGCCACCCCGGCCGGCGTGGGTGGCGCACCGCTCCGGGCCAGCCGCTGGCGTACGGCGTCGAGCAACGCATCGGTCATGACGTCCCGCTCCCGGACACCCGCGCCGGGGAACCCTCGAATCGGCCGGGTGGGTCCGCCTGGTCCCAGAAGGCCGCGCAGAAACGGGCCAGCGCACCGCGGGCAGCCCCGCCCGGGGGAACACCGTTGTCCTGGGCCGCGGGCAGCCCCGCCTCCATGGGCAGTTCGCCGACGAGAGGCAGCGCCAGTGCCTGCGCCACCCACTGCTCGTCCAGGCCCGCCGTGTACGGCCCTCTGGCGACGACACGCAGGTCTTCCAGCACCATGCCGACCGCCGAGGCCACACGTTGCGCTGCTGCGACCGCTCTCAGCTCACCTGGCACGACGAGCAGCCCGACATCCAGCTGCGCGAGAGCCTCCGCCACGCCTTCGTCGACCCGCCGTGGGAGATCCACGACGACCACCCCACCGAGCCGACGCGCTGCGGCGAGCACCGACCGTATGGCCTGCGGCGGCACGATCACCTCGTCGTCCCGCCCCCAGCTGAGCACACGCAACCCGTGTAACGCAGGCAGGGACTCCTCCAGTGCCCCTCCGCCCACCCTTCCTTTCGAACGGGCGAAATCCGGCCAGCGCAAGCCTTCGGACTCCTCGCCACCGAGCAGCACGTCGATGCCACCGCCCAAAGGGTCACCGTCGATCAGCATGGTCCGCCGACCCGATCGCGCAGCGGACACCGCCAGCGCACAAGCCAGCGTGGACGCGCCGGCACCGCCGCGGCCCCCCATCACTCCCACCGTGAGCGCCGCTCGGCCCACGCCTTCCACGGCGTTGGCGATCTGGTCGACGAGCCAGCTCTCGGAATCGGGCAGTCTCAGCACGTACTCTGCGCCGATCTCGACCGCGCGGCGCCATACATCGGGGTCGTCCTGATCTCGGCCGACCAGCATGACGCCAGGCCGCCGGGACACTCCACGACACCTCTGCACCGCGTCGTCACCCACCAGAACCATCGGGGGCCGCTCCCAGCCGCCCCTCTCCCACGGTGGTCCGTGGCGCACCTCGGGCACCGCCCCGGCCGCAGCACAGAGCCTGAGCAGATCGTCGAGCAGATCCGCGTCCTCGGTCACGATCAACGGACCGCCCCCATGCCCCTCGGCGCTCGGCGGCCCCTCCCCCGCGATAGATCCAGCCACGATCTCCGCCCCCTTCTCCCTGTCCCTTCGGTGCGGTTTCGCGGGGATCTCGAACACATCCGAGATGCGCGATTCCGGAACCCGCGGACTTCGCGGGTGGAATCAACATGCAGCGCCTGGGAAAAACATGTGGATCTTGCTCAAGAACTGTGGAGAACTCCAGCTCTGTGAATAACTCCGTAGCTCGTACAGGGGACTTTCGGAGCGCACCCCTTCCGCTACGCACGGTGACGAGTCAAGATCGGGTGAATCACCGGAAGAGAAGAGATCACCGAGGTGCCGTCGGAGCGGCAGAGTCCGACCCCCTGCCCGAAAATGCATCCGGACATGCGACGACCCCCGCCGGGGGGGAGAGCGGGGGTCGTCCCCACGGCCGACTCGGGGGGGGAGGAGCCGGACCGGGTTAGCACGGTCGCGAACGATCCGTGACTTCCATGGTGTACCCGAGCCCCTTCTCAAGCAAACCCACCCGCCGGAGCTTTACGCCGAATGGCGGGCCCCTATGCTCACCTTTGTGGAAAACTGCTTCTCGCCGCGCACAGCAGCCTTCTTTGACCTGGACAAGACGGTCATTGCGAAGTCATCGACACTGACCTTCAGCAAGTCCTTCTACCAAGGCGGGCTGATCAACCGCCGCGCCGTGCTGCGCACCGCCTACACACAGTTCGTCTTCCTCGCCGGGGGTGCCGACCATGATCAGATGGAGCGGATGCGGGACTACCTCTCGGCTCTCTGCAAGGGGTGGAACGTCCAGCAGGTCAAGGACCTCGTCGCCGAGACCCTGCACGAGCTGATCGACCCGATCATCTACGACGAGGCGGCGACCCTCATCGAGGAGCACCACACCGCCGGCCGCGATGTGGTCATCGTCTCGACCTCCGGCGCCGAAGTCGTCGAACCGATCGGGGAACTCCTCGGCGCCGACCGGGTGGTCGCCACCCGGATGGTCGTGGGGGACGACGGCTGCTTCACCGGCGAGATCGAGTACTACGCCTACGGACCCACCAAGGCGGAGGCGGTCAGGGCGCTCGCCGAGTCGGAAGGCTACGACCTCTCGCGCTGCTACGCGTACAGCGATTCCGCCACCGACGTCCCCATGCTGGAGTCGGTGGGCCATCCGCACGCCGTCAACCCGGACCGGGCACTGCGGCGCGAGGCCACTCTGCGGGAATGGCCGATTCTCGTCTTCGACCGACCGGTCCGGCTCAAGCAGCGCCTGCCCGCGTTCTCCATGCCGCCTCGACCGGCCCTCGTGGCCGCCGCTGCGCTGGGCGCGGCAGCCGTGACAGCAGGCGTGGTCTGGTACGCCAACCGCCGCCGCGCCGCCGCACTCCCCACCTGACCCGAACGGCAGGACACGGCGCCGCAGGAGCACCGGCCCCCGCGCCCGCCCACCATCCCGAACTCGATCACGAAACGCGCCCGGAATGAACGACTCCAGGGTGCTTGAACAGGAAAGTAAAGAAGTGTAGTCAGGGCTTCCGCTCCTCCTGGTCCAGGAGTACAAAGGATTCAACGGCCCGCGAGACCGAAGGCATCCGAGAGGATTCCCTTCCACGCACAGATGGCCCCACGGACCGAGCACGGAAGTCGAGTACCCACGCGACGTCGACCCGTCGATTACGGGCCAGCCGCACCAGGTGACGGGCAAAGAACCCGACCTGATGGGCATACATCGAGGACGCTTGGTAACTGGGCGGACGTGCCAGCGGCGGTACCGGAGACGGTGCCGCCGCAACCCTTTCCTGGCGCACCTTCGTGCACCACCACCCGCGTCATCCGTCGGGCCGGCATGACCGGGATGAACCGGATCCGATGCCGACCCTCGCAGGCGCTCGACAGGCTCAGGCCGCGCCCCGCTGCAGCGCCTCACACACCGCGGTCGATTCCCTCACGCCGAGACCGACCGAGCGGCCGCAGTGAGCGATCCAGGCGGCCATACCTTCCGGCCTGCCGGAGAGATACCCCTCGAACGCCGCCACATAGGCGGCACGCCCCTGCTCCGCGTGCCCGACCTCGGCAGGGCAGATCGACTTGGGGTCGAGCCCGCTGCCGATCAGCACGATCCGCTCAGCCGTGCGAGCGACCAAGCCGTTGTGCGACCCGAAGGGGCGCAGCGCGAGCAACTCGCCGTGCACCACCGACGAGGTCACCAGAGCGGGCGCCGAGCTGCCGGCGATGATCAGCCCGGAGAGACCCTCGAGCCGCCCGGACACCTCACCGGCGTCAGGAACCGGCGCCTCGATCAACGGTTCGTCGACCGGCTCACCCGCCAGGCGGGGCCGCCCGACCGTTTCGTCGGGAGTCGCGCCACCCGCCGCCACCAGATGCAGCCGGGCCAGGACACGCAGGGGCGACTGCCGCCAGATGGAGAGCAGCTGCCCGGCCTCCGCCGTGAGCCTGAGGGCCGCGCCGACGATGCGCGCCTCGTCCTCACCACTGAAGTCCGTACGCCGGCGCACCTCTTCAAGATTCCAGTCGGCACCCGAGAGCGCCGCCGAACCGCGGGAGCCTCGCAGGGCCGCCTCCGCAGTGACCTCGTTGCTGCGGCGCCGCATGACGCGGTGTCCGTAGACCCTGTCCACAGCCTTGCGGACGGAGTCCACCGCGTCGGCGACGCCCGGCAGGTCGCCCAGGGCGGCAAGAGGGTCCGAGGAAGTCGTACTCATAAGTAGGGAGGCTACGCGTCCCGCGTCCGGATGCCGCCCAGGAGTGGCGTTCTTCACGAAGAGCGACTGCACTGAGCGATGACACCGCTACCCTAGGTGAACATGAAGATCGCTTTCGTAGGGAAGGGCGGCAGCGGCAAGACCACGCTGTCCTCGCTCTTCATCCGCCACCTCGCTGCCAATGAAGCCCATGTCGTCGCGGTGGACGCCGACATCAACCAGCACCTCGGGGCCGCCCTCGGCCTCGACGAGGACGACGCAGCCGCGCTGCCGGCCATGGGCGCCCAGCTGCCTCTCATCAAGGACTACCTCCGCGGAAACAACCCCCGTATCGCCTCCGCGGCAACGATGATCAAGACGACACCTCCCGGGGAGGGGTCCCGGCTCCTCCGTGTCCGCGAGGACAACCCTGTCTACGACGCCTGCGCCCGTACGGTCCGTCTCGACGACGGGAACATCCGGCTGATGGCCACAGGTCCGTTCACCGAGTCCGACCTGGGTGTCGCCTGCTACCACTCCAAGGTCGGGGCCGTGGAGCTCTGCCTCAACCACCTGGTCGACGGCCCGGACGAGTACGTGGTCGTCGACATGACCGCGGGGTCGGATTCGTTCGCCTCGGGCATGTTCACCCGCTTCGACCTGACCTTCCTCGTCGCCGAACCGACCCGGAAGGGAGTCTCCGTCTACCGCCAGTACAAGGAGTACGCACGGGACTTCGGCATCGCGCTGAAGGTGGTGGGCAACAAGGTGCAGAGCGCGGACGATCTGGACTTCCTGCGCGACGAGGTCGGCGACGACCTGCTCGTCGGTGTCGGCCAGTCCGACTGGGTGCGCGCGATGGAGAAGGGCCGCCCCGCCCCGTTCGATCTGCTGGAGGCGGACAACCGGATGGCACTGCAGGCCCTGCAGAACGCCGCGGAGGATTCGTACGAGCTGCGCGACTGGGAGCGCTACACACGGCAGATGGTGCACTTCCATCTGAAGAACGCGGAGAGCTGGGGCAACGAGAAGACGGGCGCCGACCTGGCTGCCCAGGTCGACCCCGCCTTCGTCCTCCACGAGCACTGCGCGGGATCGGGCGCCGCTCAGCCGGTCTGACCGTGCGGAGCGGTGCCAGGAGCGACCTCCGCGCTCAGCCGGTCCGACCAGGTGGAGCTGAGCCCGGAGTGACCTCCTGGTCCTCGCTCACACCGGCCCCCTTGCCTGCCGGCTCGTCCGCCGGCCTGGCGGGCACGGGGCTGGCCGCAGGCTTTCCCGGAGCCGTTCCCGCCAGGAAGGCCGTCCAGCCCGGCGCGGGCTCCTGACCCACCTTCAGCGTTCCCAGCTTCGCGAGCACCGCGGGATCCTGCGCGTCGAGCCAGTCGGCGAGCTGGCGGAAGGACACACAGTGCACATCCCGCTGGGTGCACACCGTCTTGATCGTCTCCTCGACGGCGCGCATGTAACTGCCGCCGTTCCAGGACTCGAAGTGGTTCCCGATGATCAGCGGCGCGCGGTTGCCGTTGTAGGCACGGTCGAACGCCTGGAGCAGACCGTCCCGCATCTGGTTACCCCAGTACTCGTGCTTGTCCGGGTCTCCCTGTGTCGTCGTACCGGACTGGTTGAACATGAAGTTGTAATCCATCGAGAGCGTCTCGAACGCGCGACCCGGTACGGGGACGAGCTGCAGCGGGAGGTCCCAGAGGCCGTCCTTCTTCGCCGGCCAGACCTGATTGCCGACGCCGCTGGAGTCGTAGCGGAATCCCATGGTCCGCGCGGCGGCGACCATGTTCTTCTGGCCCTCCAGACACGGGGTGCGCGCGCCGATGAGCTCCTTGTCGTAGTCGAAGGGCAACGGCGCTTCGCCCTTGAGCGCCGGGGTGTTGGTCTTCCAGCTCTTCACGAACGACTTCGCCTGGCTGATCTCGCTCTTCCACTCCTCGACCGACCAGGTGCCGACACCTCCGTCCGGCCCGCAGAAGTGCCCGTTGAAGTGGGTACCGATCTCGTTCCCGTCCAGCCAGGCCGCACGCAGCTCCGTCAGTGTGTGCCGAATCCCCTCGGCGTCGTTGAACCCGATGTCGGAGCGGCCCGGCGCGTGCTGAGGCGGGTCGTAGAGCGCTTTCTTCTCCTCCGGGAGGAGGTACACACCGCTCAGGAAGTACGTCATCCTGGCGTCGTACTTCTTCGCGACGTTCCGGAAATGCGAGAACAGCTTCTGGCTGTCCTCGCCGGCACCGTCCCAGGAGAACACCACGAACTGCGGAGGCTTCCGGCCAGGCTGGAGACGCTTGACCGCAGGAAGTTTCGGCTGGGCCCCCGTGAAGGCCGTGGACCCGTCACCGATGAGGTCGACCGCCGCTTTCGGCGCCGCCGCCGGCGAGTTCCCCTCAGCCGCCTCCTTCCCGGCTCCCGGACCGGCGGCCCCTGTACCGGGGCCCGAACACCCGGCGAGGCCGGCGACCAGGGCCGTGACCACGGCACCCAGGGCGATCCGCTTCGTGGCGGCCATCATCCGTCCACCCTCTTCCTTGCAGGATTCGTGCGGTCAAGTGCCGATACGGCGCGGCCAACCTCACACGCAGTCCTGCTGGAATCAGTACGACAAGCCGAATGAAAAGCTGCTTATTCACTTGAACGAGTGAGCCATTGGGCTATGTGCTCGAAAACATGGACATGCTTCTTTACTCTCCATTACGATTCATTTACGGAGAGTTGAGAAATCCCGCCGCTGTACCCCACCGCTGCACGCCGTGATCCACGGCCGCCGTCACTCGTATACCGCGACCGCGCTGCCCCGGAGGAGACGGGAACATGTCTGCCTGCGTCCCTACCCGCAACGACCATTCATCCCGCAACGCGCGCCCTTCCCGCGCCTCGGGATTCAAGCGTCCTCACAGCCCGCCGCCACCGCCCCGTCGTGGACGCTTCCGTGTCTCGGGCGCCGATCTGTCCGCATCGATCACCGTCTTCCTGATCGCCGTACCCATGTCGCTCGGTCTCGCCGTAGCCATGGACGCTCCCCTCGCCGCCGGCCTGGTCTCGGCCGCCATCGGCGGCATCGTCGCCGGGCTTCTGGGCGGCACCCCCCTCCAGGTCAGCGGGCCCTCCGCCGGGCTGACCGTGGTCACGGCCGAGTTGATCCAGATCTACGGCTGGCGCACCACCTGCGCGATCACCGTCGGGGCAGGTCTCCTGCAGATCCTGCTCGGGTCGCTGAGAGCCGCCCGCAGCGCTCTCGCGGTCAGTCCCGCCATCGTCCACGGCACACTCGCGGGCATCGGTGTGGCCATCGCTCTCGCCCAGCTGCACATCGTGCTCGGCGAGGCACCGCAGAGCTCCGCCCTCGACAACGCCCTGTCGCTTCCGGCCCACTTGGCGCAGTTCGAGCCGGCCGCTCCTCTCATCGGAGCGCTGACGATCACCCTCCTCGTCGTCTGGCCACGTCTGCCCGGACGGCTCGGAGCATCGCTCCGCAGGATTCCTGCCGCCCTCGCCGCCGTGGTCGTCGCCACCGCGGTGGCTGCCGTGGCGACCCCGGGAATCGCCCGGGTGGACCTGCCGTCATGGCGCTCGCACGCTCTGCCCGAGCTTCCGCAGGGTCCGGTTGCGGGGCTCGCGGCAGCGGTGTTCACCGTCATGCTGGTGGCCAGCCTCGAATCCCTGCTCGCCGCGGTCTCCGTGGACAAACTCGCCGCGGACCGGTCGGCCTCGCCGCCGAAGGACGGGTCCACGCCTCCCGCACCGGTCCAGCGATCCGACCTCGACCGGGAGCTGCGGGCCCAGGGCGTCGCCAACGCGCTCTCGGGGCTGGCCGGAGGACTCGCCGTGTCCGGGGGCGCTGTACGCAGCTCCGCCAATGTGCGGGCGGGCGCGGAGAGCCGCGCCTCCACCGTGATGCACGGGGTCTGGGTGCTCCTGGCAGCCGCTCTGCTGGTCACCGCCCTCGAGTGGATTCCTCTGGCGGCGCTCGCGGCCCTCGTCATGGTCGTCGGCATCCAGATGGTGAGCTTCGCCCACATCCGCAAGGTGCACAGACACCGGGAGTTCCTCGTCTACGGCGCAACGATCAGCGGTGTGATCCTCGCCGGAGTCCTCGAGGGTGTGGCCATCGGCATCGTCGTGGCAGTGGCTGTCGCCCTGCACCGGCTCGCCCGGACGCGCATCACCGTGACGGAGCAGGACGGCCGCTACCTCGTGTCGGCTCGCGGACAGTTGACCTTCCTGGCCGTCCCCCGCCTCAGCCGCCTGCTCGGACGACTCCCGCACGGGGTCGACGCCGTGGTCGAGCTGGACGGCTTCTTCATGGACCACGCCGCGTACGAGACGATCCAGGACTGGTACGCGGCACAGACCGCGATGGGCGGCCGGATCGAGTTCACCGGGCGTTCCGGCGGCCGGATCGCCGAGCCCGCATCGGCGGCCCACTCCTGCTGCCGCCCCTGGACACCGTGGCGTAACCACCACTGTCACGACGGTGTGCAGGACGCCGTGCCGGCCCACTCCGTGGCGGCCACGCACACGCTCCCGGGCACCCCTCCCACGGACAGGGCGGGTTCCCCCCGCCCTCGGCGGGGCGCCCATCGGCTCCTCAGCGGCCTCAGCTCGTTCCAGCGGACCACCGCACCGTTGGTGCGAGAGGAGCTGGCCAGGCTCGCTGCCGAAGGACAACGCCCTTCGCAGCTGTTCCTCACCTGTGCGGACTCCCGCCTGGTCACCAGCATGATCACGGCAAGTGGCCCGGGAGACCTCTTCACCGTGCGGAACGTCGGCAATCTGGTGCCACCGCCGGGCACGTGCGACGAGACCAGCAACGACGATTCCGTGGCTGCCGCCATCGAGTACGCCGTGGACGTGCTGGAGGTCGAGTCCATCACCATCTGCGGCCACTCCGGGTGCGGGGCGATGCAAGCCCTGCTGGGTGCGGGACCGGAGACTCCCCGGACACCGTTGTGGCGCTGGCTGCGGCACGGCCTGCCCAGCCTGGAACGCATGCGCTCCCGTCATCACTCCTGGGCGCGCATCGCCGGGCGGTTGCCCACCGACGCGGTCGAGCAGCTCTGTCTGACCAATGTGGTCCAGCAACTCGAGCACCTTCGAGCGCACGAGTCGGTGGCACGCAGGCTGGCGGCCGGCACCCTGCAACTGCACGGCATGTACTTCCATGTCGGTGAGGCGCAGGCCTATCTGCTGACCGAGGGTGCCAGCTCCGGAACCGGGCCAGACGAGGTCTTCGCCCGGGTCGCCCCGGGCGAGGAATGGAGCGCGGAGTCCGACGCCGAAGCGCTGCACGCCGCTCCCGGCACCACCGTCGGCGCCTGAACCACTCCCCTACCCGGTCCGTGAGACCTTGTGGTCCCGCTTTCGCGACGCAGAGCACTGCTCGCGGAGGCGGGACCGCTGACTCCTTACACGAGACACAGGTCTAAACCAATTCCCGGCAGACACTT
The DNA here is from genome assembly GCF_042270185.1 of Streptomyces sp. NPDC055962. Lineage (NCBI taxonomy): Bacteria > Bacillati > Actinomycetota > Actinomycetes > Kitasatosporales > Streptomycetaceae > Streptomyces > Streptomyces sp. NPDC055962. The sequence goes on from NZ_JBHJYN010000007.1 coordinate 114,782, forward strand.
GTCACCTGGCCCGCGGCCTGATGAGCTGTCCTCCGGGACACAACGGACACCCTGGGAATGGGAGATGTCGTGAGCAACGCAAGCCTGGCCAATCTGCTCGAGGAGGAGACCGCAGCATGAGCGAGCCTTCCTCTCTCTCCAATCTGCTCAAGGAGGAGCGGCGGTTCGCGCCGCCTGCCGATCTGGCCGCGAACGCCAACGTGACGGCGGAGGCGTACGAGCGGGCCGAGGCGGACAGGCTGGGCTTCTGGGCCGAGCAGGCCCGCCGCCTGTCCTGGGCCACGGAGCCGACCGAGACACTCGACTGGAGCAACCCGCCCTTCGCGAAGTGGTTCGCGGACGGGAAGCTCAACGTCGCGTACAACTGCGTGGACCGGCACGTCGAGGCGGGCAACGGCGACCGGGTCGCCATCCACTTCGAGGGCGAGCCCGGCGACAGCCGCGCGATCACCTACGCCCAGCTGAAGGACGAGGTCTCCCGCGCGGCGAACGCGCTGACCGAGCTCGGTGTCGTCCAGGGCGACCGCGTCGCCGTCTACCTGCCGATGATTCCCGAGGCCGCCGTCGCGATGCTGGCCTGCGCCCGCATCGGCGCCGCGCACTCGGTGGTCTTCGGCGGTTTCTCCGCCGACGCGATCGCCGCCCGTATCCAGGACGCCGACGCCAAGGTCGTCATCACCGCCGACGGCGGCTACCGGCGCGGCAAGCCCTCCGCCCTGAAGCCGGCCGTCGACGACGCCGTCTCCCGCATCGAGAGCGTCGAGCACGTCCTGGTGGTCCGGCGTACCGGGCAGGACACCGCCTGGACGGAGGGGCGGGACGTGTGGTGGCACGAGATCACCGCACGCCAGTCCGCCGAGCACACCCCTGAGGCCTTCGACGCCGAGCAGCCGCTGTTCGTGCTCTACACGTCGGGGACGACGGGGAAGCCGAAGGGCATCCTGCACACCTCGGGCGGATATCTGACGCAGGCGGCCTACACGCATCACGCGGTCTTCGACCTGAAGCCCGAGAGCGATGTGTACTGGTGCACCGCGGACATCGGCTGGGTGACCGGACATTCCTACATCGTCTACGGTCCGCTGGCCAACGGTGCGACGCAGGTCATGTACGAGGGCACGCCCGACACCCCGCACCAGGGACGTTTCTGGGAGATCGTGCAGAAGTACGGCGTCACGATCCTCTACACCGCGCCGACCGCGATCCGGACGTTCATGAAGTGGGGCGACGACATCCCCGCGAAGTTCGACCTCTCCTCGCTGCGGGTGCTGGGTTCGGTGGGCGAGCCGATCAACCCTGAGGCGTGGGTCTGGTACCGCAAGCACATCGGCGCCGACAAGTGCCCCATCGTGGACACCTGGTGGCAGACCGAGACCGGCGCGATGATGATCTCACCGCTCCCCGGGGTCACCGAGACCAAGCCCGGCTCCGCCCAGCGCGCCCTGCCCGGCATCTCCGCCACCGTCGTCGACGACGAGGCACGCGAGGTCCCCGACGGCGGGGGCGGCTACCTCGTGCTGACCGAACCGTGGCCGTCGATGCTGCGCACCATCTGGGGCGACGACCAGCGGTTCATCGACACCTACTGGTCGCGTTTCGAGGGCAAGTACTTCGCGGGTGACGGTGCCAAGAAGGACGAGGACGGCGACATCTGGCTGCTGGGCCGCGTCGACGACGTGATGCTCGTGTCCGGGCACAACATCTCCACCACGGAGGTCGAGTCCGCGCTCGTCTCGCACCCCTCGGTCGCCGAGGCCGCCGTCGTCGGCGCGAACGACGAGACGACCGGTCAGGCCATCGTCGCCTTCGTCATCCTGCGCGGCACCGCGACCGCCTCCGAGGAACTCGTCGCCGAGCTCCGCAACCACGTCGGCGCCACCCTCGGCCCGATCGCGAAGCCGAAGCGGGTCCTCCCGGTCGCCGAACTGCCGAAAACCCGGTCCGGCAAGATCATGCGCCGCCTCCTGCGCGACGTCGCCGAGAACCGCGAGCTGGGGGACGTCACCACCCTCACCGACTCCTCGGTCATGTCCCTCATCCAGACACAACTGCCCTCCGCTTCCTCCGAGGACTAGGGCACAGAGGGAGGCGGGCACGCGTACCTCCTCTCGGAGCAGGTCCGTCCGCACGCCGTCGAGGGGCACCCGGAAGCCGTCCGGGTGCCCCTTCCCGTGTCCCGGGCGAGGGTGTCGATTCGGACCGGGTGCGGGCCCATGCAGGAACCGTCCCGTGTCCCGGGCGAGGGTGTCCGTTCGGACCGAGTGCGGGCCCGTGCAGGAACCGTCCGGTGACGGCTCACGCCGTCAGGCGACGGCCGGCGGATCCGGACAGGTTTCCGACAGCCCAGGTAGAGTGGTTTTCCGTCAGCGGAACACGTCGACCCGAGCACAACGGGTTCGTAGCGTGACGGCGAGTACGCCGGATGCGAGTACGTTCGCGCCGACAGGCCGACACGAGCACGCCGCGACAGCACGGCCCGACAACTTCACAAGAAATCTCCACAGGGGCGCCGGGAAGTCTGGTCGGCATGTGTATCCGCCATGCCACCGCAGCCGCAATCCGACCCGGAGGTCTTCCTCGTGGCCCCGCCCGTACCCCCTGCCGGCCGCCGCACCCTGCTGGGCCGGCTCTCGCTCCCCGAGCGCAACTACGTCGCCGAGGCGCTGCGCACCGAGACGGTCGGCGGCGTCCTCCTGCTGGTCGCGGCCGTTGCTGCGCTGATCTGGGCGAACACCTTCGGCTCCGGCTACGCGTCCGTCAGCGATTTCCACTTCGGCCCAGGGGCACTGGGGCTGAATCTCTCGGTCGCCCACTGGGCGGCCGACGGTTTCCTCGCCGTCTTCTTCTTCGTCGCGGGCGTGGAGCTCAAGCGTGAACTGGTCGCCGGTGAACTCCGCGACCCCAGGGCGGCGGCCCTGCCCGTCGCCGCGGCGCTCTGCGGCATGGCGGTCCCCGCTCTCCTCTACACGCTGACCGCGGTGCTGGGCGGAGGTTCCGTCTCCGGCTGGGCCGTCCCCACCGCCACCGACATCGCGTTCGCCCTGGCCGTCCTCGCGGTCATCGGCACGTCGCTGCCTGCCGCGCTGCGGGCCTTCCTGCTGACGCTCGCCGTCGTCGACGACCTCTTCGCGATTCTCATCATCGCGGTCTTCTTCACCGAGAACATCAACTTCCTGGCACTCGGCGGTGCCTTCGCCGGTCTGGCCGTGTTCTACGTCCTGCTGCGCAAGGAAGTGCGGGGCTGGTACATCTATCTCCCGCTCGCCCTGGTCATCTGGGGGCTGATGTACAACAGCGGCGTCCACGCCACGATCGCCGGCGTCGCCATGGGCCTCATGCTGCGCTGCACCCGCCAGGAGGGTGAGGCGCACTCCCCGGGTGAGCACATCGAGCACCTCGTGCGCCCCGTGTCGGCCGGTGTCGCGGTTCCGCTGTTCGCTCTGTTCTCGGCCGGTGTCACCCTGAAGGGCGATGCCCTGGCCGGCGTCTTCACCCGGCCCGAAACGCTCGGAGTGGTCCTCGGTCTCGTCGTCGGCAAGACCATCGGCATCTTCGGCGGCACCTGGCTCGTCACCCGCTTCACCCGGGCCGAGCTGAACAAGGACCTGGCCTGGGCGGATGTCTTCGCCGTGGCCACGCTGGCCGGTATCGGATTCACCGTGTCGCTGCTCATCGGGGAGCTGGCCTTCACCGGCGACGAGGACATGATCAACGAGGTCAAGGCCGCGGTCCTCATCGGTTCCCTGATTGCCGCCGTACTCTCCGGTGTACTGCTGAAACTGCGGGTACGCAGATACAGGACGCTGTACGAGGCCGAGGAGCTCGACGAGGACGAATCGGGGGTGCCCGACGTCTATGAACAGGATGATCCCCAGTATCACCTGCGCATGGCCGCGATCCACGAGAAGAAGGCCGCCGAGCACCGCCGCCTTGCCGAACAGGCGGGGGCAGCGAGCAGCAAGCCGGACAGTCCGGCATGATCTGACATCGGATGTACCGAAGAGGAGAGGGAGTCAGGGATGAGCGACCCCGGCAACTACGCGGGCAGCACCGACCGTAGTCTCGGACAGCTGTTCGCGTCGGCCACTGCTGAGATGTCCGCGCTGGTGCACGACGAGATCGCCCTCGCCAAGGCCGAGGTCCGTCAGGACGTCAAGCGCGGCGTGATCGGCAGCGTGGCGTTCATCGTCACGGGTGTGCTGATCCTGTTCGCGATCCCCGTGCTGAGCTTCGCCGCGGCCTACGGGATCCACAACCTCGGCCTCGGTCTCGCCTGGTCGTTCCTGATCGTGGGCGGCGCCTTCATCCTGCTGGGCGTCCTGCTCGCCCTCTTCGGGCTCGCCAAGTTCAAGAAGGTCAAGCCCCCGGAGAAGTCCATCGCTTCGGCCAAGCAGACCGCGGCCGTCCTGCAGGGCGTCAAGCCTCACCCCCGTCCCGTGGTGACCGCACGTGCGATCGAACAGGCGCAGGGCAGCACACTGGCGGGCCAAGCCATCGAGAGCCGGCCTGTCCAGGACAAGGCGCTCCCTGTGACACGCTCGTCCACATGACCGACCCCGATTTCAGCGCATCCGGTCCGGTGGGCCCGCTGGGGCCCGCTCCCGGTTCCGGCGGCCCTGTCCGCATCGACGGGCCCTGGACCCACCGTGACGTGGCGGCCAACGGTGCGCGCTTCCACATCGCCGAACTCGGTGACGGCCCACTGGTGCTGTTGCTCCACGGGTTCCCGCAGTTCTGGTGGACCTGGCGCCATCAGCTGACGGCCCTGGCCGACGCCGGCTACCGGGCGGTCGCCATGGACCTGCGCGGGGTCGGCGGCAGCGACCGTACGCCCCGGGGCTACGACCCGGCGAACCTGGCGCTCGACGTCACCGGCGTGATCCGCTCGCTCGGCGAGCCGGACGCGGCGCTCGTGGGCCACGACATGGGCGGCTACCTGGCCTGGACGGCCGCCGTGATGCGTCCGAAGCTGGTGCGGAGGCTCGTGGTGTCGTCGATGCCGCATCCGCGCCGCTGGCGCTCCTCGATGCTCTCGGACCTCGCGCAGTCCCGGGCCGGCTCGCACATCTGGGGCTTCCAGCGGCCGTGGGTCCCGGAGCGCCAGCTCGTGGCGGACGACGCCGCGTTGGTCGCCCGGCTGATCCGCGACTGGTCGGGACCCCGTACGCCGGACTTCCCCGACGACAAGACGGTCGACGTCTACCGGCGCGCGATGTGCATCCCGTCGACGGCGCACTGCTCGATCGAGCCGTACCGATGGATGGTGCGCTCCCTGGCCCGGCCGGACGGCGTCCAGTTCAACCGGCGGATGAAGCGGCCGGTGCGCGTGCCCACGCTGCACCTCCACGGCTCCCTCGATCCGGCGATCCGGACCCGTAGTTCAGCGGGTTCCGGCGAGTACGTCGAGGCGCCCTACCGGTGGCGACTTTTCGACGGTCTGGGGCACTTCCCCCACGAGGAGGATCCGGCCGGGTTCTCGACCGAACTCATCAACTGGCTCAAGGACCCCGAACCCGACCGGTAGTCGACGCGCACACGTGTCCGACGGTTGGCCAATTGCCTTCCGCATAAGCCAATTGGCTGACTCACGCACGATTACCGACCTTGGGTCACGGGCAGACGTCGGGGTATGGGCTGGACGCGCGACTTCGATGACGCAGCACGCAACCACCGCTCGACCGCTCTTGCCGGTCCGAGCATTCACGAGGGGGACGGCTCGCGGAGCCGGGTGCACGATGTGAGCAATTTCCATGATCTGCGGCTGGGAATTCCGCGCATTCTCCACCGCCGGGCACGCTGGGTTTCGGCCCGCCTGCGCCACCCCCGCGGATGACGTAGGAACCGCAAGAACAGCACACTCCGTACGCACGCCCCGGCCCTCGGTCAGTTCGAGGTCCGGGGCCCGTGCGTGACACCCGTACGGCAGGACCTCAGAGCGCGCAGCCCTGGCTGTCGACCTCCTGGGCCGACGACCTGCCGGCCTCGATGTCCCCACGGATCTCGTCGGCCGTCAGGGCGTAGCCCGTGTCAGGGTCGTCGAGGGACTTGGCGAACACCACTCCGTACACCTTGCCGTCCGGAGTGAGCAGCGGGCCGCCGGAGTTGCCCTGGCGCACCGTCGCGTAGAGCGAGTACACATCGCGCCGCACGGTGCCCCGGTGGTAGATGTCCGGGCCGTTGGCGTCGATGCGGCCGCGGATACGGGCGGAACGTACGTCGTAGGCGCCGTTCTCCGGGAATCCGGCGACGATGGCGCTGTCACCGCTCCCCGCGTCGTCGTCGCTGCCGGTGAAGCGCAGCGGTTCGGCGTCCAGGTCCGGGACGTCCAGTACGGCGATGTCCCGCTGCCAGTCGTAGAGCACGACCTTGGCGTCGTACAGCCGGCCCTCGCCGCCGATCTGGACGGTCGGCTCGTCGACGCCGCCGACCACGTGGGCGTTGGTCATCACACGGCGGTCGGAGAAGACGAAGCCGGTTCCTTCGAGCACCTTGCCGCAGCCCGGTGCCATGCCGACGACCTTGACGATGGACTTCTTGGCGCGAGCGGCGACGGGGCTGCCGACCAGCGCCGGGTCGGGGGGCTCCACCTCGGTGATGGGCTCGTTGGCGAAGGGGCTGAAGACCTGCGGGAAGCCGTTCTGCGCCAGGACGGAGGAGAAGTCGGTGAACCAGGTGGAGGCCTGATCGGGCATCACCCGGGAGACCCCGAGCAGGACCGAGGAACTGCGGACCTCCTTGCCCAGCGTCGGCAGGGAGGTCCCGGCCAGTGCGGAGCCGATCAGCCAGGCGACCAGGAGCATGGCCACCACGTTGACCAGGGAGCCGCCCGTCGCGTCCAGGGCGCGCGCCGGTGACCACGTGATGTGCCGGCGGAGTCTGTTGCCGAGGTGCGTGGTGAACGCCTGGCCCACGGAGGCGCACACGATCACGATCACGACCGCGACGATGGCGGCGGTGGAGGAGACCTCCGACCCGTCGGTCGCCTGGTCCCAGATGACCGGCAGCAGGTAGACGGCCACGAGACCGCCGCCCAGGAAGCCGACCACGGACAGGATCCCGACGACGAAACCCTGGCGGTACCCGATGACCGCGAACCACACGGCGCCGACGAGCAGCAGGATGTCCAGCACGTTCACCGTCTATAGCCTCGCAGATTCGTCACCTGGCCCGTCCGGTTCGACGGGGTCCGGGCCAGACCCGGAACAGCGCAGCACGGGAGTCAGCCTGTCATGCGCGCCAGTCGAGCGGCACCTGCCTGGTCCTGTCCCAGGGGCGTTCCCACCCCGCGTGGTGCACAATCCTGTCGATCACACCGGCTGTGAATCCCCAGACCAGAGTGGATTCGACCAGGAACGCGGGGCCCGGGTGGCCGCTCGGATGGACGACGGTGACGCGATTGGCGGGGTCCGTGAGATCCGCCACGGTGGCGGTGAAGACCCGTGCCGTCTCGGCGGGATCGACGGCACCCACCGGGCTCGGCTTCCGCCACCAGCCGAGGACGGGCGTGACCACGAAGCCGCTCACCGGGATGTAGAGCCGGGGGAGCACGCCGAAGAGCTGGACCCCGCTCGGATCGAGGCCCGTCTCCTCCTCGGCCTCCCGCAGCGCGGCCCTGAGCGGCCCGGTGGTCATGTGGTCGCCGTCCTCGGGGTCGAGGGAGCCGCCCGGGAACGACGGCTGGCCGGCGTGGGAGCGCAGGGTGCCGGAGCGCTCCATCAGAAGCAGCTCAGGACCGCGCTCCCCCTCGCCGAAGAGGATCAGCACGGCCGACTGGCGCCCCGCGCCGTTCTCCGGCGGCAGGAAGCGGCTGAGCTGCCCGGCCCGCACGGTCCGCGCCGCCCGGACGACGGGCTCCAGCCAGGCGGGCAGCCCGTCGGCCGAGACGGCGGGCGCACGCTCGCCGAGCTGCCCGCCCGCCCCTGTCGGGGCCGCCGCGTCCGGCGTGGCCCGCTTGTTCTGTGTGTGCGTCATGGGCACCCCCGTCGTTGCAACGCCTGTCGTCGGCCATTTCGTTCCGCGCGGATCCGGCCGGCCCGGACGCGGTGCGCTCCCTCCCGTGCCCGGCCGCCGGAGGTGGCGCGCCGCTCATCCGTCCGGCTCTCCGGGCGACGGGGACGGGGGTGCCGCTCCTCCGCGCCCGCGGGCCGCCGGCGCCCCGTCCGCGGGGACGGCGAGGAGCGGCCCCTCACCCGGCTCCCAGCGGCGGGGCGGGGATGCCCGGGTAGTCCGGGGGCGGGCTGAGGCGCTGGCCCGGATAGCCGCCCATCTCGTACTTCAGGAGCTTCTTCGCCTTCTCGGGGTCCGTCTCGCCCTCTCCGTAGGCGGGGCAGAGCGCGGCGATCGGACAGGCCCCGCAGGCAGGCTTGCGGGAGTGGCAGATGCGACGGCCGTGGAACACCACGCGGTGCGAGAGCATCGTCCACTCGCTCTTGGGGAAGATCGCCGCGATCTCCGCCTCGACCTTCTCGGGGTCCTCCTGCTCCGTCCACTTCCAGCGGCGGACGAGCCGGCCGAAGTGGGTGTCCACCGTGATGCCGGGGACGCCGAAGGCGTTGCCGAGGACGACGTTGGCCGTCTTGCGCCCGACGCCGGGCAGCTTCACGAGATCCGCCAGCCTGCCGGGGACCTCTCCCCCGAAGTCGTCCCTCAGAGCGGCCGACAGGCCCATCAGGGAGCGGGCCTTGGCCCGGAAGAAGCCGGTCGGCCGGATGATCTCCTCGAGCTTCTCGGGGACTGCGGCGGCCATGTCCTCCGGCGTGGGGTATGCGGCGAAGAGCGCGGGAGTCGTCTGGTTGACCCTCAGGTCGGTGGTCTGGGCGGAGAGGACCGTCGCCACCAGGAGCTCGAAGGGGTTTCGGAAATCCAGCTCGGGGTGGGCGTACGGATAGACGTCGGCGAGCTCGCGGTTGATCCGGCGGGCACGGCGGACCATCGCGAGGTGCGACTCCGGCTTGGCGGGCTTCGCGGACCTCGCGGGTTTCGCCGCGGCCGACGCCTTCACGGGCCTGCCCGCCCTTTCGCCAGGTCTGTCCGACGCCTTCACCGGCTTCCCCGGCGCCTTGCCGGAGCGCGCGGACGGGGTCACCTCCGTTGGACGATTTGCGGCGCTTTCACCACTTCGACCACCCTGTTCGCCCACAGCGGAATTCCTGTCTCCCGACACCCCATCAGCCCCCTTGGCCTGCACTCTCACCGGCGTTCCGGACACCCGGCCAGCCTAGAGCCAGGGGCTGACATCCGCCCCGGTCACCGCGTATCCACGCCCAATCGGCCCCCTGCCGTAGGGTCCGGCACGCCCGTGCGTCAAACTGGTTTGTGATCGATCGCACTGTTTTACCGTCCGGCATCATGGAAACCACGCTTCCCTGAACAGGCCGACAAGGAGAGAACTCGTGGACGACGTTCTGCGGCGCGCCCCGCTTTTCGCGGCGCTCGATGACGAGCAGGCCGCGGAGCTCCGCGCCTCGATGAGTGAGGTGACCCTCGCGCGCGGCGACGCGCTGTTCCACGAGGGCGACCCGGGCGACCGCCTGTACGTGGTCACCGAGGGCAAGGTGAAGCTCCACCGCACCTCCCCCGACGGCCGGGAGAACATGCTGGCCGTCCTCGGCCCCGGTGAGCTCATCGGCGAGCTGTCGCTCTTCGACCCGGGCCCGCGCACCGCGACGGCCTCCGCGCTCACCGAGGTCAAGCTCCTCGGCCTCGGCCACGGAGACCTCCAGCCCTGGCTGAACGCCCGCCCCGAGGTCGCCACCGCGCTGCTGCGTGCCGTCGCCCGCCGCCTGCGCAAGACCAACGACCAGATGTCCGACCTGGTCTTCTCCGACGTACCGGGGCGCGTCGCCCGGGCGCTCCTCGACCTGTCGCGCCGCTTCGGCGTGCAGTCGGAGGAGGGCATCCACGTCGTGCACGACCTGACGCAGGAAGAGCTGGCCCAGCTGGTCGGCGCCTCCCGCGAGACGGTCAACAAGGCGCTCGCCGACTTCGCGGGCCGCGGCTGGCTCCGGCTCGAGGCCCGCGCCGTCATCCTGCTGGACGTGGAGCGGCTGGCGAAGCGCTCGCGCTGACGCCCCGGCCCGCCCGCACGCGGTGACCGAAACAGGCCACGGCATGCGGCACCGCCGCCGAGAAGGCCCCACCACCCGGTGGGGCCTTTCGCGTGCGCACACGCTCCCGTCAGATCAGGCCGTGCTCCGTCAGGTACTCCATCTGGGCCCGCACCGACAGCTCCGCCGCCGGCCAGAGGGAACGGTCCACGTCCGCGTACACCGCCGCCACGACCTCGACGGGCGTCCGGTGTCCCGCCTCCACGGCCGTCTCGACCTGGGCCAAGCGGTTCGCCCGGTGGGCGAGGTAGAACTCCACCGCGCCCTGCGCGTCCTCCAGCACCGGCCCGTGCCCCGGGAGGACGGTGTGCACCCCGTCGTCGACCGCCAGCGAGCGCAGGCGCCGCAAGGTGTCCAGGTAGTCCCCGAGCCGGCCGTCCGGGTGGGCGACGACCGTGGTCCCGCGCCCGAGGATCGTGTCGCCCGTCAGCACCGCCCGGTCGGCGGGCAGATGGAACGAGAGCGAGTCCGCGGTGTGCCCCGGGGTGGGGACGACGCGGAGTTCGAGCCCTCCCGTGGTGATCACGTCACCGGCCGAGAGTCCTTCGTCGCCCAGGCGCAGCGCCACGTCCAGGGCGCGCACCTTCGTGCAAGTGAGTTCGGCGAAGCGGGCCGCGCCCTCCGCGTGGTCGGGGTGCCCGTGGGTGAGCAGGGTGAGTCCGACGCGCTTCCCCGCCCTCTCGGCGGTGTCCATGACGGCCCGCAGGTGTACGTCGTCGAGCGGACCGGGGTCGATCACGACCGCGAGGTCGGAGTCCGGCTCCGCGACGATCCAGGTGTTGGTCCCGTCCAGGGTCATCGCCGAGGCGTTGGGGGCCAGGACGTTGGCCGTGCGGGCCGTGGCGGGCCCGGAGAGGACCCCGCCGCGGGGCTGTCCGGGGAGGGCGGCCGCGTCGCTCATGAGGGGTTCCCGTCCGTGCCTGTGCCTTCGGCGGGGGAAACGGGTCCGCCGGCCGTCGGGACGTGCCGGGTGAACTCGTCGTGCCCCGGCCAGCTCAGCACCAGCTCGTCACCCTCCATACGGGCCTCTGCCAGCACGGGAGCGAGGTTCTGGGAATCCGCTGCCTCCAGCGCCTCCGCGGCCGTCCCGTACGGCCTCAGCGCCCGCAGGGTGGCCACGGTGGGCGGCATCATCAGCAGTTCGCCCTTGTCGTAGCCGTCGGCGGCGTCCGCGGGACGGATCCACACCGTCCGGTCGGCCTCGGTGGAGGCGTTCCGGGTGCGCTGGCCCTCCGGGAGCGCGGCCACGAAGAACCAGGTGTCGTAGCGCCGCGGTTCGAAGGCCGGGGTGATCCAGCGTGCCCACGCGGCCAGCAGATCGGAGCGGAGCACCAGGCCCCGGCGGTCCAGGAAGCCGGCGAAGGACAGCTCGCGGTCGACGAGGGCCTGGCGGTCGGCCTCCCAGTCGGCGCCCGTGGTGTCACTCACGACGGTGTCGGCGGTCGGCCCCGCCAGCAGGACACCCGCCTCCTCGTACGTCTCCCGGACCGCGGCGCAGACCACCGCCTGGGCCTCCGCAGCCGAGTCGACGCCCAGCCGGCCGGCCCAGGTCTCCAGGGACGGGCCGGCCCAGTCGACGAGATGGTCGTCGTCGCGCGGGTCGACGCCGCCACCCGGATAGGCGTACGCGCCCCCGGCAAAGGCCATGCTGGTGCGCCGGCGCAGCATGTGGACGGACGGACCGGCGGTGCCCGGCCCCGAGGTGTCGTCCCGGAGCAGCATCACCGTGGCCGCACGCCTGGGGGCCACGGCCGTCAGCTCGCCGCTGGCGAGGGCCTGGATCCGGGCGGGCCATTCCGGTGGGTACCACTGACCGTTCGACATGGCCGGAGGCTATCCGGAACCGGGCCGATGTTCGAGGGGTCCGCAGATCGATGTCTGCCCCTTACACGCATGGCCGGCCCGACACGCATGACCCCGCCAGGGACATGACGTGCGCGATCCCGCCCGGTCGGGGACCGGACGGGATCGAGGAGTGCGGGATCGGGCGGTGCGGATCAGGCGTCGACGAGCTCGACCTGGACCTCGACCTCGACCGGCGCGTCCAGCGGCAGCACCGCGACGCCCACGGCGCTGCGGGCGTGCACACCCTTGTCGCCCAGCACGGCGCCCAACAGCTCGCTCGCTCCGTTGATGACGCCCGGCTGCCCGGTGAAGTCGGCAGCCGAGGCGACGAAGCCCACGACCTTCACGACACGGGCGATCCGGTCCAGGTCACCGGCGACCGACTTCACGGCCGCCAGGGCGTTCAGCGCGCAGGTCTTCGCGAGCTCCTTGGCCTCGTCCGCCGTCACCTCGGCGCCGACCTTGCCGGTCACGGCGAGCTTGCCGTCCACCATCGGGAGCTGGCCGGAGGTGTAGACGTACACCCCGGACCGCACGGCCGGCTGGTAGGACGCCAGCGGCGGTACGACGTCGGGGAGCGTCAGGCCGAGTTCGGCGAGCTTCGCCTCGACGGCGCCCGCCACTACGGCTTCTCCCGCTTCAGGTAGGCCACGAGCTGCTCGGGGTTGTTCGGGCCGGGAACGACCTGGACCAGCTCCCAGCCGTCCTCGCCCCAGGTGTCCAGAATCTGCTTGGTCGCGTGCACGAGAAGGGGCACGGTCGCGTATTCCCACTTGGTCATGAGCCGACTGTAATGCCTGGCACACGCGGCCTCGTGCGTAGCCTGCCTGCCGACTGGTTAGGCTCGAAGACGTGAGCAGGTTCCAGGTCGTCAGCGGCAAGGGCGGGACCGGTAAGACCACGGTCGCCGCCGCACTCGCGCTCGCCCTCGCGACCGAGGGCAGGCGCACGCTCCTCGTCGAGGTCGAGGGCAGGCAGGGCATCGCCCAGCTCTTCGAGTCCGATGCCCTCCCCTACGAAGAACGCAGGATCGCCGTCGCGCCGGGGGGTGGCGAGGTCCACGCCCTGGCGATCGACGCCGAGCGCGCGCTCCTCGACTACCTCCAGATGTTCTACAAGCTGGGCAGCGCGGGCCGGGCGCTGAAGAAGCTCGGCGCGATCGACTTCGCCACCACCATCGCGCCGGGTGTCCGGGACGTCCTGCTGACCGGCAAGGCCTGCGAGGCCGTACGCCGCAAGGACAAGCAGGGCCGGTTCGTCTACGACTACGTGATCATGGACGCGCCGCCCACCGGCCGCATCACCCGCTTCCTCAACGTGAACGACGAGGTGGCGGGGCTGGCGCGGATCGGCCCGATACACAATCAGGCACAGGCCGTGATGAGGGTGCTGAAATCGCCCGAGACGGCCGTCCACCTGGTGACGCTCCTGGAGGAGATGCCGGTCCAGGAGACCGCGGACGGCATCGCCGAGCTCCGCGCCGCCGAACTGCCCGTGGGCCGGGTCGTGGTGAACATGGTGCGGCCCCACCTGCTGGACGAGGAGGCGCTGCGCACGGCGTCGGGGGGCCGCCGCAAGGAGATCGCGAAGACGCTCACCCGGGCCGGCGTGACGGGTTCAGCCGCGCTGGTCAGGCCGCTGGTCGAGCAGGCCGCCGAGCATGCCCAGCGGGTCGGGCTGGAGCGGGAGCAGCGCGCGGTGCTCGCCGGACTCGGGCTGCCCATGGCCGAGCTCCCGCTGATGGGCGAGGGAGTGAGCCTGCCGGCGTTGTACGAGCTGGCGGAGGAGTTCCGCAAACAGGGTGTCGGCGACGAGACCGCGGACGCGGCGGGGCAGACGCCCCCGGGCGGGAAGCGACGCGGCTCCGGACGAGGGGTGGGGGCATGACGCCGGAGACGGACATCGCACCGGGGCTGAGGACGGACGCGCTCCTGGACGACCCGGCGATCCGCATCGTCGTGTGCTGCGGCTCAGGCGGCGTGGGCAAGACCACGACCGCTGCGGCGCTCGGCGTGCGGGCGGCCGAGCGCGGGCGCAAGGTCGTCGTCCTCACCATCGACCCGGCCCGCCGACTCGCCCAGTCCATGGGCATCGACCAGCTGGACAACGTCCCGCGCCGCGTCGAGGACATCGAGGGCGAGGGTGAGCTGCACGCCATGATGCTCGACATGAAGCGCACCTTCGACGAGACCGTCGAGGCGCACACGGACGCCGAGCGGGCCCGCGCGATCCTGGACAACCCCTTCTACCAGTCGCTGTCGGCCGGCTTCGCGGGCACGCAGGAGTACATGGCGATGGAGAAGCTGGGGCAGCTGAGGGCGCGCGACGAGTGGGACCTGATCATCGTCGACACTCCGCCGTCCCGTTCCGCGCTGGACTTCCTGGACGCGCCGAAACGTCTCGGCTCGTTCCTGGACGGGAAGTTCATCCGGCTGCTGATCGCTCCGGCGAAGATCGGCGGGCGGGCCGGGATGAAGTTCCTCAACGTCGGCATGTCGATGATGACGGGGACGCTCGGCAAGCTGCTCGGCGGCCAGTTCCTGCGCGACGTACAGACGTTCGTCGCGGCGATGGACTCCATGTTCGGCGGATTCCGTACCCGGGCCGACGCCACGTACAAGTTGCTCCAGGCGCCCGGTACGGCGTTCCTCGTGGTGGCGACGCCGGAGCGCGACGCGCTCCGTGAGGCCGCCTACTTCGTGGAACGGCTGGCCGCGGAGGAGATGCCGCTGGCCGGCCTGGTGCTCAACCGGGTGCACGGCAGCGAGGCCTCCCGGCTCTCTGCGGAGCGGGCGCTGGCCGCTGCGGAAAATCTTGAAGACGGCGGCATTGTGGATCAGGCGGCCGGGAAGGCTGGCCTTGGTGACCCGACGGACCCGGTGGCCGCCACCTCTCCCGAAGCCCCGGAGTCGCCCCTCTCCCCCGAGCACGACGACGAGTCCTCTCCGCACGAGCCGCTACAGCAGGAGCCGCCCCGGCACGACCGCACGTCGCGTACCCCTGAGCCGCAGAGCCGTGGCCGAAAGTCGACTGATCCGTCCGGGCCCCCCGCGGGCGCGGAGGCGGACGGGCACGACAAGGCCGACCCGGACCTTGCGTCCGTCGAGCAGCTGACCGCAGGCCTGTTGCGGCTGCACGCCGAGCGGATGCAGGTGGTCGCGCGCGAACAGCACACACGCGAGCGCTTCACCACACTCCACCCGGAGGTCCCGGTCACCGAGGTGGCCGCACTCCCTGGTGACGTGCACGACCTCTCAGGCCTCAGGGCCATCGGGGAACGGCTCGCGACCGGTTCCACCCCGGCCGGAGCTGCGTAGGGCCCACCACCGGGCCACCCGCACGGGCAGCCCCCGTGGCACTACCCCACGGCGGCGAACGTCTCGTGCAGCTCACCGTCGTGCAGATCGTCGTCGTGCAGGCCGTCCAGACCCACCGCTGCGGGCAGCATGCCCGTCGACCGCTCGTATTCGCTGCGCGCGGTCTCCAGCAGGCGGCGCCAGGAGGTCACGGTGGGCCGTCGCCTCAGCAGTGCGCGGCGCTCCCGCTCCGTCATTCCACCCCACACGCCGAACTCGACGCGATTGTCCAGCGCATCGGCCAGGCACTCGGTCCGCACCGGGCATCCGGTGCACACCGCCTTGGCCCTGTTCTGCGCTGCCCCTTGTACGAACAGTTCATCCGGATCGGTAGTGCGGCAGGCTGCCTGCGCACTCCAGTCGGTTACCCAGCCCATGCCGGCGCCGTCCTCTCCCGAATCGAGGCTCCCCCACGGCGGTAGCGGCATATTCACCGCTGCCAGTTGAGGACGTTACGGAAGGTGGCGACAGCGCAACACCCCCTTCGGGCCCAATCTTGAATGGCCCGAACGGACTATGCGTACGCGGCAGATCACCCAGGGGAGTGATGCGAGGACATGCGTGACTATCCCGACAGAATCGGGACAGGAACCCCAAAGCGCAACGGACATTCGGCGGCATACGAGGCGAATTCGGGAACGCCTCGGAAGGTGGCTGAATTCCGGTGAGGGCCGTGCAGAGGGGTTGATACGAAACCGGACTGCTGTGACAGTTGAGAGCAGCTTAGGCCAAGGCCTATACGTATGTCCGGCGAATGAGAACGTAGGCTGCCCCCATGCCAAAGAAGCGCTCAGGCGGGGGTCTGACGACGACCCAGCAGGCCGCCAAGTTCCTCGGTGTCGCCGCACTCTCCGGAGCTGTGCTGGCAGGCATCGCGCTGCCGGCCGCCGGCGCGCTCGGGCTCGCGGCCAAGGGGACGGTCGAGGGATTCGACGAGATCCCTTCCAACCTCAAGACACCGCCGCTGAGCCAGCGGATCACGATCCTGGACAGCGAGGGCGGGCTGATCGCGACGGACTACTCGCGCGACCGCACCGTCGTCCCGCTCAAGAACATCTCCCCGTACATGCAGGACGCGATCATCGCGATCGAGGACTCGCGCTTCTACGAGCACGGGGCGGTGGACCTCAAGGGCATCCTGCGCGCGATGAACCGCAACGTGCAGTCGGGCGGCGCCGCGCAGGGCGCCTCGACCCTGACCCAGCAGTACGTGAAGAACGTCTTCGTCGAGGAAGCGGGCGACGACCCGGAGAAGGTCGCCGAGGCCACCCAGCAGACCCTGGGCCGCAAGGTGCGCGAGCTCAAGTACGCGATCCAGGTCGAGGAGGAGCTCGGCAAGAAGAAGATCCTGGAGAACTACCTCAACATCACGTTCTTCGGGCAGCAGGCCTACGGGATCGAGGCGGCCTCCCAGCGCTACTTCTCCAAGCACGCCAAGGACCTGAAGCTGGAGGAGGCGGCGATGCTGGCCGGCCTCGTCCAGTCGCCGACCCGCTACGACCCGGTCAACGACGCCGAGGAGGCGACCAAGCGCCGCAACACCGTGCTGCTGCGCATGGCCGCCGTCGGCGACATCTCCCAGGCCGAGGCTCAGAAGGCCATCGACACCCCGATCAAGCTGAAGGTCAGCAAGCCGAACAGCGGCTGCATCACGGCCGTCAGCGGCGCCGGCTTCTTCTGCGACTACGTGCGCAAGACCGTCCTGAACGACCCTGCCTTCGGCAAGACCCACGAGGAGCGCACCAAGCTCTGGAACCTCGGCGGGCTCACCATCAGGACCACTCTCTCGCCGCGCGCGCAGAAAGCCGCCAACGAGGCCGCGACCTCGAAGGTCAACAAGGGCGACAAGGTCGCCGCGTCGGTGGTGCAGGTCGAGCCCGGCACCGGGAAGATCCTTTCCATGGGCCAGTCCAGGCCCTACGGCCTGGATCAGAAGAAGCACCAGACGATGCTCAACCTCGCCGTCAGCAACAAGATGGGCGGCAGCACCTACGGCTTCCAGGTCGGCTCCACCTTCAAGCCGATCACGGCCGCCGCGGCCCTGGAGAAGGGCATCAACCCGGCGCAGAGCTACAGCTCCGACTGGAAGATCTCGATGCCGATGGACTCCTATCGGAACTGCGCGGGATCACCGGTCGGCACCGGGAGCTGGGACCTCCAGAACGAGCTGGAGTCCGAGAAGGGCGCCTTCGACATGACGAGCGCGCTCGGCAAGTCGATCAACACCTACTTCGCCAAGCTGGAACAGCAGGCCGGACTGTGCGAGACGGTCACCATGGCGAAGAAGCTCGGCTACGAGCGGGGTGACGGCAAGCCCGTCTCGGACAGCCACCCGTCGATCACACTGGGCGGCACGGAGAGCACCCCGCTCGGGATGGCCTCCACGTACGCGGCGTTCGCCAACCGCGGCACGTTCTGCACGCCGGTCGCCATCGAGGCCATCACGGACGCGAACGGCAAGAAGCTCAAGGTTCCCAAGTCCTCGTGCTCGTCGGCGATGAGCGAGAAGACGGCCGACACCATCAACCACATGCTCAAGGGCGTCGTCGAGGACGGCACCGGCACCCAGGCCGGCCTGACGGACCGCGACAACGCGGGCAAGACCGGTACCACCAACGACCGCGTGGACGCCTGGTTCGTCGGGTACACGCCGAACCTCTCCACGGCGGTGTGGGTGGGTGCGGACGTCGGCAAGAAGGTGCCGATGTACGACATCACCATCGGTGGCCAGTACTACGACAAGGTCTGTGGCGGCTGCCTTCCCGGCCCCATCTGGAAGACCGCGATGACCGGCGCCCTGTACGCCTCGGAAACCCCGGCCTTCAACCCGGTCTCGGTGCCGCGCGCCAAGGAGAAGGAGGGGGACAAGGCGAAGGACAACGGCCGCGGCAGGGGCGACGGCCGCGACGGCAAGCCCGGCACCTCCGACCCCATCGGCGGGATCACCCTGCCGCCCGGCATCATCGGCGGGAACGACGGCGGCGGGCGCGGCGGCAACGGTCCCTGACCGTCACGCCCGTGCGACGGCCTTCCGGCGTCCGGGTCACGCGCCGACATCATGAAGGAGGGCGCCTCCCCTGACAGGGGAGGCGCCCTCCTTCTTCGTCATGCCGTACGTCCCGGCCCTCGTCATGCCGTACGCCCCACCGCATGCGCGGGTCGGCGGGTCCGGGCGCGCCCCGGCCGCCCGCCTCGCGCAGCCATCGCCCTCGTCGGCCCGCACCACACCCGGCGCAGGCGTGACGGACCTCACGTGACTCTTGGTGAGGAAAGCGGGACCCCACCCCGGTCGCGAATCAGAAAATTCCCCGCACAGAAGACTTTGCGACCAACGCATTTCACCGAGCGCAGTACCGGACCGTCCCGTTCCG
The DNA here is from genome assembly GCF_042270185.1 of Streptomyces sp. NPDC055962. NCBI lineage: Bacteria > Bacillati > Actinomycetota > Actinomycetes > Kitasatosporales > Streptomycetaceae > Streptomyces > Streptomyces sp. NPDC055962. The sequence continues at coordinate 133,460 of NZ_JBHJYN010000007.1, forward strand.
GTCACTCCGAAAATAATGCGTGTGAAAATTCATCAAGCAGACCTATGATCGACCGAACAAAGCGGTGCGGACGATATCCGTGCAGCTGCGGAAGCACACAGGACGAGGACGTAAAGACGGTTGCGATTGATTGACAGGGCAAGAGTGGCCTCACTCCTGATAGTGACTTCTCTCGTGACCGCAGGTTGCGGATCCTCCCAGGATTCACAGTCCGGGGCCGGGATCGCGTTTCGGGATGTGAGGCCGGGGACTCCGCTCTTGGAGGTTGTGGACGAGGTGACAGCCGCAGGGCTGGGTCTGTCCCTCCGTGACGCGACCTTCCTGAACAGATACATACCTCCGGAACTGACCCGGGAGTACACGGTCTGCTTCACGGAGGACAAGCCGGACTACGGCGCGGTCGACCTGTTCGTGGTGCCCTCGGCGGAAGCCTGTCCCGCGGAGAAGGGTGCTGTCGTGCCCAGGCCTCCGGTCCCCGACGTCACGGGCAGGACCAGCGCCGAGGCCGCGGCGCTGATGGCATCCACCGGCTTCTCGCCCGACCGTATGACGGCCCAGGATCAGCGGGACCCCTCGGGGCGGCTCGATTCCGCAACGGCGAGGAATTGGCGGGTGTGCTCCCAGTCCCCTGCCGCGGGAAAACCGTTCCGGGCCGATGAAAAAGTTCTGATGCGCATCTCGGCGAAATGCCGCACCGCTCCGAAATCTCCGTCCGAATGATGAGGAAGAGAGATCTCTCAGGCTTCTTCAGTCACTCGATCCGCTTATCTGCATCTCACATGCCCAACGGGAAGAGGTCCATATGCGTAACGTCATGCGTGCCATAACCATCGCCTCCGCACTCGCGCTGGCGGGAGGAATCACGATGTCCTCGGCACAGGCCGACGACCCTGCCGTGAGCATCTACACCGCGTCCAAGCTGGGGCAGGCGAAGTTCGAACCGTACGGCGAGCACCTCTACGTCACGGACCTCGTCTCGGACGGGAAGTCGACCGTGGCCCGGCTCATCGTGCAGGGGGACACCACGTACTACTACTGGAACCGGACCAAGGCCGGTTCCACCCGCCACGTGGACATGTCCCTCCCCGAGGACCGCCACATCACCCTGGTGGCCTACACGGGCGTCTGGGACGGAACCACGACCGGTGGCATCCACTGGGACAGTTACGACCACATGATGGAGCACGTGACGACCTTCAGCTGATCCCGGTCGCCCGTGGGCCCGACGAGCTTCGAGCACGTCGGCCCACGGGCTTCGCGACGGGACGCCGGTCAACGCGACGTGGTCCGTGGGCTTCGCGACACCGGTGCGCAGGCTTCCGCGGCTGTGATCAGCCGGCGAGCAGCTTCTTCACCGTGGTGGCGACCCGGCCGCCCTCGGCGAGCCCCGCGACCTTGGGGCTGACGATCTTCATGACGGCGCCCATGGCCCGCGGCCCCTCGGCGCCGGCGGCCTTCGCCTCCGCGACGGCCTGCGCGACGATCGCGTCGAGCTCGTCGTCGCTGAGCTGCTTGGGCAGGTACGCGTCGAGCAGCTCGCCCTCCGCCTTCTCCCGCTCGGCCTGCTCCGTCCGGCCGCCCTGCGCGAAGGCCTCCGCCGCCTCGCGGCGCTTCTTCGCCTCCTTGGCGATCACCTTCTGCACCTCGTCGTCGGAGAGTTCGCGCGACGTCTTGCCGCTGACCTCTTCCTTGGTGATCGCGGTGAGCGTGAGCCGGAGGGTGGACGAGGTGAGCTCGTCACGCGCCTTCATGGCCGTGGTGAGGTCTTCCTTGAGCTTGGACTTGAGCGAGGTCATGCGGCGATTGTGACAGGTACGGGGCACTCACCGCCCGCCTGTTTTCGTCGCACCGCGCCGTTTCTGCGACGATGGGCCCATGCGCGCACGCTACGGAGTACCCCTGAAAGTCACGGCAGTCGGCGCAGCGGTCGGTGCCGCCGGCCTCGCCTACGCGGCCGGGTTCGAGGCCCGCTCGTTCCGCCTCCGCCGCATCACGATTCCCGTACTCCCGCACGGAGCACGCCCGTTGCGCGTGCTCCAGGTCTCCGACATCCACATGGTGAGCGGACAGCGCAAGAAGCGCGCCTGGCTGCAGTCGCTGGCGGGGCTGCGTCCGGACTTCGTGGTGAACACCGGTGACAACCTCTCCGACCCGGAGGCCGTGCCGGAGCTCCTCGACGCGCTCGGCCCGCTGATGGAGTTCCCCGGGGTCTACGTCTTCGGCTCCAACGACTACTACGGCCCGAAGCTCCGGAACCCGGTGCGCTACCTCCTGGAGAAGGCGCAGGGCAAGCACGGGCTCAACGGGAACGCACCGGCGGTCGACGTCGTCCACAACCCGTGGGAGCCCATGCGGGACGCCTTCGACGTTGCCGGCTGGCAGAACCTCTCGAACACGCGGGGCAGGATCAAGGCCGACGGGCTCGAGATCGCCTTCACCGGGCTGGACGACCCCCACATCAAGCGGGACCGGTACGCCGAGGTCGCCGGCGGCCCCGAGACGGGCGCGGACCTCTCGATCGGCGTCGTCCACGCCCCGTACCTGCGCTCGCTGGACGCCTTCACCGCGGACGGCTACCCACTGATCCTGGCGGGTCACACCCACGGCGGGCAGCTCTGTATCCCGTTCTACGGCGCCCTCGTCACCAACTGCGACCTGGACACGGACCGGGTGAAGGGCCTTTCCGGCCACACGGTGGGCGAGCGGCGCTCCTACCTCCACGTCTCCGCGGGCTGCGGCACGAACCGCTACACCCCGATCCGCTTCGCCTGTCCGCCGGAGGCGACCCTGCTGACCCTGACGCCCCGGGACTGAGCCCCCGGCCCTGCACGAAAACCGGATTTCGCCTCCGGGCGCGGGTGGGCTAAGGTTATCGATGTCGCCGGGACAACCGGTGGACATCGGGGTGTAGCGCAGCTTGGCAGCGCGCTTCGTTCGGGACGAAGAGGTCGTGGGTTCAAATCCCGCCACCCCGACAGCTGAAACACCAGATCAGGGGCCTGATCCACTTAGTGGATCAGGCCCCTGACTCGTTCCTGGGGGCGTCCTGGGAGCCGTTTCGGAGCCAAGTGCGGGAGGCGGCTCCCCGATCCCGGCGCTGCAGGGGCGCCGCCGCGCAGCAAGACGTTCAGGCTCCCCTGCCTCGAAGGGTCGCTCTGAGCGGGGCCTCGGCAGAGAATGCAGTACGGTCGCGCTCAGACGGGTAGGCACAGAGAGGAGGGTTCATGTCGTACGAACCGAAGCTCGCAGCGGCGCTGTCCGGCGCGACGATGGCCCAGCTCTCTCACTGGCGTCGCGCCTCAGGGGCGGGAGGCGCCGTCCTCGTCCCGGAGGTCTCGGCTCTACGGCCCATCCTGTACTCCTTCCGAGATGTCGTTGCACTGCGAACCTGCGTGCGCCTCCGGCAGGAGACCTCGCTGCAGCGGATCCGTCGCGCAGTGGACTCCCTCAGGGACGATCTGGGCGAGCGAGAGCACCTCTCGGCCTACCAGCTCGTCACCGACGGGGGCACGGTGTACCTGGCCGACCCTGATCATGCCGTCGACCTGATCGGCCGCAAGGGTGGCAAAAGCAACCTCGTCATCCACCAGCTCGTCGATGTTCTTGCCCCGTTCTATCGGAACGGCCGGCACATTCCCGACCTGCTGTCTCCCCGCCCAGATGTCGCCGTGGATCCATCCGTACGCGGCGGTGAGCCGGTGATCCGTGGCACCCGCGTCCCCGCAGCCGAGGTCGCAGCCCTGATCCGAGACGGAATTCCGCCGGAGCAGATCGCCGATTTCTTTCCCGGGGTCAGTGCCGGAGCAGCACTCGAAGCAACCGACTTCACCGATTACGTCGACAGCTACACCGGAACGTCAACCGGTGCTGGCGCAGGTGCGAGCCGAGGCGCCGCTTGAAACTGCTGCTCGACGAGAACGTGCCGCGTCCTATGGCCGACATCGTCCGCATCCTCCTCAAAGCTCATGACGTCCTGCACGTGCATGACCTGCCCGGATGGGCTGGCACCAAGGACATCGAGCTGTTCGAGAGGGCCCGCGCTGAGGGCTTCGACGCAGTCCTCACCAACGACACCAAGCAGATGAGCCGGCACCTTGAAGTCGCGGCGATCGCCGCATCCGGGCTCCATCGGATCGAGTACCGCCAGAACAACAAGCACGGCGGGCTGGTCGGCCTCGGCTCGGCCATCGCCACGGTCTGCGCGGGCCTCCCCCACGCTCTGGCCGAGCTATCGGTCGCAGACGGCCAACGTCTTGTCTCCCTCACCTCTGTCGACCCAACTCGCGCCACCCGTGTCCGCACCGTCGATCCTCAGGTGGACGCACCCAAATTCTGGCCCACGGGCTGACCCGCAAAGGCTGTTCCGACCGCGCCGTAACCTCGAAGTTCCAGACGGTGCCGTGCTCACGCGAAACCGACCTTCGCAGCCTCGAGGACCTTCTTGTTCGGGCTGGAGAAAATGGCGTACATGTTGTCGACTGCGGCGGTCGAGCGAAGCGTCAGTCGCGTGTGTCCCGACTGAGCGCCCGGGACGACCGTGATCGTGAGCTCGCCCCAGGTGGAAAACCTTCTGTACGTTCTCGTCACCTGCCCGAGGTCTGCGAGTGTCCGCACGTCCTTGAACCCTGCGGTAATGAGGCCCTGTTCGCAGCGGGTTAGCCACTCCTCGCGCTGCCCGGCGACCACGAGGACCTCCTCCATGCTCTTACGGATTCTGTTTGCCATATTGCGGAGGTCGCACCACCCGCGCGGCGGCCGGCCCCCGACGGCAGAAGGGCCTGCCACCTCTCCCGGGAGAGGTGGCAGGCCCTTCTGCCGTGCCGGACGGCACGAGGGCGGCGGCGAGAGTCCTCGACGCGCCGCCGGGGACGATCAGACGGTCGCCGCGGCGCCCTCGGCGACCTGGCGGAGCACCTCGGTCAGCGAGGTGACGACCTCGGCGTCGTCCGCCGGGTGGAGCTCGGCGAAGCGGGTCACGGATCCGGGGATGGAGAGCTTGACGTCCGCCAGGACCGCACCGCCCGCAAGGCCGGCCGCCTTGCGCGCCTCGTCCTGGGCCCACACGCCGCCGAACTGGCCGAAGGCGGTACCGACCACGGCGACCGGCTTGGCGGTCAGGGCGCCGGCGCCGTAGGGGCGGGACAGCCAGTCGATGGCGTTCTTCAGCACGGCCGGCATGGTGCCGTTGTACTCGGGCGAGAACAGCAGGAACGCGTCGGACCGGCCGGCCGCCTCGCGCAGCGCGGCGGCGGCAGCCGGGACGTCGCCCTCGACGTCGAGGTCCTCGTTGTAGAAGGGGACGTCGACGAGGCCCTCGTACAGCTCGACCTCGACACCCTCGGGCGCGTGCTTGACGGCCGCCTCGGCGAGCTGACGGTTGTGGGAGCCGGCGCGGAGGCTGCCGACGAGGGCGAGGATGCGTACAGACATGGGGGAAGCTCCCGGAAGACGGAGACTGCAGAAGTAGACGGACCAGGATCCCGCGAAACAACCGGACCACGGTCCGTTTAAAGTTGTACCACCTAAACGGACCGCGGTCCACTTACGGCCGCCCGGCGCTACCCTGAAGGCATGACCGCTCCCCTGCTCCCGCCGCCCGACCCTGGAGAGACGCGGACGAACCTCGCGCTCGCCGCCGTCGGCGGACCGGAGCTGCTGCGGGCGGACGCGGCACGCAACCGGGCCCTGCTGCTGGACGCCGCCTCCCGCCTCCTCGCCCGCTGCGGGGCGGCTGACCTCACCATGGAGTCGGTCGCCGCCGCCGCCGGAGTCGGCAAGGGCACCGTCTTCCGCCGGTTCAAGGACCGCACCGGCCTGCTCATCGCACTCCTCGACCACCGCGAGGCCCTGCTGCAGGCCGCCTTCCTCTCCGGGCCGCCGCCCATGGGCCCGGACGCCCCCGCGGCCGAACGGCTGCACGCCTTCGGGCCCGCCGTGATGCGTCACGAACGCGACCACCACGAGCTGATCCTGGCCTCCCGCACCGATCCGCTGCGCACCTACACCGTCCCCGCGCAGCGGCTGCGGCTCAGCCACGTCGCCCTGCTCCTGCGCCAGGCCCACGCGGCGGGTGAACCGGAGCTGCTCGCGCACACCCTGCTCGGGTCGGTCGACGCCCCCCTCGTGCACCATCTGACGTGCGAACGGGGGCTCCCCATCGACCGGTTGGAGGAGGGCTGGCACGACCTCCTCACCCGGTACGAGGTGGCGCGCTGAGCGAGGCGCGCACCTGGACCAGGGCATGCGTGCCACTGGTGCGCCATGCCCGGCCCGACGACTCCAGCCGCTCCAGGGACCGCGGTTCGAGCCCCACGACGACATCAGACTTCAGTGTGCGCAGCGCGGCGACGGGCCCCGGGAAGTACGCCGTGAGGTCGGCGAACGGGGTGGTGGCAGGCCAGAGCCGGTCCCCCACCAGGCGCCGGTAGTTGAGGTCGCCCTTCAGGATCGTGACCGTGGCGGCGGCGAGCTCCGCCCTGAGGTCCCCCGGCATCCGCTCGTACGGGAACGGGGCCCGGAAGAACGCGTGGGCACGCACGTCGAGCCGGCCCGAGCCCATGGCCGCCCAGACGCGCGAGCCGATCGCGCCCGCCTCGCCGGGTGCGCGGCTCAGCCGGCGCAGGCAGTCGACGACGTCGGCCGTCATCGCGTCCGAGACGTAGTAGGGGCACGGCTTGACGTGCAGCACCACCCGGTCGGCATGCCCGTGTCCGAGCAGGTGGTCGATGAGGACGAGGTCGGGGATCAGCTCGCGTCCGGTGTTGTCCGCGACGAAGGCGACCGTGGCCGGGGATCCGGGCGGCAGGAGGGACCAGAGCGCCGCACTGTCGTCGGCGACCAGGCGGGGATCCGCCTCGCCGGGTACGGATTCGCCCGAAGGCCCGCGGAAACCGAGATCGGCGCGGTTGCCCCAGAGCGAGGCCTGGAGGAGTGCGGTGGCCCGCTCGCCCGCGGGGACGCCTGCGAGATCGTCCAGCGCGCGGAGCTCCGCCTCGACCGCGTCGCCGCGGAGCTCGGCACGCTTGAAGGGCGCGAAGGGGTCGACGCCCTGCCATGGCCCCTCGTCGAAGTAGCCGACCGCGTCCAGGAGCCTGCGGTAGAAGTAGCTCTCCGACCAGAGGAACGGGGCGTCGAACCAAGGGCGTCCGACGTACTCCTCCCCCCACTCCAGCCAGAGCGCACGGTCCGGGCTGCCGGGGCCGAGCGGCTCGACGACGCCGTGGAGGACCTCGTCCAGCAGGGCGTCCAGGGCCCGGTGCTGCCCGGGGCCGTACGGGAAGGCGTCCCGCACCTGCGCGATCAGGGCCGGATGGCGTTCGGCCATGACGCCGCGGGCGAAGCTGCCCTGCTCCCGGCACGTGATCACCGGTGGGAGGCCGGAGTCCCGCACGGCCCCGGAAGTCACTCGCGTATCGCCCATGCGCCCCAGTCTGCCTGGTGAGGGCAGGCCGGACCCCCGGCCCCGGTCGCGCGTGTCCACCACCTGCGCGGCCACCGCGGTCCAACGGCCCCGGCCGGACGGGCACATGGAAGAACGAGGCCTGGTTACGATATGCAGCGGTTCAGCTGACTCACCCCAGGAAAGGGATCCCCTACCCATGCCGGCCGAGACGTTCGAGTTTCAGGTAGAAGCGCGCCAGCTCCTGCAGATGATGATCCATTCGATTTACTCGAACAAGGATGTATTCCTGCGTGAGCTCATCTCCAATTCTTCGGACGCGCTGGACAAGCTGCGACTGGAATCGCTCCGCGACGAGAAGATCCAGGCGGACACGTCCGACCTGCACATCGCCATCGAGGCCGACCAGGAGGAGCGCACCCTGACGGTGCGCGACAACGGCATCGGGATGTCGCACGACGAGGTCGTGCAGCTCATCGGGACGATCGCCAATTCCGGTACGGCGAAATTCCTCCAGGAGCTCAAGGAGGCCAAGGACGCCGCCGCGTCCGAGGAACTGATCGGGCAGTTCGGTGTCGGGTTCTATTCCAGTTTCATGGTCGCCGACGAGGTCACCCTGCTGACCCGGCGTGCAGGCGAGGCCGAGGGAACCCGCTGGCGGTCCACCGGCGAGGGCACGTACACCGTCGAGACCGTCGACGACGCCCCCCAGGGCACCTCGGTCGTCCTGCGTCTCAAGCCCGAGGACGCCGAGGACAAGCTCTTCGACTACACCTCGCCCTGGAAGATCAGGGAAATCGTCAAGCGCTACTCGGACTTCATCACCTGGCCCATCCGCATGGCCGCGGCCGCGGGCGAGGAGGGTGCGGAACCCGAGGCCGAGACGGTCAACTCGATGAAGGCCCTGTGGGCGCGCTCCAAGGACTCCGTGACCGACGAGGAGTACAGCGAGCTCTACAAGCACATCAGCCACGACTGGACCGACCCGCTGGAAACCATCCGCATGCAGGCGGAGGGAACCTTCGAATACCAGGCCCTGCTCTTCCTGCCGGCCCACGCGCCGCAGGACCTGTTCATGCAGGACCACAAGCGCGGCGTCCAGCTCTACGTGAAGCGCGTCTTCATCATGGATGACTGCGAAGCGCTCATGCCGACCTATCTCCGCTTCGTGAAGGGCGTGGTCGACGCCCAGGACCTCTCGCTGAACGTCTCGCGCGAGATCCTCCAGCAGGACCGCCAGATCGAGATGATGCGGCGCCGCCTGGTCAAGAAGGTGCTCTCGACGGTCAAGGACATCCGGTCCAAGGCCCCGGAGAAGTACGAGACGCTCTGGAAGGAATTCGGCCGGGTCCTCAAGGAAGGGCTCTTCCAGGACTTCGAGAACCGTGACGCCATCCTGGAGATCTCCTCGTTCGCCTCGACCCAGGACGACGAAGGGCTGACCACCCTGCGGGCGTACGTGGAGCGGATGAAGGAGGGGCAGGACCAGATCTACTACATGACGGGCGAGTCGCGCGCGGCCATGGAGAGTTCGCCCCACATGGAGGCCTTCCGCGCCAAGGGGTTCGAGGTCCTTCTGCTGACCGACCCCGTCGACGAGGTCTGGGTCCAGTCGGTTCCCGAGTTCGACGGCAAGCCCCTCCAGTCCATCTCCAAGGGCGAGGTCGACCTGGACACCGACGAGGAGAAGAAGGAGGTCGAGGCCGAGCGCGAGAAGCAGCAGCAGGACTACGCCGGGCTGCTGGCCTGGATGACCGAGCAGCTCGGTGACACCGTGAAGGAGGTCCGTCTCTCCTCACGCCTCACCGTCTCGCCCGCCTGCATCGTCTCGGACACGCACGATGTCACCCCGGCCCTGGAGAACATGTACCGCGCCATGGGCCAGGAGGTGCCGCAGATCAAGCGCATCCTCGAACTCAACCCCTCGCACGCGCTGATCAGCGGACTGAAGAAGGCCCACGCCGAGCAGAGCGCCGAGAAGGGCACCACCGACGAACTGGCCGAGACGGCCGAGCTCGTCCACGGCCTGGCGCTCCTCTCCGACGGGGGCGAGCTGAGCGACCCCTCGCGCTTCAGCAGGCTGATGGCGGACCGTCTGGAGCGCACGCTGTAGACCCGGACCGCCCCCGCACGCACGACGGCCGCCAGGATCCCTGGCGGCCGTCGTGCGTGCGGTGCGGCGTCAGGTGTGAAGCCGACGAGGGACAGGCGGGCGGCGGGACGGCGCCGCGGTTCGAACGGGTGGCGCACCCCTTGAGATGACGCAGCGGAGTCACACGGGGTGACGGAAGGACCCGGAACTTCACCTTTTCGAGGGCCCGTCGGGGGTTTATCTACGCGCGGAGCATCGTCTACCGAACGATCCTTCGGGCATATCAGACGACTTTCCCCGCGCCCATTACCGCCGGGTACCGGGAGCTGCTAAAAACATGCTCGCCCCACGAACTCCCCACTCGTCCCCCACACTTCGAAGGGCTGGCAGCCATGTCAGTACGAACCTTCCGGGCGTCCGTCTTCACTCTCGCGATCGCCGCCGTGGCCGCACTCGGCGTCGCACAACCAGCATCCGCCGCCGGCGGCAACTACGTCGCTCTCGGTGACTCCTACTCCTCCGGTGTCGGCGCCGGGAGTTACACCTCCGAGAGCGGCGACTGCAAGCGCAGCACCAACGCCTACCCGTACCTCTGGGCGAACGCGAACAGCCCGTCGTCCTTCTCCTTCGTCGCCTGCTCGGGCGCCACCACGAGCTCCGTCGCCAGCGGCCAGCTGGGGGCGCTGAGTTCGTCGACCACGCTCGTCAGCCTCACCGCAGGCGGCAACGACGTCGGGTTCGCGGACGTCATGCAGACATGTGTCCTGCAGAGCGAGGCCACCTGTGTGAGCCGGGTGGACACAGCGGTCTCCCAGATGCAGAGCTCGCTGCCGGGCCGGCTCGACTCCCTCTACGCGGGCATCCGTTCGCGTGCGCCGCAGGCCCATGTGGTGGTCCTGGGGTACCCGCGCTTCTACAAGCTGTCGGGGACATGCATCGCCGGTCTCACCGAGACCGAACGCGGGGCGATCAACAACGCGTCGGACGTGCTGAACGGAGTGCTCGCCAAGCGGGCGGCAGACGCGGGGTTCACCTTCTCCGGCGTGGCCGACGAGTTCACCGGGCACGAACTCTGCTCGGGTGACGCGTGGATCCACAGCGTGTCCATCCCGGTCACCAACTCGTACCACCCGAAGGCGATCGGGCAGTCGAACGGATACCTGCCCGCCTTCAGATCTGCGGCGTAACGCGCGTCGAGCGGTCCGCCCGGATCACGCGGCGGTGCCCCCACCGGATCCACCGGGGGCGCCGCCGCACCCGGGCGGTGCCTGCGGGGGCCCCGGCCGAACCCCCTCGGGCCAGGGCTCAGTACCGCTCGACCAGGTGCCCCCGGCCGGCCGGGGGCTCGTAGGGCTCGGGCCAGAAGTCCGTCACACCGGTGATCCTTCCTGCGGCGTCGAAGGTGAAGAAGTGAACGGCGTGCCTCTCCTCCGCACCGACGGTGAACAGCGTCCGGACTGCGGCCTGCCGGCCTTCCCCGTCGGCCACGATCCGCTCGATCCGGACACGCCGGTGGCCGGGACACTCCTGGTTGAACCGGAGGTAGCGCTCCTTGCCCAGAATGCGCTCACGGCTCTGCGGCAGGTCGTACACCAGGTCGTCGGCGAGAGTGGCGGCGAACGCCTCCCAGTCACGGGCGTCCGCCGCTGCCCGGTACGCCTCGACGGCGGCACGCACCCCGGCCGTCGCCCCTGTGGCACCGGCTCCGCCGGCTGTCTCCGTCATGCTCCCGATGATGACGCCCGCCACTGACAATCGGGCGGGGGACGGGGCGGTCAGCCGCCGGCGGGGCGGGACGCCCTGACCGAGTACGTCATCGGGATGCGGGGACGGTCGGCCGGGAAGCGGTAGTAGCCGTCCGCGTGCCGCACCAGCGCCGGGTAGCGGGCGAACAGCGAAGCGTCGTGCTCGTGGAGGAACTCGATCCGCAGCCCGGCCGCCGCCGGCGCCGACACGACCTCGCCCACCGTGTGCTGCCACTCGACGCTGCGGTTGTGGACCGTGGCCGCACCGAAGTCGGCGTACGTGCCCGGCGACTCGTCCACCCAGGGGTCAGGGCTGAAGTAGTCGTACGTGATCGTGGAGCCCGTCTCGTCGTCCAGGCAGTCGGTCAGGGGATGGAACTCCGCCAGGTGGAGGAATCCGCCGGGCGCGACCGGCGAGGCAGCGGTCTCCGCCCAACGGCGTCTTTCCAGAAGCCGGTTCAGCGCGCCGAGGCAGGTGTAGACGATGTCGTGCGCGGTGTCCGGCACCCCCTGCGCGGCGTCGTACACGTCGGAGACGACGAACGCGGCCCGTTCCGGCGGCAGGCCCAGCGAGCGCGCCGGACCGCGGGCGGTGTCGACGGCGGGCTCGGAGAAGTCGAGGCCGACGACCTGGGCGGCACCATGGCGCGCCCAGGAGAGGGTGTCGAGGCCGATGTGGCACTGAAGGTGCAGCAGAGTGCGGCCCGTCACGTCACCGACCTCCGCGAGTTCGAAGCCGCGCAGGGCGTCCTTGCCCGCCAGGAAGGCGTCCAGGTCGTAGAAGTCGCCGGCCGCGTGGATGGCGACGCGCTCGTCCCGGCGTGCGCGATCGGCCTCGTGCCAGTCCTCGGGGGTCGATGAGTACATGCCAGGACGTCACCCACGGACCGGGGGTGCCTGCGAACAGTTATCCACAGGCCGCCCGGTTGTATGGCCACATCGGGTTGGATGGGGTCATGAGCGACACACAGAACGACCCGTCCGTCCCGGAGCGGGAGCAGGAGCCCCCTCAGTGGGAGCAGCGCTTCCGTGCCCCGCGGGTGTCCCTGCCCGACTGGGCGGAGGACGCTCCCGACCGGGCGCTCTTCGTCTCCAACGCGACCGGCACGTACGAGCTGTACGCCTGGGACCGGGCGTCCGGGAAGCAGCGCCAGGTCACGGACCGGCCCAACGGGACGACCGACGGAGTGCTGACGCCGGACGGCCGTGCGGTCTGGTGGTTCGCCGACACCGACGGCGACGAGTTCGGCGTGTGGATGCGGCAGCCCTTCGACGGCGGTGCCGACGAGCCGGCCGCGCCCGGCCTGGAGGCCTCGTACCCGGCGGGGCTCGCCATCGGGCGGGACGGCACGGCGGTGGTCGGCCGCTCGACGGACGAGGACGGCACGACGGTCCACCTGGTCCGCGCGGGGGCGGAGCCGGTCGAGATCTACCGGCACCGCGAGTCCGCCGGGGTGGGCGACCTCTCCCACGACGGGACCCTGATCGCCCTGGAGCACACGGAGCACGGCGACGCGATGCACTCCGCGCTGCGTGTAGTCCGCGCCGACGGCTCGACGGTCGCGGAGCTGGACGACACCGAGGGCGGCACGAAGGAGCTCGGTCTCTCGGTGCTGGGCTTCGCCCCGTCGGCAGGTGACACCCGGCTCCTGGTCGCGCATCAGCGGCGCGGTCGGTGGGAACCGATGATCTGGGACCCGGTCGCGGGGACGCAGACCGACCTCCACGTCGACCTGCCCGGTGACGCGGGCGCCGAGTGGTATCCGGACGGATCCGCGCTGCTGATCGAGCACAGCTTCGAGGCCCGCAGCGAGCTCTGGCGGTACGAGCCGGGTGCCGCGGAGCCCGTGCGGGTCGACACCCCGGCCGGGACGGTGTCGGGCGCCACGGCTCGTCCGGACGGCACGGTGGAGTATCTGTGGTCGTCGGCCGCACAGCCGCCGGTGGTGCGTTCCACGACGGGCTCCGTCGTGCTCGACCCGCCGGGCGCGAAGGCGCCGGCCTCCGTGCCGGTGCGGGACGCCTGGGTGGACGGCCCCGGCGGCCGTATCCACGCCCTCGTGCAGGCACCGGCCACCGGCGACGGACCGTTCCCCACGGTCTTCGAGATACACGGTGGGCCCACCTGGCACGACAGCGACGCCTTCGCGTCCGGACCCGCCGCGTGGGTCGACCACGGCTTCGCCGTCGTGCGGGTCAACTACCGGGGGTCGACGGGGTACGGCCGCGCGTGGACGGACGCACTCAAGCACCGGGTCGGCCTGATCGAGCTGGAGGACATCGCGGCCGTCCGGGACTGGGCAGTGAGGTCCGGTCTGGCGGATCCGGAGCGTCTGGTGCTGGCCGGTGGGTCGTGGGGCGGCTATCTGACGCTGCTCGGGCTCGGCACACAGCCCGACGCCTGGGCCCTCGGGCTGGCGGCGGTCCCCGTCGCCGACTACGTCACCGCCTACCACGACGAGATGGAGGCCCTGAAGGCGATGGACCGCACGCTCCTCGGCGGGACTCCGGAGGAGGTGCCCGAGCGCTTCGAGGCCTCGTCCCCGCTGACCTACGTGGACTCCGTGCGCGCACCGGTCTACATCTCCGCGGGCGTCAACGACCCGCGCTGCCCCATCCGTCAGGTGGAGAACTACGTGGAGCGGCTCGCCGGCCGCGGCGCGGTCCACGAGGTGTACCGCTACGACGCGGGGCACGGCTCGCTGGTGGTGGAGGAACGGATCAAACAGGTGCGGCTCGAGCTGGACTTCACGCTCCGCCACCTCGGTCCGGCGCGGGCCGGGGATGCGGAGAGGAGCCCGGAGACGCGGAGGCCGACGGCATAAGGCCCGGATAAATGGTGCACCCCGCTCCGGGCGCCCGGAGCGGGGAACCGTACCGTGGAGGGGTGTACCGGTTCCTGCTGACCCCGCGGTGGTGGGGAATCAACCTCTTCGTCGTGCTGGCGATCCCCTTCTGCGTGTTCATGGGCACGTGGCAGCTCGGCCGTTTCGAGGACCGCGTCCAGACGCACGAGAAGGCCGAGGAGCGCCCCGATCCGGGCACCCGCTCCCCCGAGCCGCTCGACGCGCTGCTGCCCGTGAGCACGGACACGTCCGGGCGTCCCGCCGTGGCCACGGGGACGTACGCCGACCAGTTCCTGGTGCCCGGCCGCAAGCTGGACGACCGTAACGGCTTCTACGTGCTGGATCTGCTGCGCACCGACAGCGGCAAGGCACTGCCCGTCGTACGCGGCTGGCTGGCGGGTGCGCCGGGCGGCGCGGAGGTTCCCGCTGCGCCGAAGGGCGAGGTCACGGTGACCGGCGATCTCCAGGCCTCCGAGAACAGCGGTACGGACGGCGTCGATCTGAGCGGCGGGCTCCCCGAGGGGCAGCTCGGCATGATCAGTGCGGCGTCCCTGGTGAACCTCGTCCCGTACGACGTGTACGACGCCTGGGTGACCCTGCCCGCACCGGGGCCCGACGCCGGGACGGACGCGGGCACGGACGGGCTGAAGCCGGTGCCCGCGGCGGCGGCGCAGGGCAGCGGGCTCGACCTCAAGGCCTTCCAGAACCTCGGCTACACGGGCGAGTGGTTCGTCTTCGGCGGCTTCGTGCTCTTCATGTGGTTCCGCCTGCTGCGCCGCGAGTCGGAGGCCGCCCGCGACCTGCGGCTCGGACTCGCCGCCGACGCCGACTGACCCGCGCCGACACCGGCACCTGAACCCACACCCGGTGCCGGCACCGGGCACCGGGCACCGGGCACCGGGCACCGGCACGAACACCTGTGGATACGGGCAGGGGCCTGCCCGGAACTCACTGGTTCCGGGCAGGCCCCTGCACGTATCCCGTATCCACGACTGCGTCCGCTGACCACGGCCGCCCCGCCACGGCACCCGTGCGGAGACCCGCGTCCGGTACCCGCGGCGTCCAGTACCCGCCGCGTGCGGCCCCCGCGGCGTGCGGTGTTCGCGCCCGGGGGCGGTGCGCGTGCCCGGCCGGTCCGCCCACGGATCCAGGCCGCCCACGGATTCAGGTCCGCGCCGGAACGACCGGGCCGGGCCGCGTCAGGCTACGAGGCGTCCAGTACGCCCGTGCGGTAGATCGTGCCCGCGCAGGCGTTGTCGATGGTGGCCGCCGCCGTCGGCGCGCCCGCCTCCGGGGTGTGCGTGACCGCGATGCTGCCCTGCGCCGGGCCCTCGTCCGCGCTGCCGAACTGCACCGCCGTGTCGGACGCCCCCGCTGCGGTCCCGGCTGTGTCCCCGCCGCCCCCGCTGCCTCCGCCGCTCCCGTCGCCGTCCGTGGGCGTCGGGCTGGGCGAGCCGCCGGTGGTCGGGCAGGTGTCCGACGGCACCCAGGCGAAGCGCACCTCGTAGGCCATTGTCGGCCTCAGGAGCACCGTCCCCGGCTCCAGGGAGGGATCGGGCAGACCGGCCGCGGGATCACCGGCGGTGTGCTGCACCACCGTGATCTTCAGCGGATCGGCGGCACCCGCCGCCTGGAAGCCGACCGTGCCGTTGCTGGTCACCGAGCAGGCGGCGCCGGACTCGTTGGCGATCCTGAACGTCCCGTACACCGTTCCGTCGGCGCCGGCAGGGCCCGCAGCGGCCGAGGCGACCCCGAGCTGGCCGGGCTCGCAAGCCGTGGCGGCTGCCGCCTCGGCCGCGGCGTCGTCGCCGAGCCCCTCGGTCCCACTGCCCTCGGCACCCGGCTCCGAGCCCTTGGACGGGGCCGTGGAGCCACCGTCCTCACCTCCGGCGCCCTCGCTCCGGCGTTCCTCAGGACCCGCCGGCCGTCCACCGCCGGCATCGGTGCCCGCGTCCTCGCCGCTGCCTCCCTGAGCCTGCTCGCCGTGCCCGGCGATGGCCGGGTTGGCGGTGGCGGAGCCTTCCGAATTCGCCACGTGGACGAAGGCGGGTACCGCCGTGCCGATCAGCAGCGCCGCCGCCGCCGCGCCCACCACGCCCTGGCGGCGCCTGGCGCGCCGGGCGGGCACCGCACGGTGCAGATGGTCGAGGGTGCCGTCGGAGGGTTCGAGGCCCTGGACGGCGCCCTGGAGCATGCGGCGCAGCGCGACCTCGTCCATGCCCCCGCCGACGACGTCGCCCCCGGCGTCCGCGGAGCCCGAGGGCCCTGCGGCGCCCGCTGGCCCGACCGACCGGCCCGCGTCCTCGAAGAGGCTGCCGCCCCTGCCGGCGAAGAGCTCGGTGAGCGTCCCGCCGCCGGCCCGGTCCGCAGTCCCGCCCGGACTGCGGTCGCCCGCGCCGTCACCGTCCGCGTCCTCACGCGGAGCGGCGTTCCCTGAGACGGAGTCCGCGCCGTCGACCGCGTCCTGCTTCCGTTCACCGTCCTGCTCCGGATCGGTGTTCGGGGTGCTCTCCGGCCCGTGGTTCACAATTCCGTTTCCAGTCCGGTCATCGTCGTGCCTGTGCTCGGGCCTGCTCATGCCTGCGCCTCCATCACCACGCGCAGTGCCGCAATGCCCCGGGAGCCGTACGCCTTCACCGAACCGAGCGATATGCCCAGCGTCTCGGCGACCTGGGCCTCCGTCATGTCCGAGAAGTAGCGCAGCACCAGCACCTCGCGCTGGCGGCGCTGCAGACCCTTCATGGCCTTGATCAGCGCGTCCCGCTCGAGCTGGTCGTACGCGCCCTCCTCCGCGCTCGCCATGTCGGGCATGGGCTTGGAGAGCAGCTTCAGTCCGAGGATGCGCCGTCGCAGCGCGGAGCGGGACAGGTTGACCACGGTCTGGCGGAGGTAGGCGAGGGTCTTCTCCGGATCGCGCACCCGGTTCCGGGCCGAGTGCACCCGGATGAACGCCTCCTGCACCACGTCCTCGCAGGACGCGGTGTCGTCCAGCAGGAGCGCGGCGAGCCCCAGCAGCGACCGGTAATGGGCGCGATACGTCTCGGTGAGATGGTCGACCGTCGTCCCCGCCGCCACCGTCCCCTCAGCGCCCTCGCGCTGCGACGGCAGCCGGGTGGACCGTGCAGCGGGCATGGGCGCGATCACCGGCATGCCGCCGGGTGCGCGGGGCCTCCGGAGCGGACGCACCGAAGCGCCTCGCAACGGGCCCACCACTGTGATGTCGAGAACCTCTGCCACGCCAGTTGGACACGCTTCCCCCCGTCAGGGTTGTACGCCAACGGCACCGCGTTCGATGCTGTGCGACATGCCCTCATTCGTACCTGCTCTTCCCCAAATGCCCCGAAAACACATCCAGCCACGCAAGAAGTGACGACGTAGACGCATCGCATCCGCTCAGCGGTTGCGGAGGGCCAGGAGATCATCGTCGGATAAGACAACGCCCCAGCTCAAGAGCTTCAGACCAGCGATTTACCCACAGGGCGCACACAGATCCTACAAAAGAGGTTCGATCAGGTACGAAGAAATTCCCCGGCCACCGACTCCGCGATCTGGGCCACATTGAGGGCCGCACCTTTTCGCAGATTATCGCCGCAGATGAACATGTCGACGGCGCGGGGATCGTCCATCGACTGCCGCACCCGGCCCACCCAGGTCGGGTCGGTGCCCACGACGTCGGACGGCGTGGGGAAGTCGCCGGTCGCCGGGCTGTCGAAGAGCACCACTCCGGGCGCGGTCGCCAGGACCTCGTGCGCCCGGTCCACGGGCACCTCGTTCTCGAAGCGCGCGTGCACGGACATGGAGTGCGTCGCCACGACGGGCACGTACACGCAGGTCGCGGTCACCTTCAGGCCGGGCAGGCCCAGGACCTTCCGGCACTCCGCGCGGATCGCCCGTTCCTCGGACGACCAGCCGTCCCCGGCATCGATGCCGGCCCACGGCACCACGTTCAGCGCCACCGGAGCGGCGAAGGGACTCCTGTCACCGTCGCCCAGCGCACGCCGCACGTCGCCGGGGCGTGTGCCCAGCTCCGTGCCCGCCACCAGGGCGAGCTGCTCCCGGAGCGCGACGACGCCGTCCCGGCCCGCGCCCGACACCGCCTGGTAGGACGAGACGATCAGCTCCCGCAGCCCGAACTCGGCGTGCAGCGCACCGACCGCGACGATCAGCGACAGCGTCGTGCAGGCCGGGGACGCGACGATGCCGCGAGGCCTCAGCCGCGCGGCATGGGGATTGATCTCCGGGACGACCAGGGGCACGTCGTCGTCCGTACGGAAGGCGCCCGAGTCGTCCACGACCACGGCGCCCCGGGCGGCGGCCACCGGCGCCCACTGCGCGGACACCTCGTCGGGCACCAGGAACAGGGCGACGTCCACCCCGTCGAACACGTCCTCGGTGAGCGGGAGGACCTCGGTCTCCTCCCCGCGCACGACCAGCTTGGTGCCGGCCGCGCGCGGGGAGGCGACGAGTCTGACCTCGCCCCAGACGTCCTCGTGCTGCGAAAGGATCTGGAGCATGACGCCGCCGATCACCCCGGTCGCGCCGACGACCGCGAGCGAAGGGCGGCGTCCGGTCATCGGCCGGTGCCTCCGTAGACGACGGCCTCGTCGGAGTCACTGTCGAGACCGAAGGCGGTGTGCACGGCGCGCACGGCCTCGTTGACGTCGTCGGCACGGGTGACCACCGAGATGCGGATCTCCGACGTGGAGATCAGCTCGATGTTCACTCCGACGTTGGACAGGGCCTCGAAGAAGCCCGCGGTGACGCCGGGGTTGGTCTTCATGCCCGCGCCGACGAGCGAGATCTTCGCGATCTGGTCGTCGTAACGCAGGGAATCGAACCCTATGCCGGCCCGTGCGCGCTCCAGGGCGTCGATGGCCTTGCGGCCCTCGGCCTTGGGCAGGGTGAACGTGATGTCCGTCAGCCCGGTCGACGCGGCGGAGACGTTCTGCACCACCATGTCCATGTTGATCTCGGCGTCCGCGATGGCGCGGAAGATCGCGGCGGCCTCGCCCGGCTTGTCGGGGACACCGACGACCGTGACCTTGGCCTCGGAGACGTCGTGGGCGACTCCGGAGATGATGGCGTGCTCCACCTGCTGGTCCCCTTGCGGCTCGTTGCTGACCCAGGTGCCGCGCAGTCCGGAGAAGGACGAGCGGACGTGGATCGGGATGTTGTAACGGCGTGCGTACTCGACGCAGCGGTGCAGCAGCACCTTGGAACCGGAGGCCGCCAGCTCCAGCATGTCCTCGAAGGAGATCCAGTCGATCTTCCGGGCCTTCTTCACGACCCGGGGGTCGGCGGTGAAGACACCGTCGACATCGGTGTAGATCTCACAGACCTCCGCGTCCAGCGCGGCTGCCAGCGCGACAGCGGTCGTGTCCGACCCGCCGCGGCCGAGGGTCGTGATGTTCTTGCCCTCCTGGCTCACGCCCTGGAACCCGGCGACGATGGCGATGTTGCCCTCGTCGATCGAGGTCCGGATGCGGCCGGGCGTGACGTCGATGATGCGCGCTTTGTTGTGGACCGAGTCGGTGATGACACCGGCCTGGCTGCCCGTGAACGACTGGGCCTCGTGGCCCAGGTTTTTGATCGCCATCGCCAGGAGGGCCATGGAGATCCGCTCTCCGGCGGTCAGCAGCATGTCGAACTCCCGACCGGCAGGCATCGGGGATACCTGCTCGGCGAGATCGATCAACTCGTCCGTCGTGTCGCCCATCGCGGACACCACGACAACCACCTGGTTGCCGTTCTTCTTGGCGTCCACGACTCGCTTGGCGACGCGCTTGATGCCTTCGGCATCGGCTACGGAGGAGCCTCCGTACTTCTGCACGACAAGGCCCACGTGCGCTCCTCGCTCAATAATGGTGCGGTCGGCTCAGTTTAACGAGCAGCCCGGAATCGACCCGTCGGTACCGGATGGTGAGATGTCCCGCCCACCACCTGGTACGGCGTGTCGCCCCGAACTGCTCGTTCCGGGCTGCTGCCCGCTTCCCTCCGCCCCACGCCTGTTTGTGTCCCAGGCCACAGCGTGCGCAGCAGGTCACAGCCGGTGCGAGGGCCACGCGGGGCCCAGGAGTCGCAGACGCCGGCCCGGGGCCGAAGCCCGCGCGGACGGGACCCGCCAGCCCCGCGGACGGGACCCGCCGGACAAGCGCACGGGCCCTGCGCCCGCGCGGACCGACCGCCCTACAGGACGGGGCGCAGGCCCAGCGGGCCCGCGATCTCCTCAGCCATCACGCGCCCCGCCTCCTCGGCCAGGTCGCCGTCACCCGGGTCCTGGTCGGTGTCCAGGCCGTCGAGCTCCTGGAGCGGCTGGTTCAGCCGGATGTGGGCGATCAGGGACTGGAGGGCGCGCAGGGCGGCCGAAGCGGTGGAGCCCCAGTTCGAGAAGTACGAGAACTGCCACCACCACATGGCCTCCGCCGTGCGGTCCGCCTCGTAGTGCGCCAGGCCGTGCCCGAGGTCCGTGACCAGGTCGGCCAGGTCGTCGGAGATGCGGTGGGGTACGGGGGGTTTGCGGGGCTCGTACGGGTCGAAGACCTCGGAGTAGACGTCGATGGGCTCCAGGAGCTCCGCGAACCGCTCACGCAGCCCGTCGGCGTCGGGCTCGGGACCCAGGTCCGGCTCGTAGCGCTCCTCCGGGAGGATGTCCTCGTACGCCCCGAGCCGGCCGCCGGCCAGGAGGAGCTGGGAGACCTGGAGCAGCAGGACCGGAACGGCCTCTTCCGGCTCCTCGGCCTTGGACACCTCGCCGACCGCGACGATGAACGTCTTGATCTGGTCCGCGATCTGGACGGCGAAGTCGTCCGGGTCCTGCGTGACGGAATTCAGCGTGGCGTCAGACATCGAGGGGACCTCCCGTGGGCACGGTCGCGAACGGTGGGTAGAACATAGCGCCGCCGAACGTAAAGGCGCCGTCAGACGCCGGATCACACATCGAGCAGCCGCCTCCCCTCGAAGGCGCGGCCGAGGGTGACCTCGTCCGCGTACTCCAGGTCGCCGCCCACCGGGAGCCCGCTGGCCAGCCGGGTGACCCGCAGGCCCATCGGCTTGACCATCCGGGCGAGGTACGTCGCGGTGGCCTCGCCCTCCAGGTTGGGGTCCGTCGCGAGGATCAGCTCCGTGATGGAGCCGTCCGCGAGCCGGGCCAGCAGCTCCCTGATGCGCAGATCGTCGGGACCGACGCCCTCGATCGGGCTGATCGCGCCGCCGAGCACGTGGTAGCGGCCCCGGAACTCCCGGGTCCGCTCGATCGCGACGACGTCCTTGGGCTCCTCGACCACACAGATGACCGTGCGGTCGCGGCGGGCGTCCCGGCAGATGCCGCACTGCTCCTGCTGGGCGACGTTGCCGCAGACCTCGCAGAAGCGGACCTTGTCCTTGACCTCGAGGAGGGCATGGGCCAGACGGCGTACGTCGGTGGGCTCGGCCTGCAGGACGTGGAAGGCGATCCGCTGCGCGCTCTTGGGACCGACGCCGGGCAGCCTGCCCAGCTCGTCGATCAGTTCCTGGACCACGCCTTCGTACAACGGAACGCCTCTCTTCTTTCCTGCTCGTACCGTAGCCCGTACGCCCGGATGGACACAGGGGTCAGAACGGAAGACCCGGCATGCCGCCCAGGCCCTGCGCCAGCGGACCGAGCTTCTGCTGCTGGAGCTGCTGGGCGTTCTCGTTCGCCGCCTGGACGGCGGCGACCACGAGGTCGGCCAGCGTCTCGGTGTCCTCCGGGTCCACGGCGCCCGGGTCGATGACCAGACCGCGGAGCTCGCCGGACCCGGTCACGGTGGCCTTCACGAGGCCGCCGCCCGCCTGTCCCTCGACCTCGGTCCTGGCCAGCTCCTCCTGGGCCGCGGCAAGATCCTGCTGCATCTTCTGGGCCTGCTGGAGCAGCTGCTGCATGTTGGGCTGGCCACCACCGGGAATCACGGTCACTCCTGGCATTTCGACGACGGATTGTTTCGGTATGCCGAGCCTACGTGTTCACCGGACCCGGCGCCCCACCCGCCGGGGACCAACTCTTTCGAGTGAGTTCTGAGAACTGCCTGCCGGGCTCCTATACCTGACCAGAGGCCGTGCCCACCCGGGAATCCCGCGATTTCGACCCCGCGGCCCACCATTCGGCGGTAGGAAGAGCATGGGTGTCCGTCCCCGTACGCACACTGGAGGTAACGCAGAGTTACACGGATGAGGGCCCCGGTCATATGCCGGGTCCGCCCCCTCCGTGACCGACAACCGTGCCGATCCGCGTCGATACGCGCCGAACGCAGAGTGCAGAGGAGTGCCCCGGTGAGTCAGCCGGAGATGCAGCCCGAAGGGCCGCCCCGCAAGGAGTCCGGCGCGGGATCCGGCGCAGGTACCGGAACTGATCGGTCCGGTCCGCGCTTCGGTTTGAGCCCCCGGGACCTGACCGGCCGCGCCTTCCCCCTCGGAGACTGGGGCGAACCCGCCGAGCGGCTCGACGAGCTCTACCGCTGGGTCGAGGCCGGCGCCCTGGAGACCGCCGACTGGTACCTGCGCGACCGGATCCGCAAGCGGCGCACGGCCAGGATCCTCCGGCTCGGCACGGCCGCGGGGGTGGTCTCAGGCGCCGCGCTCCCGCTGCTGGACCTGACCGGCGAACTGCACGGGTCGGCCGGCTGGGGGTACCTCTCGCTGCTCCTGGGCGCCGCCTGCATGGCGTGCGACCGGTACTTCGGCCTGACCTCCGGCTGGATAAGGAATCTCGCGACGGCACAGGCCGTGCAGAGGCGTCTCCAGGTGCTCCAGTTCGACTGGTCGTCCGAGTCCGTCCGGGAGGTGCTGGGGCCGACCGAGGGCACCGCCAGCGAGGCCGCGGAGCGGTGCCTCGGGGTGCTGCGCCGCTTCTCGGAGGACATCACCGAGCTGGTCCGCATGGAGACGGCCGACTGGATGGTGGAGTTCCGGGCCGGGCCCGCGCCCATGGGCATGCAGTCGCTGGTCTCGGGCGGGCCCGGCGGACGCCCGGAGCAGGGCGCCCTGCCCGGCCGGCTCACCATGCCCGCGGTGGCCCGGCCGAACATGCCGCGCCAGCGGCCGCCGGAGCCGCCCAGGTGAGACCGGGCGGGACCGGCGCGGCGCCGTCAGCTGAAGATGATCATCGAGCCCTGCGCGAGGCTGCGCGTGGCCGCCGCGTGCAGACCGAGCCAGACGTGCCGCTCCCTGGCGAAGGGATTCTCGTCGTACGGGACGGGGGCGGCCGGCTCCTCCAGCGAGGTCGGACCGGCGGGGGGAAGCGGGGCGGCCGGCGGGTTGGCCGGGTCGATGCCGATGGACGGGGCGACGAACTCCAGCTCCCGCAGCAGCCCGTGGGAGGAGCCCAGCGGGCCGCCGCCCTCCAGGAGCTGGTCGTCGGAGAGCGGACGGGGGAAGTCCAGGGGGACGTACGCCCCGGCGTGGTCGTAGTGCCAGACGAGGTGCGACGCCTGCGCGCTCTGCTCGAACATCTCCAGCAACTGCTCGTAGTCCCCGCCCAGTTCGTCGACCGGGGTGACGGCGAGCCCGCTCAGCTGGAGCAGGTAGGCGCGGCGGAGGAAGTGCAGGGCGTCGTAGTCGAAGCCGGCGACCGGGGCGACGTCCCCGGTGAGGCCCGGCATGTAGGCGTAGACGGGCACGGGCGGCAGCCCCGCCTCGGTCAGCGCCTTGTCGTAGACGGCGATCTCTTCGGCGAACGGGTTGTCGGGGCTGTGGCACAGCACATCGACGAGGGGGACCAGCCACAGGTCACAGGCCACGAAGTCTCGCTCTCCAACGGGTTCGTGCGATGGTCGGGACAGCGTAATGCGGGCGGCACCCCGCGCACAGGGTGCGGGCCGGTAACCGCTCAGCCGTGGTCCGGGCGCGGGGGGTTTCCGGCGGCCAGCCGGTCCGCCCAGTTCAGCCCGTGCTGGAGGTAGGCGTCCAGCACCGCGCGCACCGCGGGCCCGTCGACGGCCGTGATCGCCTCCACCAGCTCCTGGTGGCCGTTCCAGAGCCAGTCGCGCACGTCGTCGCCGTCCCCGCGCAGATAGGGGACGGCGAAGGCCCAGGCCTGCATCCGCAGCCGTTGCAGGAAGTCGTTGATGTAGGTGTTGCCGATGACCGCGCCGAGCTCCCGCCAGAACCTCAGGTCGTAGCCGATCAGGATGTCGAGGTCGCCGCCGCGCGCCGCCCGTGCCGCCTCCTCCGCCCGGCGGCGTACGGAGACGAGGGCGGTCCGGTGGGCGTCGATCACGGCGGCCGCGGATCCGGTGCCGTCGAAGATGCCCCGGAACACCCCGTCTATGACCAGGGCGCGCGCCTCCACCATCGACCGGTAGTCGGCGACGCTGAACTCACGCACCCGGAAGCCGCGGTGCTGGTCCGATTCGAGCAGGCCCTGCGCGGAGAGGTCGAAGAGCGCCTCGCGGACGGGCGTCGCGGACACGCCGTACTGCTCGGCGATCTGCTTGACGGTGAACTCCACCCGCGGTTGCAGACGCCCCGCGAGCACCTCGTCACGCAGTGCGTCGGCGATCTGCTGCCGCAGCGTACTGCGGGTCACGCCTCCGCTCGCACTCATGACGCCCCCCTCCCGTTCTCGGCTTGGGTCACCTTAAGCCAGGGGGTTGTGCCCGGTTCCGGGCACGGGGGAGGGCGTCACGTCCGACGGCGTCTACACGGTGTGTTCGTCGGCGACGGAGAGGGCCGCGTCCAGGGCCGCGAGCCCTTCCTTCGCCTCCGCCTCGGTGATGTTGCAGGCGGGGACGACGTGGGTGCGGTTCATGTTGATGAAGGGCCAGATGCCGTTCCGCTTGCAGGCCGCGCCGAAGGCCGCCATCGGCGCGTTGGCCTCCCCGGTCGCGTTGTACGGGACCAGGGGCTCACGGGTCTCCCTGTCACGGACCAGTTCCAGCGCCCAGAACGCCCCGATCCCGCGCACCTCGCCGACGGACGGGTGACGTCCGGCGATCTCGCGCAGCCCTGGGCCGAGCACGTGCTCCCCGAGGTGGGCGGCGCCTTCGACGATCCGCTCCTCCTCCATGACCTTGATCGTGGCGACGGCGGCGGCGCAGGCGAGCGGGTGGCCGGAGTAGGTGAGTCCGCCCGGGTACGGGCGGGTCTCGAACGTGGCGGCGATCTCGGCACTGATGGCGACACCGCCGAGCGGCACGTAACCGGAGTTGACGCCCTTCGCGAAGGTCATCAGGTCCGGCACGACCTCGTCGTGGTCGGCGGCGAACCACTTCCCGGTGCGTCCGAAGCCGGCCATCACCTCGTCCAGCACGAAGACGATCCCGTGCCTGTCGCAGATCTCGCGGACACCCGCGAGATAGCCGGGCGGCGGCGTCATGATGCCCGCCGTGCCGGGGATCGTCTCCAGGACGACGGCGGCGACGGTCGACGGGCCCTCGAAGGCGAGCGTGTCCTCGAGGTGCTGGAGCGCGCGGGCGCACTCCTCGGCCTCGGTCCGCGCGTAGAACGGCGAGCGGTAGAGGAAGGGCGCCCAGAAGCGCACGACGCCCGCCGAGCCGTTGTCGGAGGCCCAGCGGCGCGGGTCACCGGTGAGGTTGATCGCGGTCGCGGTGGCCCCGTGGTACGAGCGGTAGGCGGAGAGCACCTTGGGGCGTCCGGTGTGCAGCCGGGCCATGCGCACGGCGTTCTCGACGGCCTCCGCGCCACCGTTGGTGAAGAAGATCTTGTCCAGGTCGCCGGGGGTGCGTTCGGCGATGAGGCGCGCCGCCTCGGAGCGCGCCTCGACGGCGAAGGCGGGGGCGAACGTGGTCAGCCTGCCCGCCTGCTCCTGGATCGCGGCGACGACGGCGGGATGCTGGTAGCCGATGTTGGTGAAGACGAGGCCGCTGGTGAAGTCCAGGTAGCGGTTGCCGTCGTAGTCCCAGAAGTACGCCCCCTCGGCGCCCGCGACGGCGAGCGGGTCGATCAGGCCCTGGGCGGACCAGGAGTGGAACACGTGCGCGCGGTCGGCGGCCTTGACGGCCGCGCCCGCTGCGGAGTCGACGTACGGGGCACGAGGGGCATCGGAGTTCATGCGCCGAGCGTATGCGGCGGGTACCGCCGTCCTCCATGACCACTCTGTACGGCAGGGGCCGCCCGGCTCGGCAAGCTGTCGGGTCCCCGCCCGGAAACCGCCGAGTCATTGACAGAATGCTGTCATGGTGACAGCCTTCTGTCATAAGGTCCCGTGTTTCGCCACCGGAGGTCACCATGACCGGCACGACCGTTCACCTGGCCGTCTACGACACCTTCGCCGACTGGGAGCCGGGCTTCGCCACGGCCCAGCTCACCCGCCACGGCCACACCGTGCGCACCGTCGGCCTCACCACCGGGCCCGTCACCACGATGGGCGGGCTGAGCGTCACGCCCGATCTGGCGCTCGGCGAACTGGATCCCGGCGACAGCACGCTGCTCGTCCTCACCGGCGCCTCCCTCTGGGACACCGGCGACACCCTCGCCCCCTTCGCCCGTACGGCGCGGGCCTTCCTGGAGGCGGGTGTGCCCGTGGCGGCCATCTGCGGGGCGACCGCGGGTCTGGCCCGCGAGGGCCTGCTCGACGACCGCGCCCACACGAGTGCGGTCTCCTTCTACCTCGCCGCCACGGGGTACGCGGGCGGCGCGCACTACGTGGAGGCCGACGCGGTGACGGACCCGGGCGGGGCGTCGGGGGGCGCCCTCGTCACGGCGGGCCCGACCGAGCCGGTCGCCTTCGCCCGCGAGATCTTCGGGCTGCTCGGGGTGTTCGACCCGAAGAAGCTGGACGCCTGGTACCGGCTCTTCCACGACTCGGACGCGAGCGCCTACGAGGTGCTCGAAGGATGAGCGCGACCGACGCCGGGTCAGCCCGGCCCTCCGGGTCCACCGGGTCCACCGGGTCCACCGGGTCCACCGGGTCCACCGGGAACGGTGACCGGCTGAGCCGTACCGCGATCGGGGTGTTCCGGCTCAACGGCCGCTTCCTCTCCGTCGCCGAGGAGCTGGCCGGACCCGCAGGGCTCACCGCCGCCCGGTGGCAGGTCCTCGGCGCGGTCCTGACGGAGCCGCTCCCCGTGTCGGGGATCGCGCGCTCGATGGGCATCACCCGGCAGAGCGTGCAGCGGATCGCCGACCTCCTGGTGGAACAGGGCCTCTGCGAATACGTCGCGAACCCGGCCCACCGGCGGGCCAAGCTCCTCCGCCCCACCGCCGATGGCCGGGCGGCGGTCAGCCGGATCACCCCCGGCCACGCGGAGTTCGCGGCGCGGCTGGCCGGGGAGCTGGGTGAGGAGCAGTTCGCGCTGACCGTGCAGGTGCTGGAGCGGTTGTCGGCCGCCATGGACACCCTGGCCTCCCCGGCCGGACGGCCGCCGGGACCCTCGGGGGAATGAGGGCGGGGACGAGGACGGTCCCCGGAGCGCCGCCGCTATTCTCGACCCACGGTCCGCCACGGCCGTACGGGGGAGGAAGCGCACCATGGAGAAGCTGGGCTCCGGCGATCCGCAACGCATCGGCAGCTACCGCCTGCTGGGACGCCTCGGCGCCGGCGGGATGGGGCAGGTGTTCCTGGCCCGCTCGGACCGGGGCCGCACCGTCGCCATCAAGCTGGTACGCCCCGAGCTCGCCCAACAGCAGCATTTCCGCGACCGCTTCCGGGCGGAGGTGCAGGCCGCCCGGCGCGTGGGCGGCACCTGGACCGCGCCGGTGCTGGACGCCGGGGTGGATGCCGCGGTGCCCTGGGTGGCCACGGGCTATGTCGCCGGTCCCTCGCTCCACCACATCGTCTCGGGGCGTCCCGGCGCTCCGGTGACCGCCTCCGGCGCGTACGGCCCCCTCCCCGAGCGCTCCGTCCGCATCCTGGGCGCCGGGCTCGCGGGGGCGCTCCAGGACATCCACCGCGCCGGGCTGATCCACCGCGACCTGAAGCCGTCCAACGTCCTGATGACGATCGACGGCCCCCGGGTCATCGACTTCGGGATCGCCCGCGCCCTGGACACCGCCACCGACGGCGGCCTCACCCGCACCGGCGCCATGATCGGCTCGCCCGGATTCATGGCGCCCGAGCAGGTACGGGGCGGGCAGGTGACGCCCGCGTGCGACGTGTTCTGCCTCGGCTCCGTGCTGGCCTACGCGGCGACCGGGCGGATGCCGTTCGGTACGGCGGACAGCGGGATCCACGCGCAGATGTTCCGGATCGCCCAGGAGGACCCGGACCTCACCGGCGTACCCGTCGACCTCGTCGAACTGATCCAGGACTGCCTGGCGAAGGACGCGGCCGCACGGCCCTCCACGGACACCGTCCTGGAGCGCCTGGGCGACACGGACACGGCCGAACCGTGGCTTCCGGCCTCGCTGATCGCCCAGTTGGGCCGGCACGCCGTGGAACTGCTCGACTCGGAGGACCCGGAGCCCCGCCCCGCCGAGGGCACGCAGCGGGTGCGGCCCGTCCCCCCGCCGGCGCGGCCGGCTCCTCCCACGCCGGGGCGTCCCCCCGCGGCCGCCGCCGCGCACACGCTCCCCCTGCCGGCCGGACCATCCGCCCCGGTGCCGCCGCCCTCGTACGGCTACCCCCGGCAGACCCCTCCCGCTTACGGAAACGGGCCCACTCCCGCCTACGGCCCGCCCCCGGTCCGCTTCGGTACGCCGCCTCCGCAGCGCAGCCGCGGGACCGGTTCCGCCCTGCTGCTGGCCACCGCCGCACTGCTCGTCGCGGTGGGGGCGGCCTGGGGGGCCTACGCCTTCGTACGGAGCGGGGACGGCGAGTCCACGGCCTCCCCGACGGGAAGCCCGTCCCTCTCCGGCGGCTCGTCCGGACGCGGTACGCACGCCGACGGCACCGGCCCGGACGACAAGAGCTCCGACGGCGCGAGCGCGGACGGCACGGTCCCCTCCTCCTTCCTGGGCACCTGGTCCGGGGCGGTCGAGGGCGGTGCAGGGGCCTCCACCCGTCAACTCGTGCTCCAGCAGGGCGAGGTGGGCGACACCGTGCTCTCCCTGACCGCCGAGGGCCCGCTCGCCGGCGGCGGCTCCTACCGCTGCGTGTTCCAGGCCGACCTGGAGGGCGAGCCGTCCTCGGACGGACCCGTGCGCATCGGCCCCTCCCGGGTCACTCAGGGCGAACCGATGTCGTCGTGCACCCCGGGCGAGGCCACCGTCCTGACGCTGCTGCCCGACGGCACCCTGCACCGCGAGACCCCCGCCACCGGGAAGAGCCTGACGTACACGCGGGGCGGCTGAGCGGCTCACGCCGCGAGGTCCACCGCCCGGAACGCGAGCCACAGGTCGTACCGCGCGCTCGGGGTCCGGAGCAGCGAGCGGCACAGCACGGCCTCCAGCCGGGTGAGGCGCTTGCGCGCACCCGGCACGGAGACGCCCAGGGCGGCGGCCGTCGGGGCCAGTTGGGCCTCACAGCCCAGCCAGGTCCGCAGGGTCTGCTCACCCGTGGGGCCGGCGCCGGCGAGGAGCCGCAGCTGCTGGGCGGCCCAGTCCTGGACACCGGGGGCGCGCAGGACCGTGTCCAGGTCCTCGCTCTCCGCCTCGCCCCCGGGACGGGAGCGGGGCAGCGCCGGGGTGGCCCTGATCCGGAGGGCCAGGTCGACGGCCGCCTGGTCGGCGACCTGGTTGAGGTCTAGACCGAGGAGTTCGCCGACGAGCTTCAGTCGGGCGGCCAGGGTGTTGCGGTGGATCTTCAGGTGCTGGGTCGCGTGCGAGGAGAACGCCAGCCAGGACGCGACGGTCGCCGAGAGCTCCTGGCTGCCCGGGTCCTGCGAGCGGCGCGGCAGATGGGCGAGGAGGGGAGCGAGCAGGGCGTCGGCCCACCGCGCCCCGGCGGCCCCGACCAGCAGCGCGGGTTCCGCGGCGGCCCCGAACCTTGCGTGGCGCCCGGGGAGTCCGCGGGCGACGGCCAGGGCGTGGAAGGCCTGCTGGTAGGCGGTCGCGGTGTCGGGCAGCCGTACTTTCTCGCTGACTCCGACGACGCAGTCGTCCACCAGCCCGGCGACGGCCAGGCCGAGCGTGCGGCCGCCCCCCGCCTCCTGTTCCCGTGCCTCCTCGTCGGCCGGCGCGATCAGGATCAGATGGCGCGCGTAGACCGGGCAGCGCACGATCCACGTCCGTCCGCCGGAGACGTCCGCGCAGATGCGGGCCACCTCGTCGCGCTGTCCGCCGGAGCATTCGACGACACAGACGCGTACGGGGTCGGGGAGCCTCGGCCGCAGGGCGCCCGCCACCTGGTGGGCGATGGAGAGCTGATTCGTCATCAGGAGATGGAGGACCGCCTCGCGTCCCCGGGACTCCGCGAGGTCCACCCGCCGCCGCTTGCGTTCGACGTTCTCCGACGCCCAGGCCAGCGCCAGGGGCATCACCGCGTCGGCCATCAGCGTGGCCAGCCCGACGGGCAGGGGCTTGGGCGCGACGACGGCGAGGACCGGGCCGCGGCTCCCGGACACCCGGGCGAGGGACATCCGGTCCTGGGAACCCCGGTCCGGCGAAGTCCGGTCCTGGGGAGGCCCGTCGAGGTGGGCCGGGTCGTGGGAGCCCCGGTCGTGGGAGCCCCGGTCGTGGGAGCCCCGATCGTGGGAGGCAATGTCGTGGGAGGACATGGCGTCGAAGGCTCGCTCCTGGGAGGCCCGTTCGAGGGGCAGCAGCAGGGCGGCACACTCGTCCGTGTCGAGGGAGTACGAGCCGGTGCCCCGCGCCGTCAGCTGCCGTGCCGCCGCCGAGGCGAGATCCGCCGCCTCGTGCGCCGGCCACCGCACGCTGCCGGCCACGGCCTGGAGAACCGTTCCGTCCCCGTCCACGATCCCGGCCCAGCCCTCGGCCCGCCGCGCCAGTCGGCGGAGCAGTTCGGGAGATCCGCCGGTCCGCGCCAGCCGGTACATCAGCAGCACGTCGTCGGCCCGTTCCCGAGCACGCACGTGTCCTCCGATCTCCGCCGAACCGGAGTGCAGAGTACCGGTGCGGTTGTGCGGTTCGATACCCGTCGCGGGCCACGCAGTGCGAATTGAATCTCCCGGCCCGCGGCCCCGTGCCCCTAGAGTCCCCAGCGTGTTCCGGGACGTTCCGGGGACGTCGGGAGGCGTCGGGACGTACCGCACCGGGGGCCCGAAGACATCGGGGGACGTCCGACGGCACGGCGGCAGCGGCTCACGGGGGTGGTCGCTGTCGTCGCCCGGGGCCGTTGTCAGTGGTGGCCCCTAGCGTGGTTCTCGACCGTGTCGCACACCGGACGAGAGGCCCCCGCAGTGGAATTCCGCATGGAGCGTGGCGCACTGACCGACGCCGTCTCCCGGGCGGCCCGGGTGCTCCCCGCCCGTTCGCCCGTCCCCGTCCTCGGCGGCCTCCTCCTGGAGGCCGAGGACGGCCGGCTCCGGGTGTCCGGGCTGGACTTCGAGGCGTCCGCCCGTGTCGACGCGGAGGCGCACACCGTCCGCACCGGAAAGGTCCTGGTCATGGGGCGCCGGCTGCTCGACATCTGCAAGGTGCTGCCCGAGGGACCTGTGGAGTGCGCGGTGGAGGGCTCCCGTCTCACGGTCACCGGGGACGGCTCGCGCTTCGGCCTCTCCCTCCTGCCCCTCGACGACTACCCCACGCCGCCCCCGCTGCCGGAGGTACGCGGAGCGGTGGAAGCAGGGGAGTTCGCCGCGGCGGTCGCGCAGGTGGCGGTGGCCGCGGGGCGGGACGACAGCCTGCCCGTGCTCACCGGCATACGCCTCGGCCTCGACGGCTCCACGATGACGCTGGCGGCGACGGACCGATACCGCTTCGCGGTGCGCACCCTGCCGTTCGAGGGGACCGCGTCCGACGTGGCTGCCGACGTCCTGGTGCCGGCCCGCAGGCTGGCCGAGATCGCCCGGTCGCTCGGCAGGACGGGCCGGGTCGACGTCGCGGTGGACGGGGGGTCGGCGGGATTCGAGCATGCCGGTACGCGGACGACGGTGCGCCTCCTGGACGGCCGGCTGCCCCGGCACGACAAGCTGTTCGCCCTGTCCGGCCCTACGGTCGTGGTGCTGGACAGGGCACGCCTGGTGGAGGCCGTGAAGCGGGTCTCCGTCGTGGCGGACGGCGGCAGCCCGCTCCAGATGACCTTCACCCCGGGCCCGGACGGCTCGGTGCTGCTGCAGGCGGGGTTCGAGGACGACGTGGCCTCGCAGCGGCTTCCGGCGGCTTCGGAGGGCGTCGAGGAGATGACGGTGGCGTTCAGTCCCGCGTACCTGCTGGAGGCCCTGGCCTCCTTCGAGGACGCCACGGTCCGCCTGGCGCTGATGGGCCCGGGGCAGCGCGCCATGATCACCGGTGGGGAGAGTGCCGGGGCACCCTCCCACCAGCACCTGCTGATGTCCGTGAAGCCTGCGCTGCTCTGACCGTCCCGCGCGGGGCCCGCGCATCAGCCGGGCAGCGTCGCCGTCTCTCCCACGGCGGCGAGGAGCCAGATGGGGAATTCGGGGTCGGCCTGCCCGACGGCCAGGCCCAGCCACCGTGTGCTCGCGGGCACGCGCCAGATCTGCATGCTGCCCGCCAGGTTGCAGAGCTGGCCCATCGGCTCCGGGACGGTGTCCGCGTCCTCCCGCTCCAGATAGGGCCAGAGGTCCACGGTCTCCGGCTCACCCCACCGTGCGCTCAGGGCGGTCGCCAGGACGCTGAACTCCTCCTCGATCTCCTGCTCGGCGGGTTCGACGCACTCCGGGGACCGGTCCTCCCAGAGGTCCTGGCCGGCCCGCAGGATCAACAGGTGGTGCCCGGGTCCGCTGCTCCGCCCTTCGCTGTCCTCGCTCTCCTCGCCCGCGGGGAAGGGCAGGGCGAGGATGTCGTCGATCAGGGCGAGGCGGTCCCCGGTGGTCGCGGGCGGTGTGCTGTCGCTGTCCGTACTCATGGTGCGTGATCCTGCCAACCGCCCGCCCGGGAACACGAATCGGGGGCGCACCCGGCCACGAGCCGGATGCGCCCCCGTTCCCCGGGGTGGGGCCGGGCTCAGCAGCTCAGGTTCGAGCCGGGGGTGGTGCCGAGGATCTGGGCGAACGCCTTGTACTTGTCGACACGGCTCTGCACCTGGGCGGGATTGCCGCCGTTGCACTCGATGCTGCCGTTGATCGAGCGGATGGTCTCACCGAAGCCCGCACCGTTGACCATGGCGTTGTGCGGGGTCATGGTGCCGGGGCCGGACTGCGTGTTCCAGTACCAGAGACCGGTCTTCCAGGCCACGGAGGCGTTCTGCTCCACCTGCCAGGGGTTGCCGAGCAGGTCGATGCCGAGCGCGTCACCGGCGGCCTTGTAGTTGAAGTTCCAGCTGAGCTGGATCGGACCGCGGCCGTAGTAGGCGGCCTGGCCGGCCGGGCAGCCGTACGACTGGCTGGTGTCGCAGTAGTGCGGGTAGTTCGCGGTGTTCTGCTCCACGATGTACACCAGACCGCCGGTCTCGTGGCTCACGTTGGCGAGGAACGCCGCCGCCTCCTGCTTCTTCACCGTGTCGCTGCCGGTGTTGGCGAAGCCGGGGTAGGCGCTCAGGGCCGCGGTCAGGCCGCTGTAGGTGTAGAAGGAGTTCCTGCTCGGGAACATCTGGTTGAACTGCGCCTCGCTGACGACGAAGCCCGAGGGGTTCGGCTGACCCGGGTCCGTCCCGCCGCCGCAGGTGCCCTGGTCGGCCCAGACGTCGGCCGAACCGGGCCGCTCGTTCTGGGTCCACCACTTCGCGGACCAGTTGTGTCCGTTGTACGAGGCGGAGCCGCCGCCCCAGTAGACGGCGGAGGCGCTCCAGGCCGGGGCGCAGGCGGCGGCCGCCGCCGTGGTGGCGGGAAGAATGACGAGCGTCGCGACGACCGCGCCCAGCGCGGCGATCAGGCTCATGACACGTTTGAACACGCGATCACTCCTTCGTCGCGGCGCCCGCGTCGAGCGTGCGCCGCCATGGGGGGTACGGCCCACTCAAGCGGCGATGGTCTGGACCTGTCAAGGTCTAGACCAAAACTCGGCCCCCTCACGCACACCCTCAACCCCGGCCGTGCAGAGTCCTGTTGAACGCGAGGCGAACGTCCCCGGAAGGAATCCGGAGCCTCCCCCACCGCACGGTCCGCGGTCGTACGGTGTCGCCGTCCGGCACACCGCACCCACGAGGGGCCGCCACCACCATGGACGGGCTGTTCACTCCCGAGAACGTCATCGCCACGCTCACCGCCCTCCTGGGCGTCGCGACCTCGGCCGGTGTGCTCTGGTACGAGCGCCGTGTCCCCCGCCGCAAGCGCATCGGCTACCGCGTGCAGATGGACACCCCCATAGGCAGCGAAGTCAGCCAGGGCCGGGCCAACGTGCGGCTCGGCCTCTTCAGCGAGACCCCGGACATGGCCGACGCCACGCTCGTCCTGCTGCGCATCGAGAACGACGGCTCGCAGTCGATCGGCGACGAGGACTACACCGGGCGGGGCGAACTCAACGGTCTCACCGCGGAGTTCACCGGTCGCACGGTGCGCGGGATCGCGGTGACCCACTCCCCGGACGCCGAACACCTGATGGATCACTTCACCCCGTCGGCGGGTCTGCGGCACGACGGCTCGGTCATCCGGCTGCCGCGCGTCCCGCTCAACCGCAACGAGCACTTCAAGCTGCTGGTCCTGCTCACCGGTTCGCACGTGGGCGGCCCGATCAAGGTCACCGGGGGCATCCGGGACGGCGTCGTGGCGCGGAACAAGGCGGCCCGCCCCGACGAGAAGCCCCCGCTGTTCGGCCGGGCGTCCAGGATCATCACCGTGGCCCTCACCACCTGCGTCGTCACACTGGCCGCCATCATCGTCGTACGGGACGATTCCCCGCCCCCGATGGACTGCGCCCGGGGCACCCTCACGGTCACCGGCTCCACCGCCTTCGGGCCGGTCATGGAGGAGCTGAAGCAGACGTACGAGGACGAGTGCGAGGGCTCCGTCATCACGCTGGACATCCACGGCAGCAACGCCGGTGTGCGGAAGCTCGACGCCGCCGGAGGCAAGGCCGGGTCGGCCGGTTCGCCGTCGATGATCGCCCTGTCCGACGGCCCCAGGCCGGCGGCCCTCACCGCGCTGCACGGGAAGCCCGTCGCGATCTCGCTGTTCTCCCTCGTCGTCAACGACTCGGTGCCCGTGAAGGACCTCTCCACCGACCAGATCCGGCGGATCTACCGCGGCGAGATCCGCAACTGGAACGAGATCACGGGGAACGGCCCCGACCTGGAGATCCGGCTCGTCAGCCGCGACGCCAACTCCGGTACCCGCGAGGTGTTCCAGCGGCGCGTCCTGGACGCCAACGAGCCGGCCACGTCCTCACGCGACTGCACCACCAAGGACTACGGCGAGGCTCCGGTGCTGCGCTGCGAGCTCGACGGCACGGACCAGGTCCTCGCCGAGGTCGCCGCTCTCGACGGAGCGATCGGCTACTCCGAACTGCGAGGCGGCACCGTGCCCGACGGGGCGCACCGGACCACCATCGACGGCATCGCCCCCTCCGTCGACACCATCGCCACCAGCGGCTACCCGTACCGCGAGATCGAGTACGCCTACACCTACGGGTCGCCGCCCGCGAGCTCGCTGGTGGCCGGCTTCCTCAACTACCTGGACAACTACGGCGAGGAGATCATGCGCACCAGCGGCCACCTGCCCTGCGCGACACCGCGGGGGATGCGGCTCTGCGGAGAGGAACGGCCCCTACCCGAGTAGGGGGCCTGGAACAGCACCCCGGCATCGCGCGCGTGGCGCGCACCTGCTCCTGACGTGCGCGTTCCTCCGGCAGCTCCCCTGCCCGGGGCGCCTCTGACGCGGGGCACCCCTGACCCGGGGGCGCCCCTGCCGGCGGCTCCTCCCGCGCGCGGCCCGCTGCCGGACGGACGCCCGCACCCCGGACGAACGACGACGGCGGACACAGGACGACCACGGCCGCGGACGAACGACGGCGGCCGGACCCTCCCCGTGGAAGGTCCGGCCGCCGTCGCGCGGTCTCCTAGAGGAAGGAGTTGATCTCGATCGTCTCGGTCCGGCCGGGGCCGACACCGATCGCGGAGATCGGGGCGCCGGACATCTCCTCCAGCGCCTTCACGTACGCCTGCGCGTTCTTCGGCAGGTCGCCGAAGGTCTTGGCCTTGGTGATGTCCTCGGACCAGCCCGGCAGGTTCTCGTAGATCGGCTTCGCGTGGTGGAAGTCGGTCTGGTTGTACGGGAGCTCCTCGACGCGCTTGCCGTCGATCTCGTACGCCACGCACACCGGGATCTGCTCCCAGCCGGTCAGCACGTCCAGCTTGGTGAGGAAGAAGTCGGTGAGGCCGTTGACCCGGGTCGCGTAGCGCGCGATCGGGGCGTCGAACCAGCCGCAGCGGCGGTCACGGCCGGTGGTGACACCGCGCTCGCCGCCGATCCTGCGCAGCGCTTCGCCGTCCTCGTCGAGAAGTTCGGTCGGGAAGGGGCCGGCACCGACACGAGTGGTGTAGGCCTTGAGGATGCCGATGACCCGGCTGATCTTCGTCGGGCCCACGCCGGCTCCGGTGCAGGCGCCGCCCGCGGTCGGGTTCGACGAGGTGACGAAGGGGTACGTGCCGTGGTCGACGTCCAGCAGGGTGCCCTGGCCGCCCTCGAAGAGGACGACCTTGCCCGCGTCGATGGCGTTGTTCAGGATCAGCGTCGTGTCGGCGACGTACGGCTTGATCTGCTCCGCGTACTGGAGCATCTCCTCGACGATCTTCTCCGACTCGATCGCGCGCCGGTTGAAGACCTTGGCCAGGAGCTGGTTCTTCTGCTCCAGCGCCGCTTCGACCTTCTGCTCCAGGATCGACTCGTCGTAGAGGTCCTGGACGCGGATGCCCACCCGGTTGATCTTGTCGGCGTAGGTCGGGCCGATGCCGCGGCCGGTCGTCCCGATCTTGCGCTTACCGAGGAAGCGTTCCGTCACCTTGTCGACGGTGACGTTGTACGGGGTGATCAAATGAGCGTTACCGCTGATCAGGAGCTTGGACGTATCGACGCCTCGCTCGTTCAGACCGCTCAGCTCGGAAAGCAGCACCGCCGGGTCGACGACGACACCGTTCCCGATGACCGGGGTACACCCCGGCGACAGGATTCCGGAGGGGAGGAGATGCAGTGCGTACTTCTGGTCGCCTACGACGACCGTGTGGCCGGCATTGTTGCCGCCCTGGTAACGCACCACATAGTCAACGGATCCACCGAGGAGGTCGGTGGCCTTCCCCTTGCCCTCGTCACCCCACTGAGCACCGAGCAGCACAAGTGCGGGCACAGGCGTACACCCCTTCCGGGCGGGGCATGTCCAAGGTCAGGGGGCGTACGTAAAGGTCGTACCTGCCGCACGACGATGTACGGCAAAGCCTGAGCCGTCGAACCGGGTGCCCCGGAATAGACCAAGCCCCTGGCGCAATAGCGCAAGGGGCTCTTGCACCAAGATGCTACCCGAGGAAGGACCGAGGTGTCGGCTGCAGAGCCCCCCGGCGACGGCGACCACCAGCTACTCGTGCTCATCGACCCCCTTGCCCGCCGTTACGACGGCGAGTCCGTGCGCATCGCGAAGGACGTGCTGGGCGCGGGCGCGCACACCAAGATCTGCCTTCCGGACGGCCCCGACGAATTCGCCAAGGCCCTGTCCCGACGGGGCTCCAGGCGCCCGGTGGTCGTCGGCGACGACCACGCGCTGCTGCGCGCGGTCTCCCAGCTCCACCGCGAGCGGGAGCTCGCGGAGAGCGCGCTCGCCCTGATCCCGGTCGGCGCGGCGCACACCCTGGAACTCAGCTACGCACTGGGCGTGCCCCGGGGCGCCGTGGCGGCCGCGCGCACGGCGCTCGACGGGACCGCGCGCCGGCTGGACCTGCTCGTCGACGACAGCGACGGCGTGGTCCTGGGCGAGCTGCGCATACCGGCGGCCCGGCCCTCCCCGGGCCCGCCCCACACGGTCTGGGACACCTGCCGCACCCTCGTGGCCTCCCTGGTCCGCCCCGCCCCTCCCTCACCCTCCGGGCCCGCCCGCACCCACCGGCTGCGGGTCGAGGCGGACGGTGTCCTGCTGAACGACCTGGACCGGCCGGTCGAGGGCGTCTCGGTGAGCGCCCAGGGCGACGGTGGTCTGGCCGACGTGGTGATCCGCACCGCCTCCGGAGGGACGCACACGGCCGAGGCCAAGGCGGTCACGGTCTCCGGTCCGGACTTCCGCTACCGCGCGGACATACAGGTCGGGGGCCCCGTCAGGACCCGCACCTGGACCGTACGGGCGGGTGCCTGGGGT
Source organism: Streptomyces sp. NPDC055962 (assembly GCF_042270185.1). Classification (NCBI taxonomy): domain Bacteria; kingdom Bacillati; phylum Actinomycetota; class Actinomycetes; order Kitasatosporales; family Streptomycetaceae; genus Streptomyces; species Streptomyces sp. NPDC055962. The sequence continues at coordinate 171,746 of NZ_JBHJYN010000007.1, forward strand.
CTGGTGCTCCCGGCGGAACCGGTGTGACGGGTGACAGGCGCCCTGCCCGGGCAGGGCAGGGCGGCCCCGCCGCCTCACTCCGTCCGGCCGCGGCTCTCGCGCCAGCGGTCGAGGACGCCGAGCAGTTCCTTCTGGAGGAAGGCGAAGAACTCCGCCGTCTCCACGAGCCGCGCGCCGGCCGGGGTGTCCTCGCCGAGCGAGCGGGCACCCTCCCTCAGCGTGCGCTCCCAGCGGGTGAGCACCTGGTCGCGGCTCGCGAAGGCCGCCCACCAGATCTCGTCGTGCAGGCGGTAGCGGTCGCGGCGTGAGCCCGGGTCGCGTTCGCGGCCGACCATGCTGACCTGCGTGAGGTAGGTGACCGCCCCCGAGACCGCGGCCGGGCTGATCTGCAGCCGGCGGCCGAGCTCGGCCGAGGTCATGGAGCCGTCGTCGTCGGCGAGGAGCGCGGCGAAGACGCGCGAGGCCATCCGCTGCATCCCGGCCTCCGTCATGTCGGCCGCGAAGCGCTCGACGAACCGGGACACGGCGTCCTCGTCCCGCACGGCGTCCTCGCCATGGACCGTGTCCTCGTCGCGCACGGCGTCCCTCTCACCGCTCACATCCCCGTCACGCACCGCGCGCGTACCGCCTCCCGCCGTCCCGGGTTCCTCGGTCCCGCTGGCCATACCCTCCGCCGCCTCCTCCGCTCCGATCACGGCCCAACTTTATATGCTTCCTTAACTTCACAACTTTGTGAAACCCGCGTACGTTCGGAAACATGACGAAGGCAATCAGCGTCGCCGGACTGCACAAGTCGTTCGGGCGGACACACGCGTTGGACGGCCTCGACCTCGCCGTCGAGACGGGCGAGGTCCATGGCTTCCTCGGCCCCAACGGCGCCGGGAAGTCCACCACCATCCGGGTCCTGCTGGGGCTGCTGCGCCCCGATTCGGGCGCGGCCCGGCTGCTCGGCAAGGATCCGTGGCACGACGCCGTCGAGCTGCACCGGCGCCTGGCCTACGTCCCCGGTGACGTGGAGCTGTGGCCGGGCCTCACCGGGGGCGAGGCCATCGGCCTCCTCTCCCATCTGCGCGGCGGGGCCGACGAGCGGCGCCGCGACGAGCTGATCGAGCGCTTCGACCTCGACCCGACGAAGAAGGGCCGGACCTACTCCAAGGGCAACCGCCAGAAGGTCGCCATCGTGGCCGCGCTGGCCTCCGACGCGGAACTGCTGCTCCTGGACGAGCCGACGGCCGGGCTCGACCCCCTCATGGAGGTCGTCTTCCAGGACGTCGTCCTGGAGGCGAAGGCCGCCGGCAGGACCGTGCTGCTCTCCAGCCACATCCTGGCCCAGGTCGAGAAGCTGGCCGACCGGGTCAGCATCATCAGGCTCGGCAGGACCGTGCAGTCCGGATCGCTGAGCGAGATGCGGCATCTGACGCGCACGACGATCGAGGCCGAGACGGCGCGGCCGGCCGCAGGGCTCGACTCGCTGCCCGGCGTGCACTCCGTGGAGATCACCGACGACGGTGCGGGAGGCGGGAGCCGGGTGCGGTTCACCGTGGACGGCGGACACCTCGACCGGGCCGTGAGCAAGCTCGCCGCATGCGGAGTGCGCGGTCTGATCAGCCATCCGCCGACCCTGGAGGAGCTCATGCTCCGCCACTACGGCGACGAGCTCGCCGCCCACCGCCACGCCCCCACCCCCGAGGACGCGCGATGAGCGCCACGACCGCCACCGGCACCCCCGCGCCGGCCCGGGCCTTCGCCGGGCCGGAGTCGCTGACGGGCACCGGCGCCCTGGTCCGGTTCAACCTGCGCAGGGACCGCGTCCGGCTTCCCGCGTGGATCCTCGCGCTGCTCGTCGGCACGCTGGCCACCGCCGACAAGTTCAGGACGCTCTATTCAGGCGCCGAGGCCCGCGCCTCCGTCGTCACCACCATGGACAGCCCCGCCGGGCTCGCCATGACCGGGCCCCGGCACTACCTGGACGACTACACCTTCGGCTCGATGCTCGGCCACCAGATGCTCGGCTTCGTCGCCGTGCTGGTCGGGCTCATGAGCGTCCTGGTCATCACCCGCCACACCCGGGACGAGGAGGAGACCGACCGCGCCGAGCTCGTCCGCTCCACCGTTGTCGGACGCCACGCGCACCTGGCCGCCGCGCTGTGGGTCGCGGTGATCGCCGACCTCGCCCTCGCGGCTCTGCTCGCCGTCGGGCTCGGAGCCATGGACCTGGCCCCGGGCGGCGCCGGGAGCGCACTGCTCTACGGCCTCGCGCACGCAGCAGTGGGCCTGGTCTTCGCGGGTGTCGCCGCGATCACCACACAGATCACCGCCCACACCCGGGGCGCGTCCGGCCTGGCGCTCGCCGTCATCGGACTCGCCTACGTCCTGCGGGCAGCCGGTGACGCGGGCGGTGACGACGCGCTCTCCTGGCTCTCCCCGATCGGCTGGGTCCAGCGGACCTACCCCTGGGTGGACGACCGCTGGTGGCCGCTGCTGCTCTGCGTGGCGCTCGCCGCGCTCTGCGCGGGCACCGGATTCGTCCTGTCGACGCGGCGCGACGTAGGCGCGGGACTCCGCGCCGGCCGGCCCGGCAGCCCGACGGCGTCCGCCGCGCTGCTCCGGCCGCTGGGATTCGCGTTGCGGCTCCACCGCCCGGTGCTCGCCGGATTCGGCGCGGGGCTCTTCGTGATGGGCGCGATGTACGGGTCGATCCTCGGCGAGGCCGACGACATGCTGAAGAACATCGACCAGGTCCAGGACGCGCTGCGGAGGATCGGCGGCACGAGCACGGCCGAGTCGTTCGCATCGATGATCATGGTGATCCTCGCCGTCGTGTCCTCCGTGTACGTCGTCATGGCATCCCTTCGCCCCCGGGCCGAGGAGGGCGCGGGCCGCGCCGAACCCCTTCTGGCGACCGGCCTGTCCCGCGCCAGGTGGGCGGGGAGCCATGTCGCGGTCGCCGTCGCGGGCGGCACGGCGCTCCTGGCGGCGGCGGGCCTCGGCATCGGCGTCCTGGGGGCGGCGTCCGCCGGTGACCCCGGGCTGGTGCTCTCCCTCACGGGTGCGGCACTCGCCTACGCCCCCGCGCTCTGGGTCACCGCCGGGGTGACCGCGGTCCTGTACGGCTGGCTGCCACGGGCGGCCCCGGCCGCGTGGGCCGTCCCGGTGTACGCGTTCGTGACCGGCTACCTGGGCCCGCTGCTCCGCTTCCCGGACCGGATGAACGACCTGTCCCCCTTCGGCCATGTCCCGCAGCTGCCCGCGGCCCCCATGGAGTGGACGCCCCTGGCCGTCCTCACCCTGGTCGCAGCGGCCCTGGTCCTGCTCGGCCTGGAGGGCTTCCGGCGGCGGGACCTGCTGACCACGTAGGGAACCGGCCACGAACGCGACGACGTCCTGACCCGTATGGACCAGAGGGACACGGCGGGGTACGGAGGATGTGCGGCGGCGGCGCTCGGGGCGGTGACCGCCCTGTACGTCTGGGGGTCGTCCCACCGCACCGGAGTGCACCTGGGCATGGGCTTCGAGGGGCACGGCAGGGACCTCTCCGTCCTGTGGACGGAGCTGCCCCTCGTCCTGCTCGCCGGGGCCCTGGTCCCCCCGGTCTCCTGGCTGCTGACCCTGCGTCTGCTCCGCGGGCGGGCACGGCAGCGGTCCCGGGTCCTCGTCGCGGCCGTGTGCACGGCGGGAGTCCTGGCCCTGTCCACGTGGGGCCTGCACACCTGGTCGAACCCCCGGGACCCGGACCACGTACGGCTCTCCGGCACCGCCGCCTCAGATCTCGACCTGTAGCGCCCGCAGCCCCCGGATCACGTACCCGGAGTTCCACTCCGGCTCGGCCGCCAACCGCATCCCGGGTGCCTTGCGCAGCAACTCACCGAAGGAAGCGTTCAGTTCGAGGCGTGCCAGCGGCGCACCCAGGCAGTAGTGGATGCCCGCACCGAAGGAGATGTGCGGGTTGTCCTCACGGGACAGGTCCAGCGTCTCCGCATCGGCGAATCGCTCAGGGTCCCGGTTGGCCGACGCGAAGAGCAGCGCGACCTGTGCACCGCGCGGGATGACGGTGCCGTCGATCTCGATGTCGTCCAGGACCCACCGCGCGAACATGGGCACCGGGGTGTCGTAGCGCAGCAGTTCCTCCACCGCGGTCGGCAGCATGCCGTGGTCCACCCGCAGGGCTGCCAGTTGCTCCGGGTGCCGGAAGAGCATCCACCAGCTGTTGGCGGTGGCGTTGACGGTCGCCTCGTGACCGGCGTTGAGCAGCAGCACACAGGTGGAGACGATCTCCTGCTCGGTCAGCCGGTCCTCGTCGTCGTGGGCGGCGATGAGGCCGGAGATCAGGTCCGCCCCCGGATCAGCGCGCCGCGCCTCGATCAGACCGCGCAGATATGCGGAGAACTCGACGGAGGCCCGCACCGCGGCCCCTGCGGTCTCCTCCGTCGGATTCAGCTCGAACATCCCGCAGATCGCCGCCGACCACGGCCGCAGCAGCCCCCGGTCGGCCTCCGGGACGCCCAGCATCTCGGCGATGACGGCCACGGGGAGCGGCTCGGCGACCGCGCTCAGCAGGTCGCCGCCCCCCGCCTCGACGAAGTCGTCGACGAGTCCGGCGGCCAGCCGCTCCACGGTCGGGGCGAGCGCCTCGACCCGGCGGGGCGTGAACGCCTTGGCGACCAGCCGCCGGATCCGGGTGTGGTCGGGTGCCTCCAGGTCGAGGATCCCGTTCCCGTTGAGCGTGTGGAACGGCTCGTGGGCCGGGGGCGGCGCGTCGACGCCGAACTCGTCGTGGCTGAAGCGGTGCAGATACGTCCGCCCCAGCCGCCGGTCGCGCAGCAGCCCGGACACGTCGGAGTAGTGCGGGACGAGCCACTGACGCGTCGGCTCGAAGTAGTGCGCCCGGCCGGTGGCGCGCAGCGCGGCGTAGGCGGGGTACGGATCGGCGACGAACGCCGGGGACCAGGGGTCGAAGGACACGTGCATGGGCCGACGCTATCCGGGCGTGACCAGCCGCGCCTCGTACGCGAACACGGCCGCCTGCGTCCGGTCCCGCAGCCCCAGCTTCACCAGGACGCGGCTGACGTGCGTCTTGATCGTCGATTCGGCGACCACCAGGTGAGTGGCGATCTCCAGGTTCGACAGCCCCTGGGCGATCAGCACCAGCACCTCCGTCTCCCGCTCGGTGAGGTCGCCGATCCTGGCCATGGCGGGCGGCCGCGGTGCCTCGGCGATCTTCGAGAACTCGGTGATCAGCCGCCGGGTCACCGTCGGGGCGAGCAGCGCCTCGCCGGACGCCACCACCCGCACGCCCTCGGCGAGCTGCCGTGCCGAGGCGTCCTTCAGGAGGAAGCCCGAGGCGCCGGCCCTCAGGGCCTGGTAGACGTACTCGTCGAGGTCGAACGTGGTGAGGACGAGCACCTTGGCGTCCGCGTCGGCGGCGACGATCTCCCGGGTCGCGTCGATGCCGTTGAGCTCGGGCATCCGGATGTCCATCAGCACCACGTCGGGCCGCAGTGCGGCGACCTGCGAGACCGCCTGCCGCCCGTCGACGGCCTCGCCCACGACCTCGATGCCGGGCATCGCGTTGAGCAGCACGGAGAAACCCTCGCGGACCATCATCTGGTCGTCGACGATCAGTACCCGGATCGGCGATTCGCTCACGCGCCCTCACCGCCGTCGCGCTGAGCCGGTACGGGCAGGAACACGGCGACCTCGTACCCGCCGTCCTCCGTCGACCCCGCGGTCATCTCGCCGTTCAGCATCGCGACCCGTTCCCGCATCCCCGTGATTCCGTGACCGGCCCCCGGCGACGGCTTGACCAGCCCCCGCGCGGGACCGTTGACGACGCGCACCCCGAGCCCGCCGAGCACATAGCCGATCTCCACCCTCGCTGCGGCACCCGGAGCGTGCCGCAGCGTGTTGCTCAGCGCCTCCTGCACGATCCGGTACGCCGACAGCTCGACACCCTGCGGAAGCTCCCGCACCGCGCCGGTGACGGTCTTGTCCGTCTCCAGCCCCGCTTCCCGGACGTTGCCCAGCAGCCGGTCCAGCTCCGCGAGCGTGGGCTGCGGGGCGTCCGGCACCTCGTAGTCGTCGGCGCGTACGACACCGAGGACCCGGCGCAGCTCGGTGAGGGCGGCCACGGCGTTCTCCCGGATGGTCAGGAAGGCCTGTTCCAGCTCGGGCGGCGGGTTCTCCACCCGGTACGGGGCCGCCTCGGCCTGGATGGCGACGACCGACATGTGGTGCGCGACGACGTCGTGCAGTTCGCGGGCGATGGTGGTGCGCTCCTCCAGCAGCGTGCGCCGGTCCCGCTCGACGGCGGTGACGGTGCGCTGCACGGTCACCTCGCGCCGGGCCTCGTGGCGGGTCTGCACGACGGTCACGACGAGCAGGGCCATGGCGGACGTGAAGACCATGCCGCTGTTGGTCGACGAGGGGTTCCAGGGGCCGATGGTCTCCAGGGAGGTCCCGGTGAACGCGGTGATCACCCACATCCAGGCCGCCGTGCGCGGACGGGTCCGCGCCGCCACGACGATCAGGACTGCCAGGTGGCAGACGAAGGCGTTCGGCGCCCACGGCCAGTCCCCGCTGCCCACGAAGGCCATCACCGGGGCCGAGGCGATCGACACCCAGAAGGCGAGGACGGGGCGGAGCAGGGTCATGAGCAACGTGGCGGCCGGCAGGAACGCGGTGATGAGGGTCGCGATCCCGAACGGGGAGTACGTGTTCGCAGCGAAGACGCCTTCGAGCAGCGCGATCAGCGCGACCGCGCCCACCACCGCGTGCGGGAACCAGACGGCCCGCATCCGGACCGGCTTCGGAAGCCGGCGGATCACCGGCCCGTCCGTGCCGAGCGGCCCGAGCGGGCGGTAGTCGAACACGTCGTGGAAGAGGTCCTGCCGCAGGCCGCCTATCGCCCCTGCGGCCAGCCGGAACTCCGGGCTTCTGGTCTTGGTCTCGGTCACGTTTCCACGGTAGGCGGCGGCCCGTGCCCCGGTCGTCACCAGTGATGCGGATCCGCGGCCGTCCGTCGCAAGTACTACCAGGCCAGTTGGGCGATCTCCTCGGCCACCACCGCGCAGGCGTCCGCGGAGGGGTCGATCAGGGGAAAGTGCCCCACTCCGTCCAGCAGCGTCAGCCCCACCATCTCGCCGGCCTTCGCCGCGGCGTCCACGAACGCCTCGGTGACGGCCTGCGGCACGGTCAGGTCCTCCACCCCCTGGACGACGGCCGTCGCGATCCCCGTCGGCAGCAGCAACGCCGGATCCACGTGAGCGCTCCGCGCTTCGAAGTCGTCCTTCCCACCGAGGAGCTGGTGGAGCGCACCGGAGCAGACGTCCAGCTCCACCGCGCTCGCGAAGTCCCCGATGGGAGCCAGCGCGACCACGCCGCGCAGCGGCGGCGCGGCGGGCAGCCGCCACGGCGACCCCTCCGGCAGCACATGCCGGGCGGCGGCCCACAGGGCGAGCTGCCCACCGGCCGAGTGCCCGGTGACCACGGTCTTGCGCAGATCGGTTCCGGGCAGTTCCCGGGCAGCCAGCGCCGGAAGGGCGTCCATGGCGGCCGCCACGTCGTCGAAGGTCTCGGGCCAGCGCCCGGCGACCGGGCCCGCGGCGCCCTGCTGCGGGATCTCCCCGCCGCGGCGGTATTCGACGCTGGCCACGGCGAAGCCGCGCCGCGCCAGGAAGTCCGCGAACGGCGAGACGTGCTGCCGGTCGTACGGCGCCCGCCAGGCCCCGCCGTGCAGGAGCACGACGAGCGGAGCCCCGGTCCTGCCGTCCCTCGGCGCGAAGAAGTCGACAACCTGGTCGGGGTGGCTCCCATAGGCGGCGGACCCGTCGGGGGCGACCACCGGATGGGCGAACGCCGACTCGGTCTCGGAGGCTTCGCGATCACGCGCGGCAGAATCCGACATGCTGCTCCAACCGTCCTACGCCTGTGCCCCACTGGACTGACCTGCGGGGACGGTACCAGTACGGCGGGCCGCCGCCGTACGGGCCCGGAGCACGGACCCGTACGGCGGCGCACGCTCAGGCCGCGAGCACCTCGCCGAGGGTCCGCGCCGCCCGCTCCGCGTCGGCGAATCCGACGTACAGCGGGGTGAAACCGAAGCGCAGGATGTCGGGGCGGCGCAGGTCGCCGACCACGCCGCGCTCGATCAGCACCCGCATCACCTCGGCCGCGCCGTCGCACCTCAGCGAGACCTGGCTGCCGCGCTCCGCATGAGGAACCGGCGTGACGGAGGTGACCCGTCCCTCGGGGACGTGGGCGGCGACGCACTCCAGGAAGAAGTCCGTCAGCGCCAGGGACTTGGCCCGTACGGCCTCCACCCGCACGCCGTCCCACACGTCCAGCGCCGACTCCAGGGCCAGCATGGACAGGATGTCCGGGGTGCCCACCCGGCCCCGCACGGAGCCGTCCGCGGGGGCGTAGCCGGGGGTCATCGCGAACGGATCGGCGTGCGAGGTCCACCCGGGCAGGGGCGAGTCGAAGGCCTCCTGGTGGCGCTCGGCCACGTACAGGTAGGCCGGCGAACCGGGGCCGCCGTTCAGGTACTTGTACGTGCAGCCGACGGCCAGGTCGACACCGTGCGTGTCGAGACCGACCGGCAGGGCGCCCGCGGTGTGGCACAGGTCCCAGACGGCGAGCGCGCCCGCCTCGTGGGCGGCGGCGGTGAGGCCGGGCAGGTCGTGGAGCCGGCCCGTGCGGTAGTCGACGTGGTTCAGCAGGACGGCCGCGGTACGCGGCCCGAGCGCTGCCGGTACGTCGGACGGGGCGACCGGGACGACACGGTGGCCCGTCATGCGGGCCGCCGAACCGGCGATGTACCCGTCGGTGGGGAACGTCGTCGCGTCGACGAGGATCTCGTCGCGTCCGTCGCCCGCCAGGCGGGTCGCCGCGACGACGGCCTTGAAGACGTTCACGCTGGTGGAGTCGCCCACGACGATCTGCCCCGCGGCCGCCCCGACCAGCGGGGCGATCCGGTCGCCGATCCGCTCGGGCGCCGTCCACCAGCCGCTCTCGTCCCAGGAGCGGATGCGCAGCGCGCCCCACTCACGGGTGAGGACCTCCTGCATGCGCGCGGGCACGTGCCGGGGCAGCGCGCCCAGCGAGTTCCCGTCGAGGTAGACGGTGTCGTCGAGGGTGAACAGCTCCCGCAGTGCTGCCAGTTCGTCGGCGGCGTCGAGCGCCTCGGCACGCTCCTTGATGTCAGACATGGCTGCGCGCCGTCCACAGCTCGGGGAACACGCTCTTGGTGGCCCGCTTCTCCAGCCAGGCGACCCCGGCGGATCCGCCGGTCCCGGTCTTCGACCCCATCGCCCGCCGGGTGGCGGTCAGGTGGTCGTTGCGCCAGCGCCACACCAGCTCACCGACGTCGGTCAGCACCTCGCCGAGCCGCACGAGCTCGTCGTTCTGGTCCGGGGCCGCGTATATCTCCGCCCAGACGGCCTCGACCGCGGGCGACGGCTCGTACTTCTGCGACAGGTCGCGCCCGAGCACCGACTGCGGTACGGGGTAACCGCGCCGGGCCAGCAGCGCGAGCGTCTCGTCGTACAGACCGGGCTCGTGGAGCGCCTTCTCCAGCTCGGCGTGGACACGGGGGGCGCCCCGGTGCGGCACGAGCATGGACGCGGACTTGTCGCCCAGCAGGAACTCCATGCGGCGGTACATCGCCGACTGGAAGCCGGACCCCTCGCCGAGCGAGCCCCGGTAGGAGTTGAACTGGGCGGGGGTGAGGCCGGCCAGCGGCTTCCAGGAGGCGTTCAGGGCCTCCAGCTCCCGCAGCGAGCGCTTCAGGGCGTCCCGGGCGACCGGGATCCGGTCCTCGCGCAAGGCGTGCGCGGCGGTCTCCCACTCATGGACGATGACCGTGAACCACAGCTCCATGACCTGGGTGGTGACCAGGAAGACCATCTCGCCGGGATCGTCCGAGCGCAGGTGCTGGAGGTGGGTCAGTACATCCGCCTGGACGTAGTCCTCGTACGGAGTCGTTCCCGCGAAGTCCAGGTGCGGGGTCTCCGCACCGGTGGCTTCGGGGTCGGGGTGGATCGTCGACATTTCTGTCTCCTCGACACGAGCTTCCGGGTAGCGGTCCGCCCCTTCCTCTGAGGTGGTGGAGCTCCGGTCCCCTGCTCGGCATCCTAACGGCCTTCCCACCGACACGTCGGGCCCCGCAGGTCGACGCCCGCGGGGCCCGGAAGCCGGGGGCCGTCTCAGCCCAGGGTGTCGGCGGCGGTCTGCGAGGAGTCACGCAGGAACGACGAGCAGCGCTCGTACTCCTCCTGCTCACCGATCGCCTGCGCGGCGCGGGCGAGGGCGTGCAGGGCCCGCAGGAAGCCGCGGTTCGGCTCGTGCTCGAACGGGACGGGGCCGTGGCCCTTCCAGCCCGCGCGGCGCAGGGCGTCGAGGCCGCGGTGGTAGCCGGTGCGCGCGTACGCGTACGACTCGATGACCCGGCCGCCCTCGTACGCCTCGTCGGCGAGCTGCGCCCAGGCCAGCGAGGACGTGGGGTACTTCGCGGCGACATCGGCGGGCGCCGTGCCGGCTGCGAGCAGCTCGCGCGGCTCCGGGTCGTCGGGCAGATGGGTCGGGGCGGGGCCCCCGAGCAGGTTCTCGTGGATGGACATGGTTCAAGTGTGCCTGGGCCGGGGCTCCGGTTCCAAGGGCGGGGCCGTCACCCCGCAGTGCGTCGAACACGCCGGACGGGCCCCGGCCCGGGCGGCGGGAACCGTCCGCAGGGACCACCAGGCGATCACGGAACCCGCCACCAGCAGACCGGCGCACATCGGCATCGCCCGCCGGAACGTCGAGGCGAACTCCCCCGCATCGCGGTACGCCTCCGGGCCCATTCCGGCCAGCAGCGGGAGGGCGGCCACCGCGAGCAGCCCGGCGGCCCGCGCGGCGGCGTTGTTGATGCCGCTGGCGAGTCCGGCCCGGCCGGTCTCCACGGCGGCCAGGACGGAGGCGGTGAGCGGGGCCACGAGGGTGACCATGCCGAGGCCCAGCACCACGACGGCGGGCAGGACGTCCGTCGGATAGGAGGCGCCGGGCCCGACCCTGAGCATCAGGAGCATCCCGGCGGCGGCGAGCAGCGGGCCGACGGTGAGCGGGATGCGGGGCCCGATACGCCGTCCGAGGTCACCGGCGGACGCCGAGAAGAGCAGCATCAGGACCGTGGTGGGCAGGAGCGCGGTGCCCGCGCCGAGCGCCGAGTAGCCGGCGACCACCTGGAGCTGGATCGCGGAGAGGAAGAAGAACCCTCCGAGGGCCGCGTACACACAGAACGTCACGATGTTGACGGCGGTGAACTGCCGCGAAGCGAAGATCGACGGCGGCACCATGGGGTCGGCCCGGCGCCGCTCCACCTGGACGAACGCCGTCCCGAGGACCACGCCGCCGACGGCCGCGCCGATCACCGTGACGGAGGCGCCCTGCTCCGGCACCTCGATCAGCGCGTAGGTGACCAGGGCGAGCGCCAGCGCGGCGAGCGCGGCTCCGAGCACGTCGAACCGGCCGTGGGCCTCCGGGTCCCGGGACTCCGGCACATGGCGCAGGGCCACGGGCACGCAGACGGCGGCGAGCGGCAGATTGAGCAGGAACACCCACCGCCAGCCCGGCCCGTCCACCAGCCACCCGCCGAGGAACGGCCCGACGGCGGCCCCGACCCCGCCGAGCCCCGACCACAACCCCACGGCGCGGGCCCGGTCGTCGGGGTGGAAGCTCGCCTGGATGATCGCCAGCGAGCCGGGGGTGAGCAGCGCTCCCCCGGCCCCCTGCAACGCCCTCGCGGCGATCAGCACCTCCGCGTTCGGCGCGATCCCGCAGAGCAGCGAGGCACCGGCGAACCAGACCACCCCGAGGACGAACACCCGCCGCCGCCCGAAGCGGTCCCCGAGCGCCCCGCCCAGCAGGATCAGTCCGGCCAGGGTGAGCATGTAGGCGTTGACCGTCCACTGCAGCGCCGCCAGATCGGTGCCGAGGTCCTCGCCGATGCGCGGGAGGGCCACATTGATGACCGTCGAGTCGAGCAGGGCCATGCTGGAACCCAGCACGGTGGTGAGGACGACCCAGCGTCCCACGGGCGAGGCGACCCGGATCCCGTCGTCGTCCGTACCGCCCGCACCCTCAGCATCAGTCATAGGAGCAGCATCTCCGCCGGCCGGTCCGCAGGCCATTCATGACCGCCTGTTCCAGCCGCGCCGCCCGCCCCACGCCGCTTCCCGCCGCCCCGCACCCGTTTCCGCCGCCCCCCACGCCCCACGCCCGGCCGCGCTGCCCGTCACGCCCGGTCCGGCCCCCCGCACGCCCGGTCCCGCCGCCCGTCACGCCCGGTCCCGCCGCCCCGTGCGGCAGGGTGTCACGCCCGCACGGCTCGAATCCCCCGGACCAGCGCCGCCACCCCCGCCTCCGCCTTGCTCCGCGCACACCCCACGTTCAGCCGCAGGAACCCCGGCGCCCCGTACACCGCCCCGGGCATGATCGCGACCCTCTCCCGCTCGATCAGCACCCGTTGCAGCGCCTCGTCGTCCACGCCCAGCGGGCGGACGTCGATCCAGGCCAGGTAGCCCGCCTGCGGCGGCTCCCACCCCAGCTCGGGGAGGTCCGCGTCCAGCCGCTCCCCCACCATCGCCAGGTTCCCCGCGGTGTACGCCCGCACCTCGTCGAGCCACGCCGCGCCCTCGCGGTACGCCGCGATGTGCGCGGTCAGCGACAGCACGGCGGGCGAGGCGAGCCCCTCCGCCGTCTCCATGCGCCGCAGGTACTCCGCATGGTCCGCCGGGTCCCCGATGAGCCCGTAGGAACCGGTCAGCGCCGGAAAGTTGAAGGACTTCGACGCGGACGTGATGAGGGCCCAGCGCCCGTCACCGGCCACCCGGTAGTACGGGACATGCGTGTACCCCTCGTGCACGAAATCCGCGTGGATCTCGTCGCTGATCACCGCCACCCCGTGCCGGCGGGCCAGGGCCGCCGTCTCCCGCAGCTCGGCCTCGGTCCACACCCGCCCCGTGGGGTTGTGCGGCGAGCACAGCACCAGGACCTTCGCGTCGGCGCGCGCCAGCTCCCGTTCGAGGGCTTCGGTGTCCCCCACCGGCACACCCCGCAGCTCCCGCCCGAGCCCGAGGACCGCCTTGCGGAAGCCGTCGTAGGTCGGGGTGTGGACGACGACGCCCTCACCTTCGGCGGTCCACATCCGGAGCAGCTGCGAGAGCTGGTTGAGCACGGACGGGCCGTAGACCAGCCGGTCCGTGTCGATGCGGGTGGCGTACCTGGTCGCGTACCAGTGGGCGACCGCCGACCGGAAGTCGTCCTGCTGCCAGGTGGTGTAGCCGAGGACCCCGTGCTCCAGCCGGCCCCGCAGCGCGGCCAGCACCTCGGGGGCGGTCTCGAAATCCATGTCCGAGATGGTGAAGGGCAGCAGCCCGTCCACCCCGAAGCGGTCGGCGACCCCGTCCCACTGGACGCACCAGGTACCGCGGCGGTCGATGACGGTGTCGAAGTCGTAGCGCGCGGGCGTGCTCACGGTGGATCCCTCACTCCTCGGACACGGAGCGGGCCCGGCCCCCCGAGGGGAGACCGGGCCCGCACCTGCGTCCGTGACGTACTTACTTCAGCTTGGTGCCCGAGGAGCGCAGGTTGGCGCACGCCTCGGTGACACGCACGGCCATGCCCGCCTCGGCGGCCTTGCCCCACGTGCGCGGGTCGTAGGTCTTCTTGTTGCCGACCTCGCCGTCGACCTTCAGGACACCGTCGTAGTTGCGGAACATGTGGTCCGCGACCGGGCGGGTGAAGGCGTACTGGGTGTCGGTGTCGAGGTTCATCTTGACGACACCGTTCTCCAGCGCGGTGGCGATCTCCTCGGCGGTGGAACCCGAGCCGCCGTGGAAGACGAAGTCGAACGGCTGGCTTCCGGCCGGCTTGCCGTACTTCTCGGAGACGCCCTGCTGGAGGTCCTTGAGGAGCTCGGGACGCAGGACGACGTTGCCCGGCTTGTAGACGCCGTGGACGTTGCCGAAGGACGCTGCCAGCAGGTAGCGGCCCTTCTCGCCCAGGCCGAGCGCCTCGGCCGTACGCAGCGCGTCGTCGACGGTCGTGTACAGCTCGTCGTTGATCTCGTGCGTGACGCCGTCCTCCTCGCCACCGGTCGGGGTGATCTCGACCTCAAGGATGATCTTGGCGGCGGCGGCCTTGGCCAGCAGCTCCTGGCCGATGGACAGGTTGTCGGCGAGGGTCTCGGCCGAGCCGTCCCACATGTGCGACTGGAACAGCGGGTTCAGACCCTTGGCGACCCGCTCCGCGGACACGTCGAGCAGCGGGCGCACGTAGGCGTCCAGCTTGTCCTTGGGGCAGTGGTCGGTGTGCAGCGCGACCGTGATGTCGTACTTGGCGGCGACGATGTGCGCGAACTCGGCCAGGGCTACGGCGCCCGTCACCATGTCCTTGTTGTACTGGCCGCCCAGGAATTCGGCACCACCGGTGGAGATCTGGACGATGCCGTCGCTCTCCGCCTCCGCGAAGCCGCGCAGTGCAGCGTGCAGGGTCTGGGTCGACGTCACATTGATGGCCGGGTAGGCGAACTTGCCTGCCTTCGCCCGGTCGAGCATCTCGGCGTAGACCTCGGGGGTTGCGATGGGCATCTGTCCGCTCCTTGGGATGTGCGGGTGTGCAGTGCTTGGTCCCTGACCTGGGGGCGACGTCATCGTCGCCCTTATCTTCCCAGACTCTCGCGCCGGCTCCACGCTGCCCGTCGGAGTAGCGCTCCCTGTTTCACGTGAAACAGGGAGCGCCTCGGTGAAGCCGCAGGTCAGGCCAGGTCGAGGTCGGCCACGGAGTAGACGTGGACGTAGGGCAGACCGGCTTCGGCGATCGCCGGAGCGGCGCCGCGCTCCACGATCACGGCGACGGCCACGACCTCGCCGCCGGCCTCACGCACCGCCTCGACCGCGGTCAGCGGCGAACCGCCGGTGGTCGAGGTGTCCTCGACGACGAGGCAGCGGCGGCCCTTGACGTCCGTGCCCTCGATGCGGCGCTGCATCCCGTGGGCCTTCTGCGCCTTGCGGACGACGAACGCGTCCAGGCTCTTCCCACGCGCCGCCGAGGCGTGCAGCATCGAGGTGGCCACCGGGTCGGCGCCCAGCGTCAGTCCGCCGACGCAGTCGTAGTCCAGCTCGGCGGTGGCGTCGAGCATCACCTGCCCGACCAGCGGCGCGGCCTTGCCGTCCAGCGTGATCCGGCGCAGGTCGATGTACCAGTCGGCTTCCAGACCCGAGGAGAGGGTCACCTTGCCGTGCACCACGGCCTTGTCCTTGATCTGCTGGAGCAGCTCAGCGCGTACGTCAGTCATGTCAACGAGGGTAAGCGCTGACGCGGGAGGTCAGAGCCGGACCCAGCTCCAGGTCGTCGCGATCTCCAGGGGCTCGATCGGGGTCACCAGCCGGGGTGCCGTGTTCAGTCCGTTCGGCGGCCCGGACTGCGGCTCCACGCAGACGGCCTCGGCCTGCTCGTCGTAGATCACCACCCACTCGTCCCGGCTCCTGACCGTCAGCTCCAGCTGCTCGGGCCAGGTGAGCTTCACGTCGACGCCCTCGGGCATCCCGAAGCAGTCGTCCCACGGGCCGGGCAGGGGGTCGATCCGGCGGCCGGTCGGCAGGTGGTTGTCGCCCCGCTCCTCCTGCCAGGCCGCGTCGAAGGCGATCCGCGCGTCCTGGCCACCGAGGTTCCGGAGGAACCAGGGGTGCCACCCGGCCTGCGCCGGGAAGGAGTCCCCGTACGTCTCGACGCCGAGGCTCAGCGTCAGCGACTCCTCGGTCAGCTCGAAGGACTGCGTCACGCGGCCCTCGTACGGCCACGGGTCGGCCAGGTCGTAGAAGAAGGCCGCTTCCGTGTCGCTCTGCCGGGCGAGCTGCCAGGAGGTGTCGCGGCCCGTGCCGTGGATGGCGTGCGGCGGCGAGTTCAGCGGCAGTTGATGCGGCTCGCCGCCGTTGCGGAACAGGCCGTTCTCGGTGCGGCCGCACCACGGCACCATCGGGAAGCAGCCGTACCGCTCGCCCTGGCGCAGCAGTTCGGTCCCCCCGATCCGCAGGCTGCCGATCCGGCAGCCGTTCTCGGGGTCAACGGTCAATTCGACGTCGCCGGCGGTCAGCCGGACGTTCTTCGCAACTCTGCTCACCCTCCGACACTACTGGCGCGGGGCGCCCGGCTACGGCCTTCTGCGTCGAAGCGCCCGGCCTACCACCACGGCCGAGGCGATCGCCAGGGCGGCCGCCGGAGCGGCCCAGCGCAGCGTGATGCCCGCGGCGCCCGCCTCGGGGGACGGCACAGGGGCATACCGACCGCGCGGCGGGGCGTGGTCGACCTCCTCCGTACTGCGGCCGATCATGGTGCGGCGGGCGTGCGCGGCCTCGGCGGGCGGCTCGTCCGGCACGGTGAACTCCAGCTCCGCGGACGGGTCGAGCGACGGCGGCGGGACGGGCGCGTCGAAGACCGACTCCTTGCCCGGCGAGTTGTCCGGTGAGTCCGGCTCGACATCCGGCGCGTCCGCATCGGCCACCCCGGCATCCGGCGCGTCCGCATCGGCGTCCGGCACATCCGCGTCCGGCACCCCGGCGTCCGGTGCGTCGGCGGACGCGTCGGCGGATTCCACCGCCGGGGTTTCCACCGCCGGGTTGTCCGCGGCAGGCGTACCGCCTGCGGGTGCGCCGCCCTCCGCCGCCAGGGACTCCGTCACCAGCTGCTGCGTGAAGCGGTCCAGCAGTCGCTGCGCCGCGGCGAGCGCCGCCGCGTCGTCCAACTCCACGATGCGGCCGTCACCGCTCGCCGTGCCGGTGAATTTGATCGTCGTCCCCCCGTCCGCCTCTCTGAGACCGATGGTCAGGGCCAGCTTCGCCGAACCCGCACCCCGCGCCTCCACGCCCTCCCCCGTGACGGAGAAGGAACCACCCCCGGCGGAGGGCAGCAGCGTGAGCGCCCCGCGATACGTGATCGTGTGGCCGTCGGCCCGGAATTTCAGCCGTCCGGACAGCGGGCCGGCCGACGCGTCGGCATCCTGCTGGAGTCCCGGCACGCAGCGCGCGACCCGCGCGGGATCGCCCAGCGTCCTCCGCAGGGCCGGGACCGGAACCGGAACGAACACCTCATGCTCCATACCGACCGAGCCTACTCAGCCCCGGCCGTCCCGTCAGCGCTTCCGCGCCCCGTACGCCGTGGGGCCGCGCCGGCCCGCCGTACTCACGGTTCCTCCTGGTAGCGGGGGTGGACCAGCGTCGACGGCGCGACCCCGTGCCGGCGGACCCGCTCCACCGACCGCAGGCCGGCCAGCAGCTCGCGCTCCTCCAGCGTCCGTGGGGCGGGCGCGCCGGGGGCGAGGCCGGGCCGGGCCACGGAACCCCGGGCGGCCAGCACGAATCCCCAGTCCCGCGGCGCCCCCGCTCCGCCTGCGGCCCGGTCCGGGCCCGCCGCGAATCCGGTGAGGCGCCCGTCGACGCGGTAGGGCCGGGTCGACAGGCCGCCCGCCCGTACCGACGCCTCCACCGTCCAGAACGTCACCGGCCGGCTGCTCGGCGGTCCCGCGTGCACCACCAGCCGGCCGCCGGGCTCCAGCGCGCCGGCGACCAGCCCGTAGAACTCCGCGGAGTAGAGCTTGGTGCTGGCCGTGATCCCCGGATCGGGGAGGTCCGAGATCACCACGTCGTAGCGGTCGAGGGTGTCCCGCAGCCACGTGAAGGCGTCCCCCGAGACCTCCCTCAGCCGGGGGTCCCCGTACACGTGCCCGTTCAGCGCGGAGAGCGCCGGATCCGTACGGGCCAACCGGGTGACGGCCGGGTCGAGCTCGACCACGACGACGGACGCCACGCCGGGATGACGCAGCACCTCACGGGCCGCCAGCCCGTCGCCCCCGCCGAGGATGAGCACCCGCCGGTGGTTCCCCCTCATCGCCGGGTGCACGAGGGCCTCGTGGTAGCGGTGCTCGTCGCGGGAGCTGACCCGGAGCCGGCCGTCCAGATAGAGGTCGAGCGGGCCCCTGCCCGGGCCCGGGGCCGGGCCGGTGAGGACGATCTCCTGCACCCCGGTCTGCATCGCGACCCGTACCTCGTCCCCGTACACCGCGCGCCGCGCCGCGCGCTCGAAGTCGTCGACCAGGACCGAGGCGGTGGCCAGCAGGGCGATCACCACGACGTTGACGAGGACCAGCAGCCGACGTGACCGGCGGCCCAGATCGCGCCGGAACACCCACAGCACCAGCGCTCCGCCCGCCGCCGCGTTGACCGTGCCCGTGAAGAGCGCACCGGTCAGCTGGCCCATCATCGGCAGCAGCAGGAACGGGAAGGCGAGCCCACCGACCAGCGCGCCCACGTAGTCGGCGGCGAAGAGGTCCGCGACCGCCCCGCCCGCGTCCTGCCGGTCGACCCGCTGGATCAGGGTCATCAGCAGCGGGATCTCCGCGCCGATCAGGATCCCGATCGCGAGCGAGAAGCCCACCAGGGCGCAACGGGACTCCCCGAGCCAGGCGAAGGAGGCGTACAGGACGAGCGCCGACGTACCGCCGACCAGCGCCAGGGCGGCCTCGATCAGCCCGAACCCCACGGCGGCGCGGTTGCGTAAACGTTTCGCGAGGAGCGACCCGATGCCCATCGCGAACACCATCACGGACAGCACGACCGAGGCCTGGGTGACCGAGTCACCGATCAGGTACGAGGCGAGCGCGACCAGCTCCAGCTCGTACACCAGACCGCAGGCCGCACAGATGAACACCGTGGCCAGCACGAGGAAGCGGCCGGTCCTCGGCCGGACGGGGAGCCGCGTCGCGCCCCCTCGCAGCGGCATCTGCTGGTCGATCATGAAATGAACGCTACGTGACCGGATGGTCGCCGCTTGTCACCCACACGGGTGTAAGTGGGTTGCGCGGGAAGCGCGCTCCACCGGACGCGCACCGTGGGGCGGCGACGGGCGCACGCCCCTCCCCCGGCCACCGGCGGCACCTTCGCCCGCCCGCCGGCTGCACCCGCACCCGACCGCCGCCGCGGCCGGCACCCTCATCCGACCGCGGCCGGCACCCGCACGCCCACCTTCGTCCGGGTGACGACCAACTGCCCCTCCTGCGGGTACGCGTGCCAGGTGCGCCACCGCACCTGCCCCTCCGTGCGCTGCGCGAGCATCGCCGTGAAGGCGTAGGGGCTGCCGGGGAACGTCCCCGCCAGACCGTGCGGGTGGTCGGCCACCAACGCGAGCAGTTCCTGCGCGCGCACCGCGAACGACCCCGCGGAGAGCGTCTCGACGCGCGCCGCGAACTCGTAGTCCCAGTCACCCAGACACTCGGCGACGCCCAGCGGCAGCGGCGTACTGCTGCCCGGCAGGCAGGCGACGGTCTCGGAGCACGTCCGGCGCCCCTCCTCCAGCAGAACCTGATGGGAGGCGCCGAGAAGCCGCAACTGCACCGTGGCGCCGCCGAGTTCGAGGTCGAGTACGGCCAGGGCGGGCAGCGGCTCCCGCCCGAGCGTCCATGCGAGGTCGGCGGCTCGGGTGTCGGAGTAGGCGGTCTGGAGGGTCGTGAGCATGGATCGGCTCCGCAAAACACACAGGGACACATGGACAGGAGGTACCCCCGTGCGGCGCGCCGTGGGGGAGGGGGAGCCCGATCCGGCCCAACTGGGGCCCAGGGGCTGAATGTTCTCTACATCGATGCAATCACGAAGTACGTCGCGCTCACAGCGTTTTTACCCAACTTGCCGTGGTTTCCATCCCTCAGGGGGCAGCACGGTTCACCTGTTCCCGACGGGCCCAACGAAAAGATGCCCGGAGGGAGTTCACTCCCGCCGGACATCTCAGGCCCGCCCGTCCCGCCCCCCGTACGGGGCCGGCGGAACCGTCTCAGTCGCCGCCGCCCCCGCCGCAGCCGCCGCCACCCCCGCAGGAGTGCCCGCCGGAGTGCCCGCCGCCGCAGGAGTGGCCGCTGCCGCCGTCCCCCGACCACCAGCTGCCGCCGTCGGAGGCACCTCCCCCGCCGCTGTCCGAGCCGCTGCGCCCCCGACGCCCGGCGCGTCCCGCCAACGGCTTCTTCCGGCCACTCGATCCCGAGGCGAGGGCGGCGATCCCCGCCACCACGACCACCAGGAACACGATGAAGACGAACAACTCCATCGACCTCACATCCTTCTGTCCCCCGAAGCGAGGTCCGCTTCTCGACTGACCGGTGGATTCCCACGCCCCGCCCGGACCAAAGCAGACTTGAGCAACTCCAGAGCTTCGGCGCAGGATGGCGTCCATGACACAGGGACGACCGTTGCTCAACCGCCGCCTCAGCGAGTTCGGCACGACGATCTTCGCGGAGATGTCGGCGCTGGCCGTGCGGACCGGATCGATCAATCTCGGCCAGGGGTTCCCCGACACCGACGGCCCCGAGGAGATCCGCGAGGCCGCCGTACGCGCCCTGCGCTCCGGCCACGGCAACCAGTACCCACCGGGCCCCGGCATCCCCGAACTGCGGTCCGCGGTCGCGGACCACCAGCGGCGGCACTACGGGCTGGAGTACGACCCCGACGCCGAGGTCCTGGTCACCACCGGCGCCACGGAGGCGGTCGCCGCCTCCCTGCTGGCCCTCCTGGAGCCCGGCGACGAGGTCGTCGCCCTGGAGCCGTACTACGACTCCTACGCCGCCTGCATCGCCCTGGCCGGCGGCACGCGCGTGCCCGTCACACTCCGGCCCCACGAGGGTGCCTACCGCCTCGACCTCGACGAGCTGCGCGCCGCGGTGACACCCCGGACCCGGCTGATCCTCCTCAACACCCCGCACAACCCGACCGGCACCGTGCTCACCCGGGACGAACTGGCGGCCGTCGCCGCGCTCGCGTGCGAGCGCGACCTCCTGGTCGTGACCGACGAGGTGTACGAGCACCTGGTCTTCGAGGGCGAGCACATCCCCCTCGCGTCCTTCCCCGGCATGCGGGAGCGCACGGTCACCATCAGCAGCGCCGGCAAGACGTTCTCGCTGACGGGCTGGAAGATCGGCTGGATCACGGCGAGCCCGGACCTGGTCACCGCGGTCCGCTCCGCCAAGCAGTTCCTGACGTACGTCTCCGGCGGCCCCTTCCAGTACGCCGTCGCCGAGGCCCTGCGCCTGCCCGACAGCTACTTCGACGGGCTGCGCGCGGACCTGCGTGCCAAGCGCGACCTGCTGAGCACCGGTCTCGCCGAGGCAGGCTTCGGCGTCTACGAGCCCGCCGGGACGTACTTCGTGACCACCGACATCCGCCCGCTCGGCGGCGGCAGCGACGGCTTCGCCTTCTGCCGGGCGCTCCCGGAGCGCTGCGGGGTCGTCGCCGTCCCGAACGCGGTCTTCTACGACCACCGGGATCAGGGCGCACCCTTCGTCCGCTTCGCCTTCTGCAAGCGCACGGACGTGCTCGCCGAGGCGGTGTCCCGGCTGAAGGGCCTCGGAGCGGGCTGAGCGAACACGGCGGAGGCCCGGGGCAGGGTGCCGGCCTCACCGGCCGAACCCCGTCCCGGGCCTCCGTCGTACGTCCGTGCCGGATCAGGCCTCCGGGGACTGCTCCGTGCCGGTGCCGCCCTCGTCCGCCTTCTCCTCGGGCGCCAGGCCCAGGCGCTCGACGAGCCACTTGTCGAACTCGATCGAGGCCCGCACCCAGCTGACCGTCGAGGAGACGAAGTGCTCCAGGCTGACGCCGGTGCCGATGAGCATCTGGGCCTCGCCGACCAGCCGCACGGAGGACGCGGCGCCCTCCTCGCCCTCGTGGGCGTGCGTGTAGACCTTGGGCCACAGGGTGCGGCGGTTCCAGTCGTCGATCGCGTCGAGCAGAACGGCGCGCTGGTCCAGGGCGTGGGGGCGGTCGTAGAAGGTCCGGACCGAGAAGACCTGCTGCTCCTCCTCGCCGCGGAACATGAAGTACGTCCGGAAGTCTTCCCACGGCGCGGCGAGGTCGCCCTCGTCGTCGACGACGAACTTCAGCTCCATCTGCTCGAGAAGCTGCTTGACGAGGTCCTGGTCCGGGACCACGGGGCCCTCGGGTCCTGACGCCTGCGGTTCGGGCTGGCCCCCGAAGTTGGGGATCGAGGACGGGTCGATAGACATCGCTGGGTACTCCTGTGGATCGCGCGTGGTTTCCTGGCTCCGACCCTAGCCGCGATCGCGGCCCGTAGTCCTACGCGCTCAGGGGAATCGTCCCGGTGCCCGTCTGACGGGCGCGCGCCCAGGAAACCGCGACCACGACCGCGCAGAGCGTCCCGACGAGTCCCGCCCCGCCGATGGTCCGGGCCGACGAGCCGGACAGCTCCGTCACCAGACCTCCCGCGGCGACACCGATCCCCTGCATGGCGGTCAGCCCCGACCTGGCCAGCCCGAGCGCCTGCCCCCGCTGGTCGGGCGGGGTGAGCATGACGAAGGTCGCCCCGGCGGTGATCTGGTAGGCCGAGCAGACGCCCGACACGAGCAGCACCAGGAGGGCCACCGTCACACCGGGGCCCGCCCAGTAGACGAGCAGCGGGAGATTCGCGCACACGGCCAGCGGGCCGAGCAGCCTGCGGCGGCGCTCCGCCCCGACACCCGGCCTCCCCAGGAGGGCGGCACCCAGGACCATGCCCGCGGGATGGGCGGCGAGCAGCAGGCCCACCGACGCGGCGCTCCCCCCGGCCTCCTCCGCGAAGGGCGCGGCGAGGCCCTCGGGGAGCACGACGAAGCCGGCCAGCCAGCCGAGCGCGACGAGCGACCGCAGCCGGGGGTCCGACCAGATCAGTGCGGCCGCGCTCCTCACCTGGATGTGCATCCGCTTCGGCCGCGCGTCCGCGCCCTCCTCCACGGGCCGGGCCTTCACACCGAGCCTGATCAGGACGGCCGAGACCAGGAACGTCGCCGCGTTCAGCCCCAGCGAGAGATGGCTGCCCAGCCACACGACCAGCACGCCGCCGGCGGCGAAGCCGACCAGCTGGCCGGCCTGGTGCGTGATCACGATGGCCCGCTGGCCGCGTTCGTACAGGCGGTCGCCGAGCACGGACGGCATCAGGGCACCCTGCGAGGCACCGAACGGGGCCTCGCAGAGCTGCGCCAGCACGAGCAGCCCGGCCAGCAGGGGCAGCGGCGTACCGGGCAGAGCCATCAGCCCGACGAGGACGGCGCGCACCAGGTCGCAGCCGATCATGACCGTACGACGGGGGAACCGGTCCGCGAGCCCGGTCAGGAACACGCCCGAGAGCAGGGCGGGCAGGGTCGTCAGTGCGTAGGTCGCCGCGGTCCACCCCGCCGACTCGGTGCGTTCGAAGACCAGCAGGGACAGCGCCACCCGCGCCAGCTGGTCGCCGAGGACCGACTGCGCGTAAGCCGCCCACAGGGTACGAAATTCTCTCTGGCGAATGAGGCTTTCACTTCTGCAATCCTTCGGCTCCGCACTCGCCTCGCCGGGTATCCGCTCCGTCATGCGCGTACCCTACCGGTTTCCTAATTGCTTTCCGCCGCCCTCCGGAGAAAAGAAAAAAGGGCCCGTAGTGTCCGATATTGCACGGAACACGCTCACCGGCACCGTCGCCGATACGGCCTCGGCCATGGGTGCGAATATGTATCAGCCCGATACAAAAAACGGCGGTCCGGGCGGCACCTCGTCCGCCATTCGGCCAGGCAATGGAGATTTTCGGCTCGATTTGGCGGGCGCTTCGGGGGCGGCTCCAGCATTGATGCGTGCCGAATGCACACATCAATGCACGGGTCGCACACATCGATGTCCCCGGCCGAGGAGCGAGGCCTCGGGCCGGGGACACCGGAGGGACGGTCTACAGGGTCTTGGCCGCCGTCGCGGTCCCCACGATCAGGCCGTCGCCGGCCCGGTCCACCCGGACCGTGTCGCCGTCCTTGACGTCACCCGCGAGGATCTCCTTCGCGAGGCGGTCGCCGATCGCCGTCTGGATGAGCCGGCGCAGCGGCCGAGCGCCGTAGGCCGGGTCGTTGCCCTCCTCGGCGAGCCAGGCGAGGGCCTCCGGGGTGACGTCGAGCGTGATCCTGCGGTCGGCCAGCCGGCCGGCCAGCCGGGCCACCTGGAGCCCCGCGATGTGGGCGAGCTCGTCGCCGGACAGCGCCGAGAAGACGACCAGGTCGTCGAGCCGGTTGAGGAACTCCGGCTTGAACGACGCCCGCACGACCTCCAGGACCCGCTCCTTCTTCACCTCGGGCCCGGTCAGCGGATCGACCAGGTACTGGCTGCCCAGGTTCGAGGTCAGGATCAGGATGGTGTTGCGGAAGTCCACCGTCCTGCCCTGCCCGTCGGTGAGCCTGCCGTCGTCGAGCACCTGGAGCAGGATGTCGAAGACCTCGGGGTGGGCCTTCTCGACCTCGTCCAGCAGCACGACACTGTACGGACGCCGCCGGACCGCCTCGGTGAGCTGCCCGCCCTCCTCGTAGCCGACGTAGCCGGGCGGGGCACCCACGAGCCGGGCGACGCTGTGCTTCTCGCTGTACTCGCTCATGTCGATGCGGATCATGGCCCGCTCGTCGTCGAACAGGAAGTCCGCGAGCGCCTTCGCCAGCTCCGTCTTGCCGACCCCGGTCGGGCCGAGGAAGAGGAACGAACCGGTGGGCCGGTCGGGGTCGGCGATACCCGCCCGGGTGCGGCGCACGGCGTCCGACACGGACCGGACGGCCTCGCTCTGCCCGATCAGCCGCCTGCCCAGCTCGGACTCCATCCGCAGCAGCTTCTGGGTCTCGCCCTCCAGGAGCCGTCCGGCCGGGATGCCGGTCCAGGCACCGACGACGTCGGCGATGTCGTCCGGGCCGACCTCCTCCTTGACCATGGTGTCCTGGGCGGCCTCCTGCTCCGCCTCGTCCGCCTCGGCCAGCTCGCGCTCCAGGCCCGGGATCTCCCCGTACAGCAGCTTGGACGCGGTGTCGAAGTCGCCGTCGCGCTGGGCGCGCTCGGCCTGGCCGCGCAGCTCGTCGAGGCGCTCCTTGAGCTCACCGACGCGGTTCAGGCCCTGCTTCTCCTTCTCCCAGCGAGCGGTGAGGCCGCGCAGCTCCTCCTCCTTGTCGGCGAGGTCGCGGCGGATCTTCTCCAGGCGTTGCTTGGAACCCTCGTCGTTCTCGTTCTTCAGCGCCAGTTCCTCCATGTGGAGGCGGTCGACGGACCGCTGGAGCTCGTCGATCTCCAGGGGTGAGGAGTCGATCTCCATGCGGAGCCGGGACGCCGCCTCGTCGACGAGGTCGATGGCCTTGTCGGGGAGGAAGCGTGAGGTGATGTAGCGGTCGGACAGGGTCGCGGCGGCCACCAGCGAGGAGTCCGCGATCTGGACCTTGTGGTGCGCCTCGTAGCGGCCCTTCAGGCCGCGCAGGATCGCGATGGTGTCCTCGACGGACGGCTCGGCGACCAGGACCTGCTGGAAGCGGCGCTCCAGGGCGGGGTCCTTCTCGATCCGCTCGCGGTACTCGTCCAGCGTGGTGGCGCCGACCATGCGCAGCTCACCGCGGGCGAGCATCGGCTTGAGCATGTTGCCCGCGTCCATCGCGGAGTCGCCGCCGGCACCCGCGCCGACGACGGTGTGCAGTTCGTCGATGAACGTGATGATCTGACCGTCGCTCTCCTTGATCTCGGAGAGGACGGTCTTCAGGCGCTCCTCGAACTCGCCGCGGTACTTGGCACCGGCGACCATCGCGCCGAGGTCCAGGGAGACGAGCCGCTTGTTGCGCAGGGACTCCGGGACGTCGCCCTTGACGATGCGCTGGGCGAGCCCCTCGACGACGGCCGTCTTGCCGACGCCGGGCTCACCGATGAGCACGGGGTTGTTCTTGGTACGGCGCGACAGCACCTGCACGACGCGGCGGATCTCCTGGTCACGGCCGATGACCGGGTCCAGCTTGCCCTCACGCGCGGCCGCCGTGAAGTCGGTGCCGAACTTCTCCAGCGCCTTGTACTGCCCCTCGGGGTCGGGAGTGGTCACCCGGCGCCCTCCCCTGCTCTTCTCGAATGCGTCCAGCAGCTTCTTCGCACCGGCTCCCTGTCCGTCGAGGATCTCACCGGCGCGGCCGCCCTTCGCCGCGATGGCGATCAGCAGGTGTTCGGTGGAGAGGTAGTCGTCGCCGAGCTCCTTCGCCCGCCGGTCGGCGTCGGCGACGACCGCGAGCAGCTCGCGGTCGGGCTGCGGCGGGGCCACGGTCGAGCCGGTGACGCTCGGCAGCGCCCCCAGGAGCCGTTCGGTCCCGGCGCGCACGGCGGCCTGGTCGGCGTCGACGGCGGCGAGCAGGTCGGTGATGTTCGCGTTGTCCTCGCCCGCGAGCAGCGCAAGCAGCAGATGCCCGGGGGTCAGATCGGGATGACCGTCCTTGACGGCCCTGCCGGTCGCCGCGTTGAGGGCGTCCCGGCTCTTGTTGGTCAGCTCGGCGTCCACGGGCTCTCTCTCCTCCTCGTACTGGTCCTCATCGAAACCCTGACTCACTCAACGGGTACAAAGTTGAGTCTATTCCACTCAAGGCTGAGAGAGTACTCCTCGGGCCGTCGGTGTCCCTCTTCTCTAGGCTGACCCCATGCCTGACGTACGCAACCTCACCCCCGAGTACCTCGCCTTCTGGCGGGAACGCCACGTGTGCACGCTGACCACGCTCCGCCCGGACGGCACACCGCACGTGGTGCCCGTCGGGGTGACGTACGACCCGGAGACACGGATCGCCCGCGTCATCACCGGCCGGAACACGAGGAAGGCCGCCCACGTCCTGGCGGCGGGCCCGGAGGGGGCACGGGTCGCGGTCTGCCAGATGCAGGGGCGCCACTGGGCCACCCTGGAGGGCCGGGCGGTCGTGCGCACGGAGCCCGCGGAGGTCGAGGACGCGGTACGCCGTTACGCGGAGCGCTACGAGCGCACCCCGCGGCACAACCCCGAGCGGATCGTCATCGAGATCGCCGTCGACAGGGCTCTCGGAAACGCGTGAGGAGCCCGAAGGAATTCTGAGGAATTCAGAGAGACTCCGGGCAGCACAACGGCGCCATCGTGTTCAGGTCACGATGGCGCCGCTGTGTGGGGGAAGTGCCGGAACGATATGGAAAGACGGGGGAATCGTTCAGGCACTGCGGGGGGTGGCGGAAATGGCTTCTTGGTCGAACAGCTCGTGGTCGCGCTGATCGAGATTCACGAAAATCATGCCGTACCTCACGGCACAGCGAACCGGCTGCGGCGCCCCGCGGGGCCGGCGAAGACAGCGATAGGCGCGGATGTCGTCATCCGTTTCCATCACGACGACGATCGGCTCTCCGAACAGGGTGACCATCAACGAATCGCCCTGGCGGGTGAGTGCCGTGAGCAGATCGATGAAATGCCACCCTGAGCGATACGCCGTGGCCATCTCCCGGCGGAAGGTGCGGTCGTCCGGTGGGGTGGTCATGCGGCCGCTGCGCCGGCCGGCGCACTCCAGCTGATCTCACCGGCGGCGGGCATCCCCCAGCTGATCTCACCGGAAGCAGCCGCGGCCTGTACGGACCAGCTGATCTCACCGGGAGCAGCCGCGGGCATCCCCCAGCTGATCTCGCCAGGCGCCGACGCCGCCTGGACGGACCAGCTGATCTCGCCAGGCGCCGACGCCTGCTCGGACCAACTGATCTCGCCGGTTCCGGCCGCCCCGCCCGCCACGCCGAGGCCCAGGGCCGCGACGAAAGCGGCGGCAAGCACCGAGCGAAGCATTCGCTTATACATAGTCGGCTTCGTCCTCACTTGTGGATTCTTCTCCCCCGCCTCCACGACGATGTCTCACCCGAGCCCCCCAACGCCACTGGGACGATGCATCATGTTCCTGCATGTTCAGGAACCTGGGGGGTGGAGATATGACCACAAGTGACACAACACAGACACATCCTCACGGGGTCACCGAACTATGCGAAGAGGGAAAGCGCCTCTATGCCAGCGCGTTGCGCTCCGGGCGCATCTCCCGCGCCGAGGTGAGCCCCGCACCCTGTCTGATGGACTTCGCGCTCCTGCACCCGGACCCGGACGATACGACATGGCTCCGGCCCGTACCGCCCTCCGCCGCTCTCGCCCAGCGCCTGCACCCCCTGGAACGCGAGATAAAGGAGCGCCGGCGGCGCTCCGTGGAGCTGGCCGAGTCCTTCGAGATGTTCATGGACATCAGCGCCCAGGACCCCCCGACGACCCACGCCATCACGGTGCTGGAGGGCGGCAACAGGATCAACGCGGCGCTGGATCTCGCGACGGCCGAGTGCCGCACGGAGGTGCTCACCGTCCAGCCCGGCGGGGACCGGGGCGAGGACCGGCTCAGCGAGGGCCTGGAACGGGCCCTGTCGGTGGTCAACCGGGGCGTCAGCATGCGCACGCTGTACCAGCACACCGTCCGCCACAGCCAGGGCACGCTCGCCTACGCCGCGCGCCTGGCCCAGGACAAGGTGGAGATACGCACGCTGGAGGAACTCATCGAGCGCCTCCTCGTCTTCGACCGGACGGTCGCCTTCATCCCCGCGCAGAACGACGACCAGGTCGCCCTCGAACTCCGCCACCCGGGTCTCGTCAACTACCTGGTGAAGGTCTTCGAGCAGTTGTGGAGCCGAGCGTCCCCGCTGCTCGGAGAGGCCCGCTACGACCCGCCGACCAAGGGGATCAGCGGTGTCCAGCGTTCCATCGCGCAGCTTCTCGTCGAAGGACACGTGGACGACTCGATAGCCCGCCGTCTCGGCATGAACGTACGCACCTGCAGGGCCCACGTGGCGAAGCTGTCCGCCACCCTCGGCAGTACGAGCCGCGCCCAGCTCGGTTATCTGATCGCGCGGTCAGGGATCCTGGACGAGGACTCCTGACCGCGCGCCCGCCCACCCCGGAACATCCCCACCCCGGGCCGAGGGCGCACCCGCGCGGACTTCGCGGAAGCACGGTCACGCCCGGCAGGCGCCGGGAGTCCCCCGCACTCCCGGCAGCTCCACACTCCCCCGTCAGCCGCGCGTACGCCACGGTCATGTTGTTGCAGTGCATGAAGTGAGGGGTGGTCACATCACCACGGACGAGGCGAACACGACCCATCCGCACGGGCCGGCGGAGCTCTGCGCCACCGGACTGCGCCTGTACGAGGAGGCGCTGACCGCGGGGCGCATCCCGCGCGCCGGTCTCGCGGCCGCTCCCTGCCTGATCGACATGGGCCTGGTCCAGCCCCAGCCGGGCGACGACTCGTGGATGCGTCCCGTACCACCGTCCGCCGCCCTGGCCCACCTGCTCCAGCCGCTCACCCGCGAACTGGACGAGCGCGTCCAGCTGGCCGCCGCGCTCAGCCGGTCGCTGACCCCCCTGACCTCGGTCGCCAGTGCCGATCCCGATGTGGCGATCACGCTCCTGGAGGGGAAGCCGGCGATCGACTCGGCCCTGCGGGAGGCCACCGCCGCCGTACGCGAAGAGGTGCTCACGGCCCAGCCGGGCAGCGACCGGCCGCGCGGAGGGATGCAGAGCGGTATCGACAACGCCAGGACGGCCATCGGGCGCGGAGCCAGGCTCCGGCACATCTACCAGCACCCCGCGCGCTACAGCGCCACCGTCCGCGACTACCTCGCCCTGATCTCCCCCCAGGACCTCCAGGTGCGGACCACCGAGCAGACCGTGGAACGGCTGATCGTGTTCGACCGCAGCGTCGCGTTCATCCCCGGGGCGCCCGACCGCCGGACCGCCCTGCGGATACGGCACCCCTCGATCGTCGCGTACCTGGTCCAGGTCTACGAGGTCCTCTGGGCCCAGGCCACGCCCTTCGCCCAGCAGCTGCCGGCCTCGGACCCCGGCGTCCAGGTCACGGCCGTCCAGCAGAGCATCGCCCGCCTGCTCGGCGAGGGACACGTCGACGACGTGGTGGCCCGCAAGCTGGGCATCAGCGTCCGCACGTGCCGCTCCCACATCGCCCGGCTCATGCAGGCGCTCGGGGCGACCAGCCGCACCCATCTCGGGGTCCTCATCGTGCGGTCCGGCATCGTGGAAGGACCCGGCACACGGAAAGGGCCCGCCACCGGGTCCTGAGACTCCGGTGGCGGGCCCTGCCAGGCCTGCCTAGTCCTTCGGCCTCTTCGGCCGCCAGACCACCAGCGCGCTCGTCTGCTGAACGTCCTGGTACGGCACCAGGTCACGCCGGTAGGAGGCGTGCACCTGGGCTTCCCGCTGCTGCATGGCCACGGCCGCGCCGTCGACCGCCGCGGAGAGCTCGGCGACGCGCTGCTGGAGCGCGGCGACCTGGTTCTCCAGCTCGATGATGCGCTTGATGCCGGCGAGGTTGATCCCCTCGTCCTGAGACAACTGCTGCACGGTGCGCAGCAGTTCGATGTCGCGGGCCGAGTAGCGCCGGCCCCGCCCGGCCGTGCGGTCCGGCGAGACCAGGCCGAGGCGGTCGTACTGGCGCAGTGTCTGCGGGTGCAGGCCCGAGAGCTGGGCCGCGATCGAGATCACGTAGACCGGTGATTCGTCGGTCAGCTGGTACGGATTGCGTCGACGGCCGTCCATCTCAAGCTCCCTTCGCAGCCTGGAACAGCTCCGCCCGCGGGTCCTCCCCCGCGGTCGCCTTCCGGAAGGCCTCCAGCGCGTCCTGGGCGTCCGCGCCGAGGTCCGTGGGGACGGACACCTCGACGGTGACCAGGAGGTCGCCACGGGTGCCGTCCTTGCGCACGGCGCCCTTGCCCCGGGCCCGCATGGTACGTCCGTTGGGCGTGCCGGCCGGGAGTTTCAGGGTGACCGGCGGCCCGCCGAGCGTGGGGACCTTCACCTCGCCGCCGAGCGCCGTCTCCGGGAAGGTGACGGGCACGGTGACGGTGAGGTTGTCGCCCTTGCGGCCGAAGACCGGGTGGGCGTCGACGTGGACGACGACGTACAGGTCGCCGGCCGGACCGCCGCGCTCGCCCGGGCTGCCCTTGCCGCGCAGCCGGATCCGCTGGCCGTCCAGCACCCCCGCGGGGATCCTGACCTG
The DNA here is from genome assembly GCF_042270185.1 of Streptomyces sp. NPDC055962. Taxonomy (NCBI): domain Bacteria; kingdom Bacillati; phylum Actinomycetota; class Actinomycetes; order Kitasatosporales; family Streptomycetaceae; genus Streptomyces; species Streptomyces sp. NPDC055962. The sequence continues at coordinate 202,647 of NZ_JBHJYN010000007.1, forward strand.
CATCGTGCGGGCCGACTTCGCCCGGCCGCTGCCCTTGCAGACGTCGCAGGGGTCCTGGGCGATGAGGCCCCGGCCCTTGCAGTCCACGCAGGGATCGGTCAGCGAGAACCCGCCGCCGGTGCCGCGCGACACCTGGCCGGTGCCCACACAGGTCGGGCAGACCCTCGGGGTGCCGTTCTTGTCGCCGGTGCCTGAACACGCCTTGCAGGGGGCCTGGCTGGACATCCGCAGCGGGACCGTGGCCCCGTCGACCGCCTCGGTGAAGCTGAGCGTCACCTCGGACTCGATGTCCTGGCCGCGGCGCGGCTGGACACGGGTGCCACCGCCGCCCCGGTTGAACAGCCCGCCGAACACGTCGCCGATGCCGCCGCCGCCGAAACCGCCGGCGCCCGCGGTCTGGCCGCCGCCCGGGGCGCCCCCGAAGAGGTCACCCAGGTCGAAGTTGAAGTTGCCGCCCGCGCCGCCGGGACCCGCCCGGAACCCTCCGTTGCCGAAGAGCGCGCGCGCCTCGTCGTACTCCTTGCGCTTCTTCGGGTCACCGAGGACGTCGTTCGCCTCGGAGATCTCCTTGAAGCGCTCCTCGGCCTTGGCGTCGCCCTTGTTGGCGTCCGGGTGGTACTCGCGGGCGAGCTTCCGGTACGCCTTCTTGACCTCGGCGTCGGTGGCGTCCTTGGGGACGCCGAGAACCTTGTAGTAGTCCTTCTCGACGAAGTCCTTCGTGCTCATCGACGTCCCTCCTTCCGGACGATCGGCCGTGCGGCCGGCCCCGTGGCCGGCCGCACGCCCCGTCGGTGTTCACCGCAGTGGTCGGACGGAATGTCAGACCTCTTCGGTGCCACCGCTCTCCTCGTCGTCTGCCTTCTCTTCCTTCGCCGCGGCGGGCGTGGCGCCCGGCTGCGGCTCCGCCACGGCCACCCGCGCGGGGCGGATGGTGCGCTCCCCGATGCGGTACCCAGGCTGCAGGATCGCCACGCAGGTCGTCTCGGTGACGTCCGGCGCGTACGAGTGCATCAGGGCCTCGTGGATCGTCGGGTCGAAGGGCTCGCCCTCCTTGCCGAACTGCTGGAGGCCCAGCTTCGCGACGACCGTCTCCAGGGATTCGGCCACCGACTTGAAGCCGCCCACGAGCTCGCCGTGCTCCCGGGCCCGGCCGACGTCGTCGAGCACGGGCAGGAGCTCGGTCAGCAGGCCCGCTGCCGCGACCTCCTTGACCGTCACCCGGTCGCGCTCGACGCGGCGACGGTAGTTCTGGTACTCGGCCTGCAGCCGCTGGAGGTCGCCCGTGCGCTCGCTGAGCGCGGTACGGACCTGGTCCAGCTGGGCCGTCAGGGCCGCTGTCTGCTGTACGTCCCCGGCCGGGGCCGCCGCCTCCTCCTCCTCGGAGGGGGTGGCGGCCTTCGACTCGACGTCGTCGGAGCTGGCGCCGGAGGGGACGTCAGGCTTCTCGTCGAAGCCCGGAGTCTCCTCGGTCACGCCGCACCGCCCTTCTGGTCCTTCTCGTCGTCCACGATCTCGGCGTCGACGACGTCGTCGTCGGCCTTGGCCTGGCCGTCGCCCGGCGCCTCGGCACCCGGCTCCCCGCCCTCGGACTGGGCGTTGGCGTACATCGCCTGGCCCAGCTTCTGGGAGACGGCCGCGACCTTCTCGGTGGCGGTACGGATCTCGGCGGTGTCCTCGCCCTTGAGCTTCTCCTTCAGCTCGGTGAGCGCGGTCTCCACCTCCGCCTTCACGTCACCGGGGACCTTGTCCTCGTTGTCCTTGAGGAACTTCTCCGTCTGGTAGACGAGCTGCTCGCCCTGGTTGCGCGACTCGGCGGCCTCACGACGACGGTGGTCCTCGTCGGCGTACTGCTCGGCCTCCTCACGCATCCGGTTGACCTCGTCCTTCGGCAGCGAGGAGCCGCCGGTGACGGTCATCTTCTGCTCCTTGCCGGTGCCGAGGTCCTTGGCGGCGACGTGCATGATGCCGTTGGCGTCGATGTCGAAGGCGACCTCGATCTGCGGCACGCCACGCGGGGCCGGCGGCAGACCGGTGAGCTCGAACATCCCGAGCTTCTTGTTGTACGCCGCGATCTCGCGCTCGCCCTGGTAGACCTGGATCTGCACGGACGGCTGGTTGTCCTCGGCCGTCGTGAAGATCTCGGACCGCTTGGTCGGGATCGTGGTGTTGCGCTCGATGAGCTTGGTCATGATCCCTCCCTTGGTCTCGATACCGAGGGACAGCGGGGTCACGTCGAGGAGCAGGACGTCCTTGACCTCGCCCTTGAGGACACCGGCCTGGAGCGAGGCACCGATGGCGACGACCTCGTCCGGGTTCACGCCCTTGTTGGCGTCCTGGCCGCCCGTGAGCTCCTTGACGAGCTCGGCGACGGCCGGCATGCGGGTCGAGCCACCGACGAGGACGACGTGGTCGATCTCGGAGAGCTGGATGCCCGCGTCCTTGATGACGTTGTGGAAGGGGCTCTTGCAGCGGTCCAGGAGGTCCGCGGTCAGCTGCTGGAACTGCGAGCGCGTGAGCTTCTCGTCCAGGTGCAGCGGGCCCTCGGCGGACGCCGTGATGTAGGGCAGGTTGATCGTGGTCTCGGTCGAGGACGAGAGCTCGATCTTCGCCTTCTCCGCGGCCTCGCGGAGACGCTGGAGAGCCATCTTGTCCTTGGACAGGTCCACGCCGTGCCCGTTGGCGAACTGCTTCACCAGGTAGTCGACGACCCGCTGGTCCCAGTCGTCACCACCGAGGTGGTTGTCACCGTTGGTGGCCTTCACCTCGACGACGCCGTCGCCGATCTCCAGGAGGGACACGTCGAAGGTGCCGCCACCGAGGTCGAAGACGAGGATCGTCTGGTCGTCCTTGTCGAGGCCGTACGCCAGGGCCGCGGCGGTCGGCTCGTTGACGATGCGCAGGACGTTCAGGCCCGCGATCTCGCCGGCCTCCTTCGTCGCCTGACGCTCGGAGTCGTTGAAGTACGCCGGAACGGTGATCACCGCGTCGGCGACCTTCTCGCCCAGGTAGGACTCGGCGTCGCGCTTCAGCTTCTGCAGGATGAAGGCGCTCATCTGCTGCGGGTTGAAGTTCTTGCCGTCGATCTCGATCTTCCAGTCAGTGCCCATGTGGCGCTTGACCGAACGGATCGTCCTGTCGACGTTGGTGACCGCCTGGCGCTTGGCGACCTCGCCGACGAGCACCTCGCCGTTCTTGGCGAAGGCGACGACGGACGGCGTGGTCCTGGCGCCTTCGGCGTTGGTGATGACGGTGGGCTCGCCGCCTTCGAGAACGCTGACGACGGAGTTAGTCGTGCCCAGGTCGATGCCGACCGCACGTGCCATTTCAATTCCTCCAACTGACTACTTGAGTGGATCTGACTCAAGGATGCATGACACCCCTGCCGGAGTCAAAGGACCTGAGCCGCTTACGCTCAACTTATGTGCTCACGCAACCGCTGAGCAGGCACTTTCCGCCCACCGGAACCGATCCGGACACGCCGTGGCGGCCACGGCACGCGACACCCGGATGCGCGGCACGTCACACACACCACCTCCCACCCTCGCACCATGGGATCGTTCTGTCACAAAATGCATCGAGACGGTCATACCGTCACACGTCACCGACTTCGGGCAGGTGCCATGCGGTACGCGAAGCAGAGTGCGGCACGACGGACGCGACACCCCGCCATGTCCGCCGCGGCGAGGGCGGTGCGCACCGCCGGCCGCTCCCCCCGCGCGCTGGCGGTGGCCGCCAAGGCGCGGCGCGCCGCCGGCGCCCTGGCGGCCGTCACCCTCAAGAGGGCCCTGGACGTCACGCTCGGCTCGGCGCTCCTGCTGCTGACGTCCCCCGCACTCGCCGTCGCCGCCCTCACCCTCTCGCTGCGGCCGCCGCGCGGCCGGGGAGGCGTACTGGTACGCGAGACGCGCATCGGCCTGGGCGGTCACCCCTTCGAGCTGCGCTCGCTGCGCACCCGCCGACTCCGGCTCGGCCTCCTGTCCCGGCTGCCGCACGTCGTGAGGGGGGAGCTCTCCCTGGTGGGCCCCGCACCCCTCACGCCGGACGAGAACGCCCTGCTCGGCCCCGCCGCGGGGCGCTGGCGGCACGGCCTCCGCCCCGGCCTGACGGGCCTGGCCCAGGTGCGCGCCCGGTCGGGAATGCCCTGGGACGAACCCGCCCTCCTGGACGCGCACTACGCAGAGCATCATGGAACCGGGCTCGACCTCGCGATCCTGGCGCAATCCGCACGCATCCCCCTACGTGCGGCCGTACGCCGGCTGCACCACCGGGGGAAGGCTCGCCTGAGCGACACAGATCACCGCCTGCCCGGCTACAGCGTGGCGGAATAAGTGGATAGTGTCAGCACAGACTGATTAAGTTACTGCTTAGTAATCACTTGTACGCGCTGGATCCCACCCTCGCAGGCCCGAGGAGCCCCCAAATGCAACTCGCCGCGATCATCGTGTCGCTGGTTCTGATCGTGGTCGGCGTGGCACTTTTCGCCCGCGCCCTCCTGCAGATCTACACCTTCATGCGGCTCGGCCAGAACGTGCCCGCGGGCACCCGCACCGATGAACCCGTACAGCGCACCGTCACCGTGGCCAAGGAGTTCCTCGGACACACCCGGATGAACCGCTGGGGCATCGTCGGTGTCGCGCACTGGTTCGTGGCGGTGGGCTTCTTCTCGCTGCTGCTGACGATCGTCAACGCCATCGGCCAGCTGTTCCAGGCCGACTGGCTGCTGCCGATCGTCGGCGAGTGGGCGCCGTACAACGTCTTCGTCGAGTTCATCGGCACGATGACGGTGCTCGGCATCGCGGTCCTGATCGTGATCCGCCAGCTCAGCAGGCCGGACAAGCCGGGCCGCAAGTCCCGCTTCGCCGGCTCCAACTTCGGCCAGGCGTACTTCGTCGAGGCCGTCATCCTCATCGTCGGCGTCTGCATCTTCATGCTGCACGCCCTCGAAGGCGCCCAGCACCACGTGGACGGCTACGAGGCGTCGTTCTTCATCTCGTACCCGGTGGTCTCCTGGCTCGAGGGCATGGACGTGTCCACGCTCCAGAACCTCACCTACTTCTTCGCCGGCCTGAAGATCGCGACCTCCTTCATCTGGATGATCACGGTCGCCCTGAAGACCGACATGGGTGTCGCCTGGCACCGCTTCCTCGCCTTCCCGAACATCTGGTTCAAGCGGAACGCCGACGGCGAGGTCTCGCTCGGCGCGCTGCTGCCGATGACCTCGGGCGGCAAGGAGATCGACTGGGAGGACCCGGGCGAGGACGACACCTTCGGTGTCTCCCAGGTCGAGCAGTTCTCCTGGAAGGGCATCCTCGACTTCTCGACCTGCACCGAGTGCGGTCGCTGCCAGTCGCAGTGCCCGGCCTGGAACACCGGCAAGCCGCTCTCACCCAAGCTCCTGATCATGTCCCTGCGCGACCACGCGCACGCCAAGGCCCCGTACCTGCTGGCCGGCGGCGGCAAGGACATGGAGGGCAACGAGAAGGCCACCGAGGAGCAGCTCAAGGACGTCCCCGCGGCCGCCCTCGCGGAGGCGGAGCGCCCCCTCATCGGCACCGCCGAGGAGAACGGCGTCATCGACCCGGACGTGCTGTGGTCCTGCACCACCTGCGGTGCGTGCGTGGAGCAGTGCCCGGTCGACATCGAGCACATCGACCACATCGTCGACATGCGCCGCTACCAGGTGATGATCGAGTCCGCGTTCCCGTCCGAGGCGGGCACGATGCTCAAGAACCTGGAGAAGAAGGGCAACCCCTGGGGGCTCGCCAAGAAGCAGCGCGTCGAGTGGACCAAGGAGGTCGACTTCGAGGTCCCGATCGTCGGCAAGGACGTCGAGGACCTCAGCGAGGTCGACTACCTGTACTGGGTCGGCTGCGCGGGCGCCCTCGAGGACCGCGCCAAGAAGACGACGAAGGCCTTCGCGGAGCTCCTCCACATCGCGGGCGTCAAGTTCGCGATCATGGGCGGTGACGAGAAGTGCACCGGTGACTCGGCCCGCCGCCTCGGCAACGAGCCGCTGTTCCAGCAGCTCGGCCAGGAGAACGTCGCGATGCTGAACATGGCGTTCGGCGAGGACGACGAGGACGACTCGACCAAGAAGTCGAAGGCGTCGAAGAAGATCGTCGCGACCTGCCCGCACTGCTTCAACACGATCGCGAACGAGTACCCGCAGCTCGGCGGCGAGTACGAGGTCATCCACCACACGCAGCTGCTCCAGCACCTGGTGGACGAGGGCAAGCTGATCCCGGTGACGCCGGTCGAGGGTCTGATCACGTACCACGACCCCTGCTACCTGGGCCGCCACAACAAGGTCTACACACCGCCGCGCGAGATCATCAAGAGCGTTCCTGGGCTGCGGAACGAGGAGATGCACCGCCACAAGGAGCGCGGCTTCTGCTGCGGCGCCGGCGGGGCCCGGATGTGGATGGAGGAGCGGATCGGCAAGCGCATCAACAACGAGCGTGTCGACGAGGCCCTCTCGCTCAACCCGGACATCGTCTCCACCGCGTGCCCGTTCTGCCTCGTCATGCTGACCGACTCGGTCAACGGCAAGAAGAACGACGGGCAGGCGAAGGAGTCGGTGCAGGTCGTCGACGTGTCGCAGCTGCTCCTGGAGTCGGTGAAGACACCCGCCGACCCGGCGGACGACGCGGAGACGGCCGACCAGCCGGAACCCGAGCCCGTCCAGTAACTCTCCCTGCCCGCGGAAGCGGCCGGACCTGCCTCGGGGGCAGGACCGGCCGCTTCCGTACGTCCGGGGCAGGCCGGGGCAGGGGCGGCGGGCCCCCGGGGCCTGGGGCGGAGGACCCCCCGGGGGCCGGGGCGGAGGCCCCCGGGGCCTGGGGCGGGGGACCCCCCGGGGATCCCTTAGGGGATGTCACAGCTAGGCCGCAAAGGGCCCGTGTTCCCCCGGCCCTCACACCGCACCCGTACGGACCAGGTACGTTCGATGTGTGGCTGGATTCAGGATCGGACGCGGCCGGGACAACCGCACACCGCAACAACACCCGCAGCAGCAGCAACAGCCGTACGGCTCGCAGGCGTCACCGCCGCCGTACGGCGGGCAGTCGTGGCCCCCGGCAGGAGGCAACGGCGCACCGTACGGCGGCCCCCAGGGCGCCCCGTACAGCGGCGGGCACGGCGGCAACGGACACGGGGGTGGGCACGGACACACAGGCGGGCACGGCGAACCGGAGTACTTCGGCGACCCGCACCACCAGCCGTCGCAGCAGGACCCGTACGCCAACGCCCCGGGGCACACCCAGGCGTTCAGCATCAACGAGGACCCGTACGGCGACGGCAGCACCTACCAGGCCGGCAGCGCCCCCGTGCAGCCCTCCGGCCCGCGGCTCCCCTGGAAGCAGCTGCTGAGCGGCATCGTGATGCGGCCGGGACCGACGTTCTGGCAGATGCGCGACTACCCCGTCTGGGGCCCCGCGATCGTCGTCACGTTCGTCTACGGCCTGCTCGCGCTCTTCGGCTTCGACCAGGCGCGCGACGAGGCGATCCACGCGGAGGTCTCGACGGCCGCCCCGTACGTGATCTTCACGGGCCTCGGCTTCGTCGTCGGCGGCCTGGTCCTCGGCGCGGTCACCCACACCCTGGCCCGCCAGCTCGGCGGCACGGGCTCCTGGCAGCCGACCGTGGGCCTGTCGATGCTGATCATGTCGATCACGGACGCGCCCCGGCTGATCTTCGCCCTGTTCCTCGGCGGCGAGAACTCCCTGGTGCAGATCCTCGGCTGGATCACCTGGCTGGCCGCCGGGGCGCTGTTCACCTCGATGGTGAGCAAGTCCCACGACCTGCCGTGGCCGAAGGCCCTGGGCGCCTCGGCCATCCAGCTGATCGCGCTGCTCTCGATCATCAAGCTCGGCACGATCTGACCCGACGCGCAGGAGGGCCCCGGTGCACGGCACCGGGGCCCTCCTGCGTCTCGCGCGCGCCTAGGAGTCGAGGACCTGACCCTCACGGCGCACGACGGGCTTCTCCACGCTCCACGGGAAGTTGATCCACTGATCGGTCTTCTTCCACACGTACTCGCACTTCACGAGCGAATGCGGCTTCTCGTAGATCACCGCGCTGCGCACCTCGGCCACGTGGTCGATGCAGAAGTCACGGACCAGCTTCAGCGTCTTCCCGGTGTCGGCGACGTCGTCGGCGATGAGGACCTTCTTCTGCGAGAAGTCGATGGCGTTCGGGACGGGTGCCAGCATGACCGGCATCTCCAGCGTGGTCCCGACCCCGGTGTAGAACTCGACGTTCACCAGATGAATGTTCTTGCAGTCCAGGGCATACGCCAGACCGCCGGCGACGAAGACCCCGCCCCGCGCGATGCTCAGCACGACGTCCGGCTCGTACCCGTCGTCGGCGACCGTCTGCGCCAGCTCCCGTACGGCGTGCCCGAACGCCTCGTACGTCAGATTCTCCCGAGCTTCACCAGCCATGCCGTATCACACCTGTGTCCGATGGAAATTCATGTAAGAACGCGAGGCGGTAGGCCCTCGCTGGCCCTGATAGCGCGATCCGTAACGCTCGGATCCGTACGGGAACTCGGAGGACGAGGTCAGCCGGAACATGCACAGCTGCCCGATCTTCATTCCCGGCCAGAGCTTTATCGGGAGGGTCGCCAGATTCGACAGCTCAAGCGTCACATGACCCGAGAAACCGGGGTCGATGAAACCTGCCGTGGAATGCGTCACCAGCCCGAGCCGCCCCAGCGAGCTCTTGCCCTCCAGCCGCGACGCCAGGTCGTCGGGGAGCGAGATGACCTCGTACGTCGAGGCCAGGACGAACTCTCCGGGGTGGAGGATGAACGCCTCGTCACCCTCGGGCTCGACCTGACGGGTCAGGTCCACCTGCTCGACGGCGGGATCGATATGCGGATAGCGGTGGTTCTCGAACACCCGGAAGTAGCGGTCCAGCCGCACATCGATGCTCGAGGGCTGAACCATCGAGGCGTCGAACGGGTCAATGCGAACCCGCCCGGCATCGATCTCGGCCCGGAGGTCCTTGTCTGAGAGAAGCACGCACCGAGGATACGCAGAACGCGCGAGCCGACCCCAACCGGACCGCCCCGCGCGCCTGCCTCACCCCTCTAGCGCTCCTCGAACGCCACAGGAACGGCCTGCCTCAACCGCGCACAGCGCGGGCAGCGGATGAGCCGCCCGGGACCGATCCGCTCGGACCCGAGCTGCTGCATCGGGAACGACGAGGCAGCAAAAACGTGCCCTTCGGCACAGCGGACGACGGTGCGCTCCATCGACTCCATCAAGTCCCTTCCCCAACCAGCCATGGACGAGACCGCCACATTAGGGGATGAACAGGACGCCACTCCAGGCGGCACTCCGACCACCCACGCTACGCCCCCAACTCCCCTCACCCACACCCGCGTCCACCCCCCACAACGACACACGGACCCCACGGCGAACACGCCGGGGGTCCGGGATGGGGTACAGTGTGGGACGATGCACAGCCGATCATCAGCGTGCCTCGCGGGTGTAGTTTAATGGTAGAACATGAGCTTCCCAAGCTCAGAGCGCGAGTTCGATTCTCGTCACCCGCTCCATGATGAAGGCCCAGGTCGACGACCTGGGCCTGTTTTCATGTCCGCGACGCGCTGGAGTGGAGCGATCCGGCCGATGCAGACCGCCGGCATCAGCCCGAGCTCATCGACCTCCCCGCTTGCTGCTGTTTGATAACTGCGCGATCCGCATTAGTGACCTGCGCGAGGCAGCTGACGACACTGACCGGACCTCATGCATCCAGGTGAAGAGAAACGATTCCGTCCGCGGGGAGGGACTGTGCCGTGCGGTGAGGTGGCACGGTCCGGTCATGAAGATAATCAGGACGCTGACCGCAGTTGTCGTCGGCACCTGCCTCGCAGCCGCACCCGTGGGCGAGGCATCAGCGGCGGCGCGCTGGAACAAGAACGTGAAGTGTGAGGAGACCGACCCCGAGGGACGGGTGATCCCAACGCGTTATGGCAACGCCGATCTCGGCTGGAATCACTTCTCCGGCAAGCACAACATCAAGAAGTCTCGGGTGGTCGACGCGGCCCTGGCCGGGAAGGTCGACAAGAAGAACGGGGGCAGACTCGAGTACTACGGGGTCGCCCGCAACCAGACCAAGCTGGTCAAGATCGTGGTCATCGTCCAGTACGCGCGCCGCACGGCCGATGGCGAGTACGACGCGGGCAGGGGCAAGAAGATCGGCGTCATCACCGCCTACTGCAAGGGCATGAACAGGTGCCCGGACTGGATCAACGAGTGAACGACCCCGGCGGGGAGACAGCCGAGCAGCAGGCGTACATCACGCGCTTCCTCCTCGACTACACAGCGGTGCCCCTTGCCGGGGGGATCTTCCTCCGCGGTGTGCTGCCGGCGCGGGATGCGGTCCGGGTCGTGACCGGAGCCGCCGACGCGGTGGCACCACACGAACTGGTCGCCTACGAAGTCCCGTTGTCGGACGAGGACGAGGAGCCGGTGACCGCTCCACTGGTCCTTGCCTGGACGCGCACGCTCGTATCCGGCTCCCTTCCCCACACCGACGCCACCGTGATGGGCATGCCGCTGATCCCGGTGGACACCACCGCCCTCGAACCCGCCGACTCGTCCCCCACGGATCGAGCGCTGCGCGTGCTGCGCACGTTGGCCTGGCCATTCGTCGAGGCCCCGCCAAGCCCAGCACTCTGCGGATTCCTCTTCACCGGACAGGACAGCATGCGTCTCTACCTCGCAGTCGACAAGGCACACGGCCTGATCGCGGCCGACGTACAGCTCACCGGTGCCTTGACCGCACTGCTCGCCGCCCTGCCCTCACTCATCGGCGAAGAGGAACGCTGGGTGACGGACACATCCGACCCCCACTGTGTCCACGCAGTCGACCTGACCACCTGGTAACGAACGGCCACACCGCACCAGGGCGCCCCGAGAGCCGGCCTGCTGCGTCTGCCGCCAGCCCATCGACGCAGTCGAATACTGATGGTGACCACCCGGCGATCACCATTGGCCACACAGCCGGGCGGCGGTCGGTTAGGCCCGTCTCCTGCTCACAGGAGTGTTGCGTGCGGACCAAGCAGCTCACTGCCGGCTCTTCCTGGATGATCGACCTGTGAACCAGAGCCGTTCCAACGCCGGCGCACCCCGCGAGCCCGACTTGCCGCCCTACCAGGTAGTCCTGTCGGAGACTGATTGGGGTTCGCTCGAGACGCCTTTCGGAGACGGTGAGAACCTCCCCGAGGTCCTCACACGGCTGCTGACGCCCGACCCCAGAGCCCAGGTCAAGGCTCTGTCAGAGCTAGGTGAGATGGTCGGCCACCAGAACACCATCTACGAAGCCACTGCCCCCGCCGCCAAGTATGTCGCCGGTATCCTCACCCACCCGGCGGCTACGACCCCTCGGCCCTATCGCAACGTCCCCGTTCGCGCGGCGCTGCTGAACTGGTTGGCTTCCACGGCCTACGACGCCTCCGACGAGATTGTGGGCCGCACGGAGCAGTACTCCCCTGGCTTCCTCGCCCCCGGCACCATCGTGGCGTCCTTCCGAGACCTGCGCCCGATGCTCTATCGGGCCGTCTCGCCCTTCCTCCGAGACGGCCACGAGGACGTGCGCGAAGCCGCCGTCATTGCCGCCCTCATCCTCGCTGAGCACCCCGCGCTCGCCGAGCACCGCGATCACCTCGCCGTGCACGCGCGCGCCATCCTGGACACCGGCGGCGATGCCCCCAACCGGCGTGTTGCCCGGAAGGCGCTCGAAGCGTGGGGCCACGAGGTCTCTGACCTTGAGCCTGTTGTGGAGGAGCCCCGGAACCGGGGGCCACATAGCGACGGCCTCAGCTATCTCGAACCGCCCTTCTGACCGATACGCGCATGGCCCGCGGGCTTGTACTCCCAGCGCCGGAACGTGCACCCTCCGGTCGTGAAACCTTGGCCGGAACGATCGATGCCGCCAACCCAAGACCTCTCGCGCATACTCCAGCATGCTTGACATATGTCCTCCACGACACGCATCACCGTCAGGCTCCCCAGCGACCAGGTGGCGGAGCTCCGCAAGCTCACGGACAACGTCTCCGGCTACGTGGCGGAGGCCGTGGCTCGCCAGATCCGGCACCAGCTTCTGGGCGACGACCTTCGCCGGCATGAAGAAGAGCACGGAGGCTTCAGCGACGAGGAGCTCGCCGAGGCCCACGCGAAGATCTTCGGCGCCACCGGCTCGTCCTAGGACGCGGACGCCGCGTGAGCGAGCGCATCGAGACCATCGTCCTGGACTCGGAAGGGCTCTCCGCCTGGATCGCGCACGACCGCAACTTCCTCGCCATGCTTCAGGTCTTCCACGACATGGGAGCCGACCTGGTGATCGGGGCGAACACCATCGTGGAAGTAACCCGCACACCCCCCGCCTGAACTTGGCCCTGCCCCGCATCAAGGTGGAGCCGGTCACCGAGCAGGCGGCGAAAGCAGCGGCTGAGCTCCTCAAAGTCGCCGGACTGCACGGGCACAAGTACGCCATCGACGCCACGGTCGCCGAGGTCGCACTCCGCCAGCGGAAACCCGTCGCCCTGCTGACCTCCGAGAGCGACGACATGGCCAGGCTCTGCGGCAACCAGGTCCGCATCATCCCCCTCTGCCCAGTCGGCCCGCCCGGAGCACGCGTCGCACTGCCAGCTCTCGTGCCCCATCCGTGCCCAGCAGAGCGGACAACAGCGGTCGGATACGACTCCCAGAGACCGGGCGCCGCCCACCTGACCAATCCGAAATCGCAGGTCAGAGCCCCTGCAACAACCTAAGATCCTTTGATTCCCAAGCCCGGTGCTTCTTTGGTTGGGTCATCTTGGATGCGTCCGGTCGGCTTCGGTGGCCTCTCCCTGGATAATCGACGTATGGCATCACAGCCCAGTCTTTCTGATCTCCGCCGTGCCAAGTTCGCCCGGCGAACGCCCGCAGAGCTCTCCGAGCTTGTCGGCCCCGAGCACGGCACGGTGCGCCTGCCACTTCACCTGGCATGGTCAGGGCTGACCATGTTCGACCTCGACCAGCCCCGGTTGCGGATGAGCTACTACCGCATCCTCCTGGCCGAGGGCCAGCACGCCGACCTGGTTCAGTACCTCAATCGGGACTTTCTCGTGGGCCTGTGGCCCACACTGCGCAGGCTGGTCAGCCGGGATGTCCGTGACGTCTGGGAGAGTGCTTTCGACGAGCTGGGCGGCAGCGCGAGTCGCTGGTGAACCTCACCGACCTGCACCGCCGCCTACATGTAGACGTACTCGCCGTGGGCGGCGCGTACCCCCTCGCGCTCGCCGTCGGCTACGCGGTCCAGGCACACGCCTGGTGGACCGGCTCAGCCAGGACCTCGATGTCGCGACCGAGAACCCAGATCGCATGGAGGACATTGCCGCGGTCACGTCAACCATCAACAGCAGGCCGAGGGTGTCGCAATCAGGTGCCGGCGCCTGCCGTTGATCTTCTTGGCGCCATCAAGGCCCCGGGCGCCGGCGCCAACAACCGCGTCGGCCTTGACCGTCTGGCGAGCCCTCGGCTCTCCAGCCACCCGGACACCTGCAGCAACGGCCGGATCCGCTGTCACTCGGCATCCGCCAGATTCGAGTCGTAGGCCGGACCGGTCGGGCCGGTCGGCCGCGTTCACGAACCGGTGAGCGAGACAATCGCACGACACGTCGGATGAGTTGAAGTCCACGGGCATCGGCACGTACAACAAGGGCAACAGGGCCTCCTGACGCACTCGGGCCTCAGTAACTCCGGACTGCGCCAGGGGCCCTGTCTTCATGCACAAGGACCGCGGGATCACCCGGCCTGTCAGGCACTTCGATCACACCGCACTCAAGATCGAGACGGCAAAGGCCTCTTGCGATCCGTTCCGGATCGGCGACCTGGGGCGAAGGGGCGGATGCGGGAGCAGATCGCGGCTCCGCCATCCGGCTGAGGAGCCTGCGGCACCTGCCCGTTGACGCCGGCTGTCGACGGTCGTAGCGTGCGGCGGACAGAGATGTGACCGTCGTTCATAAACGAGCACATGGGGTGGGGTCGTGGGGCAGCGCAAGGTCGTGGTGTCGGGTGGCGGTACGGGGATCGGGCGGGCGGTGGCCGAGGTCTTTGCGGCGGACGGCGACCACGTCGTCCTCATCGGGCGGCGCGAGGGGCCCCTGGAGAAGGCCGCAGGAGAGCTCGACGCCGCGCACGGTACGGGAACGGCGTCCTGGGTCGCCGCCGATCTGAGCGACCCCGGCCAGGCCCGCAGAGCCGTGGAATTCTGCACAGCGGGCGGCGCGCAGGTCGACGTGGTCGTCGCCAACGCCGGCGGCAACGTCGCACCGGCCCACGACGGCACCCTCGAAGGCGTCGCGGACAGCTTCCGCCGCAACTTCGAGGCCAACGTGCTCACCGCCGTGCTGCTCACCGAAGGATTGCTGCCGCACCTCACCCGGCCCGGCGGCCGAATCATCCAGATGTCGTCCATCGCCGCGCTGCGCGGCCCCGGTTCGTACGGCGGCTCCAAGGCCACCATCAACACCTACACCGTCGACCTGGCGCAGAAGCTCGGCCCACAGGGCATCACCGTGAACGCGGTCGCCCCAGGCTTCGTCGCCGACACCGAGTTCTTCGGCGACCGGGCCACGCCCGATTTCGTCGCCGCTCGGACCAAGCAGTCGCTGACGGGCCAGGCGGGCCGCCCCTCGGACATCGCCGCAGCGGTGCACTATGTGGCGTCACCTGAAGCGGCGTACATGACAGCGCAGATCGTGCACGTGAACGGGGGAGCAGCATGGGGGCGTTGACGTGGAAGTCAGCCACTCCCGCACCAACATGCCTCGCCTGAACTGGGCTCTGTCCCGCGTCAAGGTGGAGCCACTCACCGGACAAGCGGCGAAAGCGGCAGCCATCCCACCCAACGGGAAGGCCCGGGTCAAGGCGTACCTGATGGCCCAATAACCGTTGATTCCGAAGCTCAGAGCGCGGGTTCGATTCTCGTCACCCGCTCGCAGAGACGAAGCCCCAGGCCAGTGGCCTGGGGCTTCGTCGTCGTCCGGGCGGCTAAGGAGCCGCGCTCCACGGTGTCGAGATCTCGCCGTCCGGCTCCCAGCCGTACCTTCGCATCTGCTGCGCTTCCGCCGTGCGGCCCGCGGACTCCAGCACCTTCGCGTACTGGCCCCAGGCGTTCGGGTCGCCGGTTCGCGAAGCGTGGCGGAGCCAGTCCAGGGCCTCGTCCGTACGCCCTGCGTCTTGGAGCAGTTCGGCTACGACGGACCGCTGATCCGGATAAGTGTCCTCGACATGGCGGTCTGCGCATGATCTCAGCCAGGCGAAGGACTCATCCGGCCCTATGAGCTTCGTCATCAGTCGAGCCGTCTGTCCCAGGGCGCCCAGGTCCCCTTCCTCGGCAGCCCGCTGGTACCAGATGACAGCCTCCGAGACCCTGCCGAGTTGCTCGTGCACAGCGGCGACGTTCGCCGCCGCACCCCTCAGGCCGCCGACTGCCTCCTGTTCGTACAGCGCGAGCGCTTCTTCCAGGCGACCTTCCTTCCTCAGCGCGTCGGGGGCACTCGCGCTCTTCCTTAGGTGGCCGCCGCCGGCGATCTCCTCCGACCAGTCCAGCACAGTGACTAGCCAGCGCTGTGCCTCATCGTCTTCTCCGCCCGGGTCGAGAAGGCTCCGCAAGCTGGATCGAAGTGCTGCGTGCTGGGCCAGGTGCTCAAGCAACGCGTGCGATGCCCAGGGAATCCTCACACCGCCCTCCCTACTCCTGCTTTCCTCCTCCCATACCCGCGGCAATAGCCAGGACAGTACGGTGGCGCCGCTGTCGCCCCGCTCCCGCATCTGGAGGACCGTCTGCACCACGGCATGTCCGCCGTGGCCCTCGGCCTCCTGCTGGTAGCAAGCAAGAGCTTCTTCCGTACGGGCCGTCGACTTCAGGAGGTCGGCCAG
Organism: Streptomyces sp. NPDC055962; assembly: GCF_042270185.1. Lineage (NCBI taxonomy): Bacteria > Bacillati > Actinomycetota > Actinomycetes > Kitasatosporales > Streptomycetaceae > Streptomyces > Streptomyces sp. NPDC055962. The sequence continues at coordinate 218,582 of NZ_JBHJYN010000007.1, forward strand.
CGTTCCGAACGCGCCGTAGACGCCCGCGTCGGCCGCTCGCCTGAGGCAGGCCTCCGCCTCCAGGTGGTCGCCGGCCTGCTTCAGCAGCAGGCCGGCGTAGAGCCAGTTGTTGCAACGCCCTGCCTCGGCAGCTCTCTTGTGCCAGGCGACGGCCATGATCGGCTGGTGAGTCATCTCCATGATCCCGGCGACCTGGTTCATGGCCGCAGGGTCTCCCCTCTCGGCGAGAGGCAGACACCACAGCAGTGCCTCGTCGTATCTGCCCTCTTCCTCCAGCGTCCGCGACGCCGCGGCAATGGCGCCCGGCACCCCCGCCGCGGCTGCGGCCCCGAGGAGACGCACCGCGATCCGCAGATGCCCTCTTTCCCGTGCCGATCCGGCCAGGGCGATCAGGGACTCTCGTGCCGCGTAGTCGGTCAGGGTGTCCCACAGACGGGCCGGTGGAACCTTGCCGTGCCGCTTCTCCCTGCCGTGCTGATCCAAGTAGTCCGCGAGTCTGACCTTGTCCGTGACGACGAGGGAAGCGGCAGGTTCGCGGATGGTCACGGGCGTGAGGGGACCACGGGCACCGCGCAACGGAATCCTCAGATCCGCGAAAGCGCGCTCGATGTCGCCGTCCTCCACCGCCTCGTACTGATGGGCAGTGAGGTAGAAGGGTATCGATGCTTCCAGCAACAGCTTCGGGAGGGCCACGCCGTGCCCGAGACGGCGGGCATCCGTGGCCGCCTCGACCAGAGCCCTCTCCAAGGCCGTGGCGGTCTCGTACCGGTCGACCAGCGCCCGGCCACCGGCAAGATACTGGGTGACCTGCCCCTCCTCACCACGGTCCAGGGCCTCTTGGAGCCGGGGGTCCGTCGCGGCCAGGCGTCGCAACTCCGGCATGTCCGGTCCCTCGAAGGAATCCGGCACTCTGAGGTGCTTGCCGGTGAGCAGAGCGCGGGCCTGCGCATGCGGATCCCTGCGGTCGCCCTGCCTACGCGGCCTGACCAGGTCCGACCACTGTTCGGGCCAGGTCGTGCCGAGGACGAGAAGGGGGCTCCGCCGCGGGTCGTTGAGCGCCTCGTGGAGCCGGGCGGCTGCCTGCTCACCCCGGTCGTCGCTCAGGAAGCGGTGGATCTCGTCGAGCCACAGGACTGTACGGGGAGCGGTGTCGTCCAGCACTGTGATCAGCGCCTCGGCGGGGTTCGGTGCGAGGGGATGCGCAAGCCGCCAGTCCGGAGGAAGCAGACGGAGCGCCTCCCAGCACGCCCTCGTCTTCCCCGTGGAGGAATTGCCGACGAGGACGGCAAGGGCGCTAGTCAGCCCCGCTGCGCCCGGCCGAGCGACACCTTCCACCACGTCGTTGAGCTGTCGGTCGTGCTCCCGTTCCACATACGGAGGCAGAAGCGGCAGCTCGGAGTCGGCACACCCCCCGTCGATGGCCTCGTGCACCTCCAGGGCGAACGGATCCCCGAACTCACGAACCGGCCTCCCGGAGGCAGCCGTTGGCGCACGTAGTGCCCGTATCGGCTGCGCCCTCTCCAACAGGTTCCGCCAGTCACGTTCATCAGCCTTCTCCCCGGCCCAGGCGCTCCACAGCCGTACCAGTGCCAGAACGTCGTCGCTGCTCCTGTCACTCGGGACCTGGGGATCTCCTTCGCCGCGGATGGGCACCCAGGCGCTGATCCGCTGGCTCTCGATCCTTCTGCCGTACGGGGGCTTGCCGAGTGCCTGGCTCACCTTCCTCCGTGAGTACCGGTCGCCGGCCCGGCTGAGCACGTCCTCCGCTCGTCGCTCCAGGGCGCGCAAGCGCTCGTAGAGTTCCCGGGACTCCTGGGACCGCAACAGTCCTCCCTCTCTCTGCCCGCAGCAGGCACAACGGGCAACGCGCCGAACTGCAGCGTAGAACGAATCCGCCCGGTGCTCCCGCTACTCCGGGCCCCTCTCCACACACGGCAGAAGACTCGGGGACGACGGCTCGGAGCAGTTCCGGGCGCAATCGACGAAGGGGCCGTGATGGGGAAGACGACTCGGCGGCGGCGACAGCACACCACCTGCCGATGGGGACGCACCGTCCTCTTCGGTGTCGTACGAGGGGCGGCGACAGCGACGGGCTCGGCCATCGTCGCGTGCGGCCTGATGTGGTGGCAGAACCGATAGACAGCGGTGCCCCTTGCCGGGGGGACCTTCCTCCGCGGTGTGCTGCCGGCGCGGGATGCGGTCCGGGTCGTGACCGGAGCCGCCGACGCGGTGGCACCACACGAACTGGTCGCCTACGAAGTCCCGTTGTCGGACGAGGACGAGGAGCCGGTGACTGCTCCACTGGTCCTTGCCTGGACACGCACGCTCGTATCCGGCTCCCTTCCCCACACCGACGCCACCGTGATGGGCATGCCGCTGATCCCGGTGGACACCACCGTCCTCGACCCCGCCGACTCGTCCCCCACGGATCGAGCGCTGCGCGTGCTGCGCACGTTGGCCTGGCCATTCGTCGAGGCCCCGCCAAGCCCAGCACTCTGCGGATTCCTCTTCACCGGACAGGACAGCATGCGTCTCTACCTCGCAGGCGGGAAGGCAGACGGCCTGATCGCGGCCGACGTACAGCTCACCGGTGCGTTGACCGCACTGCTCGCCGCCCTGCCCTCACTCATCGGCGAGGAGGAACGCTGGATGACGGACACATCCGACCCCCACTGTGTCCACGCAGTCGACCTGACCGCCTGGTGACGACCGGCCACACCGCAGCAGGGCGCCCCAGGAGCCGGCCTGCTGCGTCTGCCGCCGGCCCATCGGCGCAACCGAATACTGATGGTGACCACCCGGCGATCACCACGGGTCACACAGCCGGGCTGCGCGACCGCCGCGCTCTTCATCGGACTACGGGTCGGCGAAGGGTGCGATGCCCAGGCAATCGCACCCCCACTGGCCTATGCCGCCGGACCGGGACACGAGGAACCGGAGAACGTGTCGCAGCAGTGACGTCGCCAAGGGACGGAGGTGCGGCCGGGGAGTCAGGCGGCGATGAGGTCCTGCTCGCGGTCCGGCGTTCCGGCCCTGTGCTGCTTGTTCGGCAGGGCGAGCCGGAAGACCTTGTGCCACGCGGAGAACACCTGCTTGGGCAGCGGGCCGGTGACGTACTCCAGCTCGTACTTCTCGAACAGCGCGCGCACCTTCACCGCGACCTCGGCGTACCGGTTGCTCGGCAGGTCCGGGAACAGGTGGTGCTCGATCTGGTGCGACAGGTTGCCGGTCATGAAGTGCATGGCCTTGCTGCCGCTGATGTTCGCCGAGCCCATCATCTGGCGCAGGTACCACTGGCCGCGTGTCTCGCCCGTGATCGACCGCCGCTCGAAGACCTGTACGCCCTCGGGGAAGTGCCCGCACATGATCACCGAGTGGGTCCAGAGGTTGCGGACCAGGTTCGCGGTGAACGTGGCGGCGAGCGTGGTGAGGAACGAGGGGCCCGAGAGCAGCGGGTGGATCACGTAGTCCTTGAGCACCTGCTTGCGGATCTTGCGCCCCACGGCCCTGGCCCGCGCGCGGAACTCCGGGTTCTTGCGGCGGCGCTTGGTGAGGTTCTTGCCGAGCTCCAGGTCGTACGCCGCGATGCCGTACTCGAAGAAGCAGGCGTTGAGGAAGTTCCACAGCGGCTGGCCGAGGTGGAAGGGGTGCCACCGCTGGTCCTCGTCCACGCGCATGATGCCGTAGCCGAGGTCGTTGTCCTTGCCGATCACGTTGGTGTACGTGTGGTGCAGCTCGTTGTGCGAGTGCTTCCACTGGTCGGACGGCGAGACGTGGTCCCACTCCCAGGTGGTGGAGTGGATCTTCGGGTCGCGCATCCAGTCCCACTGGCCGTGCAGGACGTTGTGGCCGATCTCCATGTTGTCCATGATCTTCGCGACGGACAGCCCGGCGGTGCCGATCAGCCACGCGGGCGGGAAGATCGAGAACAGCAGCACACCCCTGCTGACCAGCTCCAGCTTGCGCTGCGCCGCGATGACCCGCCGGATGTAGGCGGCGTCCTTCTCGCCGCGGTCGGCGATCACCTCGTCGCGGATGGCATCCAGCTCGCGTCCCAGCTCCTCGATCTGCTCCGCGGTCAGGTGGGCGGTGGGGTCGATGGCGGTCACGGTGCTCCTACCGTTCGATGTCGCAGGGGCCCGCCGCGGCGGACACACAGGTCTGGATGAGGACGCCCGGTTCGGCCTCGGTGATCTCTCCGGTACGCAGGTCGCGGACAGCGCCGGCCTTGAGCGGCGTGACGCACCCGAAGCAGATGCCCATACGGCACCCGGAGGGCATGAGCACGCCGTTCTCCTCGCCGATGTCCAGCAACGGCGTGGCGCCGTCCGCACCGATGGTCCTGCCGGTGACGCTGAACGTGACCTCGCCGCCTTCGCCCGCGACGACGATGCCGGGGCGGAAGCGTTCGGTGTGCAGGCGCTCATGGACGCCGTGTTCTCCCCAGTGCTCCTCGGCGGCGTCGAGCAGACCTGCGGGCCCGCACGCCCAGGTCTCGCGCTCGGCCCAGTCGGGCACGAGCTCCTGGAGGCGGGCGATGTCGAGCGTGCCGTCCGTGTCGGTGTGCACCTCGGTGAGCCGAAGCCTCTTGTCCGCGACCAGGCGGTGCAGTTCCTTGCGGAAGATCACGTCCTGAGGCTGTGGCGCGCAGTGGACCATGACGACGTCGTCGAGTCCGGTGTCGCGCAGCATGCCCATCACGGGCGTGATACCGCTGCCCGCCGTCAGGTAGAGCACCTTGGCGGGCTTGGCCCGCGGCAGGACGAAGTCGCCGGTCGGCTGGTCGAGCTGGATCAGCGTGCCCGGTTTCGCCCTGCGGACCAGGTGGTTGCTGACCTTGCCGTCCGGGATCGCCTTGACGGTGATCGTGACACGGCCGTCCCGGCGGTTCGTCGGCGAGGTGATGGAGTAGGCACGCCACAGGCGCACTCCGTCGACGTCGACCCCGATCCTCACGTACTGGCCGGCTGTGTGGCCGCGCCAGCCCCGCCCCGGCCTGATCACGACCGTCGCGGCGTCACTCGTCTCGGGGTGCACGGCCTCGATGCGCCCCCGTAGGTCGGCGCCCGTACGGAGCGGGCTGACCAGGTCGAGGTAGTCCGACGGCAGCAGCGGCGTCGTGACCATCTCCAGCAGTTTCCACGCCCTGCCGCGGAGGGCTGTACTCGTCATGGCCCCAGCTTGCTGCGCCTCCAGGCGTAAAGTCCTGACCACAGGACGTAAATCTGGTCGGCCGAATTGTTCGCAGGGAACAAAAAATGAGCTATGCAATCCGGAGGGCCAGCGAACTGACCCTGGATGAGACGACGGTCACCGCCCTTCGGGCCGCGCTGAAGACCACCGCCGACGAAGTCGTCCAGGCGATCATCGACGAGGTTCCTCCCTACGCCCGTGCCTTGTCGGGCCGCATGGGCGCCACCATCCGCAGGGCCGTCCGCACCGCCCTGGGGCACTATCTGGACCTTGCGAGCGGGAACGCCACAGGCGGCGACGCAGGGGACGCCGCCTACGAGCTGGGCCGCGGCGAGGTGCGCGACGGCCGTTCGATGGACGCCCTGCTCAGTGCCTACCGCGTCGGCGCCCGGGTCGCCTGGCGATGTCTGGCAGCGGGTGCCGTACCCGCGGGTCTGCCCGCCGCCGAGGTCGCGAAGTTCGCCGAGCTGACCTTCGCCTACATCGACGAGCTCTCCGCCGCGAGCGCCGCGGGCCACGCCGACGAACTGGCCGCCCGGGGCAGAGACCACGAGCGCCACCTGGAGCACCTGGCCCGCGACCTCCTCGCGGGCGCGAGTCCGGACGTGCTGCTGGCCTCCGGCCAACGGGCCAGGTGGCAGCCTCCGGTTTCGCTGACCGCCGTCCTGCTGCCCGCCGCCCAGACCCGGCCCGCCTACCGGGCACTCGACCCGAACACCCTCGTCCTCGACGACCTGCCGGATGCCACCGGTGTGCTCCTCGTCCCCGATGCCGACCGATCACGTCTCCTACGGCAGCTGACCGACCGCGTCGCCGTGGTCGGCCCGGCCCGGCCATGGACCCACGCGTCCGCCTCGTACGCGCGAGCCCTCCGCGCGCGCTCCCTTTCCTCCGACATCCGCGACACCGAGGACCACCTGCCCGACCTGGTGCTCAGCGCCGACGCGGAGGCGTTCGCAGACCTGCGCGCCCGGGCCCTCGCACCGTTGCAGACCCTGCCTGCCGCGACCGCACGACGGCTGGAGGAGACGTTGCGGGCGTGGATGCTGCACCAGGGCAGACGGGACGAGGTCGCGGCGGAGTTGTTCGTCCATCCTCAGACGGTCCGATACCGGATGTCGCAGCTCCGGGAGCTGTTTCCCGATCTCGCATCACCACACCGGGTCCTTGAACTGACGCTGGCGGTCGGTCTCCGGGGTCGCTGACGCGTCACCCGTCTGCCGCCGCCTCCGCGAGTGTCCGGAGATCCTGCCCGTTCCCGGTGCCGAGCCGCTGCGACCCGGGAAACGGCTTTCCGGTCGTCGGGGCGCGCGGAGGGGCCGGGCCTCGACTACCGCACGGGGAAGCCGAAGGAGTATCCCTGCTCCCTGAGCCAGGGCAGCACCTCGCCCAGAGCGGCAACGGTCTGGGAGCGCTCGCCTCCCGCGTCGTGGAAGAGGACGGTCGGCCCGTTGGAGATCTCGCTCTTGACGGTGGCGACCATGGCCTCCGCGCCGGGGTGCTCGAAGTCCTTGGTGTCGACGTTCCAGCCCAGCGGCCGCATGCCCCTGGATGCGGCGAGCTGCCGGCTGAACGGGGTGAAGGCACCACCGGGGGCACGGTAGTACTGCGGACGGACGCCTCCGGACGCCTCGGTGATCATGCGCTCGGCATCCAGGATCTGCTGGGACTGGTACGCCTCGGACTTCTTGTCCATGGCGGTGTCGTGCGAGACCGTGTGGTTGCACAGCCTGTGCCCGTCGGCCACGACCTTCTTGACCAGGTCGGGGTACGCCTTGGCCTGCGTGCCCACCATGCAGAACGTGGCCTTCACGCCGTTGTCCTCGAGCAGTTGCAGCACCTGCGGCGTCCAGACGGGGTCCGGGCCGTCGTCGATGGTGATGTTGACGCCCTGGTCGCCGCGGTCGGAGGCGTGCGCGATGTCCGCCGCCACCTCGGCCACGGGCCGGGCGCCGGCCGCGGCGTGCTCCTGAGGCTGCCGCCCGCCGGCGGGGTCGGCCTGCGCGGTCCACACCGAGGTGGCGGCGGCCAGCGCAGTCACTCCGAGTCCTGCGGCGAGGAGTCGGCCGTGCCATCCCTTTCCCTTGTGCTTTGCCATGTCTGTCCGCCCCCTGGTCGCCCGCACCGATGCCGTGACCTCATGAATTCACACGAACGTCCTGGCCAGAACCCCCTGTTACCGATCGCGGACGAACCCGCAGGGGGCCCACGACAAACGCGGGGGTTCCGCGACAGAAGGGGGAGCAGGAGGGGCGGGCACACGGATCCGGCGCCTGACCGGACACCACCCTCGGTCAACTCCCCTGTTCCGCGCCCCGGCAGACGGCGAAGAGCCCGCCAGCAGGCTGACGGGCTCTCGCGAAGGGTGAAGGCCTAACCTGCCATCAGGTCAGATCGTCGGGGTGTCGTCGACGATCTCCTTGTGCGGTTCGACGATGAACTTCCAGCCTTCGCTGGGCTCCAGGAACCGCACGCGGGTCGGGTAGATGTCGAGCGCGCGGCGGTCGCGGTTCTGGTTGTTCGTGTTCTTCCGCACCTTGGCCGGCTCCTCGTAGAGGTCGACCTTGACGTCCGGTACCTCGACGGTTTCCTCGCTCCAGCGCTGGACGATTCCCGCGCCGAACGCGTCCCGCGCGGCGGAGTAGAGCGCGTCCAGGGACTCCTTGTTGCCGCCGGGTACGAAGAGGGCGAGGTTCAGGAGGACGCCGGCGCTCTGCAGGACCTCGATCTCTTCACCCGCCTTGTCGGCGATCCAGATCCCGGGCTCCTCGGCGTTGTCCGGGAGGACATGAATGTCGTTACCGAAGATCGTCCTCGCGACGAAGGACCCTCCCTCGAAGTTCTTGCCGGGCTCGGCAAGGAAAGCCGGTGCGTAGCAGTCGAGAGGAAGGCCATCCATCTCCGCGGAGACGAAGATGGCGTCCTGGGGGCCCAATTCCGCAACGTCTCCGGCCGCAAGACGTCGAGCCGTAACCTTCTCGGTATTCACGCCATTCCCCTTTTTTCGTGGCGTCCTGTGAATTCATTAGGACTATATCACGAAAACAATCGACCTCAGGACCTCCGCGCGCAGCCTCGCTGCGCGCGGAAACAGGACTCCCTCTCCGGGCATTTCCTCCACAAGACGCCAGGGAAATCCTTTTCACAACCGAGGCGGGTCACGGATGAAATGCGAAATCGATGCGAGCCGCGCCGATCCCGCAACCGAGTCGACCCATGGCCGACTGACCGCACCTCGACGGTCCGGCCCGCGGCGCCCCCACCGAGCATGTCACGGCACCGCCGGACTACTCTCCCATCAGGCACTTCGCCTCTGTGCACCAAGGCAGCCCACAGCAGATCCGTCGATCTTTCCCTTGCGTGGACCGGTCAGATCCGGCGATCAGAAGAACAGCACTGACGCTCCCTCTCCCATTGCTGACGGCACCGCCCGCATCTCGCATTCACCTGTTCCCGCCCTCCACACTCCGAACGGTCCGGAACGCCATGAACAAGGACGAGATGAAAATGTTCTGCGTGGACGGAGAACCGGAAGTCGCCAGCTCTCGAAGATTTACACACTTTCAGCCCCGACCGGCTCGACGCTGCATCACTGAATGCCGAGGCGGACTCATATCTTCACCATGGAGAAGCACCATCGCGACATGACATTCGGAGACCGGAAAGGGCGATCGGGTCGTGTGCCCACGGAACGTGCGAACAGGCAGAAGCCAGGGCGGCCGCACCCCTGCCCGCAGGCCCGGTCACCCGCCACGCGTCACATACCAATTGCCGATTGCCGAGCACCCAGCACCCAGCACCCACGCCACGAACGCCGGGGAGAATCCCGGGGACGCGGTCACTGCCGCGCCACGGCGTTGCCTGTGCGCAGTCCCGGCAGGTACGCGGACACCACCACGCACCGCCGGACCAGGACGACACCGAACGCGCCCCCCGGACCAGGCCACTGTCACCCGCGCCCCGCCGGACCAGGCCCCCGGTCAGGCACGCACCCCCGGGCCGCCCCCCTCAGGCACGCACCTCCGGACCGGAACCACCACGGACCCCCTTGGCCTGGTTCACCGTGCCGCGTCCAGCCAGGGCCTGCGGCCGGGGCCGGTCGGGTGGGTGCCCGTGACGCCCATGACCACCGAGTAGAGGCTGGTCTCCGCGGTGATGAAGAGGCGGTTGCGCTTGGCGCCGCCCCAGGAGATGTTGGCCACCGCCTCCGGGACGACGAGCCGGCCGATCAGGGTGCCGTCCGGGTCGTAGCAGTGCACCCCGTCGCCCATGGCGGCGACCCAGAGCCGCCCGCCGTCGTCGAAGCGGAGGTTGTCGAACCGGGCCGCCCCACGGGCCGCGGCCTCGGCGAAGATCTTGCCGTCCGACAGCGTGCCGTCCTTCCTTACGTCGAAGACGCGGACGAACCCCGCCTTCGTGTCGGAAACGAACAGCTGCTGCTCGTCCGCCGAGAAGACCAGCCCGTTCGGCGCACCGAAGCAGTCGGCGACCAGACGCACGTCACCGGTGGACGGGTCGACGCGGTAGACGTTGTTGGCGCCGATCTCGCTCTCGGCGCGGTAGCCCTCGTAGTCACTGGTGATACCGAAGTCCGGGTCGGAGAACCAGACCGAGCCGTCGGACTTCACCGTCGCGTCGTTCGGGCTGTTCAGGCGCTTGCCCTGCCAGCGGTCGGCCAGCACCGTCACCGTGCCGTCGTGTTCGGTCCGTGTCACCCGGCGGTTGCCCTGTTCGCAGGAGATGAGCCGCCCCTCGCGGTCGAGGGTGTTGCCGTTGGTGTGTCCCGCGGTGCGCCGGAAGACGCTCACCGCACCGGTCTCCTCGTCCCAGCGCAGCAGCCGGTCGTTCGGGATGTCGCTCCAGACCAGCTGCCGCCAGGCAGGCACGTACACGGGGCCCTCGGCCCAGCGGCAACCCGTGTGCAGTACCTCCAGTCCGTCGTCGCCGTTCATGCACCGCCCCGTACGGAACCGGTCGTCGAAGCTCTCGTACAGCCCGTGGTTCTCGCTGGTCATGACCGTCCATCCCGTCGGCGGGCGCCGAACACCTCGGCGTCCGCCGAAGATTGCTGGATCCCAGGGAAGGGATCAAGGGGCCGGGGAGCGGGCGCGTGCGGGAGACCTTGGCCACACCGGCCCGGCGCGGGGATGCGGGCGCGCCCCTCGGCTGTTGCCGCCGGGTGGACCACCCCCACCCGACGAACAGGACTTGCAGTGACTGACGAGAATGCCCGCCGTGCAGCAGACGCCCTCGCGCGCCCCTTCTCGGTCCGCGGACTGACCTCGCGCAACCGGATCGCCATGGCGCCGATGACCAGGCAGTTCTCTCCGAACGGTGTTCCCGGCCAGGACGTGGCGGACTACTACGCCCGCCGCGCCGCCGGAGGGGTGGGGCTGATCATCACCGAGGGCACCTACGTCGACCACGCCTCCGCCGGCACCAGCGACCGGATCCCGGTGTTCCACGGCGAGGACGCGCTCGCCGGCTGGGCCGGTGTCGCGGACGCCGTGCACCGGGAGGGCGGCGCGATCATCCCGCAGCTGTGGCACGTGGGTGTCACCCGCGCCGAGGGCGCGCCGCCCGTCGCGGACGCGGAGCCGGTCGGCCCGTCGGGCGTCTCGCTGTCGGGGGAGCCCAAGGGGCGCGCCATGACGCAGAAGGACCTCGACGACGTCGTCGCGGCGTTCGCCGACGCGGCTGCGGCGGCCGAGCGACTCGGTTTCGACGGGGTCGAACTGCACGGCGCGCACGGCTACTTGATCGACCAGTTCCTGTGGGAGGGCAGCAACCGGCGCACCGACGCGTACGGCGGTGACATCGTCGCGCGTACCCGTTTCGCCGCCGAGATCGTGGCCGCCTGCCGTGCGGCCGTCTCCGACGCCTTCCCCCTCTTCTTCCGCATGTCCCAGTGGAAGATGGACGCCTACGAGGCGAAGCTCGCCCGGACGCCCGAGGAGCTGGAGGCCATCCTCACGCCGCTGGCCGACGCCGGCGTCGACGTCTTCCACGCGTCCACCCGCCGCTACTGGCTGCCCGAGTTCGAAGGCTCCGACCTGAACCTCGCCGGGTGGGTCAAGAAGATCAGCGGCAGGCCGACGGTCACCGTGGGCTCGGTCGGGCTCGACGGTGACTTCTTCGGCGCCTTCCAGGGCAACAGCTCCTCGGTCACCGGTGTCGACCAGCTGCTGGACCGGATCGAGCGCGACGAGTTCGACATGGTCGCCGTGGGCCGGGCGCTCATCGCCGACCCGGAGTGGGCGGCGAAGACCCTGCTGGGGCGCACCGGGGACATCACGCCGTTCGGGGCGGAGATGCTCACGACCCTGCGCTGACACGGCCGGGTCAGGGGGGAGGCGGCGGCCGGACCGCCGCCTCCTCTCCCCCCACTGCGCCGTCGCTCCGCTCCTGGGTGGGCGCGACGACCGCTGCGGGAGCTCACCCGCCGTCGGTGCCCGTTTCCGAGCCGTCCGGACCCGGTTCCGTGTACAGTTTTCGAGTCCTGTTGTCTCCGATAGAGGTGGACGTTGCGCATCTGAGGTCCGCGATCATCGCGCGGTACGGCCCCTGCCGTAGCCCGTCACGCCCTGTCGGCTCTCCGCCGCCGCGTGACCCACCGCGTGGATGCGACCTCGGTGCATGAGCCGTCTCCCGTACTCCGGAGGACCGCACCCCTTCCTGCCCCGGCCGGTCGCCGCGTGGTGCTCGCACACGAAGCCCCTGTTCACATGCTTGCGACTGCGAGGACCACATGTCCCATCCCACCACTCCCGCCGCGTCCCTCAGCTGCTCCGCCCTGTCCTTCGGGTGGCCGGACGGCACACGGGTCTTCGACGGGCTCTCCCTCGGCGTCGGCCGGGGCCGCACCGGACTCGTCGGGACCAACGGTTCCGGCAAGTCCACCCTGCTGCGGCTGCTCGCCGGCCGGCTGAAGCCCTCCGCGGGCTCGGTCACCGTCGGCGGACACCTCGCCTACCTCCCGCAGAACCTCACCCTCGACACGGATCTCCGCGTCGAGGACGCCCTCGGCATCACCGAGCGGCGTACGGCGCTGCGCGCGATCGAGGCCGGCGACGTCACCGAGCGGCACTTCGAGACGGTCGGCGACGACTGGGACGTCGAGGAGCGGGCTCTGGCGACCCTGGGGTCGCTCGGCCTCGGTGGCGTCGGACTCGACCGCACCGTGGGGCAGTTGTCCGGCGGCGAGACCGTGCTGCTGCGGCTGGCCGCGCTGCTGCTGGAGCGTCCCGACGTCCTGCTCCTCGACGAACCGACCAACAACCTCGACGTGTTCGCGCGGCGGCGGCTGTACGACGCCGTCGAGTCCTGGCGTTCCGGCGTGCTCGTCGTGGTCAGCCACGACCGTGACCTGCTGGAGCGGGTCGACCGCATCGCCGACCTGCGGGCCGGCGAGCTGAGTTGGTACGGCGGTGGCTGGTCGGCCTACGAGGACGCGCTGGCCACCCAGCAGGAGGCGGCCGGGCGCATGGTGCGGGCCGCCGAGTCCGACGTACGCCGTCAGAAACGGGAGCTGGAGGAGGCCCGGGTCAAGGTCGCCCGCCGCCAGCGGCACAACAAGAAGATGGACGCCGAGAGGCGCGCGCCACGGATCGTCGCGGGGGCGCACAAGCGGTCCTCCCAGGAGGCCGCGGGCAAGCTCCGCGGCCTGCACGAGGACCGGCTCCAGGAGGCGCGGGAGCGGCTCGACACGGCGTCGGAGGCGATCCGTGAGGACGCCGAGATCCGGGTACGCCTCCCCCGCACCGCCGTGCCCGCGGGCCGCACGGTCCTGAGCGTGCACGGGCTGCGCCCCCGCTTCGGCACCCTGCGCGACGGGGAACTCCACGTACAGGGGCCCGAACGCATCGCGCTGATCGGGCGCAACGGGGCCGGCAAGACGACCCTGCTGCGCACCCTCACCGGGGAGCTCCCGCCTGTCGGCGGCGAGGCCAGGACGTTCGTCCCGCTGCGCTTCCTGCCGCAGCGTCTGGACGTGCTGGACGACGCGCTGGGCGTCGCGGCGAACGTGGCCCGCATGGCGCCGGGGACCACCGACAACGAGATCCGCGCCCAGCTCGCCCGCTTCCTCTTCAAGGGGGCGCGCGCAGAGCAGCCGGCGGGCACCCTCTCGGGCGGCGAGCGTTTCCGTGCCGCCCTCGCGGCCACGTTGCTCGCCACACCGGCGCCGCAGCTGCTGATGCTCGACGAGCCGACCAACAACCTGGACCTGGCGAGCGTGCGGCAGCTGACGAGCGCGCTCGCGTCCTACGAGGGGGCGCTGATCATCGCCGGCCACGATCTGGCGTTCCTGGAGTCGGTCGGCATCACCCGCTGGCTGCTCGTGGACGAGGAGCTCACGGAGCTCGACGCCGAGGAGGTGCACGCGCTGCTCGGCGCACCCGACGCACTCGGGTGACCGGTGGTCTACTGGAAGGTGCGGGCCGCGTTCGGGGCCCGCACCGACACCACCGGCCGACGATCCGGATCTGGTCATGCACCCTCATCGATTCCGGGGCGTTTCCCGGGCCCTCGCGGGCGCGGGCGTCGTCCTGATGGCGGCCGGAGGCCCCGCGGCGGTGGCTGCGGCCGGGCCTCCGGCGGCCGCGGCCGCACCAGCGGGTCCGTCCGCCGCGGTCCCCGCGGACCGTACGGACCCGCGCACCGCGACAGCGGAGCTCACCATCCCGTCCATCGGCGTGAAGGACCTGCGCGTCGTCCCGTACGAGGGGACGACGGACGACACCCCGGGGACCCGCGTCCAGGACCGCGGGGTGGCCGCCAGCCCGTACGGCGAGAACGGCGGCGTCGGACCGGGCGAGGTCGGGAACTACCTGGTGACGGCCCACCGGATCTCCGCCGGTGGCCCGCTCCGCGACCTGCCGTCGCTCGGGAAGGGCGACACCGTCCTCGTCACGGAGAGCGGCACGGTGTACACGTACCGGATCACGGAGACCCGGCTGACGTCCTTCCGTTCCGAACGCTCACTCGCCGAGCAGCGGGCCGAGGTCCCCGGCGAGCCGGGAGAGAAGCCGACCCGGGCGATGATCACCCTCTCCACCTGCGCGACCCCGGAGGACGACGCGGCCGGCAACCACTGGCGCGACGCGCACCACAACCCGGAGCACCGCATCGACAGGATCGGCGTGCTCGTCTCGACCCGTCCCGCCTGACCCCGTCCCGTCGCCCCTGCCCCCGCGCGCGTCAGGGCATGTCGGCCGGCAGCTCCAGCCACCGCGCCGTGCCCGGCTCGACGACGTACGCGCTGCCGTCCAGTCTGACCCGCACCCCCGGACGCTCCGAGTCCGGTACGGCGATCCTGAGGCGCTCGGCCCGCAGGCGCAGGTCCACGTCCCAGTGCTGCCGGAAGCGCAGCCGCATACGGAACTTCGAGAGCTGGGGCAGTGTGGCGGGCGCGAGCCACAGGGCGTCGTCGCGGGTCTCCAGACCGGTCATGCCCCGCTGGACGAAGTCGAGGGTGCCGGCCATCGCCCCCAGGTGGATGCCCTCCTCCGTCGTACCGCCCTGGATGTCGGCGACGTCGCCGATCAGTGCCTCCTCGCAGTACGTCCAGGCGTCGTCGCGGTGCACCCGGGCGAGCACCCAGGCGTGGACGAGGGAGCTGAGGGTGGAGCCGTGGCTCGTACGCCCCGTGTAGTAGTCGACGGTGGCCCGCCAGGTCTCGTCGTCGAGGTCGTGGCCGAGCCGCCGGAACAGCGCGGCGAGCTCCTTGGGGGAGAACAGGTAGCCGAGCATCAGCACGTCGGCCTGTTTCGAGGCCTGGTAGCGGTTGACGGTGTCGCCCTCCGCCTCCAGGATCCGGTCGAGGCGCCTGATGTCGCCGTAGCGCTGCCGGTAGGCCGCCCAGTCCAGCTCCGCCAGCTCCCCGTAACCGGCGAACTGGCTGATGACACCCTGGTGGTACGGAACCCGCAGCCGTCGTGAGACGTCCTCCCAGCGGTCGAGCTCGGAGGGATCGATGCGGATGAGGTCGAGGAGCTGCCGGCATCGGCTCGGGGGCAGCGTGCGGCAGAGCTCACCGGCCCGTTCGAGCACCCAGGCCGCCGTCACGTTGGTGTACGTGTTGTCGTCGAGCCCCGCGGTGTCGGAGTCCGGATAGGCGTCGTGGTACTCGTCGGGCCCGACGACCCCGCGGATGCGGTAGCGCCCGAGGGAGTCGTCCCACTCGGCGCTGTCCGCCCAGAAGCGGGCGATCTGCAGGATCGTCTCGGCACCCTTGGAGTAGAGGTACTCCGTGTCGCCGGTGGCCTGGCAGTACTGCCACACGTTGTAGGCGACGGCCGAGCCGACGTGGTGCTGGAGCCGTGAACGGTCGGGGAGCCAGCGCCCCGACCGCGGGTTCAGGTGGAGCTCCTGGGTCTCCTCGCGCCCCTCGGCGGCGCTCTGCCACGGGTACATCGCGCCGCGTCTGCCCGCGGCCTCCGCCGCCGCGCAGGCCGCGGGCAGGCGCCGGTGACGGTAGTCGAGCAGCCCCCGGGAGACCTCCGGGAGATGCATGTTCAGGAAGGGCAGGACGAACAGCTCGTCCCAGAAGACGTGCCCCCGGTACGCCTCGCCGTGCAGCCCCCTGGCCGGTACCCCGACGTCGAGCTCAGCGGTGTGGGGCGAGAGCGTCTGGAGCACGTGGAAGAGGTGCAGCCGCAGGATGCGCCCGGGCTCGCCCGGCACCTCCAGCTTCACCTGCTGCCACAGGTCCTTCCAGGCCCTGCGGTGCGAGGCCCGCAGCCGCGTGTAGGCCGGAGCCTCGGCCACCGCGGAGACGGCGGCCTTCAGCGGGCTGCCGATCGCCGGGTCGCGGGACGTGTACAGGCCGACCGTCTTGTCGACGACGGCGCCGGCCTCCGGGCTGAGCGGCAGCAGCAGCCGCTGGTGGACCGCGCGGGGCTGCTGCTCCGGTTCGGCCCGGTGGTCGCCGTCGCGCTCCGGTCCGCAGGAGGCCACGGTGCGGGCGGCGAGGGCGACGCCGATGTCCGACTCCACCGTGCGGCAGCGCAGCCACACCATGGCCCCCGGCTCCGTCCCCGTCTCCCAGCCGGTGAGGTGGCGGTCGGCCAGTGCGCGGTAGCGCGCGACACCGCTGTTGCGGATGTCGCCGTCGATCCCGGCCTCCACCTCCAGTTCGCCCGACCATCCCTCGGCGCTGAACACCGTGTGCAGCGCCGCGAGATGGGGGTCGCCCATGTGCACCAGGCGCTCCTGCTCCACGATCAGCCGCCGGCCTGCCGTGTCCTCGTACACGGAGCGGCGCGTCAGGGTGCCGCCACGGAGGTCGAGCGACTGCCGGTGGTCCGTCAGAAAGCTGTGGTCGGGGTGCAGCCACGGGCCGGGGCGGGCTCCGGCGGGTCGGATGCGGTAGCGCAGCGGGAGCCAGTTGGGGAGGTTGACCACGTCCTCGTTCTCGACCTGCCGGCCCTCGACGGACGAGGTCAGCCGGTTGTAGCAGCCTGCGACGTAGGTACCCGGGTAGTGCGCGTCGCCCGCCGGTGTCTCGGGTGCGGCGCCCCGGGTCGCGAAGTACCCGTTGCCGAGGGTGCACAGCGCTTCGCGCAGCCGTTCCTTCGCCGGGTCGTATCCCTCGTAGGACCAGGTCCAGCCGCGCGGCATCAGTCCTCCCCTGTGATCAGCAGGTCTCCCGGATCGGCCACCACGAGGTCCGCGCCGTGGCGGCGCAGGTCACCGGCGCCTTCCGGGCTGTCCGTCCGGTCCACGCCGACGACCAGCCCGAAGCCGCCCCGCCGGCCCGCCTCCACCCCGGCCAGAGCGTCCTCCAGGACCGCGGTCTCCCCGGGCGGGACCCCGAGACGGCGTGCCGCCTCGATGAACAGCGCGGGGTCCGGTTTGCCGGGCAGTTCCAGGCGGCGCGCCTCGTTGCCGTCGACCACCGCCGTGAACAGCTCCAGGAGACCTGCCCCGGCCAGGAGTTCGGTGGCGTGCCGGGAAGCGGACGCGGCGGCGAAGGGCACACGCGCGTCGTGGAGCACGTGCAGGAGGCGGACCGTGCCCGGCCAGACCGCGATCGGGTCGGTACGGAGACTCCGGGTGAACGCCTCGTCCTTGCGCGCCGCGACGGCCCACACCGTCCCGGTGCCCGGGGGGTCGTCGGGGCTGCCCTCGGGGATGTCGAGGCCCCTGGACGCGAGGAAGGCTGCTGCGCCGTCCCTGCGCGCCTTCCCGTCGACGTAGCGCCGGTAGTCCTCCGCCTTGTCGAAGGGCCGCTGCCCCTCGTGGGAGGCCAGACAGGCGTCGAACGCCTCCTTCCAGGCCGCGGCGTGCGCCGGGGCGGAGTCGGTGATCACCCCGTCCGTGTCGAAGACGACGGCGTGCACGGAGAGCAGGACTGAGGCCGGTGACGGTGCGCGTGCCATGACCGGGTGGTCCCTTCGTCGAGACGTCCCCCGGTTCCATGGCACCAGGTTCCGGGCAGGCACGCCCCTTGTGGGTCCCGGGGCCCGCTCCTGGATCCGCCCGGAGATCACCCCGGGTAAAATGTCGGACAAGTTTCCCGATGTCCGCTTCGGGACTACCGTGAAGGCATGGCCAGAACCGAGCGTCAGACCGGCCGGCAGGCGGAGTACGCGTGTCCGGCCTGCAAGCAGCCCGTCGCGACCGAGCTGGCGCGGCACAAGACCCTGGGCATCTTCGTCCCGCACTGGGGACCGGGGCCGTGTCACAACCCCTCGTGCCACAGATCCGTGGCGCCCGGGGAAGCCGCGGACGCCGCCCGGGGCGCACATCCCGCGGACCGCTGAGGGATCCCACCGATCGCCGAACCGCCCTGCCGAGGACCTGGCAGCGGGCACCGGCCCCCTGGACGGGCCCCGGTCACACCCCGTGGACCGCGCGCGCTCGAAGTCCTCGCCGCGCGCTGCACGTCCATGACCCGTGACGCCTCCTCCTGCACCGGCAGGGGTGCTCGCCACACCCTTCCGATGCTTCTGCCCGCACCTGCGGTCGCCCGCCGGACCCGCGGGTGGTGCGTCGGACTCCGTCACACTTCTCTCCCGGCTCCGGCCCGCCTCGTGCGCGGGGCTCCTGTACGTGTCTTCGCGGTACTGCCCCGGTGGGGCGGTCGGTCGAGGTGAATCGCGCGGACCCGGCACGAATACGCCGGCCACACTGCGCGGTCACCTGCAAAGTCTTCGAAAGCGGCCTGGGTGGTGGACTGTTCGTCGCTCCGGTCACGGACTCGCCGGACCGTTCCTCGCGTGCGACTCGGCCGGCACGACCGGACAGCACGCCCATGGCTCCTCACCGCTGTGGAAGCGCTTCAGGCGTTCAGCGGTCCCGACATCGAGCGGTTCGCGCGTTGAGCGGTTCAGCCATTGAGCAGTTCAGGCGTTGAGCGGTTCACGCGTTCACGCGTTCACGCGTTCAGGCGTTCAGGCGTTCAGGCGCAGACGCTGACCAGGGAAGATGAGGTGCGGGCCCTGGTCCAGGACCTCGCGGTTCAGCTCGTACAGCGCGGGCCAGCCACCGGACACGTCCGCACGCTCAGCGATCACCGAGAGGACGTCACCGGGCTCGACGACGTACGTCTCCTCGTCGGCCAGGTCCTCGGAGTAGCGCGTCGCGCCGCTGGCGCTGCCGGCCGAGCTGTCGTCACGGCTGTGGTGCGAGCTCCCCGCGGAACTGCCCGAGGCCGAACCGCTGTACGAAGAGCCCTGGGACGATCCACTGTTCGAACTGCCGGACGACTGACGCCCGGGCGCCGACTGCACCGAGTCGCTCCGGTCGGAACCACTGGACGACGAGGACGACGAAGAACTCGACGATCCGCCGGCGCCGAGGCGTCCACAGGTGGGCCAGGCTCCCATCCCCTGGGAGCGGGCGACGCGTTCGCCGACCGCGATCTGCTCGGACCGGGTGGCGAGGTCGGCGCGGGGCGCGTACTTCCCACCGCCGTAGGCCCGCCAGGTGGAGGGGGCGAACTGAAGGCCGCCGTGGTAGCCGTTGCCGGTGTTGGTGTTCCAGCGGCCGCTGCTCTCGCACTGGGCGATGCGGTCCCAGTCCGTACCGGCCACGACGGCGGTGACGGTCGGGGCGAGGGCGGCCTGGGCGGGAGCCTGAGCCGGTACCGCCTGGACGGGCTGGGCGGGGACCTGGGCCGGGACGGCCGCGGCGCTGCGGCCGGAGAGGCCCAGCACGCTCAGAAGGACGAGCAGAAGGGCGAGCACCGATTCGACGGGCCGCTTGGCGAGGGGTGATGCCGGCATGACGGTATTCCTCCGCTGTGCTCCGGAAGGTGTGCAAGGGCACGAACAGATAAGCCGCCGATATTCTTTTCAGCGGGCTTTGACGCGTTCAACGTCCGCACATTCACTCGGGTGGAGGGTCTCCCATGGCACTGTTCGGTAACGCGCACACCGTCGATCCGGCTTCCGCGCAGCGCGACTACGCCCGGCTCCTCGGGCCGGGCGAGCAGGTGCAGGCCGCGTACCTGCTGATCCGCGACACGATCCTGTTCACCGACCGCCGGCTCGTCCTCGTCGACAAGCAGGGCATCACCGGCAAGAAGGTGGAGTACCACTCCGTCCCGTACCGGAGCATCACGCACTTCGCGGTGGAGACGGCGGGAACCTTCGACCTGGACGCCGAGCTCAAGATCTGGATATCCGGCTCCGCCACCCCGATCCAGAAGACCTTCACCAAGGGCGTCGACATCTACGAGGTCCAGGCGGTCCTCACCCAGTACGTCGCCGCGTAGTCCCTACCGATCCCGGGCCCGCAGCCGGGCCATCTCCGCCCTGATCGCGGGCAGTTGGGCATAGAGGGCCTCGCCCGGGCAGTACGTCGAGAAGGTGTCCCGGTGGCCGGCGACGGCATGGAGGTAGACGACCTCACCACGCCTGTACCGGCTGTCGTCGTTCGTCGAGACCATCCGCACGACGCCCCTCGGGTCGACGGACGGGTCCAGCTTCCACGCACCCACCTTCGCGATCCCCTCGAGGAGCGCCTTCGGCACCGGTACACCGGGGCCGAAGGTGCCGAGGGCGGCGATCCCCACGCTGTGCGCGTTGAACCCGGTGGTGTGGGCCCCGCGGACGGAACGCCCGACGCCGCCCGCCCTGCCCTCGTACACGGTCCCGCACCGGTCGACGACGAAGTTGTAGCCGATGTCGTCCCAGCCCTCGCCCCGGACGTGTGCCTCCTCCATCGCCCGGAGCATCTCGGGGGCGTCGGCGCAGTCGTATCCGTTGGTGTGTCCGGTGTGGTGCACGAAGACGGCCTTGACCGTCCCCGTGTACACCGCGTGCTCCCGCACCAGGCTCTCGTCCGCGTGCCACTGCGCCCGGCTGACGATCCGGGGCCGCTGGGCCGCGGCCGCGTCCGCCGGCTTCGCGGTGGCCGAATCGGGCGCGGCGAGCCGGACCGGCGCATCCCGGAACACCAGGAGAGCCAGCGGCACGGCCATGACGCACACGGCTGTTCGGCGAAGCCACATAGGGCCACCATGCGTGCTGACCAGCCACTTCGCAGGCACCCGCACCCGATCGGGTGACGATGACGACGGCGTACGGTCAGGGGACGGCGACCGCCCGGTGCTGCTCGATGATGCGTTCCGCGCGGTGCGGGGACGTGTCGAGCCGGGCCAGCACACCCGGGACCGCGTTGTTGGGCAGGATGAGCTCGAAGAGTGCGGATATCTCGGCGACCAGGTCCGGGGGCTCGGCCATGGACTCGGTCACCAACTGCACCCCGGTCCACGCCCCGACGACCAGCCGGGACGTGACCTCCGGATCGACGTGCGGGAGGAGCTCACCGCGCTCCTTGGCCTCGGTCAGGATCTCCGTGCCGATGGCGATCCAGTCCGGCCAGCGGGTACCGAAGAGCCCGCGCGCCCGCGGGTCCACGGACAGCCGGATCGAGGCGCTGAGCAGGGGTTCCCGGGGCAGCCGGTAGGCGAGCAGGAGCGCCATGTCCACCCATTCCTGCAGCTTGAAGGTCTGCGGGGTGACGCCGTCCGACGTCACGGCCTCCATGAGGACACCACGGGCCAGCTCCTCCTTCGACGTGAAGTGGAAGTAGAGGGCGCCCCGCGTGAGACCGGCCCGGTCGAGGATCGCGGCGATGGTGGCGGCGTCGTATCCGTGCTCGTCGAAGACCTCGGCTGCCGCTTCCAGGAAGATGCGGCGCGTGCGGATCGCCCGTTGCTGTCGTGCCAACTCGCGCTCCCCTTTGAACGTTGCAGGACGCTACTTCAAAAAGTACCGGTGAGCCGGTATCATATCAGCGCCGTAATGACCATTTTGCGCCATGTCCGGGAGGACCGTGCCCGACATACCCGCAGTTCCGAGCTCCCCGCTCCCCGCGGCCGATGGCCGGAACGGCATCCGCAAGGAGTACGTCCACCTCGGACGTTCCGACATGGTGCTCCTCACTTCCTGGCGGCGCAGGGAAGATGGCGAGTTCTCGCTGTCCGCGACCTGGCCGGCCCCTGCCACCGGTCTCCTTTACGACCCGCGGATGCTCGCGCAGACCATCCGGCAGAGCGGTCTGACCATCGCGCACGCCGCCTACGGTGCATCCCTCTCCGATCACACCTTGCTGAACTACTTCGACTTCACCGTCGCCCCCGGGTTCGCGGTGCCGTCCGGCGAACCCTGCGACCTCGCCGTCGAGGTCACGGTCAAGGGCACCAAGGAGCGCGGCAGAAAGGTCACTTCACTCGACATGGAGTTCCGCGTCCTCCTGCACGGCAGCATGGTGGTCCGTGCGGACGCCGAGTTCGGCTGGCTCTCCACGCGCGTCTACCAGCGGCTTCGAGGCGAACGGTTCACCGTCGTCGACTGGAACACCTGGCCGCTGCCCTCTCCCGTCGATCCCCGCACCGTGGGCCGGTACGCCCCGGCCGACGTGACCCTGGCGGCCGGACAACGCGCCGGGCACTGGCAGTTGCGCCACGACGTGGACAACACCGTGCTCTACGACCACCCCGTCGACCACGTCCCGGGGCTCGCCCTGGTGGAGGCCGCCGAACAGGCCGCACACGGCCTGCTTCACCCCGCGCGTTTCGAACTCACCTCCTTCACCAGCACGTTCGAGCGGTACACCGAGTTCGACCGCCCCTGCTGGATCAGCGCCGAGGTCCTGCCCGCCGACCCCGGAGAGACCTCGGTCCTGGTCACGGCGACGCAGGACGGAGAGACGGTCTTCCGGTGCCGGCTGACGGGCCCCTGCGGCTGAAGCCGCTCACTGGTTGACGAACCCGCCGTCCACCGGCATGACCGTGCCCGTGAGGAAGGGGCAGCGGTCGCTGAGCAGCCAGGCGGCGGCGTGTGCGATCTCCTCCGGCTCGGCCGTACGCCCCTGCGGGGTCATGCTGTTGACCATCTCCTCCAGGCCGGGGTTGCGCCCGAACCAGTCGGCGGTGATCTCGCTGCGCGTGGTGCCGGGCGCAACGGCGTTGACCCTGATGCCCTGTTGGGCGTACTCGTCGGCGGCCGCCCGGGTCAGGCCGACGACCGCGTGCTTGGCCGCTATGTAGGGCGCGGCGGCCGGTATGGCCACCAGCCCTCCCACACTGCTGTTGTTGACGATGGAGCAACCGCGCGCGTTCTGCAGCATGGCCGCGATCTCGTGGCGGAGACAGTTCCAGACGCCGCGCACGTTCGTGTCCATGACCGCGTCGTAGACCTCATCGCCCATGAGGTGCAGGGGAGTCCGGTCGCCGCCGAGTCCCGCGTTGTTGAAGGCGGAGTCCAGACGGCCGTAGGTGTCGACGGTGAAGGCGACGGCGCGCGCGGCGTCCTCGGCCACCGTCACGTCGCAGACGACGTAGGAGGCTTGCGCTCCCTTGTCCTTCAACTCGGCCACCAGGGAGGACAGTCGGTCCTCCCTGCGTGCGGCCAGGACGACCGTCGCCCCTTCCTCGGAGAACACGCGTGCCGCCGCCGCGCCGATACCGCTGCTCGCCCCGGTGATCAGGACGACTCTGTCGTGGAGAAGATCGCTCATGGCCGCAGTCTGGCAGGCCGGGCGCGGCACGACCATGGCTGTTCGCGTATCGCGCGGTCCCGCCCGGCTCCTGTGTGCGGGGCCCCTGGGGACGGCTGCCCGGTCCCCGCCCTGGGCAGGCGATGCAGGACGCTCACGAAAACAGACCGGATGTCCTGTTTTGCGGCCTCCCTCTCGCCGGAGACCGACCGCCGGCAGCAGACCCTACGCCCGTACGGGGCCCGCGATACCGTGCGGCATGCTCGCCATCCAGTTCGACCGCTTCGGTGGTCCGGAAGTACTCCGCCCCGTTGAGGTCGCCGCGCCCGTGGCCGGCCCCGGAGAGGTGCTCGTCACCGTCGAGGCGGCCGGGGTGAACTTCGCGGACACCCATCAGGTCGACGGCTCCTACCTCGCCGCCGACGCCCTGCCGTACGTGCCGGGCAGCGAGGTCGTGGGACGCACCCCCGACGGCAGGCGGGTGCTGGCCCGGGTGTCGCACGGCTACGCGGAGCAGGTGACCGCGAAGGAGTCCGGCCTGGTGCGGATCCCCGAGGATCTCGGCGCGGCCCAGGCCCTCGCCCTGATGATGCAGGGGCTGACCGCATGGCACCTGCTGCGTTCGGCGGCGCGGGTACAGCCCGGCGAGAGCGTCGTCGTGCACTCCGCCGCGGGCGGAGTGGGCAGCCTCGCCGTCCAGCTGGCCCGGGAGTTCGGCGCGGGCCGGGTCCTCGCCCAGGTCTCCACCCCCGCCAAGGAGCGGCTCGCCCTGGACCTCGGGGCCGACGCCGTGATCACCTACCCCCTCGCCGAGAAGGCGGACGTCGTCCTGGACGCCGTCGGCGGAGAGCTCTTCGACCGGGCTCTGGACTCCCTGGCCTCCTTCGGCCGGCTGGTGACCTACGGGAACGCCGCCCGCACCGGCTTCACCCCGGTCGACCCGGCCCGGCTCGGCCGCCTCAACGCCTCCGTCACCGGATTCTGGCTGCGCCCCGCCCTAGCCGCCCCGGGCGCGGTCGACGGCCCCCTCGAGGAGCTCTTCCGCCTCGTCGCCGAGGGCCGTCTCCGGCCCGTGGCCGGCGGCAGCTATCCGCTCGCCGAGGCACGCCGCGCCCACGAGGACCTGCTCGCGCGCCGGACCACCGGGAAGGTCGTTCTGACTCCCTGAGCGGATCCGGCGAGAATAGGGTGGCCGGATGCCCTCCTTGACCTCACGCTCCCCGGGCCCGGCCGCCGCTGGAGCCGGAGAGCCGGCCCCCGCGCGGCCCCGCCCCGGACGCGACCCCTTCTTCGACAACGCGAAGTACCTGGCCATCGTCCTCGTCGCCATGGGGCACGCGTGGGAGCCCCTGCCCGGCAGCGGTCGCGTGGTGGAGACGCTCTACACCTTCGTCTACACCTTCCACATGCCGGTCTTCATCATCATTGCCGGATACCTCTCGCGCAGCCTGGAGCTGCGGTCCGACCGGGTCTGGAAGCTCGTCACCAGCCTGGTCGTGCCCTACATCATCTTCGAGGTCGCGTACACCCTCTTCGAGCGCCTGACGGGCTCCCCGGAGTTCCCGCTGAGCCCGCTCACTCCGTACTGGCTTCTGTGGTTCCTGCCGGCGCTGTTCCTCTGGCGCCTCACCACCCCCTTCTGGCAGACAGTCCGATGGCCCGTGGCGGTGGCCCTGGGCGTCGCGGCCCTGGGGGCGGTGACCAGCAACATCGGCGGGGACCTGCAGCTCCAACGAATCCTGCAGTTCCTGCCGTACTACGTGCTAGGCCTCCAACTGCGGCCCGCCCACTTCGACTTCGTACGCCGGCGCGCGGTGCGTATCGCGTCCGTCCCCGTCGCTCTGGTGGCTCTGGCCGCCGCCTACTGGGCGGTGCCGCGCACGACGACTTCGTGGTTCTTCCGCCGGTACGGCGCCGAACAGCTCGGTTCACCCGCCTGGAGCGGCCTCCCCGTGACCCTCTTCCTCTTCGCGTGCGCGGTGGTGCTGAGCGCCTGCTTCCTCGCCTGGGTGCCGAACCGGAGGCTGTGGATGACCACTCTCGGGGCAGGCACGCTGTACGGCTACCTGCTGCACGGCTTCCTCATCAAGGGCGCGGTCAAGCTGGACCTCTTCGAGGTGGACGTCGTCTCCACCCCGCTGGGCCGGATCCTGGTGTCCGCGATCGCCGCCGTCCTGGTCACGGCTCTCTGCACCCCGCCGGTCCGGCGGGTGCTCCGGTATGTCGTGGAACCCCGGCTCGACCGGGCGAGGAAGCCGGCCCCGGCGTCCTGAGCGGGTCCGGACGGGCGTCAGCCGAGGACGTACGTCGTGCCGAGGACGGTGGCGTGCTCCAGGACGTCCTCCAGCGGGTCGTCGATCTGGCCCGTCGCGATCAGCGCCACCTGGGGCCCGTTGTGCGCGTCGGTGTGGGTCTCGTCGGCCTGAGCCGTTCCGGCCGGAAGCACGGAGGCCAGCACGGCCGCCCCGAGCACCGTCAGCTTGCTCTTCATGTCGTCCCGTCCCCTCTCCGGGCCGTCCGTGCGGCCCGGAAACGATCTTCTCGTCCCCGGCCGGGACGGAGCCACGGACACGAGCCGGGTGCCGGTGGACTGTTACAGACGTCCCCGCTTCGGCGGACACCGGAAGGCCCCCGGACGCACCGCACCCCCGGGCCGCAAGGGCTTCGGGGGTGCGGATGCGTGGTGCGGGACCGGCGTCTCAGGCGTCGCCGGGTGCCCCGAGCATCGCGGACGCGTTCTCCAGCGGGGTGAGGGGCGCCACGGGGGCGGGCACCTCCGCGGGGCGGCAGGTGAAACCGAGACGCGTCAGCGCCCTGGTCACCTCGCCGGCGGTGAAGTCCCGCCGGTCCTGCCGGGTGATGATCTCGCCCACCTGCTTGACGGGGTAGACGCGACGGCTGATGACCACCGCGTCACCCGTGACGGGCTCGGGCTTGATGCCCTTCATCGAGTCCTCCACCTCGTTCTTGAACAGATCGAAGGGGAAACGGGCGATGACACAGCGCATGGTGCCTCAACAAGGTCGAAGAGAATGCCGGAACGGATCGGCCGGGCTTCCGGCCGGGTGGCTACGCGGCCTTGTTGGACCGGCGCTGGGCCGCCGCGGCACGCGCCTGCGGCGTCGCCGTGTTGGCGTTGTTGCGGCGCCCCTGTCCGGGACGCGCGCCGCGTCGGCCTCGGGGACCGGAACCGCTGCTCTTGCGCTCCGTCACCGGCGAGCTGATCGTGACGGGCACGCCCGACGGTGCCTGGGCCCCGGTGATGCGGCTGAGCTCGGCCTCGCCGGAGCGGACCTGGGCGATCCGGGGTGTGATCCCGGCATCGGCCATCAGCCGGGTCATCTCGCGGCGCTGGTTGGGCAGCACGAGCGTGACGACGCTGCCGGACTCCCCGGCGCGGGCGGTACGGCCGCCGCGGTGCAGGTAGTCCTTGTGGTCGCTGGGCGGATCGACGTTGACGACGAGGTCGAGGTTGTCGACGTGGATGCCGCGGGCCGCGACGTTCGTGGCGACCAGCACCGTGACGTGACCGGTCTTGAAGCGGTCCAGGGTGCGGGTGCGCTGCGGCTGCGACTTGCCGCCGTGCAGCGCGGCCGCCCGGACACCGCTGTGCAGCAGGTGGTCGGTGAGCTTGTCCACCGCGTGCTTGGTGTCCAGGAACATGATCACCCGGCCGTCACGAGCGGCGATCTCAGTGGTCGTCGCGTACTTGTCGGCGCCCTGGACGTAGAGCACGTGGTGCTCCATCGTCGTCACCGCACCGGCCGCGGGGTCCACCGAGTGGACGACCGGGTCGTTCAGATAGCGGCAGACCAGAAGGTCCACGTTGCGGTCCAGGGTGGCCGAGAACAGCATCCGCTGGCCTTCGGGGTTCACCAGGTCCAGCAGCTTGGTGACCTGGGGCATGAAGCCCATGTCGGCCATCTGGTCGGCCTCGTCGAGGACCGTGATGGCGACCCGGTCGAGCTTGCAGTCGCCGCGCTCGATGAGGTCCGTGAGGCGGCCCGGGGTGGCGACCACGACTTCGGCGCCGCCGCGCAGCGCACTGGCCTGGCGGCCGATCGACATGCCGCCGACGACCGTGGCCAGCCGGAGCCGCAGCGACCGGGCGTACGGGGTGAGCGCGTCGGTGACCTGCTGGGCGAGCTCACGGGTGGGTACGAGCACCAGGGCCAGCGGACGGCGGGCGTCGGCACGGTTACCCGCGGTGCGGGCGAGCAGGGCGAGACCGAAGGCGAGCGTCTTGCCCGAGCCCGTGCGGCCGCGGCCCAGGACGTCACGTCCGGCGAGCGAGTTCGGCAGGGTGGCGCCCTGGATGGGGAACGGCACGGTCACGCCCTCGGCGCCCAGCGCCGCGAGCAGCGGCTCGGGCATGTCCAGGTCCGCGAAGGTCTCGACGGCCGGAAGGGCGGGGGTGATGGTCACCGGCAGGGCGAATTCACCCGTGACGGCGGAGGAGCGGCGGCCGTAGCCGCCGGAGCGCTTCGGCCCGCCGGAGCGGCCCTGCCCACCGGAGGCACCGGGCCGGCCGGACCCCGCCGAGCGGAATCCGTTGGCGGTACGACTGCCTGCGGATCCGCCGGACCGTGTCCGGGAAAATCGGTCGTTCGTGCGAGCGGTGCGATCGCGGTTCAATGGAGAACCCTTCCCTCGAATGGCACGTGTCGAGGGATTCTTTCCGGGCGGCTGCAGCCATGTACGGCGCCAAGAATCGCAAGAACGAGCCGGTGAAATTACGAAAAACGAAGTCCGCCCGCCGGATGAACCAGCCGGATTCGGCACTCCATATGACTGCATATAACCGCCGTGCCGCAGCCCGCCCGCACCGGGAATTACTTCGCCGGTGCGGCCGGCGCGGCGACGGCCGGGAAAACACAACGAGCTGGGACCCGCACCCCAAGGTGCGGGCCCCAGCTGCGCCGTACGCCTGAGCGATCAGGCGGGGGTGATGTTCTCCGCCTGCGGGCCCTTCTGGCCCTGCGTGACGTCGAAGTTCACCTTCTGGCCTTCCTGCAGCTCGCGGAAGCCCTGGGCGGCGATGTTCGAGTAGTGGGCGAAGACGTCAGCGCCGCCACCCTCCTGCTCGATGAAGCCGAAGCCCTTTTCCGCGTTGAACCACTTCACGGTGCCAGTAGCCATGTCATATCTCCTTCGGGGCGTTGCCCGTGGACCCACACTGTGTGAGTCCTACGTCGCCGCAAATGATTGCCCCGTCCGGAAGAGACCGGAAATACAAAAGTGCGCCCACCGGAGTGAAAACGGCGAGAGCACTTGAAGTTTTGGGAACCACAACTGCAACTGAGATCAACAGTAGCACGATTCGGGCACAAGTGAGCTGTACGCCATATCACTGTGGCGGCGCTCCACCGCGCACGGCATAAACTCTCACCGCTCATTGCGCGTATTTCTGTGCCCACGGAAACAGATATACACCCGCGCACCGGTCAGGAATCGACGCCACTCCGGCCCGGCGCGGGCCGGCGCAGCTCCTCGTTGAGGCGCAGGGCCTCCTCGAGCTGGTCCTCCAGGATCACGATGCGGCAGGCGGCCTCGATCGGCGTGCCGCCGTCGACCAGTTCACGGGCGCGGGCCGCGATGCGGAGTTGGTAACGCGAGTACCGGCGGTGGCCGCCCTCGGAACGCAGGGGGGTGATCAGGCGGGCCTCGCCGATGGCCCTCAGGAAGCCCGGAGTCGCACCGATCATCTCCGCGGCTCGCCCCATCGTGTACGCGGGGTAGTCGTCGTCGTCGAGACGGTCCGTGGCGTGCGACGGGGATTCCGGGGGCATCTGCACCTCTTCTGCTGCGCACCGGACCACCGATGTGGCCTGACTGCACAAGAAACCCTAGGCGTAGGGGTAGGTCATGTCTATCGCCGCCGGAGCAGGTTTCCTCCGTCCCCGGCGTGGCCCGCGCACGGCTCCTCTCCGCGACCGGCCCGGGAAGGCCCCCCGTGACCGCCCGGACACCCCAACACCACTGACCGACCGGTCAGTTGTCGGCGGACCGGCGAACGGTCATACTGCACTCGTAGCCCTTCACGCATCCCCCGTCGTGAAGGGCTACGTTCACGCGCGGACAGCGGTCCTCCCTGGCCGGCGCACCCGCGCGACCCGGAGCACGGACGGTATGAACGGCACGGACAGGACCTCGGCGGTGGCACGGACGGTCACGGACGTCCTGCAGCCCCGCAACGTGCTGCTCGTCGGCATGCTCGCCGTCGGGGCGGCGTCCGCGGGTGACTGGACCGGGCTTCCCTGGGGGTTCCTCGGGGCCCTCTGCGCCGGCCTCGTCCCCGCCGGCTACATCGAGTGGGAGCGCGGACGCGGGACCTGGGGGGACCGCCACGTCGTGGACCGGACGCAGCGGGCGCCCATCTTCCTGGTGATCCTGGCCTCGCTCGGCACCGGCGCGCTGATCATGGTCCTGGGCGGCGCGCCGCTCGGCATCCTGGTCGCGATGGTCTCCCTCTGGGTCATGACGACGGTGCTCCTGGCGGTCAACACGCTCTGGAAGATCTCGGTGGACTCGGCGGTCGCGTCCGCCGTCGTCGCCCTGCTCTGCGTCACGCACTCCCCGTGGTGGCTGTGCGCCGCCGTCCCGGCCCTCGCCGTGTGCTGGTCACGGGTGGCACTCGGTTACCACTCGGTGGCCCAGACCGCCGCGGGGGCGGCGGCAGGAGCCTCGACGGCCGCCGCGTTCCTCTTCGTCTGAGCCACGCGGGACGCCCCCCGGCCCCGATTGCGGACCGGCCCGGGAGCCGGTTACGTGGAAGCGGGGCCCGCGCCGCGATGTCACCTGGAGGCACGCCGATGGCCAGGAAACCGAACTCCAAGGCGGGTCTGGTGCTGAGTCTGGGCAGCAGCACGATCGCCGTGGTCCGCTCCGTCAACCGGATGCGCAGGAAGCGGGGCGAGCAGGACCGCCTGGAGACCGCGAACGCCGTGGCCGGGCTGCTGCCCCTGATCACGTCCGCCCTGCTCGTGGCCCGCCGGCTGCGCGGACACCCCCAGCAGCCTGCCGCGTGAGACGGCGGGCCCGCCGCTCGGGCCGCCGGCCCACCGGGCGACCTGCCGGGTAGGGCTGCGGCCCGCCGCGCGACGGGCCGGGCGCCCGGTTCAGGCTGCCCCCGCCGGTGTCCGCGCGCGCAGCCGCTCCAGCACCTTGGCGCGCAGCAGCTCGTACTCCTCGCGCAGGCGGACGATCTCCGGCGGCCGCTCGACGACCACGCCCCCGGACACGATCTCGTGCGCGCCGAACTGCTCCCGCGTGAGGTCGATCTCCACACCCATGCCCAGCCGGTTCCACCAGTGGTGGTCGACGCGCTCGCCGTCGACCCGCACCTCGCCCCGGATCAGGTCGCCGCCCAGCAGATCGTTGACCACGAGGGCCGTCACGCCGCACTGGTCCCTGGCCGGATTGCCGGGGTCCCACTGCGGCCGGTGCGCGGGGGTCGTGGTGTCCGCGGACCAGCTGCTGCGGACGGCTGCTTCGATATCGGTCAGGAGCAGAGGTTCCATGCCCCGGATCCTTTCAGCCGCCACTGACAACGGCGGCTCTCCACGGGGACGTTCAGTAGCCCCGGCTCCGGGAGACGAGCACGGCGATGTCGTCCTCGGCCGTGTCCGCGAACCGGTCGACGACCTCTTCGAGCAGGTCCTCCAGGCGCCCGCTCGCCGGGATCGTGAGCTGCGTGAGCCGCTCGATCGACACGTCGATGTCCTCGCCCCTGCGCTCCACCAGGCCGTCGGTGTACATGAACAGCACCGTCCCCGGGCCGCACGGCAGCACCGTCGTCCTGTACCCGCCGAAGCCCGTTCCGAGCGGCGGCCCCACGGACATCCGTGCCACCCGCGCGCCAGGTGCCCCCGGATCGATGAAGACCGGAGGCGGATGGCCCGCGCTGGCCACCTCACAGACCCCCTCCCGCCGGTCGACGACCGCGATGCAGCAGGTCGCCGCCCGGTCGAGGCCGGACCGCTCGACGGCCTTGTCGAGACGCTCCAGGACGCGGTGCGGGGGGAGGTCGTCCTCGGCCATGAGGCGCAGCATCGAGCGGTAGTTGCTCATGGCGACGGCCGCCTCCACGCCGTGGCCCATCACGTCGCCCATCACCTTCATGTGGCGTCCGCCCTGGAGCGGGATGGCGTCGAACCAGTCACCGCCGACCACCGCCTCCTCGCCCGCGGGGAGGTAGAGGGAGGCGATCTCGATGCCCGGGTTCGGCACCCTCGGGTCGGAGAGCAGGGAGCGCTGGAGCTCCAGGGCGATGCGGTGCTCGTGCGTGTAGCGGTGGGCGTGGTCCACGTCGACAGCAGCGCGGCCCGCGAGCGTCCGCGCGACGACGACGTCCAGCCCTTCGGTGAACGGGGGCGAGTCCCCCGCCCTCAGCAGGCTGAGCACCCCCAGCGGGCGTCCGCGAGCGGTGAGCGGCACGGCGACGGCCGAGTGGAGCCCGATGGCACGGTAGGCGGCGACCCGCTCGGGGGTGGGGGCGGCACGGGCGATCCGCTCGTCGTCGAGCAGGTCCACGATCACCGGCTGGTCGGCGGCCAGGCTGCGGGGCACCGCAGCGTCCTCCTGGTAGTCGATGTCCGTGCCCGGTCCACCGAACCCGGCGATGGAGTCGGCCAGTTCGGGGACGGTGGCCACCCCCGCCCTTCGAAGCCGCAGCACCCCGGACGGCGGCTCACGCCGACTGTGGTCCTCGTCCCCGCGGAGCAGCTCGACGACGGCCACGTCGGCCATCACGGGGACCACGAACTCCGCGAGCTCCTGGCAGGTCGTCTCCACGTCGAGCGTCGTACCGATGCTGACGGCCGCGTTGTCCAGGAGCGTCAGATAGGCCCTGGCCCGCCGCAACTCCTCGCGCTCGTCATCGGTGGCGGTGACTTCCTGCGCGATGGCGACCAGCCCGCACGCACGTCCGTCCCGCTCGAGACGGTGGTAGGCGACCCGCCAGAACCGCCGCTTGATGACGGACTCCACCCAGGTCTGCCCGCTGGCGGTGACCTCTCGGGGCAGTCCGTCCGCCAGCACCCGGTGCATGACGTCCGTCCGGGCGGCGATGTCCGGCAGCACCTCCGCGACGGTTCTGCCCAGGTGCGCGGAGGCCGGGACCCCGTTGAGCCGTTCGAGTGCCTGGTTCACGTAGATGTAGCGGAGATCCATGTCGAGGACTGCCACACCGGCCGGGCTGCTGCCGATCAGCTCGGCCAGCTCGGCCGCGTCGAAGCGCGGCGGGTCGGCGTGCTCTTCGGCCTGCAACGGAGCCTCCAGAGGGATGCGTCCCGTCGGGTGCCGGGCCGTCGGCCCTCACCGGTCGACGAGCACCCGGTCCCTCATCCTCTGCCGCCCCGCGCCGCCCCGCATCTCCGCGGGAGCGGGGCCCCCGCGTCGAGTCCGTCCAGCGGCAGGGTGCCCTCCGAGGCCGCCGCGCCCGGCGGCAGGCCGAAGGCGTCCTCGACCCGCTTCGGCACCGGTGAGAGCCCCAGCAGCCCGCTCACCAGCAGGCCGGCCAGGTGGTGCCAGGCCGGGGCCCGGCGGATCATCGCGTGGTCGCTGCCCGGGATCGTCACCAGGCAGGTGCGGGCACCCGCACGGCGGGCCCTGGCCGTGAGCGACTGGGACGCGAGGGGGCTCGTCACCCGGTCCCGGGTGCTGTGCAGCAGCACGACGTCACGCCCCGCCAGCTGCGTCACCGGATCGCCGGGCGGACACCACGGGGCGAGACCCACCACCGAGCGGACCAAGGGGTGCCCGGCGGCATGGAGGGCGGCACGGGCGCCCATGGAGTGGCCGAGGAGGACGACGGGGATGTCCCCCGCCTCGCGCCGCAGGGCGTCCAGCGCCCGTACCGTGTCGTGCAGCGGGTCCTCGCGGGACCCGTTCCAGCCGCGGTGCGTGTAGCGGATCCGCTGCACACGCACCCCGGAGTCACCGCGCACCGCGCGGGCCACGACCCGGGCGACCGGCAGCATGCGCAGACCCGGCAGGTTCATGGCGCCCGGCGCGGGCGCCGCCAGCCCCGTCTCGTAGCCGCCGTGGAGGATGAGCACCGCTGCCGACGGCGGTCTTTCGGCCACACGTACCTCCTGATCGGGGTGCGGGGCCGGCGCCCGCGCACTCACCCCATGTTCGGTGCCGGACGGCGTGCGGATGGGTCGAACGTGTCGATGCGTGGAAAGTGCCGTTCACTGTACGAGGCACGAATCGTTCCCGTACGCGACCCGAGGAGCCCCCGACATGGCGTCAGGACCCCAGATCGGCCAGCCGGCACCGGATTTCACCCTGCCCGGAGGCGTGCTCTCCGACGAAGCATTCGAGCGGCGCGACTACACGCTCTCCGCCGCACGCGGCCGGGCCGTCGTGCTCGCCTTCTACCCCGGTGACAACACGGCCGTCTGCACCAAGCAGCTCTGCTCCTACTCCTCGGGCCTGGAGACCTTCGAGGGCCTCGACGCCGAGGTCTGGGGAATCAGTCCACAGGGTGTGGACAGCCACGAGTCCTTCGCCCTCGGCCACAACCTGCGCATGCCCCTGCTGGCCGACACGGACCGGGAGACCACCCGTGCCTACGGGGTCGCCGCGCCCGGCATCGAGGTACGCCGCTCCGTCTTCCTGATCGGACCGGACGGGGTGCTGCGGTGGAAGCACGTCGCGCTGCTGGGCGCGACCTTCCAGTCCCTCGACACGCTCGCGGGGCAGCTCTCCGGCATCAGAACTCCCTGAAAACTGCCGGACTCCGGCAGTACCCCCGCGGGGTCCCGCATGGGACCATTCAGTCAGTTCGACGGAAACGTGTCGGGGGACACCGCGCATCGGGGGAGTGATCACGTGACCGTTTTTCTCGGCCTCGGCATTGCGGGGATCGCGCTGCTCACGCTCTCCCTGATCTTCGACGGGATCCTCGAAGGACTTCTCGGGGACGCGCTGGGCGGGCTGCTGAACGGTTTCTTCGACGGTCTGCTCTCCCTGCCCGTCATCGCCGGTTTCCTCTCGATGCTCGGCTTCGGGGGAGCAATCGTCCTCGGCACCACCGGGGCCGCTCTCCCGGTGGCGATCGCGGCGGGCGCCCTCGCGGGCCTCGTCGCGGCCTGGCTGACCTGGAAGTTCAGCCAGGCCCTGATGCGGGACCAGACCACGGCCACCCCGCGCGGCGACGACCTCGTCGGCACCTCGGGATCCGTGGTCACACCGATCCCGGCCGACGGCTACGGCGAGGTCCTGCTGCGGCTCGCGGGACAGACCGTGAAGTACTCCGCGAAGAGCGCCGCCCCGGTCGAACGCGGCGCGGAGGTCTGGGTGGAGGCCACCCTCTCGACCACCTCGGTCACCGTCCGCCCCGTCGAGCGCTGACCCACCAGCGAGTCGCACGCCTGTCCGAAACCCGTACAGCGAACACACTGCCGTCCCGTCGGGAGGGCAGGGGGGACACCTCTCATGAGTCCAGTAGTCATCGCCGTCATCGGCATCGTCGTCCTTTTCGTACTCCTCGCTCTCGCCGTGATCACCCGGTACAAGGTCGCGGGGCCCAGCCAGGCCTTCATCATCACGGGCCGCCGCGGCAAGAAGTCCACCGATCCGGTGACCGGCCGCACCAGCATCGACAACAGCGGCCAGAAGGTCGTCGTCGGCGGCGGTGTCTTCGTGGTGCCCTTCGTCCAGCAGAAGTTCACCCTGGACCTCTCCAGCCGGCACATCCCCGTCGCCGTGCGCGGTGCCGTCACCCTGCGCGGGGTGAAGTCCAACCTGGAGGGCGTCGCGATCGTCAAGGTCGGCGGCAGCGAGGACGCGATCCGCGCCGCGGCCCAGCGCTTCCTCCAGCAGCAGAACGGCATCGTCGGCTTCACCCAGGAGGTGCTCTCCGGAGCGCTCCGCGCCATCGTCGGCCGCATGTCGGTCGAGGACATCATCCGCGACCGCGCGGCGTTCGCCGGCCAGGTGGCCGAGGAGGCGGAGGCCAGCCTGTCCGGCCAGGGCCTCATCCTGGACGCCTTCCAGATCCAGGACATCACCACCGAGGGCTCCTACCTGGAGGACCTGGGCCGTCCCGAGGCGGCCCGCGCCAAGCAGGAGGCCGACATCGCCGAGGCCATCGCCCGGCGTGCCTCCGAGCAGGCCCGGCTGAAGGCGGCCGAGGAGATCGCCATCGCCGAGCGGACGTTCTACCTCAAGCAGGCGGAGATCAAGGCGGAGACCGAGGCCGCCGCGGCCAAGGCCAACGCCGCGGGCCCGCTCGCCGAGGCGGCCCGTCAGCAGGAGGTCCTCGCCGAGCAGGAGAAGGTCGCCCAGCGCCAGGCCGCCCTGACCGACCGCGAGCTCGACACCAAGGTCCGCAAGCCCGCCGACGCCGCCCGCTACCGGGCGGAGCAGGAGGCCGAGGCCCGCCGCATCGCCCAGGTCAAGGAGGCCGAGGCCGACGCCGAGCGCTCCCGCCTGACCGGTCAGGGCGAGAAGCTGCACCGCTCGGCCCTCGCCGACGCCGTACGCATCGAGGGTGAGTCCGAGGCGGCCGCCATCGCCGCGAAGGGCGCCGCGGAGGCCGAGGCCATGCAGAAGAAGGCGGACGCCTTCGCGCAGTACGGCGACGCGGCCGTCCTCCAGATGCTCGTCGAGGTGCTCCCCCAGGTCGTCGCCAAGGCGTCCGAGCCGCTCAGCGCCATCGACAAGATGACGGTCATCTCGACGGACGGTGCGAGCCAGCTGTCCCGCACGGTCACCGACAACGTCGCCCAAGGCCTGGAGCTCCTCAACTCCACGACGGGCGTCGACCTGGGCGCGCTGCTCCGGAACCTCCAGGGCAAGGCGGGCGGCAGCGCCACGCCCGCCGTACCCGCCGCCGCGGCCAACGGCGAGAAGATCGAGATCAAGGACTGACCAGGCGTCCCCAGGTGCCCGGCCGGCGGAGGTTCACCGGCCGGGCGCACGCGCGTCCGTGTCCGCGCCCGCCTCTGCCCCTGCCCCTCCCTCTGTCCCTGCCCCCGCCCCCGCCTCTGCCTCTGCCTCTGCCTCCCGGACGGCGGCGAACCTCTCCCGCCACGGGGTACGGGCGCGGGGATCGTCATCGGCATCCGCGAGTCCGGCTGCCTCTGCGGCGAGTCGGGCCCGCATGGCCTCGTCCCACGCGTCCCGCGCCGCCTGCCTGCGGCACGCCCCGCACCGCGTCCCGTCGTCGTCACCCGGCCCCGGCCGGAAGAGGTGCTCCTCGCCCGGACCCGCGCAGACCACCAACGGCACCATGGAAGGCGCCGGTTCGGGTCGCGGCGCGGGGAGCGGTTCCCCGGGCAGCTTCTGCACGAGCCTGTGCCGCAGGAAGCCCACGGCCGACCTCACCCCGTCGGCGGGCAGGTCACCTGCCAACACCCGGCGCATCTCCCCCGCCGTGACGCCACGCCGCAGCCACACCACGGCGAGCTTCACCAACTTGCGGGCCTCCGCGACCCCCAGGTGCAGCGACCGGTGCGCGTGCCGCAGGGACAGCAGCACCCGCTCGGCCTCCGCCGCCTCCGGTTCGTCGCAGGCCAACTCAGCGGGAGCCGACGCTGTTTCGGAGGGTGGGCGGGGAGAGTTCTTCTCACGTTCTTCATCCACCGGTCTTTGACGACCGGCCACGCGAGCCCCCGGATGCCCGACCGTCGGATTGCGCTCACCCGGAGACACGCCCGGCACGGCCGAACCCCCGTCCCGGGCGTCCCTCGCCTCTTCCGGGGTCAGGACGACGTTCGCGAGGAGCTGTTCGGTGACCCAGAAGCCCTTACCGCCCTGCCGTCGCCACTCGTGGAGGTGTCCGTGGGCGACCAGTTGCTGCTTGGCTTTCTGGTAGGCCCGTCCGGTGATCCCGAGGGCCCGCGCGTGCTCACTGAGGGCCGCACCGCGCCGGTCGGCGGGGAGCCCTTGCACATAGAGAAGGAGGATCTTTGCGTCACTGCTCAGACGCTGACTGCGAATCAGCTCGTTCGCGGCCTTCGTGTAGCCGCGGGACGGCGGGATAGCATGCCAAAGCATCGTGGTGGGTCTCTTCCACTGGCGGTGAAGGTCCTCGGGCTGTGCTGCTAACACATCCGGGGACCGCGCCACGTGTACGTCTGCACACGCAGCGTGATGACGCGATCACGCTACCGCAGTCAAAACCCTCCGCCCGGCCTCCGGCGTGACGTTCACACCTGGGGGTGACCGGGGCATATTCCCTCCATGGACGAGGGCAGGAGCACCCCATGAGCGTCAGCGGCACGAGGGCCACGGCACTGGTGGTCCAGAACCAGCCCGGGCAAGGGCTGGGCCGCTGGACGGAGTGGCTGACGGAGCGGGGCGTGACGCCCCGCGTGGTCCACGCGTACGAGGGCGAACCCGTCCCGGACCGGCTGGAGCACAGCGCACTCGTCGTCCTCGGCGGTGCCCGTCTGCCCGACGACGACGTCGACGCGCCCTGGCTGCCCGCGACCCGGGCACTCGTACGCGAGGCACTCGACCGGGAGACACCGATGTTCGGCATCTGCCTCGGCGGCCAGATGCTCGCCCAGGTCGCCGGGGGCGAGGTACGCGGGAACCACGGGACGCCCGAGTTCGGCAGCACCCGCCTCAGCCTGCGCCCCGAGGCGGCGGCCGACCCGGTGTTCCACGGACTGCCCGCGCATCCTCCTGCCATCGAGAACCACATCGACGCCGTCACCGCGCTCCCCGCCGGCGCCCACTGGCTCGTCAGCAGCGAGCACTGCCCCTACCAGGCGTTCCGTGTCGGCCCCGCCGCATGGGGCGTGCAGTTCCACCCGGAGACGACGGCCGAGCGCATCCTCGGCTGGAACCGCGACCGGCTGGCCCGCCACGGCGCCCCCGCCCCGGAGACGCTGCACACCCTGGCCCTGCGGGACGAACCGTCGGCCACCGACACCTGGCGCACCGTCGCCCACCGCTTCGCCGATGCGGTGACCGCGACGCTCCGTCCTCCGGGTCCCCCGCCCCGTTGATGTACCGCGCCCGTGGCGGGACATCGGACCGGCCCTCGTGGTTCACCTCAGGCTGAATCCGTTGCCGTGTCCGGACCGCCCCTGGATCATCGCAGGATGCCCGCGTCCATCGCGCACCTCAGCGACCCGCATCTCACGACGGGCCCGCTCGCCGGAG
Organism: Streptomyces sp. NPDC055962; assembly: GCF_042270185.1. Taxonomy (NCBI): domain Bacteria; kingdom Bacillati; phylum Actinomycetota; class Actinomycetes; order Kitasatosporales; family Streptomycetaceae; genus Streptomyces; species Streptomyces sp. NPDC055962. The sequence goes on from NZ_JBHJYN010000007.1 coordinate 256,847, forward strand.
CCCCCGCGGAAGGGCTGCGCCGAGCGCTCGGCCGGGTCCTCGTGCTCGACCCGCAGCCCGACTGCGTGGTGATCACCGGCGATCTGGCCGACCGGGGCGAACCGGAGGAATACCGGGCGTTCCACCAGGTGATCGACCGCTTCCCGCTGCCCCTGCACCTGGTGGCCGGCAACCACGACGACCCCGGAGAGCTGCTGGCCGAGTTCGCCGGCACACGCTTCCTGGGCGAGGGGGCGCAGACCCACTACGCGGTGGACCACCCGGCGTTCACCCTCGTCGTCCTGGACTCGACCGTGCCGCGCTCACCGGGCGGGCGCCTCGGCGCCCCGCAGCTGGCGTGGCTCGACAAGGCGCTCGCCCGCAGACCGGACCTCCCGGCGGTCGTCTGCCTGCACCACCCGCCGATCGCGGTCGGCATCCCGTTCCTCGACGGGATGCGCCTGGAGAACGGCGAGGAGCTGGCCTCCGTGCTCACCCGCCACGACAACGTCACGCGGGTGCTCGCCGGTCACGTGCACCGCCCCGTCGTCGGCGCCTTCGCCGGCAGCGTCGTGGCCACCGCCCCCAGCACCCACCTCCAGAGCGGCCTGGTCCTGCGGGACGCCGTACCCCCCTACGCACCGGAGCCGACCAGCTTCCTGCTCCATCTCGCCGGCGACGCCGCCTGGGTCACCCACACCGTCCCCGTGAGCCATGCCGCCGCGAGGGTCGCAGGCTTCTGACCGGCACCGTGCGTCAGTCGTCTCCCGGGCCGCACCCGCCTCGCGTCCCGGCATCCCCGACGGCCGGACACGGCCTCCGGTTAGGGTAATGAGCAGCTAAAGAGATGATCAAAAGCGTCGCCCTGCCGCCGCGCGCCCCTCGGGAGGAAGCCATGGGAACCCACCGCACATCGCTGCCAGGAGTCGGCGTCCAGTACGACTACACCACCGAGTCGGGACAGCACATCTCCGTGGTCGTGCACCACGACGGGCGGCGGTTCCTCGGGTTCTACGAACAGGACGACCCAGATTCGTGCGTGCTCTCCGTACCCCTGACGACCGCAGAGGCGACCGGGCTCGCCCACCTCATCGACGCGGCGCCGATCGACGCCGTGCGGACCGAGGGGATCGACCTGGTCACCGAGCACATCCCGCTCGGAACCCGCTCCCCGTACGGCGGGCGGCTGCTCGGCGACACCCGGGCGCGGACGCGGACGGGGGCCTCGATCGTGGCCGTGCTGCGCACCCACAGCGCGCACCCGTCGCCGGGTCCGGACTTCCGGCTGGCCATCGGGGACACGCTCGTCGTCGTAGGTACGCGTGAGGGCGTCGACACGCTCTCCGAGATCATTGCGGAGGGCTGACCGTGCACGACACGACTGCACTGCTCGTGGAGCTGGGCTCCGTCATCCTGGGGCTCGGCATCATCGGAAGGTTCGCCGGCCGCATAGGCCTCTCGCCGATCCCGCTGTACCTGCTCGCCGGACTCGCGTTCGGTGAGGGCGGTCTGCTGCCTCTCGGGGCCAGCGAGGAGTTCACCGCCATCGGGGCGGAGATCGGCGTCATCCTGCTGCTGCTCCTGCTCGGCCTGGAGTACAGCGCCTCGGAGCTGGTCACCAGCCTCAAGACGCAGTATCCGTCCGGGGTCGTCGACTTCGTGCTCAACGCGACACCCGGTGCGATCGCCGGCCTGATGCTCGGATGGGGGCCCGTGGGGGCCGTCGCCCTGGCCGGGGTCACCTGGATCTCGTCGTCGGGTGTGATCGCCAAGGTGATGACCGACATGGGGCGGCTCGGCAACCGCGAGACGCCCGTGATCCTCGGTGTCCTCGTCATCGAGGACCTGGCCATGGCCGTCTACCTGCCGCTGCTCACCGCGATGCTCGCCGGTGTCGGTCTCGCCGGTGGCAGCATCGCGCTGCTGATCGCTCTCGGGACCGTCGGCTTCGTGCTGTACCTGGCGCTGCGTCACGGCCGGCTCATCAGCCGTGCGGTGTCCTCCGACAACCCGGAGATGCTGCTCCTCGTCGTCCTCGGGCTCACCGTCCTGGTGGCCGGAGTGGCCCAGCAGCTCCAGGTGTCCGCCGCCGTCGGCGCGTTCCTCGTGGGCATCGCCCTCTCCGGCGAGGTCGCCGAGGGCGCGCGCAAGCTGCTGACGCCGTTGCGCGACCTGTTCGCGGCCGTCTTCTTCGTCTTCTTCGGGCTGTCCACCGACCCGGCGGAGATCCCGCCCGTGCTGCTTCCGGCGGCGCTGCTGGCGATCGTCACCGTCTTCACGAAGATCGGCACCGGCTGGTACGCCTCCCGGCGCGCCGGGATCGGCCCGCGGGGCCGCTGGCGCGCGGGCGGCACACTGGTCGCGCGCGGGGAGTTCTCGATCGTCATCGCCGGGCTGGCCGTGGCCACGGAACCGCGGATCGGGCCCATCGCGACGGCCTACGTGCTGATCCTGGTGATCGCCGGGCCGCTCACCGCCCGGTGGACGGAACCGGTCGCCTCGAAGCTCCAGGCCGCGCTGGCCGGGAAGCGGAAGAAGCAGGTCCCCGCGGGGGACCAGCCGATGCCCTCGCACGACGACCTCACGCCGGAGCACGCGGGGCGCGACTCCGACTGAGGCGGCCTCCGGCAGCCGCTCAGAGCGGGGTGGCCGCGTGGAGGATGGAGACGAGCGTGACCGTCGCGTTGAGCGACGACAGCGCCGAGGCCGCCGTCCCCACCGTCGCGGTCACCGCCGCCAGGGCCAGGTGCGCCGAGGCCGGGGGCCAGAGCCCGGCCGAGGGCTCCGGGTCGAGGAGCGCCGCCACCCGGCGGGGCACGGGGCCCGCGGCCGCGAAGGCGGGGAGCACGGCGGGGCCCGGCGAGAGGTGCGAGACCAGGGCCGCCCGGCCGACCGCCGTGGCGACGGCCCGGCGGCTGCCGACCACGTACGCCGCCTCCTCGTCCGCCCAGCGTTCGGTGCTGTACGCCACCGCCGTGCGCAGGGGCAGGAGGAACGGGTTGGCGCGTGCCGCGAGCTGCGTGACCAGCAGATAGCGGTGGTGGCGGCCGGTCAGGTGCGCGCGCTCGTGGGCGACGAGCGCCCGCCGTTCGCGGGCTCCCAGACACTCCATCATCGCGGTGGAGACGACGACCAGGCCGCCGCGCCCGCGCCGGCCCGGGAGGGCGTACGCGTAGGGGTCGGGGGACGGGACCACCGCGAGGTCCCCGCCGTCACCCGGCCCCGTCGACGGCGGCAGGGCACGGGTGGCGAGCGCCCGGGTCCTCGTGTGCCGCAGCAGGGTGGAGCCGCAGGCCGCCAGCACCGCGCCCAGGACGCCGATCGCGAACAGGCCCGCCTTCTCCTCGTACGGCACGGCGGCCCGCACCTCCGGGTCCGACCAGCCGTCGGGCAGCGGGTTCCCGGGGAGCTGGGCCGTGCCCACCACCATGAGCAGGGCCAGGCACAGGGTGCTGCACAGGGCCAGCGTCGAACCCACCACGGCCAGCAGCCGGGTGGCGCTCCGGGGGTGCAGATGCTGTTCGGCGAGACGCGCCATGGGCAGCGCGGTCAGCGGCAGGACGAGTGGCAGGTAGACGAAGACGCCCATCGTGGTGGCTCTCAGCCTTCCGGGGCGGCGGAGTCGTCGTGGGGGCCGGGGTCCTCGGCCGCGCGGTCGAGCAGTGCGCGGAGCCTGGCCTCGTCGCCCGGGGAGAGCGCGGAGACGAAACGTGCCAGCACGGCTTCCCGGTCGCGCTCGCCGTCCAGGACGCGGCGCATCCGCAGGGCGGCGAGACCTGCCACGTCGGACGCCGGGGTCCAGACGTAGGAGCGGCCCTGGCGGGTGCGGGTGACGGCCTTCTTCGCGTGGAGGCGGGACAGGATCGTGATCACCGTGGTGTAGGCGAGGTCGCCGTCGAGGTGCTCCTGGACCCAGCCGGCCGTCGCGGGGGCGCCCGCCGAGCGCAGCACGGTCAGGACCTGGGACTCCAGCTGTCCCTGGCCGCGCCGGGGCAGCCGTGGGCCGTCCTGGGTGCCGCCGTCGTCCGTACCTGTGGGCCTGTTCATCCGCCGCATCCTACTGAGTGGCCGTCGAACGGCCTGTCGGCCGCCGTCCATCCGCCGTTCTTCTACACCGCTGTAGAGTTCCAGTGGTTCCCGACCACAGTCAACGCAACGTATGGAGACGTCATGGCCCTTTGGGATCGGATCAAGGAATCCGCGTCGACGATGCAGACGCAGCTGGAGGCGAAGAAGAACGACCTCAAGAGCGGGGCGTTCCGGGACGCGAGCATGGCCATGTGCGCCCTGGTCTCCGCCGCCGACGGCACCATCGACCCGTCCGAGCGGCAGCGCGTCGCCTCCCTGATCGCCACCAACGACGTTCTGCAGAACTTCCCGGCGGACGATCTCCAGCGCCGGTTCAACGCGTACGTGGACAAGCTGACCGCGGACTTCGCCTTCGGCAAGGTCAGCGTGCTCCAGGAGATCGCCAAGGCGAAGAAGAAGCCCGCCGAGGCGCGCGCGGTCATCCAGATCGGCATCGTCATCGGTGGTGCCGACGGGGACTTCGACAAGTCGGAGCAGGCCGTCGTCCGGGAGGCCTGCTTCACACTGGACCTGCCGCCGCACGAGTTCGACCTGTAGGACGTCCGCGGAGGGCGTACGGACCGGAGCCCCCGGGCCGTACGCCTCACGGGCCTTCCCACCCGTACGTCCCAGGGCACCGCCTGTACGCCTCGCGGGTCCCGCCGGCCGTCAGAGCTCCGTCGCGGGCCCGCCCACCCGTACGCCTCAAGGGCCCCGCCGGCCGTCAGAGCTCCGTCGCGGGCCAGTCCAGCAGCCGGGCGCCGATCACCGCCGTCTGCAGGGTGTAGCGGTGCGCGGGGTCAGTGGGATCGGAGCCGGTCAGCTGGTGTATCCGCTCCAGCCGGTACGTCAGCGCGCGCACGCTGAGCGACAGACGCCGGGCCGTCTCGGCGGCCACACAGCCCGCGTCGAAGTAGACCGACAGGGTACGCAGCAGGGGTTCCGCGCCGCCCCGCGCCTGCCTGAGCGGTCCGAGCTCACTGCGCACCAGGTCGGCCATCGCCTGCCGGTCCCTCGTCAGCACCGGATAGACCAGCAGGTCGGCGGCGTACAGCACCGGGTCGTCGAGCCCCATCCGCTGCGCCAGGTGGAGCGCGTCCAGCGCCTCGTCGTACGAGTGGACCACGCCGCCGGGACCGCGGTGCGGCCGGCCGACCGCGACCACGCCCCCGTCCGTCGCGGCGTGGGCCTGCTTGGCGAAGTACCGCAGGACGTCGGGCTGGCTGCCGGGGGCAAGGCACACGAGACGCCCGTCCTTCGTCGTCAGCAGGATCTTCCGGCCGTCGAAGCGCGCGAGCAGCGCCGCCTCCACACTCCGCGGCACGGAGTCGGACTCGGTGTACGCCTCGGGGCCCGCGGCCACGGCGACGGCATGAGCCCGGGACAGCCTCAACCCGAACCGGGTGGCACGCTCCGCGAGCCTGCCGAGGTCGCTGCGCCCGTACAGCAGGTCGTCGATGAACTCCCGCCGCGCCGCCTCCTCCCGCCGCACGGTGAGGCGCTGGGCACCCTCGAAGCCCTCCGCGAAGGCGTCCACCGCCTGTTCCACGGCCCCCAGCACGGCATCGGCGCCGGAGACCCCCGGCACGGCACGCGACCAGGCTGCGCGGGTCTCCGAGAGATGGCGGCGCACCAGGGCACGCAGCTGGTGCCCGGCCTCCGCGGCCTCACGCCCGAGCGTGCGCCGCGCCTCCAGCTCGTCCCGGGTGAGCCGACGGCCGGTCTGCGCGACCTCGGCGAGGACGCGGGCGTACCCCTCCAGGAACCTCTCGGGGATCTCGGGCTCCACGCTTCACTCCTCCGTACCTCTGCTCCGTCATCTCCCCAACGCGCACGACCGGCTTCCAGTGCCCGGCAGCCGGCACCCGCGAAGCCTGCCGGATTCCGGCAGTGCGCCGAGGAGGCTCCGACTGTCACCATCGGTCCAGCAACACACGGGGGAAGCACGGGGGATCACGGGGGATCACGGGGGAAGGAACCGGTTGCTGCGGGACCGTTCGCGGTGTCGCAGCGCCGGCGCCCCGCCGCCGTCGCCCTGCCCCGGACCGTACAGCGTGACGTGCCACAGGGGGTGGGCCGGATGACCGAATTCCTTTCCGCAGCAGTCGCCTTCCCGGCCGTCGTCCTCGGTGCGGCCCTGGTGGTCGTCGTCTGCTTCTGGCTGCTGGTGCTGGCCGGAGCCGCCGCACCCGACTCCTTCGACACCGACCTCGACAGCGACGCGGTCGGCTTCGGCGGGGTGCCCGTCTCCGTGTCGGTGTCGCTGTTCGTCGTCCTCGCCTGGTTCGCCGGCCTGACCGGCTCGGTCCTGGTGCTCCGCAGCGGAGCCACCGGTACCGTGCGGGCCGCTCTCCACCTCACCGTCCTGGCCGGTGCGCTTCTGGTCGCCTGGGGGGTGGTCCGCATGCTCGTACGCCGATTCCGCCGGTTCTTCCCCGCGGAGCCTCCACCGTCCCGGGAGGACTTCGTGGGCCAGGTCTGCACGATCCGCACGGGGTCCGTCAGCACCGACTTCGGCCGGGCCGAGGTCGCGGCGGCCGACGGATCGACCGCCGTCGTGCAGGTGCGGCAGCCGCTGCGGGTGTCCGGACCGGCCGAGGTGTTCACCTCCGGCAGCACGGGACTCCTCTACGCGTACGACGCCGACGGCGAGTTCTTCTGGGTCTCGCCGTACGACGCGGCGCTCGCCCCGCGCCCGCTGCCACGCACCGCGGGCTGACCCCCGCTCATCGCCTTCCGGGCCCCCGGGCCCCGGTTCCGCATGCAGTCGTGCGGGCCCCTTCCCGCTTCGTACGTCCCACCAGCCGCCAAGGACCGACATGGATGCCCTCTCCTGGGGCATCGGCGTGCTCATCGCCGTCGCTCTGCTCTTCGTCATCACCCGGCTCTTCCGCAAGGTCGAGCAGGGGAAGGCGCTGATCATCTCCAAGACAAAGAAGGTCGACGTCACCTTCACCGGCGCCGTGGTCCTGCCAGTGCTGCACAAGGCCGAGACCATGGACATCTCGGTGAAGACCATCGAGATCCGGCGAACCGGACGCGAGGGCCTGATCTGCCAGGACAACAACCGGGCGGACGTCCACATCACCTTCTTCGTCCGGGTCGACAAGACCGTCGAGGACGTCATCACGGTCGCCCAGGCCGTCGGCGCCGAGACGAACCTGCTGAAGCCGGCCCGCCCTGCGGGGCACGCTCGCACCGGAGCAGTCCGACCGCTGGAGTGCGATCACCTCCGCGCACGTGCGCACGCAGGCGCTCGGCGGCCCGGACGGCGACCCCGCCGCCCGGGCGGTCGGGGCGCCGGACTGCTCGCCGACCGGATCGCCGCCGTCGAGACGGCCGTCGAGCGCGCGGCCGGCCCGCGCCGGCTGCTCACCGCTCCCACTCCCGGGCCACGGGAGTGCTGACACCCCCTCACGGCCACACCGGAAGGAGCACCAGGCATGCTGGGTTTCGTGTCCCCACTCCCTCAGCCGCCCCAACGCCCGCCGTCCGAGGGCCACATGGTCGTCTGCGGTGATGACGCCCTCGCCCGCCGACTGGCCGTGGAGCTCCGCTACGTCTACGGCGAGCGGGTCACGCTGGTGATCCCGCCGGGCGGCGAGACCGCCCGTCCCGAGCTTCCGCTGACCCAACGGGCCCGCGCCGCCGCTCTCTTCGGCCGGATGTCGGCGGCGATGAACCGCAACGGCGCACCCGGCGAGGGCGACACGAACGCCGGGGTGGAATCCGTCCGCATCATGGAGGCACCCGAACCGTCCGACGACGTCCTGACCGAGGCGGGCGTCGACCGGGCGGCGGCGCTCGCCCTGGTCCACGACGACGACGAACGCAACATCCGGGCCGCCCTGACGGCCCGCCGTCTCAATCCGCACCTCCGGCTCGTCATCCGGCTCTACAACCGCAAGCTCGGCCAGCACCTGGAGACGCTGCTCGACCAGGCGGCGGCGCTCGCCGCGCCCGGCATCGACCAGGCGGCGCTGGACGCGTCGACGACCGTCCTGTCCGACGCCGACACCGCGGCCCCGGCACTGGCCGCCACCGCCGTGACCGGCAGCAGCAAGGTCATCCAGGCCGAGGGACTCCTGCTGCGTGCCGCCGAGCGCACCCCGCCCCGGCCGGGGGAGCTCGCCGACCCCGGGCTGTGCACCCTGGCCCTGCTCTCCTCCACCTCCCACGACCCGGCCGGCGCCGAGGGCTCCGACAGCAGCGGCGCCGACGGCCCCCAGCTCCTCCCGGACCGGGCCACGGTGGCGGCCGCCACCGGCCGGGGCACGGTCGTCCTGGAGACCGTCAGCACGGCGGGGGCCGACCGGGGCCCCAGGCACATGGGCGGCCGGGGCGCACCGCTCGGCCACATCTTCTCGCGCAGGCTGCGCTGGTCGGCGGCGGGTGTCTTCTCGGCCGTCCTGGGGCTGGCCGTCGCCTCCGTCGTCACCACCGGCGACAGCCCGCTGCACGCCACCTACCTGACCCTGCTCGACCTGTTCGCGATGGGTGACCCGGCGGCCGACGGGGCCCCGGTGTCCCGGCAGATCATCCAGCTCCTCTCCGGCACGGCGGGACTCCTGCTCCTGCCCCTGCTGGTCGCCGCCGTCCTGGAGGCCTTCGGCACGCTGCGCGGCGCGTCCTCGCTGCGCCGCCCGCCGCGCGGACTGTCCGGCCACGTGGTGCTGCTCGGCCTCGGCAAGGTCGGCACCAGGGTGCTGGTGCGGCTGCGGGAGATGGGCATCCCCGTGGTGGTCGTGGAGGAGGACCCCGAGGCGCGCGGCATCCCGCTGGCCCGCAGCCTGCGCGTCCCCACGGTCATCGGCGACGCCACCCAGGAGGGCGTCCTGGAAGCGGCCAAGATCCACCGGGCCCGGTCCCTCCTCGCCCTCACGAGCGTCGACACCACGAACCTCGAAGCGACGCTGTACGCGCGCTCCGTCGTCTCCGACCTGCACGTGGCCCTGCGGTTGTACGACGACGAGTTCGCCACGGCCGTCTACCGCACCCTGCGCACCGCCCATCCGGGGGCGGTGACCCGCTCCCGGTCCGTGTCCCACCTGGCCGCCCCCGCGTTCGCAGGAGCGATGATGGGCCGCCAGATCCTGGGGGCGATCCCGGTCGAGCGCAAGGTGATGCTGTTCGCGGCCCTGCTGGTGGAGGGCCACCCCCAGCTGGAGGGCCGGACCGTCGAGCAGGCGTTCCGGGCCGGCGCCTGGCGGGTCCTGGCCCTGGACGCCACCCCGCCTGCCGACCGCCTCCCGGACCTGGCGGCCGTTCCGCCGTACGACCCGCTCGACCCGGCGGCGAGCGGGCCCCCGGACCGGCACGGCGGCCTGGTGTGGGACCTGCACCCGGGCTACGTGCTGCGGCGGGAGGACCGCGTGGTCATCGCCGCTACCCGGCGCGGTCTGGCCGAACTGCTGCGCGGGCAGCGGTCGGTGATCCGGCGCTGAGCGGCAACCCACGGCGGGGGACGCCCGCACCGTGGGCCCTCGGCTGCCGTACATGCTCGACGGGAAGGACCCGGCACGGCGACGAGTTCCGCCGGCCCGGCCGGTCCACCCTTCGCCCGTCGTCCGAGGGCACCGAACAGAAGGAGAACCATGAGTCAGCTACTGCGGGTCCAGAGCTTCACCGTCTCGGGTGACGGGTTCGGCGCCGGCGAGGGCCAGAGCCTGGAGACGCCGTTCGGCCACGCCGATCCGGGGGACATGTTCGCCTGGGCCATGGCCACCGCACACCCGCCCGTCCCCCGCTCCGGAGCCGGTGGCAGCCGGGGAGTGGACGACTACTTCACGCGGGACCACGCCCGTAACATCGGCGCCGAGATCATGGGCCGCAACAAGTTCGGGCCGCAGCGCGGACCCTGGCAGGACCACACGTGGCAGGGGTGGTGGGGTGAGGAGCCGCCGTTCCACACGCCGGTGTTCGTCATGACGCACCACGGGCGTCCGTCGTTCACGCTCTCCGACACCACGTTCCACTTCGTCGACGGCGAGCCCGCCGCGGTGCTCGCACGGGCGAAGGAGGCCGCCCGGGGCAAGGACGTCCGGCTCGGCGGCGGGGCCACCGTCATCCGGCAGTTCCTCGACGCCGGCCTCGTCGACACCCTGCACGTGGTGGTCCTGCCGACGGAGCTCGGCTCGGGGGCCCGGCTGTGGGAGTCCCCCGACGAGCTGCTCGACCGGTTCCACCAGGACGTCGTCCCCAGCCCGAGCGGGGTGACGCACCACTTGTTCTGGCGGAAGTGAGGCAGGGCCGGGCCGCCCGGCCCCGGGTGGAGGCGGACGGCCCGGCCTCGGGTGGAGGCGTACGGGCCGCCGGTGCGGCGGCCCGTGACCTGCCGGGCTAACGGAACATGCCCATCGCCTCCCGCACCTCCTGGAGGGTCGCCTCGGCCACGGCGTTCGCCCGCTCGTTCCCGGCGCGCAGCACGTCCCGTACGTAGCCCATGTCCTGGGCGTACTCCGCCCGCCGGGCGCGGATCGGGGCCATCGCGCCGTTGACGGCCTCCGTGGCGGTCCGTTTCAGACCGGCCGCACCGCTGTCCCCGATCTCGTCGGCGAGTTCGTGCGGATCGCGGTCGAGACAGAGCGCGGCCAGAAGGACCAGGCTCGACACCCCCGGCCGCAGTTCGGGGTCGTAGGTGATGTGCCGGTCGCCGTCGGTGGTCGCGCCCCTGATCAGCCGGGCGGTCTCGTCCGCACTCGCACGCAGGGCGATGGAGTTGTTCCGGCTCTTGCTCATCTTGGTGGCGTCGGTGCCGAGCAGCAGGGGCGCGGCGGAGAGCAGTGCGTCGGGTTCCGGGAAGACGTGTCCGTACCGCTCGTTGAAGCGCCGGGCGACGGTGCGGGTGATCTCCAGGTGCGGCAGCTGGTCCTGGCCCACGGGAACGAGGTTGCCCTTGCAGAACAGGATGTCGGCGGCCTGGTGCACCGGGTAGGTGTACATGAGACCGCTGACGGCGGACTGCCGGGAGTGCGCGATCTCGTCCTTCACGGTGGGGTTGCGTCCGAGCTCGGCGACGGAGACCAGCGAGAGGAACGGCAGCATCAGCTGGTTGAGGGCCGGGACCGCGCTGTGGTTGAACACGGTGCTGCGGGCGGGGTCGATCCCGATGGCGAGGTAGTCCAGGAGCAGACCCTCCACGTGTTCGGTGAGCCGCTCGGCGACGTCCCGGTCGGTGAGGACCTGGTAGTCGGCGACGAGGACGAAGACGTCCACGCCGAGGTCCTGGAGCCGCACCCGGTTGTGGAGGGTGCCGAAGTAGTGCCCGAGGTGAAGGGCCCCGGTGGGCCGGTCGCCGGTGAGGACACGGAAGCGGCCGGGGTCCTCGGCGAGCTGTCGCTCCAGCTCGGCGCTGCGGCGTGCGGCAGGGGTGGCGGGCAGGTCGGTGGTCGTGGTCACGGGGCTCTCCTCGCTGGTGGTGTACGCGTGGAGGACGGCCCGCCGGGGGCACCGGGGCAACAGGAAGGGCCGTCCGAAGATCGAACGGCCCTGGTTCCGCGCAGGTGGGGTGGCCGCTCCTAGGAGGAGCGCCACCAGGTACGGCACGGTACGGAGGTCATGCGGCGAGTCTAGCGCGCACCGGCTCCCCGGGCCGGTGAAAAGGGCACGGGCGGACCGGGAACCGCTCACCGCCACGACCGTGCACGCACGGGCAACCGCCCGGCGCTGATCAGCTACCCGCCGGCGCGACCGTCGGCGTAGAACGGGTCCACACGCCCCCGCTGTGCCGGACCCGGCGACGGACGGAATAGAGAAGGGGGGCACCCCGTTGTAGGGTGTGTTCACATAGTTCAACGTTCAACAAATACTCTGGAGGCGGGCGCCATGCAGTTCGGGATCTTCACCGTCGGGGACGTCACCACCGACCCCACGACCGGGACGGCACCGAGCGAGAACGAGCGGATCAAGGCGACCCTCGCGATCGCGCTCAAGGCCGAGGAAGTGGGCCTGGACGTCTTCGCGACCGGTGAGCACCACAACCCGCCGTTCGTCCCGTCCTCCCCGACGACCACGCTCGGCTACATCGCCGCCCGCACCGAGAGGCTGATCCTCTCCACCTCCACCACGCTGATCACCACCAACGACCCGGTGAAGATCGCCGAGGACTACGCCACGCTCCAGCACCTGGCCGACGGCCGCGTCGACCTGATGATGGGCCGCGGCAACACCGGGCCGGTCTACCCCTGGTTCGGCAAGGACATCCGCCAGGGCATCCCGCTCGCGATCGAGAACTACGCGCTGCTGCACAAGCTGTGGCGTGAGGACGTCGTCGACTGGGAGGGGAAGTTCCGCACCCCGCTCCAGTCCTTCACCTCCACCCCGCGGCCGCTGGACGGCGTCCCGCCGTTCGTCTGGCACGGCTCCATCCGCTCCCCGGAGATCGCCGAGCAGGCGGCGTACTACGGCGACGGGTTCTTCCACAACAACATCTTCTGGCCCATGGAGCACACCAGGAAGATGGTCGACCTCTACCGGCGCCGCTACGCCCACTACGGCCACGGCACCGCCGAACAGGCCGTCGTCGGACTCGGCGGCCAGGTGTTCATGCGGAAGAACTCGCAGGACGCGGTGCGGGAGTTCCGCCCGTACTTCGACAACGCGCCGGTCTACGGGCACGGGCCCTCGCTGGAGGACTTCACCCAGCAGACCCCGCTGACCGTGGGCTCCCCGCAGGAGGTCATCGAGCGGACCCTCTCCTTCCGCGAGGACGTCGGCGACTACCAGCGCCAGCTGTTCCTGATGGACCACGCGGGCCTGCCGCTCAAGACGGTCCTGGAGCAGCTCGACATCCTGGGCGAGGAGGTCGTGCCCGTCCTGCGCAAGGAGTTCGCCCGCCTGCGCCCGGCCGGAGTGCCGGACGCCCCCGTCCACCCCGCGGTCGCCGCCGCACGCGCCGCCGCCACCGCCGACCCGAAGGAGCTCTGAGCACCGTGCCCGTCACCGCCCCCCTGAGGATCGTCGCCGTCGCCGCCGGCCTCAGCAGCCCCTCCTCCACCCGGCTGCTGGCCGACCGGCTCGCCGAGGCGGCGCGCGAGCGACTGGCGGACACCCAGGACCGCCGCGTCGAGGTCGAGGTCGTCGAACTGCGCGACCTGGCCGTCGACATCGCCAACCACCTGGTCACCGGCTTCCCGCCGGCCGGCCTGAAGAAGGCGATCGACGCGGTGACCGGGGCCGACGGCCTGATCGCCGTGACGCCCGTCTTCACCGCCTCCTACAGCGGCCTGTTCAAGTCCTTCTTCGACCTGGTCGACAACACGGCACTGACGGGCAAGCCCGTCGTCATCGCGGCCACGGGCGGAACGCCCCGGCACTCGCTGGTCCTGGAGCACGCGATGCGCCCGCTCTTCGCCTACCTCCGGGCCGTCGTCCTCCCGACCTCCGTGTACGCGGCGTCGGAGGACTGGGGCTCGCAGGGCGACGAGTACACCGAGGGCCTGCCCTCCCGCATCCGGCGCGCCGGCGGCGAGCTCGCCTCCGCCGTCACGGGACGGACCGTCTCCGGCGCCTCGCGGACCCTCACCCTCGACGACGGCGAGGACACGGTCGTGCCGTTCGCACAGCAGCTGGCGGAGCTGCGGATCAGCTGACGGCAGACACCCCGGCAGTTTGAGAACGATCATTCTTGACCGATCGTTCTCAAACTGTGTACCGTCGGGACATGGGACGACCCCGTGCATTCGACACCGACCGGGCCGTCGGCGCCGCGGCCGCCCTCTTCGCCACCTGCGGCTACGAGGGCACCTCCATCGACGACCTCACCACCGCCACGGGCATGCACCGCGGCAGCCTGTACAACGTCTTCGGCTCCAAGCGGGGCCTCTACCTGGCCGCCCTCCGTGCCCATATGGACCACGAGATCCTTCCGGGCGCCGCCGCCGTCGGCTCCCTCACCGATGCCGGGCAGGCGCGGGCGTCGGCGACCGCCGCGTTCGACGGCGGCCCGGCGGCCGGACTCCTCCTCCTCGCCGCCGTCGAGCGCGCGCCGCAGGACCCGGAGGTCGCCGAACTGGTCGCGGAGGGTTTCACGGCGCTGGAGAACGCCCTTCGCGCCACCCACCCCGACGACGCCGCCCACGTCACCTCCACCGTCATCGGCACGCGGCTCCGCCTGCGCGCCCGTCCGACCACTCCGCAGGGGAACTGACATGGCTCTGATCGCCGTCGACCACGTACGCGGCACGCTGACCGTCCGACTGACCGGCCTCGACAGGCTGTGGGCGCTCAAGGGCCGGGTCGAGGTGCCGCTCGCCCTGGTGCGGGGCGCCACCCACGACCCCGGCATGGCCCACGAACGCAAGGGCGCCAAGCTCGGAGGCACCCACATGCCCGGCGTCATCACGGCCGGGCGGTTCCGCCGGAACGGGGAACTCGTCTTCTGGGCGGTGCGGAAGCCGGCCGACACCGTCGTCATCGAACTCGCCGAGGGCGCCCCGTACAGCCGCCTCGTCGTCGGCACCGCCGATCCGCGAGCCTCCGTGACCCTCGTCGAACAGGCCGTCGCCGCCGCCTGACGTTCGGGACCACCGGACCTCCGGACGACCACCGTGACTAGAGTTGTCATGAGATGCCGGAAAAGTCCGAACGAGCTGGAGGCAGACATGGGCAGGATCGTCGTGGGCGTGGACGGATCGGACGCGTCGGTCAAGGCACTGCGCTGGGCCGTACGCCAGGCCGAGCTGACCGGTGACACCGTCGAGGCGGTCAACAGCTGGGAGTACCCCTCGACCAGCTGGGCGTCCATGATGCCGGGCATGCCCGAGGACTTCGACCCGCAGGCGGTGGCGACCGTGGCCCTCACCGAGGCGCTGGAGGAGGCCCTCGGCGCGGAGGGCGCCGCGGCCGTCGAGAAGATCGTGGTGATCGGCAACCCCGCCCAGTCCCTGCTGGACCGCTCCGAGGGTGCGAATCTGCTGGTCGTCGGCGCCCGTGGCTACAGCGGTTTCAAGGCGACGCTGCTCGGCTCGGTCAGCCTCCACGTCACCCAGCACGCGACCTGCCCGGTCACAGTCGTCCACGACTGACCGTACGCCGCCCCGCATCCGTCCCCGCCCGCACCGCGCTCGCGCGCGCCTCCGCGCCGGGCGGGCGGTGCGGGGCGCGTCGTCGGCCCCGCGAGGCAGGGTGACCCTGCCCCGCGCCCCTCGCTCCTGCGAGGACCTCCAGGTCAGTTCTCGCGCGTGTAGTAGAGGTAGAACATCGTGCAGAACATCCCCGCTCCGACCACCAGTCCGAGCAGGCCCGAGGCCAGCACGCTGTTGCCGTGCAGGCTGTAGAGGAAGCCGACCGCACCTCCGGCCAGCACGCCGAACGCAGCGGCGCGCAGCTCGCGCGGCAGCGCCCACCTCACCTGCACGAGGGCGTAGCAGAGCACGGCGAAGGCGACCCCGGAGATGACACCGAGCCAGATCTGCCCACCGGTGGTCGCTCCGCCGTCCCGCTTGATGAAGAAGGCCCAGAAGCCGAGGATCACACCCAGCGCGAGGGGCGTCGCCCAGGCGAGCGGGGTGTGGCCGTGGACCTGGCGTTCGGGGGCGGGGGCCCGCGCTGGTCGGCGCGTCGGCATCGTTGCGTGTGTGGCCATGGCGCACAGCTCCTTCCGTCGCCCCCGTGTTCCTCCAGCGCACACCCGGCCGGGCCACCCGGCAACTCGAATGGCGTACGGTCCCCGGCTCTGTGCCCCCGGACGGGATTGGCTGGTGCCTGTGCGGAACTGTCTCTCGGTGGCCCTGTCCGCGGCACTGCTCGTCCTGCTGGCCGTGCTGGTGCCGCTGAGCGCGCTCTCCGCCTGGGTCGACCTGGAGCTCGACGACACCGACCGGTATCTCGCCGCCGTCTCCCCGCTGGCCTCCGACGCGGACGTGCAGGACACCGTGGCAACCCTGGTCACCGACGAGGCGATGAAGAACATCGACGCCGGGCCGCTCCAGGAGACCGTGAGGAAGTTCCTGCACGAGACCGCCCTGTCGTTCACCACGACCGAGGCGTTCCAGCGTGTCTGGGACAGCGCGAACCGCGCGGCGCACCAGGCCGTGACGGACTCGCTGCACGGGGACGACGGGCAGGCCGTCACCATCGATCTGGCGCCGGTGATCGAGGAGGTCAAGAAGGAACTGGTCAGCAGCGGGGTGCCGTTCGCCGATCAGATCCCGGTCCAGGAGACCTCGATCACCGTGCTGCCCGCCGACCGCGCCGACGACCTCCGGTCCTCCTTCCAGTGGCTGCGGTACTGCAGTGTCTGGCCGGCCGTGGGGACGGTCGTGCTGCTCGTCCTGGTCCTGGGCCTCTCCCTGGTGCGCGGCGGCCTGCGGGCCTTCATGACGACCACGGCCGTGGTCGGCGGCGGTCTCGTGCTCGGCGCGGCCCTGCTGCGGATCGCCGTGGCCGTCGGCCGCGACCGGGTGCTGGACGAGGTGCCGGGCACCGACGAGGACGGGGCCTCCGCCGTCTTCGACGCCCTGACGTCCTCCCTGCGGACGACGGCGTGGATCGTGCTGCTCGTGGGCGCGGTCCTGGTCGTCGGCGGCATCGTGGGCCGGGTCGTGGCGGCCCGCCGCGCCAGGACCCCCGCGTGACCAGCGGTGCCGGCCCGCTCGCCCCGAGGTGCGTGCGGGTCGGGTCGTGGCGGTCCGCCGCGGCAGGGGCGCCCGCGTGAGCAGCGGTGCCGGCCCGCTCGTCCCGAGGTGCGTGCAGGCCGGGTCGTGGCGGCCCGCCGCGCCAGGACCCCCGCGTGACCAGCGGTGCCGGCCCGCTCGCCCCGAGGTGCGTGCCGCAGCGGCCGAACCCGCGGTACGGGCCCGACATGCGCGGGTGCGTGGGCCGGGCGACAGTGGGATGCGTGAGTGCAGGGGGCGACTGAGAGGGTCTGCCGTATGCGAGCCATCGCTGTCAGCGCGTTCTGTGCGGAGCCCTGTCTCGTCGAGATCCCGAAGCCCGATCCCGAGGCGGGCGAGGTGCGGGTGAAAGTGGAGTACGCGGCGCTCAACCCGCTCGACTGGCAGACCGCCGACGGCCCGCCCGGCGGCGCCGTCCCGCATGTGTTCCCGCTCGTCCTGGGCACCGACTTCGCGGGCCGCGTGGACATGATCGGCAGCGGCGACAACATCTTCCGGGTCGGCGACCCGGTCTTCGGGCGGGTCACGGCACCGCCTCTGGGGAGGTGCGGGGCGTACGCGGAGTACGTGTGCGTCCCCCAGCGCTCCCCGATCGCCCTGGTCCCGCCCGACCTGCCGCTCCGGATCGCGGCGGCGCTCCCCTCGGCCGGGACGACCGCCGCCCAGATCCTGTCGAGCACCGCCGTGCGCAGCGGGCTGAGCCTGCTGGTCGTCGGGGCCACGGGCGGTGTCGGCAGCTTCCTGACGCAGCTCGCGGCCGCCCGCGGCACCGGTGTCGTCGCCGCCGTACGGGGGGACGAGGGCCGGCGGATGGGGGAGCTCGGCGCCACCGCCACCGTCGACACGACGGCCGGTGCGCAGGCCATGGAAGCGGCGGTGCGCGACCTGTACCCGGACGGCGTCGACGCCCTCGTCGACCTCGTCTCCACGGACGCCGCGTCGTTCGCCGCGTACGCCTCCCTGGTGCGCGACGGCGGGGTCACGGTCACCACCCGGGGTGTCCCCGCACCCCCCGGCGTCGCCTGGACCGACTTCCGGCTCGCCCCGAGCGCCGTGCTGCTGGAGGAGCTGGCCGCGGAGGTGGCCCGTGGGGAGCTGGGAGTCCCCGTCGACATGGAACTCCCCCTGGAGAAGGCTCCGCAGGCACTCGCCCAGAACCGTGCGGGCGGGGCGCGCGGCAAGACCGTCTTCGTCATCTGACAGGCACGAAGAACACCCGACCGGGAGAGGCTCATGGCCGACCAGGACATCTTCGAGGACATCGACCGGCTGATCAGCGAGGAGCGCACCCTGCGCGCCCGTTCCACCGCGGCGCTGGGCCTCTCCTCCGAGGAGCGGTCACGGTTGCGCGAGGTGGAGGTCCGTCTCGACCAGTGCTGGGACCTGCTGCGCCAGCGCCGCGCGCTCAGCGAGTACGGCGAGGACCCGTCGGAGGCCAGGGTGCGCCCGGCCGACGAGGTCGAGGGCTACCAGAGCTAGGTCAGTTCTCCGGGACGTGGGGCGCCGGGTCCAAGGGGGGCCTGGAACGTGAGACGGCCTCCGGCCGGCGCCGGAGGCCGTCTCGCTGCCGGATCGCCCCAGGGGTGCGTCGGGGGTCGGCTCAGGCGATGGTGTTCAGCATCGCCTCTTCGACGTGGTCGGCGGCACTGCGGTGTCCGCGGGCGTTGGGATGGACGAAGGACAACTGGTCGGGGAGGGTGACGAAGCCCTCGACCCACTTGGCGTCATCGCAGACACTGTGGTTCCTGGAAGAGGTGTAGAGGTCGACGAAGCTCGCGGCCTCCTGTGTGCCGGCCGACTTCTCGATGGCCTTGTTCAACGGCTCCAGGATGTCGGTGCGCAGCCACGCCAGGTCCCCCTGGGTGATGGTGCCGAACTTCGTGATGTCGCCGTAGGCGCACTTCGTGGTGTCCTCGGGGACGATCGTGGGGTAGCCGATGGCCAGGATCTTCGCCTTCGGCGCGCGCTCGTGGAGCACGGTGAGCATGCGGTCGTACTCCTTGCTCACCCTGTCCAGCCGGGCCTGGATGCCGGAGCCCAGGGCGTCCTTGCACGGGGTTCCCCTGCCGTCGTTCTCGCCGCCCAGTTCCGGGCACTTGGCGAGGATGTCGGCGAAGCCGAGGGTGTTGCCGCCCACGCCGACGGTGATGACGTTCGTGTCGGGGCCCACTGCCTCGGACTGCGGAGCGACTGCGGGGAAGGGATAGTCCGGGTCCTCGGAGATGGGCGGCAGGTGACGGCCGATCGGGTTCTGGGGGGTGTCGGTGACGTTCTCGATGGTGGCGGCGCCGCAGCTGACGTCGGTGAGGTCGAAGAGGCCGCCCAAGTCGCGTTCGATGACCAGGGGGTAGGACCGGTCGGTGCGCTCACAGCCGTCACGAGGGACTTCGAAGATGTCACCCGCGGCGCGGATGACACCGGCGGTGTACGAGTCGCCCAGAGCGACCCACTGGAGATCAGCGGCAGCCGCGGGCTGGGCACCGCCGAGCTGGACGGCGGCGAGGGCTGCGGCCGAACTGAACAGGGCGAGACGGGTACGGAAGCGGGCCATGGCATCTCCAGGTGGGGGTGACGATTCCACCTCGACCATATACACAGAGTGACGGATCATGGCGATTCTGTCACTCGAAGTAATCCCTTCGAGGTACGGTCCGGGGGAGCCTCCCAGGTTTCCCTTTCCTGATCCGGTAGCAGAGCCCCCTCGGCGTCGGCTCCCCACGGGAACGGCGGCACGGCGGAGCGCGGCCTGACGAGCGACGACCGGTTCGGCGCGCATCCCACGTCGGCGGAGGTGGCTTCGGATCGCACGCGGCGAATGCGCACGGTCGACGGCGCCGTATCGGGACGGGCCCTCAGCCTCCCCGCCCCCCGGGCGACCCACGGACGGCCGCCGCGCGGACCTCGGACGCTCCCGCTCAGGCCGGGCCCGGGGCCCGGACACCCTGCCCCGGACCCGGCTGTTCGGGCGCGGTGGCCTGCCGCACGCACGCGCGCAGGAGGGTGCGGCGCTGTTCGTGCACCTCGGCGGGTTCGTCGGCCGTCGCCGCGTACACATTGCTGACCGGCGACCAGGCCATCGACATGGCGATGACCAGGGCCATCACGTCGAACGGATCCCCCTGCCGCACCCGGCCGGCCTCCTGAGCCTCCGCGATGAGACCCAGTTTGCGGTCCTCCAGGCCACGCCTCTCCGGCGCGAGGGGGCCGGCCGGCCGGCGTTCCAGGCGCGCCCAGGTGGCCAGCCGGATGAGGTCGGGGCGCAGGAGGTACTCGTCGTAGAGGCGCACCGCCCAGTCCGCCAGATCGTCCGCATCGATCGGGACGACGTTCATGATGCGCTCCAGCGAGGCGAAGAAGATCGCGTCGAAGAGCTTCTCCTTGTTGCCGAAGTAGGCGTAGAGCTGCGCCTTGTTGGTCTGCGCGGCGGCCACCATCCGCTCGATGC
This sequence comes from Streptomyces sp. NPDC055962, assembly GCF_042270185.1. Lineage (NCBI taxonomy): Bacteria > Bacillati > Actinomycetota > Actinomycetes > Kitasatosporales > Streptomycetaceae > Streptomyces > Streptomyces sp. NPDC055962. The sequence continues at coordinate 276,953 of NZ_JBHJYN010000007.1, forward strand.
GCGCACCGGCGATCCCGTACGCGGCGAACTCCTGCGTCGCCGCGTCCAGGATCCGCTGGTACGTCGCGGCGCCACGCGAGGTCATGGGCTGGTCCACCATGCCCGTGACGTTACCAGACAGAACGGTTTGTTTGCTTCTCGCGAGGGGTGCGCCTACTGTCGAATAGACAGAACAGTCTGTTTGAAGGAGCTCCACTGTGCGTACGACATCCGGCTGGCAGGCCGACCGGTCCACGGGAGCACTCCGGCTCACCTCACTGGAGCGCCGCGACCTGCGCCCCGACGACCTCGCGGTCCGCGTGGACCACTGCGGCGTCTGCCACTCCGACCTGCACGCCTTGAACGCCTGGCGCGACCGGGGGGACGCGGAGGAACCCGCGCTCGTACCGGGACACGAATTCACCGGCGTCGTCACCGGCACCGGATCCGCCGTCACCCGGTTCGCGGTCGGCGACCCGGTGGCGGTGGGCAACATCGTCGACTCCTGCGGCACCTGCCCGATGTGCCTGGCCGGCCAGGAGAACTTCTGCCGCGCCTTCCCGACCCTGACCTACGGCGGCACCGACCGGCAGGACGGCACCGTCACGCTGGGCGGCTACTCCCGCGAGTACGTCGTCCGCGACGCGTTCGCCCACCGGCTGCCGCCCGGGCTGGACCCGGCCGGCGCCGCACCCCTGCTCTGCGCCGGCATCACCGTCTGGGAGCCCCTGCACGCACTGGGCGTGGGCCCCGGCAGCAGCGTGGGCGTGGCCGGGCTGGGTGGCCTGGGCCACCTCGCGGTCAGGATGGCCGTGGCCCTGGGCGCGACGACCTCGGTCATCAGCCGCTCCCCGGACAAGGCCGAGGACGCACGCCGCCTCGGCGCCCACAGCCTCGTCGTCTCCACCGACGAGGCACAGATGGAGGCGGCCCGGGACGGATTCGACGTCGTCATCGACACCGTCTCCGCCCCGCACGACCTCGGCCCGTACCTGCGGCTGGTCGCCCTGGACGGCACTCTCAGCCACCTCGGGCATCTCGGACCGGTCACCGTGAACACCATGGACCTGCTGATCGGCCGGAAGAAGCTCAGCTCGGCGGGGAGCGGAGGCCGGCCCGCCACCGCGGCCATGCTGGAGTTCTGCGCCGAGAAGGGGATCACCGCCGAGATCGAGGTACTCCCCTCCGCCCGGGTGAACGAGGCCCTCGACCGGCTCGGCCGCAACGACGTGCGCTACCGGTTCGTCCTGGACCTGTCCGACCTGGACCGGGCCTGAGGCCGCAGGGCCGAGCAACCACCCCGGGGCGGCCGGGGGCGGGAGACCTAGCCCTGGTCGGGGCCCCGCCCCTGGAGGCGCTCCATCTCGCGGCGGTCCCGCTTGGTCGGGCGCCCCGTGCCCCGGTCGCGGACCGGCACCTGGACCGCCGCCTCGCGGGGCGGCGGGGGCGGGCTGTTGTCGACGAAGCACTCCGCCGCGACCGGCGGCCCGACGCGCTTCTTCACGATCCTGGAGACGACGACGATCCTGTCCCGGCCCGCGTGCCGCAGCCGCACCTCGTCGCCGGTGCGCAGGGCCTGCGCGGGCTTGGCCCGCTCGCCGTTGACCCGCACATGCCCCGCGCGGCAGGCGGCAGCCGCCTGCGACCGGGTCTTCGTCAGCCGGACCGCCCAGATCCAGGCATCGACCCGGACACTTCCCTCCGCCTGCGGCGCCTCACCGGAAACCATGCGTCCGACTCTAATGCGGTGAGGCGCCGCGGACGGGGCCGGGAAGCGAAGTCCCCGATGCCCTCGGACACAGGGCATATGTCCGTACACGGGGCAGCAGTCCGTCTCCCGCCCGCACCCGGAGCAGCCTCCGACCCGGACGTGCTCGCCGGATCAGGTGATTCGTGTCCCTCCCGGTCCGGCGAGACGCACGAGGCCGCCTTCGGGCGACCGGCGGGACAGGCCGCGAGGCGGGTTCCGCGAGCCCGCCGTCCCCTTGCGGTGGTCCTCCGTGGGCGCCGGTGTACCGGCCGGTGGCCCTGACAGGGCATCAGGACCACCGGCCGGTCACGCGGGCGACAACACGCCTGCGTTCACCGGCATGCGTCCGGACGGCGGCAGCCGGTCCCGCACCGCACCGGCACGTCCGGAGGAGGGTCCGGCTCAGACCCCGATGTCGCCGCCGTCCTTGCGCCACACGGCCACGACCGACGGCCGGACGATCCTGCCCGGCCCGTCCGGCCAGACGCTCGCCGGCTTCTCCACGGAGGCTCCGTCGACCTCGCCCGGGTGCTGCACGGCGACCAGGACGCGACGGTCCTGGATCACCGGACCGCAGGTCTCGGCCCCCGTGGGCACGGTCAGGAACTGCTTGAGCTCTCCCCGGCGCTCGCCCTGTGTGGCGACGCCGAACAGCCCGTCGTGCGAGCCGAGCTGATTGCCGTCCGTGGAGATCCACAGGTTGCCGTGGTCGTCGAAGGCCACGTTGTCCGGGCAGGAGATGGGACTGACCTTCTCCTTGGGGAAGCCGGAGAAGTACGTCGACGGGTCCTCCGGGTCGCCCGCGACGAGGAACAGGCGCCAGGCGAAACCGTCTCCCGCCGGGTCGTCCCAGTGCTCCGCCAGTTCGAGGATCTGGCCGTGCTTGTTGGCGTTGCGGGGGTTGGCCTCGTCCGCGCCGGCCTTGCCCGCCTTGCCCCGGTCGGTGTTGTTGGTGAGCGCGATGTAGACCCGGCCGGTGCGCGGCGAGGGCTCGACGTCCTCCGGGCGGTCCATCTTCGTGGCACCGACCTTGTCACCGGCCAGACGGGTGAAGACGTAGACCTCGTCGGCCGTCATGCCCGGCACGTGCGAGGTGTCGCCGGTGGCCAGCGGGATCCAGACGCCGCTGCCGTCGAACTCGCCGTCCGAGGGGAGCTTGCCCGTGCCGTCGAACTCGGCCGCCGGGGAGTCGCCCGTCAGCTTGGCGACGTACAGCGTGCCCTCGTCCAGCAGGGTGAGGTTGTGCTCCCGGGCGGCCCGGGAGTTCCCCTTCTTCATCCGCTTGCTGGAGACGAACTTGTAGAAGTAGTCGAACCTCTCGTCGTCACCCATGTAGACCACGGGGCGGCCGTCGGAGGTGAGCCGGGGCTGCGCCGCCTCGTGCTTGAAGCGGCCGAGCGCGGTCCGCTTGCGCGGCGTGGAGTCGGGGTCGTACGGGTCGAGTTCGACGACCCAGCCGAAGCGATGTGCCTCGTTGGGCTCCTGTGCCAGGTCGAAGCGCTTGTCGAACCGCTCCCACTTGCGCTCCGTCGCGGCCGTGCCGATGCCGTAGCGCTTGTCGGTGTCGCTGGAGCCGTTGGCGAAGTACTGGTTGAAGTTCTCCTCGCCGTGCAGCGTGGTTCCCCACGGAGTGGTGCCGCCCGCACAGTTGTTGAGGGTGCCGAGGACCCTGCTCCCGGTGCGGTCGGTGGAGGTGCGCAGCAGCGGGCTGCCCGCGGCCGGGCCCGTCATCCGGAACTCGCTGGTCGCGGTGAGGCGGCGGTTCAGCGGATGGCGGTTGACCGGGGTCAGCCTGCCGGTGCGGTTCTCCTCCTGGACGACGACCACGGAGAGTCCGTGGGCCGCCCAGGCGACCTCGACCTGTTCGCGCGTCGGACTGGCCGGATCGTAGCCACGGAACATAAGGATCTCGTCCGTGTACTCGTGGTTGGCGACCAGCACCTGGCGCCCGCGCTCGCCCTGGAGCGGCAGCAGGGAGAGGAAGTCGTTGTTGTAACCGAACTGCTTCGCCTGCGCCTTCGCGGTCTGCTTGTCCGGGTCGAAGGCGGGAGCACCGCGCAGGATCGGTTCGCCCCAGCGGATCACCACGTTCTGGCCGTATCCCTCGGGGATCGTGACCCTGTCGTCCTGGTTGGGGGCTACGGCCGCGAAACGCAGGCCCCGGGCACCCGAAGGGGTGGGCTTCGGCCTGCCCGCGGTGCGTCCTGCGGGCGCTGCGGCCTCGGCGCGCGGGGCGGCCGGACCGCCGCCGAGCGCGGCGGTTCCGGCGGCCGCGACGGTCACCACGGCGGCGGCCCGCATCATCGACCGGCGGGACAGGGCACCGGCGATGATGTCGCCGGCGTACTCGTTGTCGCTGGTGTTCGGCGTCTCCTGGAAGCAGGCGTCGCCGCAGCGGTAGCGGCAGGTCAACGCCGATCGCCCGCCCGGGTGCGAGCCGATGAGCGGCAGCAGTTCGCGCACTTTTCCGTCCCTCCGTCTGTGTGTCACGCGTGACGGTAGGGGCGCATCCACGCCATACGTGGGACTGCTGGTGAACAAGGGGTGAAGTCCGGGACACCGCTGCCCTCCCGGCTTCCAGGGCTCGGTTACGACTCGGTTGGAGCTCGGTTGACGCAGGGGCGGGCCGCGCAGCCGAACGGCCGGATCCGGCCGCTAACCTTACGTATCCGCCCTGGCCAGGGATCAATTCCCGCAGTACGGACATTTATCGCACCCAACTCATGCGAAAGGCCTCGCCCATGGGCATTCGGAGCTTGCTGCGCAAGGTGTTCGGCCGGACGGAGCAGGACGAGCCGGCCACGGCCACCGTCCCGCCCCAGGCCGAGCGCACCCAGCCCACGGAGCCGGAGCCGGACACCGCCACTTCGGCGGCCGAGCCCGCGAAGGCCTCGGTACCGGCCCCCGCCTCCTCCTCGGACCGGTCCACCGGTGCCGAGCACGACAGCGGACAGGCGTCGGACCTGGTGGCGGCGGCCTTCGACAAGGCGGCCGCGACGTCGGCGACCGCACCGGTCTCCACGCCCGCGCCGCGGGTACCGGCCCAGGGGTCGGACCCGGAGGCGAAGTCGGCCGCGGGCGCCCCGGACGCCGTGCAGGACGCACCCGTGGAGACCGCCGCCGAGGCGGAGCCGGTCGCCGCGACACCGATCACGATCGATATGGACCCGGAGCCGGAGCCGGAGCCGGAGGCGGAAGCAACCGTCGTCGTGCCTGAGGAGACGCCCGCCGCCGCACCGGCGACGGAGCCGGAGGCCGCGTCCGAGGCAACTCCCGGGGCCGGCCCCGCCGAACCGGCCGGACTCGCCGCGCCCGACGCCGTGTCACCCGCGTCCGAGGAGCCTTCCGCCGACGAGGCGAAGGCCGAGGCTGCTTCCGAGCCGGCCGTCGCCGACGAGGCGCCTCAGGCTGCCCCGGTCACCGAGGCGGCCGCCCCGGCCGCCACCGAACGCGTCGTGGAACCCGCACCCGTCGCCGAGGCCACACCCGAACCCGCCGTGGAACCCGCACCCGTCGCCGCGCCCGAGCCGGTCGCCGCCGCGCCGGTCGCCGCACCCGAGCCCGAACCCGTCGTGGAACCCGCGCCCGAGCCGGTCGCCGCCGCGCCGGTCCCCGCACCCGAGCCCGTCGCCGCCGCGCCCCTCGTCGAGCCCGCGCCCGTCGCCGCACCCGCGCCGGTCGCCGAGCCCGACCCCGTCGCCGCCGTGGCGGAGGCCGCCGTCGTGGCCGCTCCCGTCGCCAAGGCCGCTCCCGCCGGCAGGCCCGCCGTCACCCTCGCCCGGGTCAAGACCGCGGCACCCGCGCTCGTCGCCCCGTACAAGGCGGCGCAGGCCGGGCTCAAGGCCCTCGGTCTGACCGGGCTGCGGGCCACCGTCTACCTGGTGCTCGACCGGTCCGGCTCCATGCGGCCGTTCTACAAGGACGGCAGCGCCCAGCACCTGGGCGACCGCACCCTGGCTCTGGCCGCGCAGCTGGACCCGAACGCCACCGTGCCCGTCGTCTTCTTCTCGACGGACATCGACGGCACCGGGGCGATCGACCTCACCTCCCACGAGGGCCGGATCGACGAGCTGCACGCGGGACTCGGCCGCCTCGGCCGCACGAACTACCACCGTGCCGTCGAGGAGATCGTCACGCACTACGAGAAGTCCGGCGCCACCGGACCCGCGCTGGTGATCTTCCAGACGGACGGTGCCCCGGACGCCAAGGTGGCGGCCAAGCAGGCCCTGGCGGACGCGGCACGTCTGCCGCTGTTCTTCCAGTTCGTCGCCTTCGGCGACGAGGACGCCAAGGGCTTCGACTTCCTGCGCAGGCTGGGCGCCGGCAACGCCGGGTTCTTCCACGCGGGTCCCGCGCCGCGCGAGGTGCCCGACGCGGCCTTCTACCGGGAGGTGCTCGCCGGCCTGCCCGCGTGGGCCGCCGCCCGCGGAGTCACCGCGGAGGACTGATCCACCGGCAGCCGTACGGTCACGGCGAGCCCGCCCTCCGGGCCGGGTACCGCCGTGACCGTGCCGCCGTGGGCCACCGCGATGGACCGGACGATCGACAGCCCGAGCCCCGAGCCCTGCCCCATCCGGTCCCGCCCCTCCCCCCGCCTGAACGGCTGGAACAGTTCGGCGATGTTCCCCTCGGCCACCACCGGCCCGGTGTTGCGGACCGCCAGGGTCCCGTCCGCCGACAGCGACACCCCCACCCGGCCGCCCGGCACGTTGTACCGCACCGCGTTCGACAGCAGATTCGCCACCAGTTGCGCGAGCAGCTGCCGGTTCCCCCGCACGACGCAGGACCCGGCCGTGACCGTGATCTCCGGCCGGGACACGACCGGCGGCCATGCCGCAGCCGGGGGCCTGGCGGCCTCCTCCGTGACCACCTGCCCCAGGTCGACCTCCGCGCGCTCGCTCCGCGCCAGCCCCCGTTCGCTGCGTGCCAGCACCAGCAGGCCCTCGATGAGCCGCTCACTGCGCCGGTTGTTGTCCAGCAGCGTCTGCCGGGTCCGTACGAGGTCCTCCGGCGAAGGGTCGTCGAGGCCCACCTGGATCGCCGCACGCTGGGTCGCCAGCGGGGTCCGCAGCTCGTGCGAGGCGTTCGCGATGAACCTCCGCTGGCTGTCGAAGGCCTTCTCCAGGCGCGCCAGCAGCGCGTCCAGCGTCTCCCCCAGCTCCTTCAGCTCGTCGTCGGGACCGCTGGACGCGATCCGCTCGTGCAGGGTGTGCTCGGAGAGCCGCCGCGCCTTCGCCGTCATCGCGTGGACGGGCCGCAGCACCCGCCCCGCGGTCCACCAGCCCACACCGACCGCGCACCCCGTCATGACCAGCAGCGCCGCCGCCGACCAGTACAGGAGCTCCCTGCTCGCGGCATCACTGACGTCGTCGGTGACGTCGTAGACCGTGGGCGGACCGAGGCGGCCCCGTGCGTGGAGCGGGCCGTTGACCGCGAATCCCGGCTGGGCGACGGCGGCGGAGGTGGCGATGGCCCGCGCCCGGGAGTCCGTACCGGCGCGCGAGGCCAGATTGACGGTGGCGAGCAGCGCCGTGCCGAGGACCAGGAAGACGCCGCCGTACACGAGGGCGATCCGCATCCGGATCGTCGTGTGCCGGACCGGTGGCGCCCCCGCGGCCCGCACCAGCCTCAGGAGCCTGCTCACAGGGCGTACCCGACGCCCTGGACCGTGCGGATCAGCGCAGGTTCCCCCAGCTTGGCGCGGAGCTTGCTCATGCAGACGCGTACGGCGCCCGTGAAGGGGTCGGCGTTGGCGTCCCAGGCCCGCTCCAGCAGCTCCTCGGCGCTGACCGTGCCCCCGTCGGCCTCCAGGAGCAGCTGCAGGACGGTGAACTCCTTCGGCGACAGGTCCAGGTCACGGCCGTCCCGGGTGGCGTCCCTCCGCACGCTGTCGAGCCGGATGCCGTGCCTCTCCAGCTGCGGCGGCACGGGCCGGGCACTGCGCCGCCGCAAGGCCCGCACGCGGGACACCAGCTCGGGGAACTCGAAGGGCTTGCTCACGTAGTCGTCGGCTCCGAGATCGAGCCCCTCCACCCGGTCCTCCATGGTCCCGGAGGCGGTGAGCATCAGGATCCTGGTCCGCGAGCCGGCGGAGACGAGCCTGCGGGCGACGTCGTCACCGTGCACCCGGGGCAGATCCCGGTCCAGGACGACCACGTCGTAGTCGTGCAGCCCGAGATAGGCGAGCGCCGCGTCCCCGCTGTACACGGTGTCGACGGCGAATCCGGCCCGCCGCAGCCCGGTCGCCACCAGCTCCGCCAGGATCTCCTCGTCCTCGGCGACCAGTACCCGCATCGTGTCGTCCCCTGCCTCGTGCACCCGTGCCCACTCCTCCCAGGATGCGTCTTTGGTACGGGAAAGCATGTTTCGCAAAGCTCTCCGAAGCCGGAGCGGCCCTTATCGATGTGAGTGGATCTTCCACGGGCCGTTAGGATTTCGACCATGGCGGCCACTGGATCCGAGAAGCAAGGGGGCGACGCCGTGAAGAGTTTCTACGTATCGACCCCCATCTACTACGTCAACGACGCTCCTCACCTGGGCCACGCCTACACGACCGTCGCAGGCGACGTGCTCACCCGCTGGCACCGCCAGCGCGGCGAGAAGGTGTGGTACCTCACCGGCACGGACGAGCACGGTCAGAAGATCATGCGCACGGCCGAGGCGAACGACGTCACGCCCCAGGCCTGGTGCGACAAGCTCGTCGAGGAGGCGTGGAAGCCCCTCTGGGAGCACCTGAACATCGCGAACGACGACTTCATCCGCACGACGGAGAAGCGGCACACGGACCGTGTGCAGGAGTTCGTGCAGGACCTGTACGACAAGGACCAGATCTACAAGGGCGGGTACGAAGGCCCGTACTGCGTGGGCTGCGAGGAGTACAAGCTCCCCGGCGACCTCATCGAGGCCGAGGACGGCACGAAGCTGTGCCCGATCCACAAGAAGCCGGTGGAACTCCTCAAGGAGGAGAACTACTTCTTCAAGCTCAGCGAGTACGGCCCGAAGCTCATGGAGTTCTACGCGGCCAACCCGGGCTTCATCCAGCCCGAGTCCGCCCGCAACGAGATCGTGAACTTCGTCAAGCAGGGCCTGCAGGACCTGTCGATCTCCCGCTCGACCTTCGACTGGGGCGTCCCGGTCCCGTGGGACCCGAAGCACGTCATCTACGTGTGGATCGACGCGCTCCTCAACTACGCGACGGCCGTCGGCTACGGCGCCAACCAGGAGAAGTTCGACGCCACCTTCCCGGCGGACGTGCACCTGATCGGCAAGGACATCCTGCGCTTCCACTCGGTCATCTGGCCGGCCATGCTGATGGCGCAGGGCCTGCCCCTGCCCGGCAAGGTCGTCGCCAACGGCTGGCTGATGGTCGGCGGCGAGAAGATGTCGAAGTCGAACCTGACCGGCATCAAGCCGCAGGACCTGACCTCGCACTTCGGCGTGGACGCGTACCGCTGGTACTTCCTGCGGGCCATCGCGTACGGCAGCGACGGCTCGTTCTCCTGGGAGGACTTCAGCGCCCGCTACACCTCCGAGCTCGCCAACGACTACGGCAACCTCGCCTCGCGCGTCGCCGCCATGGTCGGCAAGTACTTCGGCGGTGCGCTCCCGGAGGCCACGGCCGCCGGTGACGCCGAGCGCGCGGTCCAGGAGGGCCTGGTGCAGGCCGTCGCCACGGCCGACCGGAAGATCGGCGAGGAGCTCGACTTCCAGGCCGGCATCCTGGCGGTCTTCGACTTCGTGAAGCAGGTCAACGGCTACATCACGGAGCAGGAGCCCTGGAAGGTCGCCAAGGACACGTCGCCGGAGGGCCAGGCCCGCCTCGCGACCATCCTGTACACCGCGGCCGAGTCGCTCCGCGGTGTGGCGGTCCTGCTCAACGCGGTGATGCCGGACACCTCGCAGAAGCTGTGGGAGTCCCTGGGCGCGGAGGCGTCCCTGGGCGCCCTGGCCGACCAGCCGGTGCAGGACGCGGGCCGATGGGGGCAGCTGCCCGTCGGCGCGACGGTGACCAAGGGAGCGGTGCTGTTCCCGCGCCTGGAGGAGAAGCCCGCGTAACACCCGCAGGCGGTGCACGTACGAAGGAGCCCGGCCCCCCGTCACATCCGGGGGGCCGGGCTCCTTCGTGCGGCACGGCGACGGCCGCCGGGTTCACCGGGCCAGCGACGCCGCGTCCCCCATCACGATCACGGGGTTCTTCGCAGGATCCAGGGTGAGCAGGAGCTCCCGCATCCGGTCCTCGGTCAGCGAGACGCAACCCTGGGTGGGCCCGCCGTGGTCCACATGGATCCAGATGCCGCCGCCCCTCTCCCCGCCGAGCGGCCGGGTGCGGTCCAGCGGGCTGGTGCCCTCGACGCGGTTGTAGTTGATGGCGACCACGTAGTCGAAGGAGCCTTCGAGGGGCTCCCCCAGGAAGCCCTCGCCGCTCACCGCGAAACGGGACTGCTCGTCGTACGGGAGCAGCGCGCCCGGGTCGGGGAGCCGGCCGCCCGCATCAGTGAGGCCGAAGACCCCGACGGGGGACCGGAGGTCGTCGGCGAGATGGTGGTCCGTCCACCCCTCCATGCCGTTGTGGGCGGGCCAGGGTCCGGCCCCCGGTCTCCAGCCGCGCGCGGGATCGTCACGGTGGTAGAGCTCGACCGCCGAGCGGTTGGAGTCGGGCCCCTGCCCGGTCACCACGACGGCCTGCCGTGAGGTGGCCGGGATCTGCGCCAGGGTCTCCGGGCCGAGTGCCGGGATCTCCGCGGGGGCGACGAAGGGCTCCACCACGCGGGGCGGCGCCGACGAGGCCCCAGGGCCGGCCGCGCCCCCGGGCGCCGAGGGGTCCGAGGTCTGCACCGCCCCGGCGGAACAGCCGACGACCAGCAGGAACAGGGTGACGAGCAGGACGTACGGGCGACGCGGCACGGACACGGTGCGGAACTCCTCGGTGGCGGGCGGGCGAGCACTTCCGGTGCCGGTCCTTGCCGGGCCGGCCGGCGCCGACCCCGAACCGGGGCCATCCGGATGTACCCGGTCCGCGTACCCGCGTACGGCGAGTTCCGCACGTCTCACCCGTACGCAGGAAGGGGTCCGGAGCCGCGGCGGCTCCGGACCCCTGGCACGGGATTCCCGCGGAGGCCGCTAGAGGTCCGTGCCGTCGTGGGTCACGTCGGGGTCGACGCCCATCGTGATCGAGCCGGTGACGCCCCGCGCCATCCTGCCCTTGCGGTACGAGAGCTTCAGCAGACCGCCGGTCACCCCGCTCCGGTCGTAGATGGTGTCCTCGGTCAGGGTCGTGCGGGTGGTGGTGCTGGTCGCGTACGGCTCCTCCTTCGCGGAGTCGAGGACCGCGGACTCGGCGAAGAAGAACTGGCCCGTGTGGCAGGTGTGCCCGCCCTCGTACCCGGCGTCGGTCATCTTTCCGCCGACGTGCACCTTGGTGTGGATGTGCACGGCACGGCCCTGGTACCAGCCGGGGAAGACCGTCGTGAACTCCACGTATCCGTGCTGGTCGGTGAGCTGGGTGCCCCGCAGGTAGCGCTCGGCGTCGGTGGGTTCGCTGTGCCCGCCGCCACCGCCCGGGCCTCCGGAGGGGGGTGTCCCGGTGGGCGTTCCGGTGGGTGCGTCCGTGGGGGCGCCGCTCGGCGGGGTGCCGCCGCCGGGGCCGCCCTGGCTCATGCTCTCGTAGCCGGAGTAGATCCCCAGCGCGTCGCAGTGCCAGATGTCGACGGCCGCCTTCTTGAGCGGCTTGCAGGTGTCGGAGTCGATCACCTTGAGCCGGAGGGTCAGCGGAATGCCCTCCTTGTCCTCGGTGATGTCCTTCCGGATCTTGTCGGCGTCGATGTAGTACGGGCCTTCGGTGGTCTCCGAGGTGAGCCGGTAGCAGGCCTCACCCTGTCCGCTCTTGGCTGCGGCGCTCGTCTCCTCGTCCGCCGACGCGGTGGCGACGACTCCGGCCCCGACCCCTGCGGCGGCCAGGACCGCCCCACCGGCGAGGATGGCCCGTCGCCGGGTCATGTCCTTCTTGTGCGCAGGTCCCTGATTGTCAGTCATGAACGGGGAGACTAGGCAGCCCGCCTGGCAGGACCATGGGTGGCGGCTGTGCGTTCCTGTGAACGTCCGGGCGGAGAGACGAAACAGTCCCCGGCCGGTGGCCGGGGACTGTTTCACGTGGAACCGAAGCGGAACCGGGACGCCTACTTCGCGCCGGTGTCCCGCGCCACCGCGTCCTTGGCCTCCGCCTTCTCCTTCGCCGGGGCGACAGGCTTGCGGAGCTGGATGTTCAGCTCGCGCAGACGGGTCTCGTCCAGCTCGCTCGGGGCGCCCATCATCAGGTCCTGCGCGTTGCCGTTGAGCGGGAAGGCGATCGTCTCGCGGATGTTGGGCTCGTCGGCCAGCAGCATCACGATACGGTCGACGCCCGGGGCGATGCCACCGTGCGGCGGGGCGCCGAGGCGGAACGCGCGCAGCATGCCCGCGAACTCCCTCTCGACGGTCTCCGCCTCGTACCCGGCGATCGCGAAGGCCTTCAGCATGACCTCGGGCTCGTGGTTGCGGATGGCCCCGGAGGAGAGCTCGATGCCGTTGCAGACGATGTCGTACTGCCACGCCAGGATGTCGAGCGGGTCCTTCTCCTCCAGGTCCTTCATGCCGCCCTGGGGCATGGAGAACGGGTTGTGCGAGAAGTCGATCCTGCCGGTCTCCTCGTCCTTCTCGTACATCGGGAAGTCGACGATCCAGCAGAAGCGGAAGACGCCCTCCTCGAAGTGGCCGGCGCGCTTGGCGGCCTCGACGCGGACGACGGACATGATCTTGGAGACCTCGTCGAACTCGCCCGCACCGAAGAAGACCGCGTGGCCGGGGACGAGGGAGAGGCGCTCGGTCAGGCTCTTGACGTCTGCCTCGGTGAGGAACTTGGCGATCGGGCCCGCCAGCGTGCCGTCCTCGCCGACGCGGACCCAGGCCAGGCCCTTGGCGCCGTGCTCGACCGCGTACGCGCCGAGGCCGTCGAAGAACTTCCGGGACTGCCCGGCGGTGTCCGGCACCGGCAGGGCACGGACGTGCTTGCCGGCGAACGCCTTGAACTCCGAGTCCGCGAAGATGTCGGAGATGTCGACGAGCTCCAGCCGGGCCCGCAGGTCCGGCTTGTCGTTGCCGTACTTCAGCATCGACTCGCGGAACGGGATGCGCGGGAACGGCGAGGTGACGTGGCGGCCGTTGCCGTACTCCTCGAAGAGCTCGGTCATGAGCTTCTCGATCGGCTGGAACACGTCCTCCTGCTCGACGAACGACATCTCGACGTCGAGCTGGTAGAACTCGCCGGGCGAACGGTCGGCGCGCGCGTCCTCGTCGCGGAAACACGGCGCGATCTGGAAGTAGCGGTCGAAGCCGGAGATCATCAGCAGCTGCTTGAACTGCTGCGGCGCCTGCGGGAGGGCGTAGAACTTGCCCGGGTTCAGGCGGGACGGGACCACGAAGTCACGGGCGCCCTCGGGGGACGTCGCGGCGAGGATCGGGGTCGCCATCTCGTTGAAGCCGAGGGCCACCATCTTGGAGCGGATGGAGGCGATCACGGACGAGCGCAGCATGATGTTGCGGTGCATGCGCTCGCGGCGCAGGTCGAGGAAGCGGTACTCCAGGCGCCGCTCCTCGTTGACGCCGTCCTCGGCGTTGATCGTGAAGGGCAGCGGGGCGGCCTCGCCCAGCACCTCGACCTCGGTGACCTCGATCTCGATCTCACCGGTCGAGAGCTCGGGGTTGACGTTGTCGGCGCCGCGTGCGGAGACCGTGCCGTCGATCCGGACGACCGTCTCCTTGGTCAGCTTCGCCAGGGCGTCGTTGCCGGGGGTGCCGGGCCGCGCGACGAGCTGCACCAGACCGTAGTGGTCGCGCAGATCGATGAAGAGGATGCCACCCAGGTCTCGGCGATTGTGCAGCCAGCCGCTCAGCCGGACGTCGGTGCCGACGTCAGAGGCGCGGAGCTCGCCGCAGGTGTGGGACCTGTACCGATGCATCGTCGTTCATCCAGTCTTCGCGGTCGGGGTGGATTGACACCCCAGGCTACCGCCCATGGCCGCACCGCTTCATTGGCATTGTCGCCGTACGGCTGTCCGAGAGGCGTCCGGCAGGGGTCCGGGGGCAGCCGGGCGGCCGTCCCTCGGTGGCGACCGCCAAGAACATCTTCCTAAAGTGGGGCAATGCGCACCGAGGAGATCCTGGCTGCGATCGGGACCGGCCTGTGGAGCTGGGACAGCTCCTCGGGCATGGTCACGCTCGATGCCGAGGCGGCACGCCTGGTGGGACTGCCCGCCGAGGCCACGGTCCGCCCCGGCGACGAGGTGCGCCCCCGCTTCCACCCGGCGGACTGGAACGAGATCGACGGCATCGTGAACTTCGCGATCAGCGAGGGCACGGTCGCCGAGGCCAGGATGCGGATCGTGGACGAGCGGGGGACGGTCGTGCGCATGGTGCGCACCCGGTCCAAGCCGGTCCCGCTGGACACCCCGGGCCGCCACACGTACGTACTGACGGGCATCCTCCAGGAGGTCGCCCCGCCCTCGGAGGCCACGGCGGCACACACCCCGGTGACGGGCGACTGGCGGCGCTCGCGCGAGGCGTTCCTGCTGGACGCGGGCCGGGCGCTGGCCGAGGCCGGGTCCACCGAGGAGGTGCTGCGGGTCGCCGGGTCGCTCTCCATGCCGGGCTTCTCACCGGACGGACTCGCCGTCTTCGGGGTGTCGGGCGAGCACCTGACGGTCATCGGGCACCACGGGCACAACGTCGGCGACGAGAAGCCCTTCACCGACATGCTCCTGCAGACCGACTACCCGGCCGCCGAGGTCGTCCGGACCGGCCAGGCGATCTATCTGGAGTCACCCGAGGAGTACCGGCGGCGCTACCCGGCCACCTGGCCCCTCGCGCAGGAGTTCGGGCGCCAGTCCTGGGCCTTCCTGCCGCTGATCTCGTCCGGGCACACCATGGGCGCCTGGATGGCCGGCTTCCGGAACAACGTGGCCTTCACACCGGACGAGCGCTCCGTGCTGTCGACGGTGGCCAGGATGCTGGCACAGGCACTCACCCGCGCCGGGGTCGCCGAGACCGAGCGCGAGCTGTCCCTGGGCCTCCAGAAGGCCATGAGGCCCTCCCTCGGCCCCGGTGTGCCCGGCCTCGCGGTGGCGGCACGCTACATCCCGACCGGAGGGGGGCTCCAGGTCGGCGGGGACTGGTACGACATGATCCCGCTCCCCAACGGCCGTATCGCCCTCGTCATCGGTGACGTCCAGGGCCACGACGTGCGGGCGGCCGGCCTGATGGGCCAGCTGCGGATCGCCCTGCGCGCGTACGCGGCCGAGGGGCACCGCCCCGACGCCGTGCTCTCGCGCGCCTCACGCTTCCTGTCGGGGCTGACCGAGACCTACGACCTCACCGACGGCGAGGACCGGTCCGACGCGACGCGCTTCGCGACCTGCCTGTACGCGGAGGCCGACCCCGGGAACGGCACCCTCGACATCGCCCGCGCGGGCCATCCCGACCCGGTGGTGATCAGCGTCGACGGCACCGCGGTGATCCGGCAGACCGCGGGAGGGCTGCCCCTGGGGGTCGACAAGGACGCCGACTACCCGACGACCCGCGTCGTCCTGGGGCCCGGCGAGACGATCATGCTGTGCACGGACGGCCTCATCGAGACCGGCGGACACGACATGGCCACCGGGTGGACCCGGCTCAGGCCGGTCCTGGAGAAGCCCGTCGAGGATCTGGACGAGCTTGCGGACGCCCTCGTGCAGGCCGTCCACGGGCCGGGCTCGCACTACACGACCGGGCCGCTGGTGGACCGCCGCGAGGACGACATCGCGGTCCTGGTGCTGCGCCGTGAGGGGGCGCGGACGCGCAGGGCCCCGGGACGGCGCTCGGCGATGACGATCGCCCAGGCGGAGCCCGAGCGGATCGCGGTGGCCCGGCAGCAGCTGCGGGAACTGCTGCACGACTGGGCCGACGCGGAACAGGTCGACTCGGCGGAGCTGATGGTCTCGGAGATGTCCACCAACGTGCTGGTCCACACCGACGGGGACGCGCTGCTCGTGGCGGAGGTGACGGGGGAGCGGGGCGAACGGCGGCTCAGGGTCGAGGTGGCCGACACCAGTGACGAGCTGCCGCACAAGCGGCGGCCGGGCGAGATGGCGTCCAGCGGCCGGGGCCTGGTGCTGATGGAGATGCTCGCCGACGCGTGGGGGGTGGACCCCCGGGGCGAGGGCAAGTCGATCTGGTTCGAGCTGTACGAGTCGCAGGAGCCGGTGGAACTGGGCGCCGCTGCCCGTTCATGACCCCTCGGTGACCGCTCCTCCGCCGTCCTCGGCGTACTTCGTGCGCAGCTCGCCGATCACACCGAACACCGCGGCGCAGACCGGCACCGCCAGCAGCATGCCCAGCAGCCCCGCCACGCTCGCACCCGCGGTCAGCGAGATCATGATCATGGCGGGGTGCATCTGGACCGTACGGCTCTGGATGGCGGGCTGCAGCACGTGTCCCTCCAGCACCTGGACGGCCAGCACCACGCCCAGCGCCCAGAGCGCGATCACGATCCCCCGGTCGGCGAGCGCCACCAGCACGGCCACCGCTCCGGAGATGAAGGCCCCGAGATACGGGATGTAGGCGCCGACGAAGACCAGCGCCCCCAGGCCCGCCGCACCCGGCACCCGGAGGATCAGCAGGCCCACGGTGATGCACAGCGCGTCGATCAGGGCGATGAAGGTGGTGCCGCGCATGAACCCCTCGACGGCCTCGAAGGCCCTGCGTCCCATGGCCTCCACGAGGTCGCCCGTGCCGCGCGGCGCGAGGCTGTGGGCCAGGTCCACGGCACGGTCGGAGTCACGCAGGAAGAAGAAGGTCAGCAGCAGCGCCAGAACGCCCGTGG
Source organism: Streptomyces sp. NPDC055962 (assembly GCF_042270185.1). Lineage (NCBI taxonomy): Bacteria > Bacillati > Actinomycetota > Actinomycetes > Kitasatosporales > Streptomycetaceae > Streptomyces > Streptomyces sp. NPDC055962. The sequence goes on from NZ_JBHJYN010000007.1 coordinate 293,572, forward strand.
TGATGAGCGACCCGATGAGGCTGATCCCGGTGAGCAGTCCGCCCGCGGCGCTCGCCCCGAACTTCTCGACGAGGTTCTTGGCGTTGTCCGCCAGATCGTCCACATCGGCGACGCCCTCGATCTGGAAGTGGTCGATGACCCACTGCGCGGCGTCCTTCAACGAGTCCACGATCTGGCCGCCGGTGTCGACGAGCACGGTGACGACGATGTAGCCGGCGCCCCCGCCCACCGCGACCAGAGCGGCGCAGGTCAGCCCGGCGGCCACCGACCTGTTCACCTTGTGGGCGGCCAGCCAGCGGTGGACGGGACCGAGCAGTGCCGTACCGAGCAGTGCCAGCAGGACCGGCGTGACAGCGGTCTTGAGCACGATGCACAGCCAGATGGCCACGCCCGCGACACCGGCGACGAGGAGGAGTACGCCGCACCAGGCGGCCGTCCGCCGCGCGACGTCGGGCAGAAGGGGCTTCCGGGTAGGCACCCTCCCACCCGATCACGGGGCGGAAGCGGTGTCCTTCCCCCAGCGGCGTACGGGTGACGGATCGTCACCCGTACGCCTGCGGCGTCCGTCACATGCCGTGCACCGCGGGAACGGTGCCGAGGCGGCCGGCCTGGAAGTCCTCGAAGGCCTGCTTGAGCTCGTCCTGGGTGTTCATGACGAACGGCCCGTAGTGCGCCATCGGCTCACGGATCGGGCGCCCGCCGAGCAGCACGACCTCCAGGTCCGGGGTGTTGCCGTCCTGCGTCTCGTCGGCGCGGACGGTCAGCGAGGACCCCTTGCCGAAGACCGCGGTCTGCCCGGTGCGGACGGGGCGGCGCTCCGCGCCGACGCTGCCGCGCCCGGCGAGGACGTACGCGAGGCCGTTGAAGTCCTCGCGCCAGGGCAGCGTCACCTCGGCGCCCGGGCGGACCGTCGCGTGGACCATGGTGATCGGGGTGTGGGTGATGCCCGGGCCCTCGTGGCCGTCGAGCTCACCGGCGATGACGCGCAGGAGCGCGCCGCCGTCGGGGGAGGTGAGGAGCTGGACCTGACCGCCGCGGATGTCCTGATAGCGCGGGGCCATCATCTTGTCGGCCTTGGGCAGGTTCACCCAGAGCTGGAGGCCGTGGAAGAGGCCGCCGGACATGACGAGGGACTCCGGCGGCGACTCGATGTGGAGCAGGCCGGAGCCGGCCGTCATCCACTGGGTGTCACCGTTCTCGATGGAACCGCCGCCACCGTTGCTGTCCTGGTGGATGAAGTGTCCGTCGATGATGTAGGTGACGGTCTCGAAGCCGCGGTGCGGGTGCCAGGGGGTTCCCTTGGGCTCACCCGGCGCGTACTCCACCTCACCCATCTGGTCCATCATGATGAACGGGTCGAGGTGCCGGTAGTTGATCCCGGCGAAGGCGCGCCGCACCGGGAACCCCTCGCCCTCGAAACCGCTCGGCGCGGTCGTGACGGTCAGCACGGGGCGGGCCACGGCCTCGGCCTGGGCCGCGACCTTCGGCAGGGTCAGCGGGTTTTCGACGGTCACTGCGGGCATGGGAGCCACCTCCGGGAGTCTTCTGATCCCAATTTAGTTGAACGGTGAACATCCTGCAAGGCGGCATTCATTCCCGGCCCCCGGACAGCACCGAGGGCCCGCACCAACCGGTGCGGGCCCTCGGGCTGCCTGCGGTCTGCCGCGGGTGCCGCTCAGCCGTACATACGGCGCATCGCGAAGTCGACCATCTGCTCCACGGCCTTGGCGTCGAAGACCATGCGGTGATCGCCCTCCATGTCCAGGACGAAGCCGTAGCCGGTCGGCAGCAGGTCGATCACCTCGGCACCGGTGATCACGAAGTACTTGGACTCCTTGCCCGCATAGCTCCGCAGCTCCTTGAGCGTGGTGAACATGGGGATGACCGGCTGCTGGGTGTTGTGGAGAGCCAGGAAACCCGGGTTGTCGCCGCGGGGGCAGTACACCTTCGCCGTGGCGAAGATCTGCTGGAAGTCCTCCGCGGAGAGCGAACCGGTCGTGAAGGCCCGTACCGCGTCGGCCAGGGACGGCGGCGAGGGCTCGGGGTACAACGGCTGCTCGCCGTAGCCGCCGCCCATCTGCTGCTGTGCGCCCTGGTTCTGGTCGTAGCCATACATGCCGCAAAGAGTAATCGGACACATCTATGCCTTGAGGGGTTGCGTCTTATTACTGACGGGTAGCATCATCGTAGGGGTCAGGTGATATACCCACGCCCGGCCGTCCGCCGCCCGATCGTCACTCCTCCACGGGGCGCTGCGCGCCACTGCTATTGATTACGGAGCCTTCCCATGGGGCACTACAAGTCGAATCTCCGCGACATCGAGTTCAACCTCTTCGAGGTCCTCGGGCGCGACAAGCTGTACGGCACCGGTCCGTTCGCGGAGATGGACGTCGACACCGCGAAGAGCATCCTGGACGAGGTCACCCGCCTCGCGGAGAACGAGCTGGCCGACTCGTACGCCGACGCCGACCGCAACCCGCCGGTCTTCGACCCCGAGACGAACACCGCCCCGGTCCCGGCCTCCTTCAAGAGCTCGTACCAGGCGTTCATGGACTCCGAGTACTGGCGCCTGGGCCTGCCCGAGGAGATCGGCGGCACGACCTCCCCGCGCTCCCTGATCTGGGGTTACGCGGAGCTCCTGCTCGGCTCCAACCCGGCCGTCTGGATGTACTCCTCCGGCCCGGCCTTCGCCGGCATCCTCTTCGACGAGGGCAACGAGGCGCAGAAGAAGGTCGCCGAGATCGCCGTCGAGAAGCAGTGGGGCTCGACGATGGTGCTGACCGAGCCGGACGCCGGTTCGGACGTGGGCGCCGGCCGCACCAAGGCGGTCGAGCAGGAGGACGGCTCCTGGCACATCGAGGGTGTGAAGCGCTTCATCACCTCGGGCGAGCACGACATGTCCGAGAACATCCTCCACTACGTGCTGGCGCGTCCCGAGGGCGCCGGCCCGGGCACCAAGGGCCTCTCCCTCTTCCTGGTCCCGAAGTTCCACTTCGACTGGACCACCGGGGAGCTCGGTGCCCGCAACGGCGTGTACGCGACCAACGTCGAGCACAAGATGGGCCTCAAGGCGTCGAACACCTGCGAGATGACCTTCGGCGACCAGCACCCCGCCAAGGGCTGGCTGATCGGTGACAAGCACGACGGCATCCGCCAGATGTTCCGCATCATCGAGTTCGCCCGCATGATGGTCGGCACGAAGGCCATCGCGGCCCTCTCCACCGGTTACCTCAACGCGCTGGAGTACGCCAAGGAGCGCGTCCAGGGCACCGACCTGTCGCAGTTCATGGACAAGACGGCCCCCAAGGTGACCATCACGCACCACCCCGACGTGCGCCGCTCCCTCATGACGCAGAAGGCGTACGCCGAGGGCATGCGCTCCCTCGTCCTGTACACGGCCTCCGTCCAGGACGCGATCCAGGTCAAGGAAGCCGCGGGTGAGGACGCCAAGGCGCTCAACGGCCTCAACGACCTGCTCCTCCCGATCGTGAAGGGCTACGGCTCCGAGAAGTCCTACGAGCAGCTCGCGCAGTCGCTCCAGACCTTCGGCGGCTCCGGGTACCTCCAGGAGTACCCGGTCGAGCAGTACATCCGCGACGCCAAGATCGACACCCTCTACGAGGGCACGACGGCCATCCAGGGCCAGGACTTCTTCTTCCGGAAGATCGTCCGTGACCAGGGCGCCTCGCTGAACGCCCTCTCCGAGGAGATCAAGAAGTTCCTCGCGGGCGCCCACGGCAACGAGGAGCTGTCCGGCGCGCTGGACAACCTCGCCAAGGCGGCGGTGGACCTGGAGGCGATCGTCGGCACGATGATCACCGACCTCACCGCTACCGGCGAGGACGTCAAGAACATCTACAAGGTGGGCCTCAACACCACCCGCCTCCTGATGGCCTCCGGTGACGTCGTCGTCGGCTACCTGCTGCTCAAGGGCGCCGTCGTGGCCGCCGAGAAGCTGCGCAACGCCTCCGCCAAGGATGCCGCCTTCTACCAGGGCAAGATCGCCGCCGCGAAGTTCTTCGCCGCGAACGTCCTGCCCGGCGTCGGTGCCGAGCGCGCGCTCGCCGAGACCGTCGACAACTCGCTGATGGAGCTGGACGAGGCCGCTTTCTAGTCCTCGCCGCACCGCACGGCCGCCGACGGCGCCGCCCCCGGAACCCTCCGGCGGGCGGCGCCGTCGTGACCGGCCCGGGCAGCGGGCCGGGGCAACTTTCCGGACACAGGCCGCTGATGCCTGCGGCACACCGTGAAGTGCCCCGGTCCGCCGTCGTTACAGTGAAGAACATGAGCTCTCCCCTCCGCTTCGACCGCGGGCACACCGACGATCTGATGGCCTTCCTGATGGCCGCCCCCTCCCCGTACCACGCCGTGGCCGCAGCGGCCGCGCGGCTGGAGAAGGCCGGATTCCGGCAGGTCGAGGAGACGGACGCGTGGGACGGCTCCACGGGCGGGAAGTACGTGCTGCGGGGTGGCGCGATCGTGGCCTGGTACGTGCCGGAGGGCGCCGGGGCCCACACCCCGTTCCGGATCGTCGGGGCCCACACGGACTCCCCCAACCTGCGGGTCAAGCCGCTGCCGGACACGGGCGCGTACGGCTGGCGCCAGGTCGCCGTCGAGATCTACGGCGGGACACTCCTGAACACCTGGCTGGACCGCGACCTCGGCCTGGCCGGCCGCATCTCGCTGCGCGACGGCACCCACCGGCTGGTGAACATCGACCGGCCGCTGCTGCGGGTTCCCCAGCTGGCCGTGCACCTGGACCGGTCCGCCAACCCCGACGGGCTCAAGCTCGACCGTCAGAAGCACATGCAGCCGATCTGGGGGCTCGGTGACGTCGAGGAGGGCGACCTGATCCGCTTCGTCGCCGAGGAGGCGGGCGTCGACCCCGCGGAGATCACCGGCTGGGACCTCATGCCGCACCCCGTCGAGGCGCCCGCCTACCTCGGCCGGGACCGTGAACTGCTGGCCGGTCCGCGCATGGACAACCTGCTCTCCGTGCACGCCGGCACGGCGGCGCTGGCCGCCGTGGCCTCCCAGCCGGACGCGGAGCTCCCGTACATCCCCGTGCTGGCCGCCTTCGACCACGAGGAGAACGGCTCCCAGTCCGACACCGGCGCGGACGGTCCGCTCCTCGGCACCGTCCTGGAGCGCTCCGTGTTCGCCCGCGGCGGTTCGTACGAGGACCGTGCCCGGGCCTTCGCAGGGACCGTCTGCCTCTCCTCGGACACCGGGCACGCCGTGCACCCCAACTACGCCGAGCGGCACGACCCGACGCACCACCCGGTGGCCAACGGCGGGCCGATCCTCAAGGTCAACGTCAACATGCGCTACGCCACCGACGGCGGGGGCCGCGCGGTGTTCGCGGCGGCCTGCGAGAAGGCGGGCGTGCCCTGGCAGACGTTCGTCTCGAACAACTCGATGCCCTGCGGCACGACGATCGGCCCGATCACCGCGGCCCGGCACGGCATCAGGACCGTCGACATCGGTGTCGCGATCCTGTCGATGCACAGCGCACGCGAGCTGTGCGGCGCCGACGACCCGTATCTCCTGGCCAACGCGCTCGCGGCGTTCCTCGCCGGCTGACCCGACGTCCCAACCGCCTCCGTGGACATGGTTGTTGCCAGGCCGGGTACGCGATCCGTACACCGGCCCGGAGTCACCGGGCCGTCGAGGAGGCGGAAATCATGGGACTCGGAGGATGCATTCTCCTGATCGGTGCCGGGGCGATTCTGGCGTTCGCCACCGACTGGGAGATGGACACCGTCAATGTCGACCTGGTCGGCTGGATCATGATGCTCGTCGGCCTCGTCGGGGTCTTCGTCTACGTGAGCATCGCGCGGCGCCGCCGCATGGTCGTGCCGCCGACGACCACGGTCGTCACGGAGGACGAGCGCCGCTACCAGTGACCTGACGGGCAGGCAGGTCACCGTCGTACGGGCGGTGCGACTCCGGGCCGGTCATCGGCACGCCGTCTCCCGTGGCAGCGCAGGGCGCCCGGCGGATCATCCGCCGGGCGCCCTGCGCGTACGGAGCGGGAGGGCCTCCGGCCCTGCCCCGCGCGGTCAGCCCTGCTCGTCCATCCCGGCCAGCACCAGGGGGAGCCTGGACGCGCCCCCGCCGGTGACGCTGACGGGCACGCCCCAGTCCTGCTGGTGGACATGGCAGGCCGGGTACTCGTTCGCCGGGTCGTCGTCGCAGGACGCCGCCATCGCGGACACGTGCAGGACCCCCTCGGTGAACCCGTCCGCGAGGACCAGGTCACGGCTCAGGTCCGTCCCCGGACCTGACCCCTCGGCCAGGAGTTCCGGCGGGGTCGAGGAGACCAGCAGCCGGGTCGAGGGGCCGTAGCGGGTGTCGAGCTTCTGCCCGGCCGGGGCCTGGAAGACCACGTCCAGCCGCAGCGTCCCGGCCGCGACCTCAGTCGCCGCCCGCCGGGTGCGGTGCGCCCGGTCCGCGACGCGCACGGCCTCCTCGGGGAGCCTCAGCCGGGTCAGCCGGTGCCGTGCGGACTCGACGACGACCAGGTCGCCGTCGACCAGCACCGCGTCGCTCGGCTCCCTCAGATCGGTGGCCAGAGTCGTGACCTCGCCGCTCTCCGGGTCGAACCGCCGCAGGGCGTGGTTGTAGGTGTCGCTGACGGCGACAGAACCGTCGGGGAGGGCGGTGACGCCCAGCGGGTGCTGGAACAGTGCCTGCCCGGCCGGGCCGTCACGGTGGCCGAAGTCGAAGAGCCCGGTGCCGACGGCGGTGTGCACACCGCCCTCCAGGTCCACGTAGCGCAGCGAGGAGGTCTCCGAGTCCGCGACCCAGAGGCGGTCGCCGGCCGCGGCGAGACCGGACGGCTGCGCGAACCACGCCTCGTCGCCCGGACCGTCGACCAGTCCCTCGTTGGTCGTCCCGGCGGCCACCCGGACCGTGCCCTGCGCGGGGTCGTACGTCCAGAGCTGGTGCACGCCGGCCATCGCGATCCACAGCCGGTCACCGAACCAGGCGACGTCCCACGGCGACGACAGGTCCACCTCCGTGGCCGGGCCGCTGGTGGGGGACCCCTGCCACCACTGGCGGCCGGTGCCCGCGAGCGTCGTCGTCACGCCCGTCGCGGGGTCCAGCGCCCTGATCGCGTGGTTGACCGTGTCCGCGACGGCGATACGGCCGTCGGGCAGGACGGCGAGGCCCTGCGGTTCGCTGAACCGGGCTTCGTCGGGGCCCCCGTCCGCGAACCCGCGCTCACCGGTGCCGAAGGTGCCGCGCACGGTCTCGCCGTCGGCGTCCAGCTCGACCAGGCGGTGGCGGGTGGTGTCCGAGACCAGGAAACCGCCGTCGGGCAGGGCGAGCGCCTTGCCGGGGAAGCGCAGGTGCGTGGCGACCGGCTCCGGGGCGACGTACGGGCCGTCACCGCGGCGCAGGGTGCCCTTCGCGCCGTGCTCGGCCTCCAGTTCCTCGACCAGCTTCTCGATGGCGTGCGCGTGCCCCTCACCGGCGTGCTGAGCGACGACATACCCCTCGGGGTCCACCACGACGAGCGTGGGCCAGGCCCTGACGGCGTACTGCTTCCAGGTGGCGAGCTCGGGGTCGTCAAGGACCGGATGGTGCACCTCGTACCGCTCGACGGCGTCGACCACGGCCTGGTGCTCCGCCTCGTGGACGAACTTCGGCGAGTGGACACCGATGATCACCACGGTGTCGCGGTGCTTCTCCTCCAGCTCGCGCAGCTCGTCGAGCACATGCAGACAGTTCACACAGCAGAATGTCCAGAAGTCCAGGATGACAATGCGTCCCCGCAGGTCAGCGAGGGTGTACTGCCGGTCGCCTGTATTGAGCCAGCCGCCCTTGCCGATCAGTTCGGGGGCGCGGACACGTGCACGTGCTGTCATGACACCAGTCAACAGCACCATGGCCTGCGCGCATTCCGGCAGGGCGTCGGGGAACCTGTGATCCATGAGACTTCTCGTACGTGAGCGGCTGCTCGGCATCGGCGACGACTACTGGATCGAGGACGCGGACGGCCACAAGCTCTTCCTCGTCGACGGCAAGGCCATGCGGCTCCGCGACACCTTCGAGCTGAAGGACACGGACGGCAGGGTGCTGGTGGAGATCCGCCAGAAGTTGATCAGCCTGCGCGACACCATGCTCATCGAGCGGGGCGGTGAGGATCTCGCCCGGGTCAAGCGGAAACGGCTCTCGTTCCTGCGCAACCACTACCGGGTGACGCTGGTGGACGGCACCGAGCTGGACGTCAGCGGCAAGATCCTGGACCGGGAGTTCGCCATCGACTACGACGGTGAGCTGCTGGCGCAGATCTCCCGGCGATGGCTCAGCGTCCGCGACACGTACGGTCTCGACATCGTGCGGGAGGACGCCGACGTGCCCCTGCTCGTCGCGGCGGCGGTGTGCGTGATCGCCCTGGCGGACAAGGAGCACGACGAGGACTGACGGCCGGCCCTCCCGGACCCGCCGCGGCCCGGTTTCACGTGAAACCGGGCCGCCGGGCACCGGGAGACGGGCCACCGGCCACCGGGAGACGGGCGCAGGACACCGGAAGAGGGACGTACGGCCCCCGCGACGGGCCCGGCCCGATACGGGCGTACGGATCAGGGGAGGCGTCGCGGGGCGATACCCAGGCGGCGGTCCTTGAGCGCCGGGAACTGCTCCCGGGTGGTAGTGGCCTTCGCGGGGTCGAACTCCACGGTGAGCACCTCTTCGCCGGCCCCGGCCTCCGCGAGCACCTCGCCCCAGGGGTCGACGACGATGCTGTGCCCCGCCTGCTCGACCCTCGCGTGGGTGCCCGCGGATCCGACGGCCAGGACGTACGCCTGGTTCTCCACAGCCCGGGCCTGCGCCAGAAGCGTCCAGTGCGAGCGGCGGCGCTCCGGCCAGCCCGCCGCGACGACCATGGTCTCGGCCCCCGCGTCGACGAGCCCCCGGAACTGCTCCGGGAAGCGCAGGTCGTAGCAGGTGGCGAGGCCGAGGGTGGTCTCCGGCAGAGCGACGGTGACGAGCTCGTCACCGGCGCCCATCATCACCGCCTCGCCCTTGTCGAAGCCGAACCGGTGGATCTTCCGGTACGAGGCGGCCCGCTCACCCTCGGGGGAGAACACCAGCGAGGTGTTGTAGAGGGTGCCGTCCTCGGCGCGCTCGACGAAGGAACCGGCGTGCAGCCAGACCCCGGCCTCGGCCGCGGCCTTCGCCATGACCTCGTGCGTGGGGCCCTGCAGGGGCTCGGCCTCATCGGCGAAGGTGGTGTAGGCGAAGGCGCCCACCGTCCACAGTTCGGGGAGGACGACGAGGTCCGCACTCCGCTGGGCCACGACCAGTGAAGCCGCGCGCTCTCTACGGGAATTGACCGATTCATCCTGGTTTACAGCGATCTGGATGAGAGAGGCGTGCACACTACCACCGTCCTGGCATGGAAGCCGTCAACGCGGGCCTACGATCGTCACACGAAAGCACTGCCGGGGTGCCTGCTCGCAGCGTAACTTAGCGAGCGAACCTCCCACGCAGCCCGCAGACAGCACCGTCGGTGCCGGCCGTCCCGCCGGCACTCCTGCTCTCCAGCCCATGCACCGCAGAACCGCACGAGGGGTCCCGTGACCGTCCATCCCAGCCTCCAGACCTATGCCGATGCCTGGACCCACTCCGTCGAGTCGATAGCCGAGCTGGTCAAGCCGCTCGCCGAGGGGGAGTGGAACCGCCGGACGCCCTGCCCGGGCTGGTCGGTACGCGACATCGTCTCGCACGTCATCGGCATGGAGTGCGAGCAGCTCGGCGACCCCCGCCCGATCCACACACTGCCGCGCGACCTCTACCACGTGCAGAACGACCACCAGCGCTACATGGAGATGCAGGTCGACGTACGGCGCCACCACACGGCGCCCGAGATGACCTCGGAGCTCGAGTACACGCTCATCCGGCGCATGCGCCAGCTGCGCAACGAGTCGCGCGACCCCGAGACCATGGTGCGGGCACCCCTCGGCGCCGAGCAGACGCTGGAACTGGCGCTGCGCATGCGCGCCTTCGACGTCTGGGTGCACGAGCAGGACCTGCGTACGACGCTGGGGCAGCCCGGCAACCTCGACTCCCCCGGCGCACTGATCGTCCAGGACACCCTCCTGGTCGGGCTCGCGAAGGTCGTCGCCAAGGACGCGGGCGCGCCGCCCAACTCGGCCGTCGTCTTCGACGTGCACGGCCCCCTGGAATTCCTGCGCACGGTCAGGGTCGACGGCGAGGGCCACGGCTCGGTCGACGGCGCACCGTCGCTGGGACCCGCGGCGACCCTCGCGCTGGACTGGGAGACGTACTACCGGCTGGCCTGCGGCAGGGTCCGGGCCCAGGCCGTCGAGGACCTGGTCAAGATCGAGGGCGACCAGGAACTGGGCGCCGAGATCCTGCGCCACTTCGCCGTGACCCCGTAGCGCGGCACCCGACCGCCGGCGGCCCATGGCGGGCTCGCCGGCGGGGCGCGTTCAGGCGGGTACGTGCACGGCCTCGACCCGGCTGACGACGTGGTGGTCGCGTTCCCGGTGCGTGGCGACGGCGTGGAGCCGCAGGATCTGCACGACCCCCAGCGCCTCCAGGACGAAGACCGAGGCGAACGCGACACGGTAGTTGTCCCCGGTCGCGTCGAGCAGGACCCCGACCGCGAAGAGGGTCGTCATCGAGGCGACGAACCCGCCCATGTTGACGATCCCGGAAGCGGTGCCCTGGCGCTCCGGCGGATTGGCGGGCCGGCCGAAGTCGAAGCCGATCATCGACGCCGGGCCGCAGGAACCCAGCACCACGCACAGGGTGATCAGCAGCCACATCGGCGCGTGGTCGCCGGGGTAGAAGATCGTGCTCGCCCAGAGCAGCGCGGTCATCGCGACCGTGCCGAGGGCCAGCGGGGCGCGCGCCGCGTGGTGGCGGGCGATGATCTGCCCGTAGACGAGCCCCACCACCATGTTGGAGAGCACCACCAGCGTGAGCAGCTCACCGGCGGTGCCCCTGCTCAACCCCTGGGCCTCGACCAGGAACGGCATGCCCCAGAGCAGCAGGAAGACCATGGCGGGGAACTGCGTGGTGAAGTGCACCCACATGCCCAGCCGTGTGCCCGGCTCCTTCCAGGCTGCGGCGATCTGCCTCCGCACGTACGCCGCTCCGGCGTGCTCCGCGGGCGGCGGCTCGTGGCCCTCGGGGTGGTCCTTGAGGAAGAGGAGCAGCAGCACCAGCACCAGCACGCCGGCCAGCGAGCTGCCGAGGAAGGTCGTGGTCCAGCCGAACTCGTGCAGCGCGCGGGCGATGAAGAGCGTCGAGACGAGGTTGCCCGCCATCCCGAAGAGCGCGGCCACCTGGCCGATCAGCGGTCCGCGCCGGGCCGGGAACCACCGGGCACCGAGCCGCAGGACGCTGATGAACGTCATGGCGTCGCCGCAGCCGAGCAGCGCGCGGCAGGCGAGCGCCATGCCGTACGAGGGGGAGAGCGCGAAGCCCAGCTGTCCCAGCGTGAAGAGGACGACCCCGAGGGTGAGGACCTTCTTGGTGCCGAGCCGGTCGACCATCAGGCCCACGGGTATCTGCATACCGGCGTAGACGAGCAGCTGGAGGATGGAGAACGTCGACAGGGCGGAGGCGTTGACGTCGAACCGGTCGGCGGCGTCCAGCCCGGCGACCCCGAGGCTGGTGCGGAAGATGATGGCGACGAAGTAGACGGCGACGCCGATGCCCCAGATCCAGGCGGCACGCCGGCCGCCGGGCGGGTCTCCGGGCAGCGACAGGGTGGGCGAGGCCGAGCTCATCGGTCATCACCCCGGACCAGCACCTTGACCCGGCTGACATGGCGGCGGACGACCTGAGCGGCACCCTCGGCGTCACCGGCCCTGATGGCGTCCAGCAGCTCGCCGTGCTCGGTGATGTTGGCGGCGATCCTGCCGGGATGAGCCTCCATCACGGCGACGCCCATCCGGAGCTGCCGGTCGCGGAGCTGGTCGTAGAGGCGCGAGAGGATCTCGTTGCCCGCGTTCTTCACGATCTCGGCGTGGAAGCAGCGGTCCTTGACGGAGACGGCGGCCAGGTCGCCCGCCTCGGCGAGCTCCCGCTGCTCCTCCAGGAGCTGTTCGAGCCGGGCGATCAGCTGCGCCGACGCGGGCACCGCCTTGCGTGCGGCGAACTCCTCGACGAGCAGCCGGGTCTCCACCACGTCGGAGATCTCCTGGGCGGAGACCGCGAGGACCAGGGCGCCCTTCTTCGGGTAGAGCTTGATCAGCCCTTCGACCTCCAGGCGGAGCAGCGCCTCCCGCACCGGGGTCCGGGACACTCCGACGGCCTCGGCGAGATCGCCCTCGGTGAGGAGCGTGCCGCCCTCGTAACGACGGTCGAGGACGGCTTCCTTGATGTGCGTGTAGACGCGCTCGGCCGCGGGCGGGGGCTTGGATTCACCCTTGCGGGTAGGAGGGGAGACGGACGGTGCAGCAGGCATGCGCACAGCATAGATACAAGATGCGTACGTTCGCAGCTCCGTCCGCGATCCGGGACACCGACCACGATCCGACCACCTGTTCCGACATCACCCCTCCGGGGGCACATCCATCCGTCCATCTCGTGCGTCTCACCATCGAGCGGCACCCTCATGTGGCCGCGATGCAGGCGTATTTGGAGCGTTTGACGTGAAAATCGGTCTTAAGGGCATAAACCGCGCATCTGTTGCCGCCACCGTGGCTCTCACAGCAGGTGCCGTCCTCGCGGGCAGCGCGTTCGCCTCCGCGGCCCAGGCAGCGACACCGCCGACTCCCACGATCACCGCCAAGGGCGGGTTCGTGATGGACAACGGCACCTCGAAGACGCTCTACGGAAAGGCGTCGGACACGCGCCGCTCCACCGGCTCGACGACGAAGATAATGACCGCCAAGGTCGTGCTGGCACAGAAGAACCTGAACCTGGACGCCAAGGTCACGGTCCAGAAGGCGTACAGCGACTACATCGTCTCGAAGACCGCTTCCTCGGCCCGGCTGATCGTCGGCGACAAGGTCACGGTCCGGCAGCTGCTGTACGGCCTGATGCTGCCGTCGGGCTGCGACGCCGCGTACGCCCTCGCCGACAAGTTCGGCTCCGGCACCACGCGCGCGGCCCGCGTGAAGTCGTTCATCGGCAAGATGAACGCCGACGCGAAGAGCATGGGTCTGAAGAACACCCACTTCGACTCCTTCGACGGCATCGGCAGCGGCTCCAACTACTCGACGCCGCGCGACCTGACGAAGATCGCCAGCAGCGCGATGAAGAACTCCACGTTCCGCGCGGTCGTGAAGACGAAGTCGACGAAGCAGAAGGTCACGACCAAGACCGGCGGCTACCGCTACATGTCCTGGTCCAACACCAACGCCATGCTCGGCAGCTACAGCGGCATGATCGGCGTCAAGACAGGCTCGGGCCCGACGGCCAAGTACTGCCTGGTCTTCGCCGCGACCCGCAACGGCAGGACGGTCATCGGGACCGTCCTCACCTCGACGTCGGCGACCACCCGGACCGCCGACGCCAAGAAGCTCCTGGACTACGGCTTCAAGAAGTAGCCCGGCGCCGCACAGAGCGAAGGGGGCCCACCGCACGATGCGGTGGGCCCCCTTCCCTGTGTCCCGCTACGCCCAGGTGATCAGACGCTTCGGCTGCTCCAGGATCGCGGCGACGTCCGCGAGCACCTTGGAACCCAGCTCGCCGTCGACCAGCCGGTGGTCGAAGGAGAGCGCCAGCGTCGTCACCTGACGGGGCTTCACCTTGCCCTTGTGCACCCACGGCTGGAGCTTGATGGCCCCGACCGCCAGGATCGCGGACTCGCCCGGATTCAGGATCGGCGTACCCGTGTCGACGCCGAAGACGCCGACGTTCGTGATGGTCACCGTGCCGCCGGCCATGGCCGCCGGGGAGGTCCTGCCCTCGCGGGCCGTGGCGACCAGCTCGCCCAGCGCCTCGCCCAGCTGGGGCAGGGTCTTGTCGTGCGCGTCCTTGATGTTCGGCACGATCAGACCGCGCGGGGTGGCGGCGGCGATGCCCAGGTTGACGTAGTGCTTCTGCACGATCTCCTGGCCGGCCTCGTCCCAGGCGGCGTTGATCTCCGGGTTGCGCCTGATCGCGACCAGGAGCGCCTTGGCGATGACGAGGAGCGGGTTGACCCGCACCCCCGCCATGTCCTTGTCCTCCTTGAGCTCCGCCACGAGCTTCATCGTCCGCGTCACGTCGACGGTGACGAACTCGGTGACGTGCGGCGCGGTGAAGGCGCTGCCGACCATGGCCTGCGCGATGGCCTTGCGCACCCCCTTGACCGGGATGCGGGTCTCCCGCCCGGCCGGGCCCGCGGGCACGGCGACGGCCGTGGGAGCGGGAGCCTCGACGGGCTGGGCGGCGACCTCGGCGGGCGCCGGCGCGGCGGCCGCGTGGACGTCCTCGCGGGTGATGACCCCGCCCTCACCGGTCGGAGTGACCGTGGCGAGGTCGATGCCCAGGTCCTTCGCCAGCTTGCGCACCGGCGGCTTGGCGAGCGGACGGCTCTCCGGGACCTTCGCGCCGTGGCCGTTCATCTCCGCCTGGATCGCGGCGGCTGCCGGGCCTGGGATCTCGACGCCCTTACGGGCACGGCGCTTGGTGGAGGTCTCCGCCACGCCGTAGCCGACCAGCACCGGCTGCCGGCCCTTGGGCGCTTCCGGTCCGGCTTCCGCGACCGGCTGCTGAACGGTTTCGGCAGCGGCCTCCGGCGCGGCCGGGGCGTCACCGCTGCCGGGCGCCACGTCCACCGCGATGATCACCTCGCCGACGTCGACGGTCGTGCCCTCGGGGAAGCGCAGCTCGTGCACCACCCCGTCGAACGGGATCGGCAGCTCGACCGCGGCCTTGGCCGTCTCCACCTCGCACACGACCTGGCCGTCGGTGACGGTGTCGCCGGGCTGGACGAACCACTTGAGGATCTCCGCCTCGGTCAGCCCCTCGCCGACATCGGGCATCTTGAACTCGCGGAAACGAGCAGACGTTTCGGTCATCGTCGTCACGGCCCTCTCCTCAGTACGCCAGCGAGCGGTCGACGGCGTCGAGCACCCTGTCGAGACCCGGCAGGTACTCGTCCTCGAGCCTGGCCGGCGGGTAAGGGGCGTGGTAGCCGCCGACCCTCAGCACCGGCGCTTCGAGGTGGTAGAAGCAGCGCTCGGTGATCCGGGCCGCGATCTCCGCCCCGGACCCGTAGAACACCGGCGCCTCGTGGACCACCACGAGCCGGCCGGTCTTCTCGACCGATGCCTGTACGGCGTCGAAGTCGATCGGGGACATCGACCTCAGGTCCAGGACCTCGATCGACTTGCCCTCCTCCTGCGCCGCGGCGGCCGCCTCCAGGCAGACCTTCACCATCGGGCCGTAGGCGACGAGCGTGAGATCGGATCCCTCACGGGCCACTGCTGCCTTGTGGAGCGGGCCGGGGATGGACTCGGTGTCGAGCTCCCCCTTGTCCCAGTAGCGGCGCTTCGGCTCGAAGAAGATGATCGGGTCGTCGCTCTGGACGGCCTGCTGCATCATCCAGTAGGCGTCGCTCGCGTTGGACGGCGAGACGACCTTCAGGCCCGCCACGTGCGCGAACAGGGCCTCGGGCGATTCACTGTGGTGCTCGACCGCGCCGATGCCACCGCCGTACGGGATGCGTACGACGACCGGCATCTTGACCTTGCCGAGGGCACGGGCGTGCATCTTGGCGAGCTGCGTGACGATCTGGTCGTACGCGGGGAAGACGAAGCCGTCGAACTGGATCTCGACCACCGGGCGGTAGCCGCGCAGGGCCAGACCGATCGCGGTGCCGACGATGCCGGACTCGGCCAGCGGGGTGTCGATGACCCGGTCCTCGCCGAAGTCCTTCTGGAGCCCGTCCGTGATGCGGAAGACCCCGCCGAGCTTGCCGACGTCCTCACCCATGATGAGGACCTTGGGGTCGGTCTCGAGAGCCTTGCGCAGCGACTCGTTGAGCGCCTTCGCGATGGACATCTTCTCGGTGGCCATGGCTAGTTGCCCTCCTCGGCGAACGATGCCTGGTAGGCGGCGAACTGGGCGCGCTCCTCGTCGACGAGCGGGTTGCCGTCGGCGTAGGCGTGGTCGAAGATCGCCAGCCGGTCCGGGTCGGGCATGGACCGCACCGTGTCGCGCACCCGCTTGCCGAGGACCTCGCTCTCCTCCTCCAGCGCGGCGAAGTACGCGGCGTCGGCGAGCTCCTGCTTCTCCAGGTACGTGCGCAGCCGCAGGATCGGGTCCTTGGCCTCCCAGGCCGCCCGCTCCTCGTCCGCCCGGTACTTGGTCGGGTCGTCCGAGGTGGTGTGGGCACCCATCCGGTAGGTGAACGCCTCGACGAGGGTGGGGCCCTCGCCCCGGCGTGCGCGCTCCAGCGCCGACCTCGTGACGGCCAGGCACGCCAGCACGTCGTTGCCGTCGACCCGGACACCGGGGAAGCCGAAGCCCTGCGCGCGCTGGTAGAGCGGCACGCGCGTCTGCTTCTCGGTCGGCTCCGAGATCGCCCACTGGTTGTTCTGGCAGAAGAAGACGACGGGGGCGTTGTAGACGGCGGAGAAGGTGAACGCCTCCGCGACGTCGCCCTGGCTGGAGGCGCCGTCACCGAAGTACGCGACGACGGCGGAGTCCGCGCCGTCCTTGGCGACGCCCATGGCGTAGCCCGTGGCGTGCAGGGTCTGCGAGCCGATGACGATCGTGTACAGGTGGAAGTTGTTGGTGCTGGGGTCCCAGCCACCGTGGTTCACACCGCGGAACATCCCGAGCAGATTGGTCGGGTCGACGCCGCGGCACCAGGCGACACCGTGCTCGCGGTAGGTCGGGAAGACGTAGTCGTCGTCGCGCAGCGCCCGGCCGGAGCCGATCTGCGCGGCCTCCTGGCCCAGCAGGGAGGCCCACAGGCCCAGCTCGCCCTGACGCTGCAGCGCGGTGGCCTCGGCGTCGAAGCGGCGGGTCAGGACCATGTCCCGGTAGAGGCCCCGGAGCTCGTCCGCGCTCAGGTCGATCTCGAAGTCCGGGTGTTCGACGCGCTCGCCCTCGGGCGTCAGCAGCTGCACCAGCTGGGGGCCGGAGCCCTCCGGCGTCTGCGCGGGCGTCTTCGCGGCGCTGGTCCGCTTGCTGCTGCGTCGCGGTTTGCGCGCGGCAGTGCTCTCCACGGTCACGTGCGTGCTCCTCCGTCGGTCCGGCCCCCGGGATGGCCGGGAACCAGTGCGGCTCGCCTGTGTCCGGACCCGTGCACGGGGTGGGTGCCACTCGGCCGGAACAGGCGTGACAGGTGCCCCGGCGAGCGTCCTGTCATAAGCACGTTACCCAGTGCATCGCATAACTGCGAAACACCCTGTGACCTGCAATTTTGCTTGGATTTCCAAGTAAATCGCAAAAAACACGAACTCCCGCTGGTCACAGCACCGGTAACGGCCTGGCAGGCGGCCGGAACAACGGCACGTTATCCCGGCCGACAGCCCCAGGGAAGGGCGGACGGTAAAGGAGTGTGTGAGACTGCGAATGTGCGCGAAGAAGGAAAAATCACGGTATTCCTGCTCGATGATCACGAAGTCGTGCGGCGCGGTGTCCATGAGCTGCTGTCCTCCGAGGAGGACATCGAGGTCGTCGGCGAGGCGGGCACGGCGGCGGACGCGCTCGCGCGCATCCCGGCGACCCGGCCCGACGTCGCCGTGCTGGACGTGCGGCTGCCGGACGGCAGCGGGGTGGAGGTCTGCCGCGAGGTCCGCTCCCGGGACGAGAACATCAAGTGCCTGATGCTCACGTCGTACGCCGACGACGAGGCCCTCTTCGACGCGATCATGGCGGGTGCCTCGGGGTACGTCCTGAAGGCCATCCGGGGAAACGAGCTGCTCAGCGCCGTGCGCGACGTGGCGGCCGGCAAGTCCCTGCTGGACCCCGCGGCCACGGCCCGCGTGCTGGAGCGGCTGCGTGAGGGGAAGGACGGCAAGGGCGACGAACGGCTCGCGGGCCTGACCGACCAGGAGCGCAAGATCCTCGACCTGATCGGCGAAGGGCTCACGAACCGCGCGATCGGCGAGCGGCTGCACCTCGCCGAGAAGACCATCAAGAACTACGTCTCCAGCCTGCTGTCCAAGCTGGGCATGGAGCGGCGCTCCCAGGCCGCGGCGTACGTGGCGAGGCTCCAGGCCGAGAAGCGCTGAGGGCGTGGCTCACGGGGCCGACGTGGCTCACGGCCACGTCGGCCCCGTGAGCCATGCCGGCCGCGTCGATCGCATCCCTCGGTCCGGTCGGTCCCGATCTCGTCAGGCGCAGCCTCGATCCCGCCCGGCCCCGGTCCCGCCCCCTTGTCCGGTCCGGTCCGGCCCTGTCCGGCAGGGACTTTGGTCCCGGTTCGTCGGGGGCCGCGGACCCTTACACGTCTCCTACGCGCTGCCGGAGAGTGGGACGCATGCTTTCCTCCCGTCCCTCCGGTACCGGAACCCTGACCGGCCCCGGCCCCTCCGGCACCCCGGCCTCCTCCGCAGCGGAGAAGCTCCGCGCGATCGAGCTGCTCGGCAGCGTCCGCTACGGCCGGCTGGCCATGAGCGTGCGGGCCCTGCCCTTCCTGGCCGTGGCCCGGCATGTGGTGATCGAGGGGCGTGTGGTGCTGCAGATGCACCGAGGGCTCGGATTCCACGAGTCCTGTGACGGGAGCGTCATCGCCTACGGGGCGGACAACTTCAACACCCCGGCACCGGACGGCGGGACGGACCTCTGGTCGGTGCAGTTCACGGGACCCGTCGAGCTCGTGCGGCCGGCACCTGAGCAGCGCGAGCGCTTCGGGACCGGACCCTTGGACGTGAACGGCGAACACTTCGATCCCGTCTACCTCAGGATCGATCCCCGTCTTGCCCATATGCACACTCTGACCTTCGACGCAAGTCCGTCAGGCCGGACACACAGCGTCACCTAACATGTGGCGAGTGCTGCGCTCATCTGTGACCCTTCCGCCTGTCCCTCCGGTCGGGGAGGTGCTGCGCCGCTACCCGGACGCCGGTGAGCCCCTGGCCTGCGAACCCCTCAGCAAGGGCCTGCTCAACCACGGATACCGCGTGTCCACCACCCGGGGCTCGTACTTCCTCAAGCACCACCTCGACAAGCATCACCTCGACGACGCCAGCGGTGATCACGCCACCATCGTCCGGCAGCACCGGGCGACCCAGCAGCTGCACTCCCTCGGCGTTCCGGTGGCCCCTCCCCTCGCGGACACACACGGTGACACGGTCACGGTGATCGAGGGCGAGCGCTACGCCCTGCACCGTTGGGTGGACGGCCTCCACCGTGACGGCGCCCAGCTGACGACCGCCCAGTCGCGCAGGCTCGGAGCGCTCCTCGGAGCCGTGCACATGGGCCTGGAGCAGGTCATGGAGGCGGACCCGCCGCCTCCGGCGCGGGGCCAGGGCACGAGCCCCGACCCCGCCGACACGTTCACGCTGATCGACGAACTGCTGACGGCCGCGCGGCGCCCGGGTCCGCGGGACGCCTTCGACGAGCTCGCCGTCCACCGCCTCGTCGAACGCCGCGCTCTCCTGGAGCGGCACGCGCACCGCCGGCCGCCCACGCCCGAGGGTTCCGCCAGGGGATGGGTGCACGGTGACTTCCACCCGCTGAATCTGCTCTACCGGGGCGCCGACCCCGTCGCGATCGTGGACTGGGACCGGCTCGGCGTGCAGCCGCGCGCCGAGGAGGCCGTACGCGCCGCGGCGATCTTCTTCGTCCGGCCGGACGGAGAGCTGGCGCTGGAGAAGGTGCGGGCGTACGCCCGCGCGTACCGGCGGGCGGCGGGCGCCGGGGCGGCCGAGCTGGCGGCCGCGGTCCACCGGGTGTGGTGGGAACGCCTCAACGACTTCTGGATACTTCGCTGGCGCTACCGCCTCCACGACCGCAGGGCCGACCCGCAGTTCCCTGCGGTGTCGGCCCTGGCGGTGTGGTGGACGCGCGAGTACGAGACGGTGCACGAGGCCTTCACGGGGTGAGTACGCCCGCCGCCGCCCGGTGACCTGAGCCCTCCCCCCATGGACCGGTCGTCGTCACTGCCCGGTGGTGGTGCCCGCCGTTCCCGCGGCGGCACCCGCCGCGGTACCGGCCGCGGTGCCTGTCGTGGTGCCCTCCGTCGTCGTACCTGCGTCGTCACCGGTGCCACCGTCGTCGGTACCGCCGTCGTCGGTACCGCCGTCGTCACCGGTGCCGCCGTCCGTCGTCGTGCTGCCGCCGTCGCTCGTACCCGGGTCCGGTGACGTGGGTGTCGTCGTCGGCTTCTCCGTCGGCTCCGTCGGTTCGTTCGTCGGAGTCCACGTGGGCTCCTCCGTCTCCCACGTCCGGCCGCCCGAGGAACTGTCCGGCTCCTCGGTCTCCTCCGTCTCCTCGTCCGAGGGCTCCGCCGAGGAAGGGGTCGACGAGGGGGACACCGAGGTGGAGGGAGACGTCGGGGACTTCTTGTTGCCGCCGTCGTCAGCCGCCTGGAGGGCGAACGCGACACCCGCGCCGATCGCGATCAGCGCGAGCAGGACGAACAGCCACATCTTCCCGCGACCGCCGCCGTTGTGATGGCCGCCTGCGTACGCCCCGTCGTCCGGGTTCATGGGCGGCAGGATCGGGCCCTGCGAGGTGTCCCCGTGCGCGGGGTACCCCATGGCCGTCGTGGCCCCGCCCATGCCCATCGCCGCCGTGTGGCCGGCGTCGGGCGCGCTGACCGGGCCGGTGTTCCACGTGCCCGTGTGCCCGCCCTGGACCTGGAGCATCTGCAGGCTGTACTGGACGAGGCCGCGCATCTCCTCGGCGCTCTGGAAGCGGTCGTCCGGGTCCTTCGCCAGGGAGCGCATGACGAGCCCGTCCAGCTCCGGCGGGACGGATCCAGCGGTCTGCGAAGGCGGGACCGGCATGTCCTGGACATGCTGGTAGACCACCGAGAGCGGTGTCTCACCCGTGAACGGGGGCCGCAGGGCGAGCAGTTCGTAGAGCAGGCAGCCGGTGGCGTACAGGTCGGAACGGTGGTCGACCGCCTTGCCGAGCGCCTGCTCGGGGGAGAGGTACTGGGGCGTGCCCATGACCATGCCGGTCTGCGTCATCGTCGACTGCGCACCGTGCAGCGCGCGGGCGATGCCGAAGTCCATCACCTTGACCGCGCCGGAGTGCGTGATGATCACGTTCGCCGGCTTGATGTCACGGTGCACGATGCCGTGCTGATGGGAGTAGGCCAAGGCCTCCAGGACGCCCGAGACGATGATCAGCGCCTGCTCCGGCGGCGGTGCCTCCGCCTCGAGCAGCAGGTCGCGGATGGTGTTGCCCTCGACGAGCTCCATGACGATGTAGGGGACGGTCGACCCGCCCACGACGTCCTCACCGGAGTCGTACACAGCGACGATCGCGTGGTGGTTCAGACCCGCCACCGACTGTGCCTCACGCGTGAAGCGGGCCTTGGAGACCGGGTCCTCGGCGAGGTCGGAACGGAGCAGTTTCACCGCCACCGTGCGTCCCAGACGGACGTCCTCCGCGGCGTAGACCTCGGCCATGCCGCCGCGGCCGAGCCGGTGGGTCATGCGGTAACGGCCGTCTCCGACCACACCGCCGACACCCCAGGAGTCGGTGCCATCCGAAACTCCGCCGCCGTTTGCTTCGGAATCGGGTGCCATCAGTCCTCGCCGTCGTTTCTGTCCGCGCGTCCGCGGGTTCTCACGGTGCCTTGCTGCATTGCCACGTCACGCTACAGGCTCTGCCCGACGCACCGGTTTTCAGAGTGACGGGCCATCCAATCGGCTCGCGCGCCGTACGCGCAAATTCCATGCGCTTCCTGTAACGCTTCCGAGACGCTTCTTGTGCGTAGGGTCACGGAACGGGCACCCGGCTTGACGTGTCGTACCCCTCGGGCAGACTTGGCGCGTAAAAGGGATGATCGCGTCCGTCGGGCGCCGAGGGGGATGCAAGTCATGAGCCACGACGGCGCACACGGGCGCTATGCGGGCGGTTCCGTGGCCGGCGGCCGCTACCAGCTGCGCGACCTGCTCGGCGAGGGCGGCATGGCATCCGTCTACCTCGCGTACGACTCCGCCCTCGACCGCCAGGTCGCCATCAAGACGCTGCACACGGAGCTGGGGCGCGAGCAGTCCTTCCGCGAGCGCTTCCGGCGCGAGGCGCAGGCCGTCGCCAAGCTCCAGCACACCAACATCGTCTCGGTGTTCGACACGGGCGAGGACGAGCTCGGCGGCGCACTGATGCCGTACATCGTCATGGAGTACGTCGAGGGGCAGCCGCTCGGCTCCGTGCTCCAGTCGGACATCCAGCAGTACGGCGCGATGCCGGCCGAGAAGGCGCTGAAGGTCACCGCCGACGTGCTCGCTGCCCTGGAGACCAGCCACGAGATGGGCCTGGTGCACCGCGACATCAAGCCCGGCAACGTGATGATGACCAGGCGCGGCGTCGTCAAGGTCATGGACTTCGGCATCGCCCGGGCCATGCAGTCCGGTGTCACCTCGATGACCCAGACCGGCATGGTCGTCGGCACGCCGCAGTACCTCTCGCCCGAGCAGGCGCTCGGGCGCGGTGTCGACGCGCGGTCCGACCTGTACTCGGTCGGCATCATGCTCTTCCAGCTACTCACGGGTCGCATCCCGTTCGACGCGGACTCGCCCCTCGCCATCGCGTACGCGCATGTGCAGGAGGAGCCGGTCGCCCCGTCGAGCATCAACCGGTCGATCACCCCCGCGATGGACGCCCTCGTCGCCCGTGCGCTGAAAAAGAACCCGAACGAGCGCTTCCCGAGCGCCGCTGCGATGCAGGACGAGATCGCGCGCGTGCTCGGCGCGAGCACCGCCTCGGCCCCGGTGATCGTCAGCGGCAGCTCCCCGGCGAACAGCGGCTCGGGCGTCGGGTCGGCGGTGTTCCCGCCCGTCGACCAGGCGGTTCCGGCACCGCAGAGCGTGCAGACGCCGTACCAGCCGCACCCCCACCAGCAGCACCAGCCCGGCCCCTACGGCGCCCCGACCCCGGCCCCCACGCCCGGCTACGGGTACCCGCAGGCCGCCCAGCCGTACGGCACGCCGGGGCCCCTGGGGCACCAGACCCCGCCGCCGTACACGATGTCCCCGCAGACGACGGCGGGAGGCGCGGGTGGCGGCTCCAGGCGGAACATGCCCGTCGTCGTCGGAGCGATCGTGGTCGCCTTGGTCGCGATCGGCGGCCTGGTCACCTTCCTGAGCATGCAGGACGACGAGTCCGGCAAGGGCGGCGATCCCAGCTCCAGCGAGTCCACCGCGGCCGGGGAGCACAAGCCCCCGGAGCGGAACCGGACGATGGAGACGGAGAAGTGCACGGACGCCATGGAGGACTCGAACGACCCGGCGAAGGTCCAGGCGCCCAACTTCGTCTACAAGGACATCATCTCGGCGAAGTCCTGTGCCGCCGCGGCGGGCTGGACGGTCAAGGTCATCGAGGTGGAGGGCAACACCTACGCCGAGGACCAGGTCATCGACCAGTTCCCGACCGCGGGCACGGCCGTGGCCGAGCGGGGCGCCCACTTCGAGCTGCGGATCGCGACCGGCGACCCCGCCTGACCCTCGCGGCCGTCCGGGCTCCCCGCCGGTGACGTTCGGGGTGCGAAAGCCGGTGCGGCTGCGGGTGGGCGGTCGGGGCCGCAGGGCGGGCGGCAGTCGAGGCCGTTCCGGATGCCGGACATTTCGGCGCATGTGACGCTGATCCCATGCCTCCAGGACTCCCGGCTTCACGGTCGTCACGGTGCGTCGCCTGTCTGGTGACGGCGGCCGCCCTGGCACTCGGATCCCCCGCCTGGGCGCATGACGCACGGGCCGACGAGGCCGTGTCGGCCCCTCCGGGGCACCTGGCTCCCGCGAGGCCCCCGGCATCGCCCTCCGTGCCGGACCCCGCTTCCCCCTCGGCGGACGCCGGCTCCCCCGAGGAGCCGCCTCTGGCCGGGCGGCAGGCGGCGGAGGGCAGGGCACGGCCGGGGCGGGCGCTCTCCCCCTCGGAGGCCGCGGAGTCCGAGGCCGCGGCGGACGCCATACCACCGGATCCCGACCCCGTCGGGGTGCCGGCGTTCACACCGCCGCCGGGGGCGTTCCCGGAGCCGGGGGAGACCGAGCGGCAGCGACAGCGACAGGCGCTGGACGAGCCCGCGCTGCGCCAGGTGCGGGACGTCTCGCTCGGCACCGGGATCGCCCTGGTGGGACTGGGGCTGGCGTTCCTGGCGTTCCGCATGCGTCGCACCGGCTGAGGCCTCCCGAAACTCGGTGACCTGGCGGCGGCCGACGCCCTGGCTGCCGGGACTCCCGTGCTGCTCAACCCGACGTACGCGCAGGACGGGAGGGTCACGCTCAAGGCCGTCCACACGTACAACGAGCGCGACAAGGAGAACCGCAGGCTCCACCCGGGCAAGGCCGAGGCCACCACCGAGCGGCTGAAGGTGTACGTCGCACCCGCGCAGTACGCCGCCACCCCGGGCATCCGCATGATCCTGCCGCAGCGGACAGCGGACCGGCTCGGTCTGCACACGGAGGGCTACGGCACCGTCCACCCCGGCGCGCACACACCGACGGACGCCGCGTCACAGGCGGTGTCAGCCGCGTTCACCCGGGCCGGCAACGGGATCTACCTGCAGACCGAGAACCCGATGCAGAGGAGTGACGAGGACGTGGTCCTGCTCTTCCTCGCCCTGTTCGCGGGCGTCGTCACCCTGGGCGCCGCCGCCATCACCACTGGTCTCGCCGAGGCGGACGCGGAGGCCGATCTCACCACGCTCAGCGCGGTGGGGGCCCCGTCCGGTGTACGGCGCTCGCTCGCCGGGTTCCAGTGCCTGGTAGTCCCGCTCACCGGAGTCCTGCTCGGCACGGCGGCGGGCGTCGTACCGGCGGTGGCACTGCGGCTGGTCGGCCTACGGGTGGCGACAGCCGCCATGCCTGAGCAGCCCATGGACTCCTCGTGCACGCCCCTCGTGCTGCCGTGGGAGATCATCGGGCTGCTGGCCCTGGTCGTCCCCGTGCTGGCCAGGCTGCTGGTCGCCGCGTTCGCCGGGTCACGGCTGTCCCTGGCACTACGCGCGGGATGACCCGGCTGAGCTGACTCCGACCGGTTCCCGGGGCCCGTGGTGCCCCCGGGAGGGAGTGATCATCCCTTTCCGGGGGCACCACCATGTGACGATGCCCGTGTGCGAGACAATGGCTCCATGGAGATGCCGAGGAATGAACGGTCGCAGGAGCACCCCCAAGTCCTCGTTGTGGGGCAGGACGGAATGGCTATCGGCGGCGGTGGCGGTGACGACGAGTCGCGCGAGATCCCGGTGACGGAGATGGTCGAGCAGCCGGCGAAGGTCATGCGCATCGGCAGCATGATCAAGCAGCTTCTGGAGGAGGTCAGGGCGGCTCCTCTCGACGAGGCGAGCCGAGTCAGGCTGAAGGAGATCCACGCGAGCTCGGTGAAGGAGCTCGAGGACGGTCTGGCACCGGAGCTCGTGGAGGAGCTGGAACGGCTCTCGCTGCCGTTCACCGAGGAGTCCGTCCCCTCCGAAGCCGAGTTGCGCATCGCGCAGGCCCAGCTGGTCGGGTGGCTCGAAGGCCTCTTCCACGGCATTCAGACGGCGCTGTTCGCCCAGCAGATGGCGGCCCGTGCACAGCTGGAGTCCATGCGCCGCGCCCTTCCGCCGGGCGTGGGCCACGAGGACGAGGAAGGCGGAGCCGATCCGCACGGACCGGCGCGCTCCGGCCCGTACTTGTAGAAGCCGGAGTTCATCGAACGCGGTACGCACCGGGGCCCGGCACACAGTACGTGTGCCGGGTCCAGGTGGTCTCGGTCCCGGTGTTGTCGGGCCTGGTGCTGTCGTGCCCGGTGCTGTCGGGTTCGGTTCTGTCGGGTTCGGTTCTTTCGGGCCCTGTGGTCTGCTGGGCCCGGTTGTCTCGGTCCCCGGTGCTGCCGGGCCCGGTGGTCTGCTGGGCCTGTTCGCTTCCGCTTGCGTCTCTGGTCCGCCTGCGTCCTGGGCTCGCCCGCGTCCTCGGCTCGCCTGCGACCTGTGGTCCGCCTGCGTCAGGCCTTCGGGGAGGCGAGGAGGATCTTGCCGATGTGGCTGCTGGACTCCATGAGCCGGTGGGCCTCCGCTGCTTCCGCCATCGGCACCGTGCGGTCCACGACGGGCCGGACCACACCGTCGGCGAGCAGCGGCCAGACGTGCTCACGTACCGCCGCGATGATCGCGGCCTTCTCCGCGAGCGGCCGGGCCCGGAGCGATGTCGCCGTGACTGCAGCCCGCTTGCTCAGCAGGGCACCCAGGTTCAACTCGCCCTTCGCGCCGCCTTGGAGGCCGATGATGGCGAGGCGGCCGTTCACCGCCAGCGCGCGCACGTTCCGGTCCAGGTACTTCGCCCCGACGATGTCGAGGATCACGTCCGCTCCGGCACCGTCCGTCGCCTTGCGCAGTTCATCGACGAAGTCCTGCTCGCGGTAGTCGATGAGGATGTCCGCGCCGAGCTCCTGACAGCGCGCCAGCTTCTCGGGTCCCCCGGCCGTCACCGCGACACGCGCACCGACGGCCTTGGCGAGCTGGATCGCCATGGTGCCGATGCCGCTGGAACCGCCGTGGACCAGGAGAGTCTCGGCCGGGCGCAGGTGGGCCACCATGAAGACGTTCGACCAGACCGTCGCCGCCACCTCGGGCAGCGCGGCGGCCTGCGCGAGGTCCACGCCGTCGGGAGCGGGCAGAAGTTGGCCGATCGGGACGGCGACCTTCTCCGCGTAACCGCCACCGGCGAGGAGCCCGCACACCTCGTCGCCGACAGACCATCCGGTCACCCCGGGGCCGAGCGCGGCAATGCGGCCCGAGCACTCCAGGCCGGGGTAGGGGGAGGCGCCGGGCGGAGGGTTGTAGAAGCCCTGCCGCTGCAGGACATCGGCCCGGTTGACCGCACTGGACACGACCTCGACGAGGACTTCGCCCTCGCCTGGTACGGGATCGGGCACCTCGGCCCATACGAGCGCTTCGGGGCCGCCGGGTTCGGGGATCGTGATCGCATACATGGCCGCGAGGCTACTCCGTGCGGAGTCCCGAACGGGGGCGGACACCTTCCTGGGCCGCGCCCCGTCCGGTTCCTAGGGCCGCTGGTTGGGCTGCTGCTGGTGCATGGGCGACGTATGGAGCGGTGAGGCCCGCACGATCGTGATCACCCGGTCCGTCAGCTGCAGGGGGCTGGCCGCCGGATCGTCGTAGCCGATCAGACGATGGCCACGCAGAACGCTGACCACCAGGTCCTCGGTCTCCCGGACGTTCTTGCCCACCTCTGCCTTTATCACCGGTCGTTCGACCAGATCGAGGCCGCTGCCCTGCTGGATGAGGTCTTCCATCACCGTGCCCGCGCTGGGGCTGAGGACGGAGAGGCCCAGAAGACGGCCCGCAGCGCTCGCGCTGGTGATCACGGCGTCGGCTCCGGACTGCCGCAGCAACGGCGCGTTCTCCTCCTCGCGCACGGCGGCCACGATCTTGGCACCACGGTTGAGCTGGCGTGCGGTCAGGGCGACCAGGACGGCGGTGTCGTCCCGCTGCGTGGCGATGATGATCTGACGGGCTTTCTGCACCTCGGCCCGCAACAGCACGTCGCTGCGCGTCGCGTCACCCAGTACGCCCACGAATCCCTCGGCGTTGGCTGCCTCGATCACCTTGCCGGCCGGGTCGACGATGACGATCTGGTCCTTCTTCAGACCGGTGGCGCAGAGCGTCTGGATCGCCGAGCGGCCCTTCGTGCCGAAGCCGACGACGACGGTGTGTTCACGCAAGTTGGTTCTCCAACGGTTCAGCCGGAAGTCCTCCCGGGTCCGTTCCGTCAGGACCTCGAGGGTGGTGCCGACCAGGATGATCAGGAAGAGCACGCGCAGCGGCGTCACCAGCACCACGTTGACGAGCCGCGCCGGGTCGCTGTACGGCACGATGTCGCCGTATCCGGTGGTCGAGAGCGTCACCGTCGCGTAGTAGACGGCATCGAGGAAGTCGACCTTGTCGTCGGCGTTGTCGTGGTAGCCGCCTCGGTCGGCCCAGACGATGAAGACCGTGGTGGCCAGCACCGTGAGCGCCATCGCCAGCCGCTTGGCCACCTGGCGCAACGGGCGGTCGACCACGCGCCGGGGCAGCAGCACCCGGGTCGGGACGACGTTTTCGTCCGCGCGCCTGGCCATCGCGTCGTGGCCGGGAAGTTTCACGTGAAACACCCTTCCGTCCACGGCGACGCCGAGGCCCACGGTAGATCGAGGATCTCCACCTCGGTGCCGGACCGTACCCCGCCGGGCGGCACCACGGCCAGTCCGTCCGCGGCGGCGATGCCCCGGAGCATGGCCGGTCCGTTGAAGTGGAGGGGCACGACGCTGTCGTCGCGGTGGACCACGGGGATCAGCCTGGTGTCATGCGGATGCCCCTGCACCTCTTCGTGGACGGGTGCACGGTAGCGCTCCGGAGCGTGCCTGCCGGCCAGCCCCTGGATGAGGGGCTCAGCCAGTGTCAGCAGCCCGGACACCGCGGCGAGCGGGTTGCCGGGCAGGCCCACCAGGCAGGGGCCGCCCTCGGGAAGCCGTGCCAGCAGCATGGGATGGCCAGGACGTACGGCGACCCCGTCGACCAGCATCTCCGCCCCGATCGCGGCCAGGACGGGATGGACATGGTCCACCGGCCCCGCCGCCGTCCCTCCGGTGGTGAGGATCAGATCGGCGTCCGAGGAGACGAGAGCCCTGCGGAGCGCTTCGGGGTCGTCGCCGAGGCGTCGGGGTTCCGCGACCTCCGCGCCCAGGGCACGGAGCCAGGGGGCCATCATCGGCCCGAGTGCGTCCCGGATCAGACCTTCACGCGGCAGCCCGGCCGAGAGCAGTTCATCGCCGAGGACGAAGACCTCGACACGAGGCCGGGGCACGGCCACGAGGGCGTCGTACCCGGCGGCAGCGGCCAGACCGAGTACGGGCGGGGTCACCACGGTGCCGACGGGGAGGAGCTCGTCGCCGGACCGGCACTCCTGGCCCCGGGGCCGGATGTCCTGGCCCGGGACGACTTCGCGTGAGGGGTGCAGCAACCCCTTGGCCTCATCGCAGTGGGCATGTTCGCTACGGATCACCGCGGTGGCATCGGCAGGCAGCCGTGCACCGGTCGCGATCCGCACGGCGTGCCCGTCCGGCAAGGGCTCGATGGATCCACGTCCGGCGAGCAGCCCTTCGCCCTCCCGTACGGTCCAGGGTCCCGGCCCCGCGACCACCCAGCCGTCCATGGCCGAAGTGTCGAACGACGGGAGGTCGGTGAGCGCGCGCACGGACTCGGCCAGGACATGCCCGAGAGCGCGGTCGAGAGGAAGACGGTGGGCGGCCGGTGGAGCCGCCCGGCCGAGACGCTCGGCCAGGGCGCGCGCCCCCGTCCAGGCCGCGGCCCTGGTCCGGTGGGCCTGCGGAGGGCCAGGGGCGTCGGAAGCGATGTGCGGGGCCCGGGCCGGACCACCCGTAGGCGTACCGGTCCTCGCCGACATCGACGGGACGGCCAGGTCGTCCGTCCCTCCGGCTCGATGGTCCTGCGGCCTCGCTGCGGACTGCTCCGGCGGCGCTGTGCCTCCGGACCGCTCCGCCGGCGCTGTCCCTCCGGACCGCTCCGCCGGCGCTGTCTCACCAAACCGCTCCGCCGGGGAGTGGACGGCCTGCGGCTGATGGCCGACGATCGCCAGTGCCTGCTGGACGGCCCGCTCCTCCTCGGCCGCGCGCTCCTCCTCGGCCGACCACCTCTGGTCGGACGCCCGCCTCTGGTCGGTCGCCCGTGCCTGGTCGGGCGTCCGCGCCTCGCCTCCGTGCGCGGTCATGGCGTTCCGGGCCCGCTGCCCGCTTCCTCCTCCCACCGCAGCGCGAGCGCGGTGGCCTTGCGAGATGCTTCCGCGACCGCTTCGGCCGCTGCCTCCGGGCCACTGCCGCTGCTTGCCATCGCCGCCGCGTACCCCACGAGGAAGGTGGTCAGCGGAGCGGCGGGCCGGGCGACGCCGTGGGCGGCATCACGGGCCAGATCGAGCAGGACGTCGGTGTCGACGTCGAGTTCGATGCCCAGTTCGTTCTTGACTGCGGTGATCCATTCGTCCAGCACGGTCCCATGCTCCCTGATCCGCGCCCTGGCGGCAGCAATGTCCTCCCAGGTGTCGCAGTCGAACGAAGCGAGCGGTCCGGCCTGGACCCTGGCCAGATCCAGCTCCGCCGTCAGCAGCCGCAACGGAAGACCGGCGAGGCTGCCGTGCTCGGTTGCCAGAAGCGCGAGCTCACGACGGAGCGGTTCGCCCTGGTACACCGCCACCAGCGGCTGGTCCCGGCCGTCCCCATCGGTGCACAGGGCCCCTTCGTGCGCTCCCGCCCGCGCTGCGGCCAGCAGGGAGCGCACGGTCTCCGCCCCCAGGAACGGAAGATCCGCGGAGAGCACCAGGACGCTCTCGGCGTCCGTATGCCGTACGCCCGCACCGAGTGCGGCCAACGGCCCGCCGCCCTCAGGCACTTCACGGGTCCAGGTGACCGGCCTCTCGGTCGGCCTGCGCCCGCCCACCACCACGGTGGATCCCGCGTCGGCGCACACGGCCAGTACACGGTCGAGCAGCGCACGGCCCCCCACGCGGAGCCCTGGCTTGTCGGCTCCCCCGAGGCGTTTCGCAGCGCCGCCGGCGAGAACGATGGCGTCATACGCGGTCATGCACCCGAGTATGCGGGCCCCCCGCCCCTGACGGTCCCTCCAGGGACCGAACTCACAAGAGGCCCGGGCAGAGGGACCGCCCACGAACGGCGCCGTTACAGCGTGCGCAACAGCACCGCCGGCTGTTCCACGCAGTCCGCGACATAGCGCAGGAAACCGCCCGCGGTGCCCCCGTCGCAGACGCGGTGATCGAAGGTGAGGGAGAGCTGAACGACCTGGCGGACCGCCAGCTCGCCCTCATGGACCCATGGCTTGGCCATGATGCGGCCGACACCGAGCATGGCGGCTTCGGGGTGGTTGATGATGGGCGTCGAACCGTCGACGCCGAACACCCCGTAGTTGTTCAGGGTGAATGTCCCTCCGGTGAGCTGCGCCGGAGTCAGCTTCCCTTCCCGTGCCGCCTCGGTCAGTCTGCCGATCTCGGCACCGATCGACTCGGCGTTCCGTGTGTGCGCGTCCCTCACCACCGGGACGACCAGACCGCGCTCCGTCTGGGCGGCGAAGCCCAGATGGACCCCGGACAGCCGCACGATCTCTCTGGCGTCCGTGTCCACCGTCGAGTTGAGCTCGGGGAACCGTGCCAGCGCCGCGACACAGATGCGGGCCAGCAGAGCGAGCACCGACACCTTGGGTCCGGCGGCGGAGCCACCGGCGCTGTTCATGGCGGCCCGCGCCGCCATCAGCGCCGTGGCATCGGCGTCGACCCAGCATGTGGCGTCGGGAATCTCCCGTCGGCTCCGCGAGAGCTTCTCGGCGACCGCGCCCCGGACCCCACGCAGCGCGACGCGCTCGTCCGGTGCCTTCGACCCCGGGTGGGCGACCTGAGCCGCATCTGCGGTGCGGTCCTCGTCCACCGTCCTGATCGCGGACTCCACGTCCGTACGCAGGATCAGCCCGTCGCGGCCCGTGCCGACGATCTGCCGGAGATCGAGACCGTGCTGCCGGGCCAGCTTGCGGACCAAGGGGGAGATGACGGCGATCGGACCGCGCGGATCCGCCGGGTCGGTAGCTGCCGCAGCGGCCGTCGCCGCGGGGGCCGGGCCCGCGGCCGTCGGTGTGAGGGCGGCCGGGGCCGGAGCGGGCCTGACCCTGCGCCTCCGCGCGGCCGGGGCCGCCGTCCCGTAACCGACCAGCACATTGCCCGACGCCCCGCTATCGGCACCGGCGGCGCCGGACCCGTCGGAAGGGTGGGATCCGTCGGAGGGGTGGGGTCCGTCGGAAGGCTGGGGTCCGGTCGCCGCTTCCACCGATCCGACCGCCACCGTCAGCAACGGTGCGCCGACCGGCAGCTCCGCCCCCTCCTCGCCGAATCGCGCCGTGACCACACCCCCGTACGGGCAGGGAACCTCCACCATGGCCTTGGCCGTCTCGACCTCGACAACCGGCTGATCGATGGCGACGACGTCACCGACCTCCACCAGCCAGCGCACGATCTCGGCCTCGGTCAGCCCTTCGCCCAGGTCGGGCAGCTTGAATTCGAGCACCTGCGCCATCAGCTCTCGGCCTCCCACTGAAGACGGGCGACCGCGTCGAGCACCCGGTCCACGCCCGGCAGATGGTGCCGCTCCTGCATCGGCGGCGGATAGGGGATGTCGAACCCGGCGACGCGCAGGACCGGCGCCTCCAAGTGGTGGAAGCACCGCTCGGTGACCCGCGCCGCGATCTCCCCGCCGGGGCCGCCGAACCCGGACGACTCATGGACGACGACCGCACGTCCCGTGCGCCGGACCGACGCGGCGACGGTCTCGTCGTCGAAGGGGACCAGAGACCTCAGATCGACCACCTCGAGGTCCCATCCCTCGGCGGTGGCAGCCTCGGCGGCCTCCAGACACACCGGGAGGGACGGTCCGTACGTGATCAGCGTCGCGCTGCGCCCGGGGCGCCGGACGACCGCCCGCCCGATCGGCTCCACCGGTGCAGGCGCGTCCGGCGACCAGTCGGCCTTGGACCAGTAGAGCCGCTTCGGTTCCAGGAAGACCACCGGATCGTCGGAGGCGATCGACTCCCTCAGCAGCCCGTACGCGTCCTCGACCGTGGCCGGCATGACGACGTGCAGGCCTGGCGTGGCCATGTAGTACGCCTCGGACGAATCGCTGTGGTGCTCGACACCCCCGATCCCTCCCCCGTACGGCACCCGCACCGTGATCGGCAGCGGCATGGCTCCCGCCGTACGGTTCCGCATCTTGGCGACATGGCTGATCAACTGCTCGAACGCCGGATACGCGAAGGCGTCGAACTGCATCTCCACCACGGGCCGCAACCCGTACATCGCCATCCCCACGGCCGCGCCGAGGATTCCCGCCTCGGCCAGCGGGGTGTCCGTGCAACGCTCGTCGCCGAACTCCTTCGCCAAGCCGTCGGTGACACGGAAGACGCCACCGAGCGTACCCACGTCCTCCCCGAGGACGTGCACCGTCGGATCGGCGGCCATCGAGTCGCGCAGAGCTCGGCCGAGAGCCTGCGCCATGGTGGCCGGCCTGGCACTGCCGGTCCGTACCCCGGCCGTCGCGGCAGCGGTGCTCATCGCCCCTCCTCCGCGCCGCTCTCGTGCTCGGCCTCCAGCTCGCCGCGCAGCCGTGCCGCCTGCTCCCGCAGCTGGCCGGTCTGCTCCTCGTAGACGTGGGCGAACAGATCCATCGGGTCGAGCACCGGATCCGCGTTCATCTGCTCCCGCAGCCCCTCAGCCATCCGCTCCGCCGCCTCACGCACCGCCCCGATGCCGTCGTCGTCCAGCAGACCGCGCCCGGTCAGCTCCCGTTCGAGCAGCCGGATCGGATCGTGCGCACGCCATGCCTCCACCTCGCCGTCGCCGCGGTAACGGGTGGCGTCGTCTGCGTTCGTATGGGCTTCCATGCGGTACGTGACCGCCTCCACCAGCGTCGGCCCCTCGCCACGCCTGGCCCGTGCCACCGCCTCGCTCAGCACCTGGTGCACCGCAGCCGCGTCGTTGCCGTCGACCAGCCGCCCGGGCATCCCGTAGCCCACGGCCTTGTGGGCGAGGGACGGCGCCGCGGTCTGCTTGGCCAGCGGCACGGAGATCGCGAAGCCGTTGTTCTGCACGAGGAAGACGACCGGGGCCCGCCAGACAGCCGCGAAGTTCAGCGCCTCGTGGAAATCCCCCTCGCTCGTCCCTCCGTCACCGACCATCGCGAGCGCCACCACGTCGTCGCCCTTGAGGCGCGCCGCGTGCGCCAGACCCACCGCGTGGGGCAGCTGGGTCGCCAGCGGGGTGCACAGCGGGGCGATCCGGTGCTCACGCGGGTCGTAGCCGGTGTGCCGGTCCCCTCGCAGCAGCGTCAGGGCCTCGACCGGGTCCAGGCCGCGCGCGACCGCGGCAAGGGTGTCGCGATAGCTGGGAAAGAGCCAGTCACGGTCCTCCAGCACCAGCGCCGCCGCGATCTCGCAGGCCTCCTGGCCGGTGCTCGACGGGTACACCGCGAGCCTGCCCTGCTTGGTCAGCGCGGTGGCCTGGGCGTTGTACCGGCGACCACGCACCAGCTCGGCGTAGAGCCTCAGCAGCAGCTCTGGATCGGCACCGGCCGCGGCGTCCGTACCGAGCACGCGGAACGGCTCGGGGTCCGGGAGCAGCGGCGCGGGGTCGGTGAGCGGCTTCCAGGCCGGGGGCGGCGTGGGCCGGTAGGCGGCTGCGCCGGGCAGCTCCTGGACCGTCATGACAAGCACCTCCTGGCATCGGGGTATCTGCAGGAATGTCGGGGCGTGAGCAGATCCCGGATGTGGGCTGCCTCACCTACCGATTGTTCGGTCGCGGAGGCAATTTGGCTACAGGCACCTCCAGCCTGTGGACAAACGGTTCTCCACAGCCTGGGATAGGGGCAGGTCGTCCACAACAGGGAGGCGCGGGCAGATGGCAGCTGAACAAATGGCCGACGGAGCCGGGGACCCGGTCCGTACGCCGCCCGCACGCCCTCTGGACTCCACGGACCGGGCCATCCTGCGCATCCTCCAGACGGACGGCCGCGCCTCGATACGGGCCGTAGCCGAACGCGTCCACGTCTCGCGGGCCAACGCGTACGCCCGCATCAACAGGCTCGTCGAGGACGGCGTGATCCGGGGCTTCAGCGCGCGTGTGAACCACGAGCGCGCCGGGGAAGGCGCATCCGCCTACATCACGCTCAAGATCGTCCAGAACTCCTGGCGCACCGTGCGGGAACAGCTCCAGGCGCTTCCCGGCGCCACCCACATCGCGCTCGTCAGCGGCGACTTCGACGTCCTGCTGCTGGTGCACACACCGGACAACCAGGCACTGCGCGAGCTGGTCCTGACCAGGATCCAAGCCATACCGGAGGTGCTGTCGACCCGCACCCTGCTGGTGTTCGAGGAGACCGACCTTGGCCCGCGCCCGGACCGTCCGGCCGAGCTGGCCTAGGGCTACGGGCCCGAGGGGCAGCCGGGGGGCTTTCAGTCCGGGGTAGGCCGGAGGGCCGTCGGCGTCAGCCTGGGATTGACGTCCGGCGTCAGCCCTGAGGCCGTCGGCGTCAGCCGGGGGTGGGTCCGTCCGCGTCCGCCCAGGTTTTCCGTCCGGCGTGAGCCTGGGGAGGCCTCCCGTCCGGGGTCAGCCGGCCCGCATCCCCTCGAAGGCGAGCTGGACGACCGTGTCGGCGAGCTGCTCCGCCTCGGCGGAGCCTCCCGACTGCGGCCGGTACCACTCGACCAGCGAGTTCACCATGCCGAAGAGGAGCCGCGTGGCCAGGCGTATGTCCACGTCGGCGCGCAGGTCGCCCTCCGCCACCGCGGCCTTGAGCAGCTCGGAGACCCGCTGGTCGAACTCGCGTCGCCGCTCCAGGGCCCAGCGCTCCGCCGTCGTGTTGCCGCGTACACGGAGCAGCAGCGTGACGTAGGGCAGCTCCGCCAGGAGCACCTCGACCGTGCGGCGCGTGACGTACTCGACCCGGGCGATCGCCCGCCCCTGTATCGCGCCCGGCTCGTCGAGGATGCCGAAGAGCCCGTCGAGCGCCCGACTCACCGCGCGCCGCAGGAGCTCTTCCTTGCCCGTCACGTGGTGGTAGATGGACGACTTGGAGATGCCCGCCGCCTTGGAGAGGTGCTCCATGGACGTGCCGTCGTAGCCGCGCTCGTTGAAGACGCGGACGGCAACGCTCAGGAGCGTCTCCGGGGTGTACGTGTCCCGCTTGGCCGTGGTCATGAACGCGATCCTCCCCCATGAGTTGTCCACAGGTCTCCCGGACCCCCTTGTCCCGACCGATCGTTCGGTTACTCTAACTCCGTCCGCACATCCCTGCCCGGCTCGACGAGGAGTTGGTCCGTCATGGCCGCCGAGCTTTCCCCCGAGAAGCTGTCCGAGATCCACCGCCCGACCCTCGACAAGGCCCTCGACGCGATCCGCACGCGCGCCTACTGGTCCCCGCACCCCGAGCACCCGAAGGCCTACGGCGCCGAAGGTCTCCCCGGCAGCCTCGGCGCGGCCGAGGGCAAGGCCGCGTTCGACGCCGTGCTCGACACCCGGCTGGATCTGGGCCAGCCCGGCACCGACGGCTGGACCGGCGGGGAGGTGTCGCCGTACGGGCCGGAGCTCGGCGTCGAGTACCCCCATGCCGACCCGGACGTCCTGCTCCCCGCGATGCGTGCCGCCATGGGCTCCTGGCGTGCTGCGGGCCCCGAGACGAGGGCCCTGGTCTGTCTGGAGATCCTCGCCCGCATCAGCGCGCGCACCCACGAGCTGGCCCACGCCGTGATGCACACCAGCGGACAGGCCTTCGTCATGGCCTTCCAGGCCGGCGGCCCGCACGCACAGGACCGCGGCCTGGAGGCCGTGGCGTACGCCTACGAGGAGCAGACGCGTACGCCGCGCAGCGCAGACTGGGCGAAGCCGCAGGGCAAGCGCGACCCGCTGCGGCTCCACAAGTCGTACACCGCGGCAGGGCGCGGCATCTCCCTGCTGATCGGCTGCAACACCTTCCCCACGTGGAACGGCTACCCGGGCCTCTTCGCCTCCCTGGCCACCGGAAATCCCGTCCTGGTCAAGCCGCACCCGCGAGCGGTCCTGCCGCTGGCGCTCACCGTCCAGCTGGCGCGCGAAGCGCTGACCGAGGCGGGCTTCGACCCGAATCTCGTCGCGCTGGCGGCCGAGCGGCCGGGCGAGGGCATCGCCAAGACTCTGGCGGTGCGGCCCGAAATCAAGATCATCGATTACACGGGGTCCACCGCCTTCGGCGACTGGCTGGAGACCAACGCCCGGCAGGCACAGGTCTACACGGAGAAGGCCGGCGTCAACACGATCGTCCTCGACTCCACCGACGACTACCGGGGCATGCTCTCCAACCTGGCCTTCTCGCTCTCCCTCTACAGCGGCCAGATGTGCACCACCCCGCAGAACCTGCTCATTCCGCGGGACGGCATCCGGACCGACGCGGGCGCCAAGTCCTACGAGGACGTGGTGGCGGACATCGCGGGGGCGGTGACCGGACTCCTCGGTGACGACGCCCGGGCCAACGGACTGCTCGGCGCCCTGGTGAACAGTGACGTGAGGGACCGGCTGGAAGGGGCGGCCTCCCTGGGGGACGTCGCGCTCGCCTCACGTGCAGTCGTCAACCCCGACTTCCCCGACGCCGTGGTCCGCACTCCGGCGCTCGTGAAACTCGACGGCACCAAGGCGGACGAGGATGCGCCCTACCTGTCGGAGTGCTTCGGCCCCGTCTCGTTCGCGGTCGCCGTCGACTCCACCGATGACGCCCTGGAGCTGCTGCGCCGCACGATCCGCGAGAAGGGGGCGATGACCGTCGGCGCGTACACCACGTCGCCCGAGGTGGAGCGGGCCGTGGAGGACGTCTGTCTCGACGAATCCGCCCAGCTCTCGCTGAATCTCACCGGCGGCGTGTACGTCAACCAGACTGCGGCCTTCTCGGACTTCCACGGCTCGGGTGGCAACCCGGCGGCCAACGCGGCGCTCTGCGACGGAGCCTTCGTGTCGAACCGCTTCCGGGTGGTGGAGGTCCGCCGCCAGGCCTGAGTGAACACGCGGCCGGCGGACTTCCGGAGCGTGACCGGTGGAGCGGGCATCCGCTCCACCGGGCGCATCCGGCCCACCGGACACATTCCTTCACGGTCACACGTCGTGCGGATCCGGGACGTCCGCGTACCGCTGCACCCAGGCGTGCATGGCGATGGCAGCGGCCGCACCGGCGTTGATCGACCGCGTCGAGCCGAACTGCGCGATCGAGCACACCATGGAGGCGTGCTCACGTGCCTCCTCCGTCAGCCCCGGGCCCTCCTGCCCGAACAGCAGGACGCACCGGCGCGGCAGGACCGTCCGCTCCAGCGGCACGGCTCCGGGCAGATTGTCGATCCCGATGATCGGCAGCCCTTCGGCCGCCGCCCATGCGGTCAGGTCCGCGGTGTCAGGGTGGTGCCGCACATGCTGGTAGCGGTCGGTGACCATCGCGCCCCGTCTGTTCCAGCGCCGTCGCCCCACGATGTGGATCTCCTTCGCGAGGAAGGCGTTGGCGGTGCGTACCACCGAGCCGATGTTGAAGTCATGGCCCCAGTTCTCCACCGCCACATGGAAGTCGTGCCGCCGCAGATCGAGATCGGCGACGATCGCCTCCCTCGTCCAGTAGCGGTAGGCGTCGGCCACATTGCGCCGGTCCCCCTCGGCGAGCAGCTCGGGATCGTAGCGCTCCCCCTCGGGCCACGGCAGCGGGTGCGGCCCGACGCCGATCACGGCGCCGAATCCGTCGTCGTACTGGATCGGTTCCGCGGACGGATCGGGCGCCGCTGCCGCCCGGGGCTCTTCGGTACTGCCGGTCTCGCTGGTCACCCGACGAGCGTATGGCCACGTCCGTCGCTGCCGCGCGCGGCCTCCTCGTCCTCCGGCTCCGCCCGGCGCTGCCCGGGCAGTCGGAGGCTGCCCGCCGTGCGGGCGAGCAGCCTCCGGCTCCCGTGTGTCACTCGGTTCCCCAGCCACACGAGGAAGACCGTCGGCAGGAAGACGGCGTCCGCGGAGATCATCGCCATGGAGAAGAAGGGGAGCCCCAGCAGCACGGCGATCCCGGCGTGCTCACCGATCATGAGGACGAGCAGGACGTTCTTGACGCGCCGGTTGAACAACGTGAAGGGGAAGGCGACCTGCGCGATGACCGTGACGTACGTGAACACCATCACGGCCAAGGCGCTGGACGCGACGAGTCCGGAGAGCTCGGGCCATGGAGCGAAGTAGTCCAGCTTGAGCGGGTAGTAGATCGCGGTGCCGTCCTGCCACCGGGAGCCCTGGATCTTGTACCAGCCCGCCGTCGCGTAGATCAGGCAGACCTCGGCCATGATCACGGCGAGCGCGGCATTGTGGACGAGGTTGGCCAGGACGTCGAACAGCGCCCGCAACTCATGACCCGGCGCATAACGGTTCAGGGCCCACCAGGCACCGTTGCCCAGCCACAGCAGCCACAGGAGGGCCGGCAGCCACCGGGTGCCGCCGAATCCGGCCAGGACGGTGGCGGGCAGCAGGACGCAGCCGAGCATCCCCCACAGGACCGGTCCCGCGATGTCACGGGCGGGTCTGCCTCCCTCCGCAAGGCGGGCGGCGTTCCTGGCCGCACGGCGTGCGTCCAGGGACCAGACCCGCGCGCAGCGCGTCAGCACCAGGTAGATCGCCATCAGGTGGATGACGTTGTCGCCGCCGTCCCCCATGAAAATGCTGCGGTTCTGCAGGGAGAGCACCCCGGCCATGAACAGCACGGACGAGAACCGGGTACGCCAGCCGACCATCATCAGCGCGGCCGACACCAGCGTGAGCAGGTAGACGGTCTCGAACCAGATCCTGCCGTCCGACCACATCAGGACGGTGAAGGAACCGTTGCTGCTGATGAGCCGGTGCGCCATGTCCCAGCCCCACGGACCGTCGGGACCGTACAGCTCGTGGCGATGGGGCAGTTCGCGCAGCAGGAACAGCAGGCAGGTGGCGGAGACACCGATCCGGACGACTGCACTCTGGTGGGCACCCAGGGGGGAGGCCGTGACGCGCTGGACGGCACGGGCGAGGGAGGGGCCGACGGACGCGGCGCCCTCACGGACCGGGTTGGAGGCGCTCACTTCTCCGCCTCCCCGGACTGCACCGCTGGACCGTCCGCCGTGCGGAGATCGGACGGGGTGACGGTCCACCACGGGAGCTCCCGGTACTCCGGCCGGGTGCTGACCTTCTCCTCGCTCCACGGCGGGACCCCGACGGAGCGAACCATGGACCGCACCTGGATGCGCTCGACCGTGCCGCCGTAGCCGTGCTCCTCGAGGCGCAGCATGACGATGCGGCGGATGTAGCGCTCGGACAGCTCTCCGCGCAGACCGTTGGGGCGGTTCTCGCTGTCGTGGGACCCGGTGTAGAAGTCCCAGGCACGACGCAGTTCGTTCTGGTCGACGTGGCTGGGGAGAAGGTTGCCCCGTATCGCCTCCCCGTCGTCACGCGAGAGGTTCATCCAGGGGGTGATCCTGCTGCCGTCGGCACCGTTGTCAGCCACGTCCGCCCGGACGTGCACGGAGATGTTCTGTTGCAGCGGATTGGGGGCGAACAGCTTCCAGTTCTGTTCGAACTCCGGGTAGACCCAGCGGTCGACCACCTCACCGTGCTGCTTCGTTAGCGTGTTGGACGGCGCGACGTGCAGAAAGACCATGGCGACATGGGTGCAGGCCACCACTCCCACGATGGACAGCGCCAGCGCGGCGACCACCTGGTACGGAAGCGACAGCGCGGCCATCCCGGCGCCAGGACGGCGTCCGTCGCCCCCGGGAACGGGCGGAAGCACCGGCGTGCAGACGGTGCCCGAGGGACGTGCCGTGGCGACCGGCCCCCGGAGGTCGTCCACCCCGGCCTCCGGCATCCGGTCGGGGGCGGCCGCCGCGTTCCGGTCGGTCGGCGGGCGGCTCGCCACGCCGGGCCAGGGAATCTTCTTCTCGTTTCCCGATCCCCCACCGTGGTCCGCGTCCATCCCGCCCCGATCACCGTCGATCACCACTCAGTTATCCACAGGGTTGACACCCTACGGGCCTCCGACCCACCATTGAAGTCAATGAACCGAACGATCGGTCGGTAGGGAGCCCGGGATGGCGGCAGTGACTGCGGACCAGACGACGCAGGGGACGGCAAGCACGGCGGGCGCGGTGGACGCGGCACGTCTGGCGGCGTTCGACGCCGCGGTGGCGGCCGACGACCGGATCGAGCCGCGTGACTGGATGCCCGAGGCGTACCGGGCCTCGCTCGTCCGCCAGATGGCCCAGCACGCCCACTCGGAAATCATCGGCATGCAGCCCGAGGCCAACTGGATCTCGCGCGCCCCCTCGCTGCGGCGCAAGGCGATCCTGATGGCAAAGGTGCAGGACGAGGCCGGTCACGGCCTCTACCTGTACAGCGCGGCGGAGACGCTGGGGACCAGCCGCGAGGAACTGCTCGACAAGCTGCACGCCGGCCGGCAGCGCTACTCCTCGATCTTCAACTACCCCACGCTGACCTGGGCCGACGTCGGCGCGATCGGCTGGCTTGTGGACGGCGCCGCGATCACCAACCAGGTGCCGCTCTGCCGCTGCTCCTACGGCCCGTACGCCCGGGCGATGGTCCGGATCTGCAAGGAGGAGTCCTTCCACCAGCGCCAGGGGTACGAGTTGCTGCTGGCCCTCAGCCGGGGCACGCCCGCCCAGCACGACATGGCGCAGGACGCGGTGAACCGCTGGTGGTGGCCCTCCCTGATGATGTTCGGTCCGCCCGACGACTCCTCGGCGCACTCGGAGCAGTCGATGGCCTGGAAGATCAAGCGGCACTCCAACGACGAGTTGCGCCGCAGGTTCGTCGACATCTGCGTCCCCCAGGCGCAGGCGCTGGGCCTCACCCTCCCCGACCCCGACATCCGGTGGAACGAGGAACTCGGCCAGCACGACTACGGGGAGATCGACTGGACGGAGTTCCAGGAGGTCCTCAAGGGCAATGGCCCCTGCAACGAACAACGGCTCAGCCAGCGGCGCACGGCACACGAAGAGGGTGCCTGGGTCCGTGACGCGGCAGCGGCCTACGCAGACAAGCACGCGGCACGTCCCGGCACGACCGGAGCGGCCGCCCAGCCCGTGGAGGCGACCGCATGAGCAGCTCGACCGACTGGCCTCTGTGGGAGGTGTTCGTGCGCTCCCGGCGCGGCCTGTCCCACACCCACGCGGGCAGCCTGCACGCGCCGGACGCCGAGATGGCCCTGCGCAACGCCCGCGACCTGTACACGCGTCGCTCGGAAGGCGTGTCCCTCTGGGTGGTTCCCTCGACGGC
Organism: Streptomyces sp. NPDC055962; assembly: GCF_042270185.1. NCBI lineage: Bacteria > Bacillati > Actinomycetota > Actinomycetes > Kitasatosporales > Streptomycetaceae > Streptomyces > Streptomyces sp. NPDC055962. The sequence continues at coordinate 335,526 of NZ_JBHJYN010000007.1, forward strand.
GATCACCGCGTCGTCGCCGGACGAGAAGGACTCCTTCTTCGAACCGGCCGGCGACAAGCCCTACCGCCACCCCACGTTCTACGAGATCCCGGAAGGGGTGAAGCACCTGTGACGGCCGCTCTCGCCCTCGGCGACGACGCACTGGTGCTCTCGCACCGTCTGGGGGAGTGGGCGGGCCACGCCCCGGTCCTGGAGGAGGAGGTCGCGCTGGCCAACATCGCGCTGGATCTGCTGGGGCAGGCCAGGATGCTCCTCTCCTTCGCGGGCGACGAGGACCAGCTGGCCTACCTCCGAGAGGAGCGGGCCTTCCGCAACGTCCAACTCGTGGAACAGCCGAACGGCGACTTCGCCCACACCATTGCCCGGCAGCTCTACTTCTCCGTCTACCAGCACATGTTGTACGAGGAACTGGCCGCTGGAGAAGGTGAGTTCACGGATCTCGCCGCCAAGGCCGTCAAGGAGGTGGCCTACCACCGCGACCACGCCGAACAGTGGGTCCTGCGACTCGGCGACGGCACCGCCGAGAGCCATGAGCGCATGCAGCGCGCCCTGGACGCGCTGTGGCGTTTCACCGGCGAGCTGTTCGAGCCCGTCGAGGGAGTCGATGCCGACTTCCACGGCCTGCGCGACGCCTGGCTCGCCGCCGTCGCCTCGGTGGTGGAGCGTGCCACCCTGGCTCTCCCGTCGGGCCCGCAGTCCGGTGCCTGGGCGGCCGGCGCGGGCAGGCAGGGCCTGCACACGGAGCCGTTCGGGCGGATGCTCGCCGAGATGCAGCACCTGCACCGCAGCCACCCGGGGGCGTCATGGTGACCACCGAGACCCTCCTGGAGGCGGAGCTCCACCGGCTTGCGGGCTCCGTGCCCGATCCGGAGCTCCCGGTTCTGACCCTGGACGAGCTCGGCGTCCTTCGCGGCGTGCGCGTGGACGGGCCGGACAAGGTCACCGTGCGTCTCACCCCGACGTACACCGGATGCCCCGCCGTCGAGGCCATGTCCCACGACATCGAGCGAGTGCTGCACGACCACGGAGTGGCCGAGGTCTGTGTGGTCACGGTCCTCGCACCGGCCTGGTCTACGGACGACATCAGCGACGAAGGCCGTCGCAAGCTGGCGGAGTTCGGCATAGCGCCGCCGCGGCCCGGGAGCGGGCCGGGCGGCCCGGTGCCCCTCACGCTGTCCGTGCGCTGTCCGCACTGCGGCTCCACGGACACGGAGCTGCTGAGCCGCTTCTCCTCCACGGCGTGCAAGGCGCTGCGCCGTTGCGTGGCGTGCCGCGAACCGTTCGATCATTTCAAGGAGTTGTAGATGTTCCATCCGCTCCGGGTCAGCGCGATCGAACGCATCACGGACGATGCGGTGGCCGTCACCTTCGCCGTGCCGCCGGAACTGCGCGAGACCTTCCGTCACACTCCCGGTCAGCACCTGAATGTGCGCTACCGGGTCGACGGCGAGGAGATTCGGCGGTCGTACTCGATCTGCGCGCCCGCCACGGAGCAACCGGGCGAGCCCGAGCTTCGCGTCGGTATCCGCATGGTCGACGGCGGCGCGTTCTCGACGTACGCCCTCAAGGAGATGGCGGTGGGGGACCAGGTGGAGGCGATGGCTCCGATGGGCCGTTTCCTCCTCGATCCGCGTCCCGGCCACTTCGCCGCGATCGTCGGCGGCAGCGGCATCACACCGGTGCTGTCGATGGCGGCGACGTTGCTGGAGCGGGAGAAGTCGGCGCACTTCTGCCTGATCCGCAGCGACCGCACGGCCGCCTCGACGATGTTCCTCGACGAGGTGGCGGACCTCAAGGACCGCTATCCGGACCGCTTCCAGCTGGTGACCGCGCTGTCCCGCGAAGAGCAGGCCGCCGGGCTTCCCACGGGCCGGCTGGATCGCGAGCGGCTCACCACTCTGCTCCCTGCCCTGCTGCGGGTGCCCGAGGTGGACGGCTGGTTCCTGTGCGGGCCGCTCGGCCTCGTCCGAGGAGCGGAAAGCGCTCTGCGCTCACTCGGCGCCGACCGGTCACGCATCCACCAGGAGATTTTCCACGTCGCCGACGAGGGGACGACTGCCCTGACCACGGCCGCCCGGGTGACCGCTCCGTCGGAGAGCACACTCACGGCGACCCTCGACGGACGGTCGGGCAGCTGGCCGGTCCAGAGCGGCGAATCCCTGCTGGACACGGTGCTGCGGAGCCGCTCGGACGCTCCGTATGCCTGCAAGGGGGGAGTGTGCGGGACCTGCCGTGCCTTCCTGGTCTCGGGCGAAGTGCGGATGGACCGCAACTACGCGCTGGAACCGGAGGAGACCGAAGCCGGCTACGTACTTGCCTGCCAGTCGCACCCCGTCACCCCGGAGGTAGAAGTCGACTTCGACCGCTGACGGACCACCGAGGACCGCCGACGGACCGCCGGCGGACTGCTGAGGGACCCCGTCGGCAGTCCGCTCAGGTCCCCACCCGAGGAGCCCTCTGTGATGCCCCTGGCGGCCAAGGCGACCCTGCCCGTAGCGAGGACACCGGGACCGCCCGCAGCAGGGGGCGACCCCGCTCGCAGCACAGAGCTGGGACAACGCCGGGAGCGACGGGGGTCGCGCCGAGACAACGCCGGGAACCCAAGGAAGGGCAGGCCCGAGGCGGCCGTCAGAGCACGAAGGCCGAGCTTCCGTTGTCCGTGACCATCGGGCGCCCGGCGCCGTCCCAGGCGAGCATGCCGCCGTCGATGTTCACCGCGTCGATCCCCTGCTGCACGAGATACTGGGTGACCTGGGCGGAACGCCCCCCGACCCGGCACATCACATGCACGCGCCGGCCGTCGTCGGCCGCCTCGGTCAGCTCACCGAAGCGACCCACGAAGTCGCTCATGGGGATGTGCAGCGCGCCCTCGACATGCCCGGCCGCCCACTCGTCGTCCTCCCGGACGTCCAGCACGAAGCCGTCCGACGGAACCGCCGCGACGTCCACCGAGGGCAGCGGAGCGAAATTCATGGGTATGCCTTCTCTCGTACGTACGCGCCAGAGTCATCCGGAACGCTACTGCACCAGCCCTGCCAGCTCGGCCTCACGCTGAGCCACATCGGCCAGAAGCTTCTCGCCGATGTCGTCCAGCAACCGGTCGGGGTCGTCCGGAGCCATCCGCAGCATCGAGCCGATCGCGCTCTCCTCCAGCTCCTGGGCCAGGACCGTCAACAGCTCCTTGCGGCGGCTGAGCCATTCCAGCCGCGCGTAGAGCTCCTCGCTCTCACTCAGACGCAGCTCCGGCGTCACGGGTCCCGCTGCCCACTCGGCGGCCAGCTCCTTGAGCAACGCCACGTCGCCGCGCCCGTATGCCGCGTTGACCCGGGCGATGAACTCGTCCCGCCGCGTCCGCTCCGTCTCGTCGGGTGCCAGATCAGGGTGGGCCTGACGGGCCAGCTCGCGGTAGAGCTTGCGCGCCTCCTCACCGGGCCTGACCCGCTTGGGGGGCCTGACGGGCTGCTCGGTGAGCATGGCCGACGCCTCGGGCGAGAGACCGTCCGAGTCCATCCAGTCGTGGAAGAGCTCGTCGACCCCAGGCATCGGCATGACGATCGCCCGTGCCTCCTGGGCCTTGCGCAGATCCTCCGGATCGCCGCTCCTAGCGGCCCGAGCCTCCGCGATCTGCGCATCGAGCTCGTCCAGGCGGGCGTACATCGGGCCCAGCTTCTGGTGGTGCAGCCTGGAGAAGTTCTCCACCTCGACCCGGAAGGTCTCCACAGCGATCTCGAACTCGATCAGCGCCTGCTCGGCCACCCTCACGGCCTTGGCGAGCCGCTCCTCGGGCCGAGGAGCGCCGGCGTCACCCGCGTCGTCGCCCACCTCACTGCCCGTGGGCGCGGCCGGGTCACGCTCCGCTTCGCCTGCGGAGCCCGCCTGCGGCGCATCGCCCGGATCCGCCCGGACGTCACTCCGCGGCTCGTGCTGGGCGCTCTGCGGCTCGTCCTGCCGCTCCTGGTCCTGGCGGTCTTCGTCGTTCCGGGTGGTCGGCACCCCGGCGGCTTCGTGGGTCACCCGTCCAGCGTATGGCCACCGCCCGGGCCGTGAAGACACCCGGTGACCGCGTGGCCCGCTCAGACGCCGAGCTCTGCGGCTATTCGCCCGGATCGGACACCCTTGACGAGCTCCGCGTGGTCCGCCTCGGTGCGGTCCGCGTACGTCACGGCGAAGTCGGCCATCGCCGCGTCCAGCTCTGCACTCTTCCCGCAGTAGCCCGCCAGCAGACGAGGATCAGCACTGTGTGCGTGGGCTCGGGCCAGCAGCGCCCCCGTCATCCGCCCGTAGTCGTCCACCAGGTCCGCGGCCAGGGCGGCGGGGTCCACACTGCCCTTGCGGTTCCTGAACTGGCGCACCTGGTACGGCCTGCCGTCCACCTCGGCCCAGCCGAGGAGTATGTCGCTGACCACCTGCATCCGCTTCTGGCCGAGCACCACCCGGCGCCCCTCGTGCGCCACGGCGGGCACCTCGAAGCCGGCCCGCGGGAGATAGGGCGTGAGCGCCGACGGACGGGCCTCCTTCACCTGGAGGACCAGCGGCTCGCCACGGTGATCGAGCAGCAGCACCACATAGGACCGCGTCCCCACACTTCCCGTGCCGACCACCCGGAACGCCACATCGTGGATCGCGTAGCGGGCCAGCAGCGGAACCCTGTCCTCCGAGAGTGTCCCGAGGTAGCCCTCAAGACTCGCCGCGACGGCCGCGGCCTCCGCATCCGGCACCCGGCGCAGCACCGGCGACGCATCGACGAAGCGACGGCCCCCGTCCTCGCACTCCTCCGTGGAGCGGGAGGCGAAGCGGGCACTCGTGTTGTTCCGCGCCTTGGCCGAGACCCGCTCCAGGGTCCCCAGCAGGTCCCGTGCGTCCGTGTGGGAGACGAGCTCCTCGTCCGCAATGGCGTTCCACGCGTCGAGTGCCGGCAGCCCGGCGAGCAGCCGCATCGTGCGCCGGTAGGCGCCCACCGTGTCGTACGCGCCCCGGCGACAGGTGTCCTCGTCCGCCCCTGCCTCCCGGCCCGCGAGCACCAGCGACGTGGCGAGCCGCTTGAGGTCCCACTCCCACGGTCCGAAGACTGTCTCGTCGAAGTCGTTGAGATCGATGACCAGATTGCCCCGCGCATCGCCGTACAGACCGAAGTTGGCTGCGTGCGCGTCGCCGCAGAGCTGGGCGCCCACCCCCGTCACGGGCGTGCCCATCAGGTCGTGGGCCATCAGGCCGGCCGAACCGCGCAGGAACGCGAAGGGCGTTGCCGCCATCCGCCCCACCCGTATGGGCGTCAGGCCCGGCACCCGGCCCCGATTCGATTCCTCGACCGCTTGCAGCGCGTCCGGCCTCCCTGCGGGCAGGGCCAGGGAACTGTGGGCGGCCCGGGGCACCTTGAGCCTCAGCGCCTTGCCGGCCGACTTCGGGGACACCGCCCCGGCTCCCGTAGGTCGCACCCCTCCGGCCACGCGCCGCGCGAACCCGGGAACGACGGGAATGCGCCCGTCCTCCTCAGCCCGCTGCGCCGGCACCATCGCCTCGACTTCGCCCATGGAGCGCCGCCTCCCCCGCCTTCGTCCAGCCGACCCACTCGGTCAACATCAACTGCGGACGACGGTACAACCGGTGCGCGACAACCGTCCTCCCCTGTGGACAACTTGGGAGCGACCCTGTGGACAACCTCGTCGATGTCCGGACCCCGCACCTGTCATCCCTGTGGGATCGTCCCGGCACCCCGACTCCGCGTCCGAGGGCCCAGGAGCAACAGCAGCGCCGACGACCACCGTGCGAGCCAAGGCACCGCAGCCACGGTCCTCAGCCACCATCGCGGTCCCGGCCACACACCCGACCACCATCGCGGTCCCGGGCATGCCGCCGACCACCTCACGAGCCCGGGCACCCCGCCGCCTCATACCCCGACGGCCTCCTCCATCTCCTCTTCGACGCCGGCGGCCGTCCGCGCAGCGGCCGCGGCCTCGCGCGCCCGCTCCTCGACCACGCGACGCCGCTTCGCCTCGGCCGTCCCCGCCACCCCCATGACGACCACGCCGGCCGCGAACCACAGCGCCAGCACCAGCAGGTGACCGCCCAGCGCATGCCCACCGAAGTACACGTGGCTGCGGACTCCCTCGACGAAACCGGCCCCGTTCCAGAAGGAGTGCAGGGATCCGAAGAAGCCCGGCTGGAGCTCGGGCCGGAAGATGCCACCGGAACTCGTGAAGTTGAGCATGACGAAGAGCAGCATCACGCCGAGCGTGGTCCACCGCTTGAGAAACGTGTGCAGCCCGACCCCGATCAGCAGGATCCCCGCCGAATAGAGCCATGCCATCGCCCAGAGCCCGCCGAGGCCGTGGTCCACCAGACCGAACACCGGCCCAGCGAACGCCGCGCCGATCAGGCTGACCAGCAGGGAGGTACCGATGGCCAGCAGAGCCCTGATCCGCAGGGCGAGCACCGCACCGGCACCGCCGATCACCGCGACCGACGCGTACGACCCGATACTGACCGCCACCAGCAGGAAGAAGATCCCCTGTCCGGTCGGATCCCCACCCGCCGTGGGTGCCACGTCCGTCACCTGGAGCGGCGAGCCCTGTCCGGCGGCGACGTCGGTGAAGACCTTCTGCACCACCGTCGCGCTGGTGTCCGACGACGCGGTGGCCACCATCAGTTCGGGGTGGGCGCCCGGGACGTAGGCGCCGTAACTCTGCTGCGTCCTCAGATGGTCGGCCGCGATGTCGCGGTCGGTCACGGTTCGCACGCTCAACGCGCCGTCGCCCTTGTCCTGCAGGGTCTGCGCGAGCACCTGCGCGCTGACCCCCGAGCCGACGACGTCCACCCGCAGGTCGTGCGGCTCCGGGGCGTGAAAGGCCCCCAGATAGGCAAGCCCCATGCCGATACACATCAGCAGCGGCGTGACGAGATGACTGAGCACATGGCGCAGCGCCCCGGCGGTTGCACCGGAGCCTGAGCTCGGACCTGCGGACATCGGGCCGTTCCTCTCATAGTTGGCTTTTACAACTCCATATTCGTTGTAGCATACAACTAAGATCTCGAGAAGGTGATGCATGTGACGGACACCCCCCGAGGCCGCGAGGAGTCGCTGGATGTCATCCAGCGCGAGCTGACCGCTTTCGCGCGCCGCGCACGGTCGGCCGCAGCACGGCTCCATCCGGACCTGCCGCTGGTCTCGTACACACTGCTCGCCCACATCGACCACCGGCACGGCTGCCGCGCGACCGATCTCGCCGCGCACTACATGCTGGACAAGTCCACGGTCAGCCGCCAGGTCGCGGCACTGGAGAAGCTGGGCCTGGTCGAACGACACCCGGACCCGGACGACCAGCGCATCCAGGTACTGCACCCCACGACTGCCGGCGTCGAGGCCCTCGCATCGACGCAGGCCAGTCGCCGCGCCGCCTACCGCGAACGCCTCGGCACCTGGTCGTCGGACGATCTCGAGCAGTTCGCGGAGTACCTGCTCCGCTACAACGCGACAGGCGACGGCACCCCGCCCCGATAGGCAAGCACCCCGCACCCACCCCTGGCGGCCCACTGAGTGCGCGCGCACCCTCGGCGCAACCGGCAGGAGGTCAGCAGCCCCCCGAGTCCGCCAGGTAGGTGTTCGCCCACTTCCCGAGTTCTTCGAGCGCGGGCCCCATGGCGGCACCGGCCTCCGTCAGCCGGTAGGCGACGCGCAGCGGGGGCCCCTCGTCGACCTCGCGCACCACAAGCCCTGCCGCACCCAGCTCGGACAGCCGGTCCGACAACATGCGCTCACTGATGCCCGGAATGGCCCGGCGCAGATCCGCGAAGTGCACCGGCTGCCGCATCAGCACGGAGACGATCGGCCCCGTCCAGCGCTTCCCGAACAGCTCGAAGACGCGAGTGATGCCCACGTCCACCCGTCGGCAGGTCTGCTCGCTGTGTTCCGCCATGCCCTCAGAGTACTGCGTCGACGTTCGCGGCTTACAAAAAGTAAGTGACTGTGTTATCAATAGGTACGTATGAAAAAGCACACCAACAACCGCGTCTCGCTCCCTGCCGCTCGGCCGTCTCCGCGAGCACGCGCAGCGCCGGACCACTCGACTCCCACGGAGATCCCCATGGCTACGCTCCTCCACATCGACTCTGCCGCCTTTCCCGAGGGCTCCACGTCTCGCGAGGTCACCGCGGCCTTTGTCGCCAGCTGGCGTGAGCAGCACCCCGACGGGAAGGTCGTCCACCGCGACCTCGCCGCGGCCCCCTTGCCTCACCTGGACGCCTCGGCGATAGTCGCTGGCGCCGATGACACGCTGCGCGGCGAGTTGGCTGCAGAACTGGCCGGTGCGGACGCCGTCGTCATCGGCGCACCCATGTACAACTTCTCCATCCCGTCCACGCTGAAGGCGTGGCTGGACCAGGTGATCATCGTCGGTCACAACGCGGGGCCGGACGGACCTGTGGCCGGCACCCCTGTCACGGTCGTGGCCAGTCGCGGTGGCTCCTACGCCCCCGGCACCCCGCGCGAGGACTTCGAGTTCGTCCAGAACTACCTGGAGAAGGTCCTGACCGGCATGCTCGGCGCCGAAGTCGATTTCATCGTCCCGGAGCTGACGCTGGCCCACTCGAAGCCCGAAATGGCCGAACTCATCCCCCTCGCCGACGCATCCCGCACCCAGGCCTTCGCCGAAGCCACGGAGAAGGCAAAGGCACTCGCGGCACGCCTCGCAGCCTGACCACCCGTTACGGAGGGTCGCGCGAACCGGATCCTTCGCCACGGATCCGACGTTTCACGTGAAACAGCCACTCCTCGGGGGCGGCTCCACCCGAGGGTGCGTGCTTCGTCACAGAGCACGCCACGCCCGTGGCGATCAGCCGCCGCGCACCAGGAGGACTCCCCCGAGGCCGACAGCGAGTGGCTGAGTACGCCCGACAGAACAGCCCGCACGTGCCGTCGGGAAAGATCCGCGAGACGGATCCGCACAACGAAGAACCCCCGCACCGAATCTCTCCGGTGCGGGGGTTCTATCGAACCAACCCGGCAGTCTCAATCGACTGCCCTGTTGTGCGCGAGGGGGGATTTGAACCCCCACGTCCCTAAGGACACTGGCACCTGAAGCCAGCGCGTCTGCCGTTCCGCCACTCGCGCATGAGTGGTGTTTTCGGGCTCTCCCACCGTGTGGTGCGAGCGCCTTGCGACAACGGAAGATTAGCACGCTGGACAGGGTGGATTCACATCCGTTGTTTCGCAGGACCCACGAGGGGAACCGGGAACGCGGGAAGCCCGGCCCCACTCCTCCTGAGTGCACCCGGAGTGCGGGACACTGTCAGGAGGCCACCTCTACGATCCGTGTGAGAGGTGACACTCATCCACTGTGCAGACAAGGGGAACCAGCCGATTTCCCCACGCGTGGATACGATCAGTAAGCAGTACAGGGACGACGACACCGGAGGAGGTGCCCCATGGGAGTCATGAAGCGTTTCGAGCAGCGTCTCGAAGGTCTGGTCAATGGCACCTTCGCCAAGGTCTTCAAGTCCGAGGTGCAGCCGGTCGAGATCGCGGGAGCCCTCCAGCGCGAGTGCGACAACAACGCGACGATCTGGAACCGCGAGCGAACCGTCGTGCCCAACGACTTCATCGTCGAGCTCAGCACCCCGGACTACGAGCGGCTCAGCCCGTACTCCGGACAGCTCGGCGACGAGCTGGCCGGCCTCGTACGCGACTACGCCAAGCAGCAGCGGTACACCTTCATGGGACCGATCAAGGTCCACCTGGAGAAGGCGGACGACCTGGACACGGGTCTCTACCGTGTACGCAGCCGGACCTTGGCGTCGAGTTCGTCACAGCAGGGCTCGCAGAGCGGCCCCGCCCCCCACTCGCAGCCGAACCGCCCCTCCGGCCCTCAGGGGCAGGGCGGGTACGGCTACCCGCCGGCTTCCGCCCCGCCCATGCCACCGGCCCCGCCGGGTGCCGGGCGCTCCGGAGGCCCTTCCAGCGACTGGCGCCAGCCGGCCGCGTCCGGCTCCTCGCCGGACGCGCAGGTACGGCGCTGGATCGAGATCAACGGCACCCGCCATCAGATCTCCCGCCCGACGTTGGTGATGGGACGAAGCACCGACGCCGACGTGCGGATCGACGACCCCGGCGTATCCCGCCGGCACTGTGAGATCCGGACCGGAACGCCCTCGACGATCCAGGATCTCGGGTCTACCAACGGCATCGTGGTAGACGGGCAGCACACCACCCGCGCTACGCTCCGCGACGGCTCGCGGATCGTCGTGGGCAGCACCACCATCGTTTACCGGCAAGCCGAAGGGTGAAGCGGGGGCAATGTCAGAGCTGACCCTGACGGTCATGCGGCTAGGTTTCCTGGCTGTTCTGTGGCTATTCGTAATCGTGGCCGTGCAGGTCATTCGCAGCGACCTGTTCGGCACGCGTGTCACACAGCGCGGCTCACGCCGCACTGCCGGTGACACCCGCCCGCAGCAGGGACGCCAACAACAAGCAGCACCGCCTCAGCAGCGCCAGCAGTCCGGGCGCCAGCGCCGCGGGGCACCCACCAAGCTGGTCGTCTCCGAAGGCACTCTCACCGGCACCACGGTCGCGCTCCAGGGCCAGACCATCACCCTGGGCCGGGCCCACGATTCAACGATCGTGCTGGACGACGACTACGCCTCCAGCAGGCATGCCAGGATCTACCCGGACCGTGACGGCCAGTGGATCGTCGAGGATCTCGGGTCCACCAACGGCACCTATCTCGACCGGACCCGGCTCACCACCCCGACACCTGTTCCGCTGGGCGCGCCGATCCGCATCGGCAAGACCGTCATCGAGCTGCGGAAGTAGTACGACAATGAGCGAGCGGAGCGAGCGAGCCGCGGCGGTCCTGACCACGGACCCTGCCCGGCTCCCGACCGGAGGGTGGGCAGTGTGGCTCGAGACCGGCTGTACCCCGAGCCGACGGGCGAGGTGCGCATGAGCTTGTCCCTGCGCTTCGCCGCCGGATCGCACAAGGGCATGATCCGGGAAGGCAACGAGGACTCCGGTTACGCCGGTCCCCGCCTTCTCGCCATCGCCGACGGCATGGGTGGCCAGGCGGCCGGAGAGGTCGCCAGCTCCGAGGTGATCTCCACACTCGTCCAGCTCGACGACGACGTGCCGGGCTCCGACATCCTCACCTCGCTCGGTACGGCGGTCCAGCGGGCCAACGACCAGCTGCGCGTCATGGTCGAGGAGGACCCCCAGCTGGAGGGCATGGGCACCACGCTCACCGCCCTGCTCTGGACCGGTCAGCGCCTGGGCCTCGTCCATGTCGGCGACTCCCGTGCGTACCTCCTGCGCGACGGCGTGCTGACGCAGATCACCCAGGACCACACCTGGGTGCAGCGTCTCGTCGACGAGGGCAGGATCACCGAGGAGGAGGCCACCACCCACCCGCAGCGCTCCCTGCTGATGCGGGCCCTGGGCAGCGGCGACCACGTGGAGCCCGACCTCTCCATCCGGGAGGTCCGCGCCGGCGACCGCTATCTGATCTGCTCGGACGGACTCTCCGGCGTCGTCTCCCACCAGACGATGGAAGAGACCCTGGCCAGCTACCAGGGCCCGCAGGAGACCATCCAGGACCTCATCCAGCTCGCCCTGCGCGGCGGAGGCCCCGACAACATCACCTGCATCGTCGCCGACGTCCTGGACGTCGACAGCAACGACACCCTGGCCGGGCAGCTCAACGACACCCCGGTCGTCGTCGGCGCGGTCGCCGAGAACCAGGCGGCCCAGGCGAACGACGGCCGGGCCATGGAGACACCGGCGGGCCGTGCGGCCGGTCTCGGCCGTCCCGTGCCGCCGCAGAGCGGAGGCTTCGGCCCTCCCGGCAGCGGTGACGACATGGGCTACGGCTCCGGTCCGGACGGAGCCTTCGACGCGTACTCCGACGAGGACTTCGTCAAGCCCCGCCCCCGCCGCAGGTGGCTGAAGCGTTCGTTCTACATCGTGCTCGCCCTGGCCGTGATCGGCGGCGGCGTCTACGGCGGCTACCGCTGGACCCAGACCCAGTTCTACGTGGGCGCGAAGGACGACAACGTCGCGCTGTACCGCGGAATCAGCCAGGACCTCGGCTGGGTGTCCCTCTCGAAGGTCGAGGAGGACACCAAGATCGAACTCAAGTACCTTCCGCCGTACTGGCGCAAGAAGGTCGAGGCGACGATCTCCCAGGGCAGCCTCGCCGACGCCCACAAGAAGCTCGGCGAGCTCGAAGCACAGGCCTCCGCCTGTCAGAAGGACGCGCAGCGCCGCGCCGCCGAGGCCGACACCAATGCCGCCAAGGACAAGGGCGAGACCGGCACCGCCTCCGACAGCACTTCCGCCACGTCTCCCGCCAAGGGGACCAAGACCGCGACTCCCACTCCCGGCCCCAGCCTCTCGGAGGAAGAGAAGAAGCTGGCCCTGCAGTGCGGTAAGCAGTAAGCCGTAGGGGGCCTTCAGCACATGAGCGTTGTCACCAACACCACCACCATCGGCGCGATCGACGCGCCGAGCCGCCGCAACACCGAGCTGGTCCTCGTCGTCTTCGCCGTTCTCATCTCGGTGTTCGCGTACGCCAACGTGGGCCTCGCCCTCAACGGCGAACTGCCCGCCGGCATGCTCGGCTACGGACTGGGGCTCGCGCTCCTGGGCGGTGTGGCACATCTCGCCGTACGGAGATTCGCCCCGTACGCGGACCCGCTGCTGCTGCCCCTGGCGACGCTGCTGAACGGGCTGGGGCTCGCCATCATCTGGCGCCTGGACCAGTCGGAGCGGTTCCAGGCACTCGACACGTTCGCCCCGGCCGCCTCCAAGCAACTGATCTTCTCGGCGGTCGGTGTGGCGCTGATGGTCGGCGTCCTGCTGGTGCTCAAGGACCACCGCATCCTGCAGCGATACACCTACATCTCCATGCTGGTCGCGCTGTTCCTGCTGATCCTTCCGATGTTCTTCCCGGCGGTGAACGGCGCCAAGATCTGGATCAAGATCCCTGGCGTCGGCACGATCCAGCCCGGCGAGTTCGCCAAGATCATCATCGCGGTGTTCTTCGCCGGATACCTCATGGTCAAGCGCGACGCCCTGGCTCTGGCCAGCCGTCGCTTCATGGGGCTCTATCTTCCCCGCGGCCGTGACCTCGGGCCGATCCTCATGGTGTGGGCCTTCTCGATCCTGATCCTGGTCTTCGAAACCGACCTCGGTTCCTCGCTCCTGTTCTTCGGCATGTTCGTCGTCATGCTGTACGTCGCCACCGAGCGCACCAGCTGGATCGTCTTCGGTCTGCTGATGTCCGGCGCCGGCGCCGTCGGTGTCGCCACCTTCGAGCCGCACGTCCAGGACCGCGTCACCGCCTGGCTCGACCCGTTCGCGGGCTGGGGCAAGGAAGCGGCCAGCGAACAGATGGCGAAGTCCCTGATGGCCTTCGGCTCCGGCGGCACCCTCGGTACGGGACTCGGTCAGGGCAACTCCGACCTGATCGGCTTCGCGGCCAACTCCGACTTCATCCTCGCCACCGTCGGTGAGGAACTCGGTCTGGCCGGAATGATGGCCGTTCTGCTCGTCTACGGCCTGGTGGTGGAGCGCGGCGTCCGTACGGCGCTCGCCGCTCGCGATCCCTTCGGCAAGCTCCTGGCCATCGGGCTGTCCGGCTCCTTCGCCATCCAGGTCTTCGTCGTCGCCGGCGGTGTCATGGGGCTCATCCCGCTGACCGGTATGACCATGCCGTTCCTCGCGGCCGGCGGTTCGTCCGTCATCGCCAACTGGGCCCTCATCGGAATCCTGATCAGAATCAGCGACACGGCCCGGCGTCCAGCCCCTGCTCCCGCACCGTCCCCGGACGCCGAAATGACCCAGGTGGTCCGACCGTGAACAAGCCACTTCGCAGGATCGCGATCTTCTGCGGCGTCCTCGTGCTGGCCCTGTTGATCCGCACCAACTACATCCAGTACGTCCGTGCCGACGAGCTCAACGCGAACGAGCACAACCGCCGCGTCCAGATCGAGCGCTACGCCCACGAGCGAGGCAACATCATCGTCGACGGCGAACCCGTCACGGGCTCCGTCGAGACCACGGACAGCGACTTCCGGTACAAGCGCGTCTGGAAGAACGGCCCCATGTGGGCCCCCGTCACCGGCTACTCCTCGCAGGCGTTCGACTCCTCGCAGCTGGAGAGCCTCGAGGACGGCATCCTGACCGGCAACAGCGACCAGCTGTTCTTCGACCGCACCCTGTCGATGTTCACCGGTGAGAAGAAGACCGGCGGCAACATCGTCACCACGCTCAACGGGGCAGCCCAGAAGGCCGCCTTCGAGGGCCTCGGCAACAAGAAGGGCGCCGTCGCCGCGCTCGATCCGCAGACCGGCGCCATCCTGGCGCTGGCCAGCACCCCCTCGTACGACCCCTCGGTCTTCGCGGGCAACTCCATGAAGGACTCCGACGCCCGGCAGAAGCTCCTTGAGGACAAGGACAAGCCGATGCTGAACCGGGCCCTGCGGGAGACCTACCCGCCCGGCTCGACGTACAAGGTCGTCACCGCCTCCGCGGCGCTGGAGAACGGCCTCTACACCGACATCGACGCCAAGACCGACTCGCCGCTGCCCTGGCGGCTCCCGCAGTCGACCAACCTGCTGCAGAACGAGGGCAACATCCCCTGCAAGGACGCCTCGCTGCGAGTGGCCCTCCGCTACTCCTGCAACACCGTCTTCGGCAAGATGAGCGACGACCTCGGCAACAAGAAGATGATCGAGCAGGCCGACAAGTTCGGCTTCAACGAGGAAGTCTTCACCCCCGTCCGCGCCGACGCCAGCGTCTACCCCGAGGACAACAAGCCGCAGAACGCCATGGCGGGCATCGGCCAGGCCTCCAACCGCGCCACTCCGCTCCAGATGGCCATGGTGGCGTCCGCGATCGCCAACGACGGCAAGCTCATGCAGCCGTACATGGTCGCCCAGCGCCAGGCCCCGAACCTGGACGTCATCTACACGCACGAGAAGGAGCAGCTCAGCGAGCCGCTCTCGGCGGAGAACGCCCAGAAGGTGCAGCAGATGATGGAGACCGTGGTCACGGAGGGCACGGGAACCAACGCGCAGATCCCGGGCGTCACCGTCGGTGGCAAGACCGGCACCGCGCAGCACGGCCTCAACAACAGCGAGAAGCCGTACGCCTGGTTCATCTCGTACGCCAAGACCGACAGCGGTTCCCCGGTCGCCGTCGCCGTGGTCGTCGAGGACGGCAACGCCAACCGGGACGACATCTCCGGTGGCGGTCTTGCAGCACCGATCGCCAAGAACGTGATGAAGGCGGTACTCGACGGAAAGTAGTGACACCCGTCACAACTTCTGTCCACACCAGCACATTGGGATACCGGTCGGATATCAGCTGACGGGTGCGGGCCGATCACGCCGGGGGTGCCCGGTAGCGTATGCGCGAGCAGCGCACCGCCGGACCACACACGGGTGCGGTCGGGACTGACGGAGAGGGCTGGATCAGTTATGGAAGAGCCGCGTCGCCTCGGCGGCCGGTACGAGCTGGGCTCGGTGCTCGGCCGTGGTGGCATGGCCGAGGTCTACCTCGCCCACGACACCCGGCTCGGCCGCACCGTCGCTGTGAAGACGCTGCGGGCCGATCTCGCCCGCGACCCGTCCTTCCAGGCACGGTTCCGCCGTGAGGCCCAGTCCGCCGCATCGCTCAACCACCCCGCGATCGTCGCCGTCTACGACACCGGCGAGGACTACGTCGACGGGGTCTCCATCCCGTACATCGTGATGGAGTACGTCGACGGGTCGACGCTCAGGGAGCTTCTGCACTCCGGCCGCAAGCTGCTGCCGGAGCGGACCCTCGAAATGACGGTCGGGATCCTCCAGGCGCTGGAGTACTCCCACCGCGCCCAGATCGTCCACCGCGACATCAAGCCGGCGAACGTCATGCTGACGCGCACCGGCCAGGTCAAGGTCATGGACTTCGGTATCGCCCGCGCCATGGGTGACTCCGGCATGACGATGACCCAGACCGCGGCGGTCATCGGAACGGCCCAGTACCTCTCGCCGGAGCAGGCGAAGGGCGAGCAGGTCGACGCACGCTCCGACCTGTACTCCACGGGCTGCCTGCTCTACGAGCTGCTCGCGGTCCGGCCCCCCTTCGTCGGGGACTCACCCGTCGCGGTCGCGTACCAGCACGTGCGTGAGGAGCCGCAGCCTCCGAGCAACTTCGACCCCGAGATCACGCCCGAGATGGACGCCATCGTCCTCAAGGCGCTGACCAAGGACCCCGACTACCGCTACCAGTCGGCCGACGAGATGCGGGCCGACATCGAGGCCTGCCTCGACGGCCAGCCGGTCGCGGCCACGGCGGCCATGGGCGCGGCGGGCTACGGCGGGTACGACAGCTACAACAACGACCAGCCCACGACCGCCCTCCGTGCGGCCGACCCGGGCGGCCAGACGTCGATGCTGCCCCCGGTCAATCCGGACGACGGCGGCTACGGCTACGACGACCGTCCGGACCGGCGACGCCAGAAGAAGAGCAACACCTCGACGATCCTCCTGGTCGTCGCGGGCGTGCTCGTCCTCATCGGCGCCATCCTCATCGGTCGCGTGGTCTTCAGCGACAACGGCGGGGACGGCGGCAAGTTCGATGTGCCGAACATGGTCGGCTCCACGGTCAAGGACGCCCAGACTCTCGCGGCCAACGCAGAGGTCGAGCTGAAGATCGGCTCCAGGGAGCCTTGCGAGGACCAGGAGAAGGGCAAGATCTGCAGCCAGACCCCGTCTGCCGACGGCCGGATGGCATCGGGCGAGACCGTCACGGTCGTCGTCTCCACCGGTGCTCCCAAGGTCGAGGTACCGGATGTCCTGGAGAAGTCCGAGGACAACGCCCGCAAGGCGCTGGAGGACAAGGGCTTCACGGTGAACGTGGAGACGGCGGAGTCGGACAAGACCCCGGACACGGTCATCTCGCAGGACCCCAAGGGCGGTTCCGAGGTGGAGAAGGAGTCCGAGATCACGATCACCGTGGCCAAGGAGAAGCTCCTCGACCTGCCGGCGCTCACCCGGACCTACGCCGAGGCGGAGGCCCAGCTGCGGGCCATCGGATTCACCAACATCTCGCGGCAGGACGTCGACTCGGAGCAGCCGAAGGACATGGTCGTCGGCCAGACGCCGGAAGGCCCGAGCAAGCAGGCCAAGGACGCCCAGATCGTCCTGAAGGTCTCCAAGGGACCGGCCCAGCCCGAGCAGGTCACCATCCCGGGTGACATCGTCGGGAAGCGGTACCAGGAGGCCAAGGGTGTGCTCGAAGGCATGGGTCTGGTGGTGGCACTGGCCCCCAACTCGCCCGACAAGCCCAACGCCCTGGTGATGCGGGCCGATCCGGGGGCCAACTCGCAGGTCGCCAAGGGCTCCACGGTCACCCTCACCACCCTCGGTGGCGAAGGGGACGGCAACATCTTCGGCGGTCCCTCCGGCACAGGCGGAGACTGACCCGCTTCCCCGCGACGACGGACAGGGCCCCGGCCACCTCTCGGTGACCGGGGCCCTGTCCGTCGACCTCGGCGGCTACCGCAGCTCCGCCGGCTTCGTGCGGTCCCTGTCCACCTTCTCGGTCCGCACCAGCTCGCCCCACACGATGTAGCGGTACTTCGACGTGTAGACCGGCGTGCACGTGGTCAGCGTGATGTACCGGCCGGCCTTCTTCACACCCGCGCCCTTGGGCACCGGGGCGATCGCGTCGACGTCGAACTTCGACGTCTCCGGAAGCTCCGCGAAGACCTTGTAGACGTACCAGGTGTCCTTGGTCTCGAAGACGACCGCGTCGCCCTTCTTCACCTTGTCGATGTTGTGGAACTTGGCGCCGTGCCCGTCCCGGTGCGCGGCCAGCGCGAAGTTGCCCTGCTCCGCAGACGGAAGGGCCGACTTCACCGGGTCCGTGTAGTAGCCGGCGATGCCGTTGTTGAGGGTCGCGGTGTCGGTGCCCTTCTTGACCAGCACCTCGCCGTTCTTCATGGCGGGGACGTGGAGGAAGCCGATGCCGTCCCTGGTGTCCAGCGCCCCCGGCCCACCGGCCCACCGGTCGCGGACGGTGTTGCCCTGCTTGTCGGCCTCGCGGTCGGCGAGCACGTTGGTCCACCACAGCGAGTAGACGACGAACAGGCCCAGGACCAGCCCTGCCGTGATCAGCAGTTCGCCGAAGAAACTCACCGCCGTCGCGACCGGGTGCCGGCTCCAGCGGCGCACCGGGGCCGACGGCTCGTCGGTGCGCTCTTCCTGCTCGGTCCTCGCTGCCACCGCACCCGTCCCTGTCGTGATGTCGTCCAGCCCGCGTCAGCCGACGAGCGCGTCGGGCTTCCCCTTGCTGCGCGGCCGTTCGTCGACCATTTTGCCCCACACGATCATTCGGTACGTACTCGTGAATTCCGGCGTGCAGGTCGTCAGCGTGATGTACCTGCCCGGACCGGTGAACCCGGAGCCCGGGGGCACTTCGTCGATCACGGCGACGTTCGACGGAGACGTCTGCGGAAGGATGCTGGTCATCTCGTACGTGTAGTAGGCGTCCTGCGTCTCGACCACGATGGGGTCGCCGGGCTTCAGCTTGTTGATGTAACGGAAGGGCTCACCATGGGTGTTGCGGTGGCCCGCCACCGCGAAGTTCCCCTGCTCCGCGGAGGGCATCGCGGTCTTCAGCTTGCCTTCGCCGTAGTGGCCGACCATGCCGCGGTCGAGGACCTTCTCCTTGCTGATGCCCTCGGCGATCGGCGCGACCACGTCCAGCTTGGGGATGTGCATGATCGCGAAGCCCTGGCCGGGCTCGAAGGCACCGGGGCTCCGCTCGCCGCTCGCCCAGTCGTCCTGGATCTTGTGCGTCTCGCGGCCTGCGATCTGGTCGGCGCGGACGTTGGTCCACCAGAGCTGGTAGGTGACGAACAGGAGCATCAGCACACCGAGGGTGATGAACACCTCGCCGACGACCCGGCTGGCCACGACGGCCGGGCTGTCCTTGGCAGCGCGGGCCGCGCGCCGGGCTTCCAGCCGTGTCATCGGAACCGCGGGCTTCCCGGCCCCGGGCTCCGCCACCGGACGGGCTTCGCCCCGCCGTCTCCCGCGGCCCTTGGCCGCCCGTCGGCGCTCGGCCCTGCCACCCGCCGGGAGTGGTTCGGGACCGGCCTCCGCGGCTTCGGGGCCTTCCAGCCGGGCCGCCCTCCGCGTATCGGCCGTCCGCAGGGCCACGGTCTCGTCGTTCAGGACCGGAGGGACGTCGGCTCGGGGCCGCAGCGCGGTGTCCCGCGCGTCGGCGACGGACTGCCCCGGATCCGGAGCGGGCGCCGCAGCCCGAGGCACGGATCCCTCCGCTCGGGGGCCTGGAACCCCCGCCATGGGATCGGGTATGACCGCGGTGCCCCGGACGGTCCCCGCCGCGGGAGCCACCTCGGGCCCCTGCTGCCCGTACCAGTCCCTCCGGTACCCCTCCGGGTCGTACCACTCACCCGGGGTCTCCGCAGGCGCCTGAGCCGCCGCCTGAGGCGCCTGTGGCGCCTGTGGCGAACCGTCGTCGGACGGTGTGGTGTCCGTCCGCAACCAGGGTGAGGTGTGCTGCCCCGGCAGGGGATCGTTCAGCGGGTCCGCGAGCTGCTCCACCGCCTCCGCGAACGAGCCGTCGGGCTCGTACGCTCCCTGCGTGTACGGGCCTTCCTGCCCGGCGCCGGGGCGGTGTGAGGTCACGCGGCGGCCTTGCCCACCACCGGGGCGAGCCCCGCCGATCTCCCGACGGCGCCGACGTCACCGCACTGCTCGAGCCAGTTGGCGAGCATCAGGTGGCCGTGCTCCGTGAGCACCGACTCGGGGTGGAACTGCACGCCCTCCACGGCGTGTTCACGGTGGCGCAGCCCCATGATGATGCCGTCGGCGGTGCGTGCGGTGACGTCCAGCTCGGGCGGGACCGTCGTGGGTTCGGCGGCCAGCGAGTGGTAGCGCGTCGCGGTGAACGGGGACGGCAGGCCGGCGAACACGCCCTTGCCCTCGTGCAGTACGGGGGAGGTCTTGCCGTGCAGCAGCTCCGGCGCCCGGTCCACCACGCCGCCGTACGCGACGGCCATCGACTGCATGCCCAGACACACCCCGAAGACGGGGATGCCGCTCCGCGCGCAGTGGTGCACCATCTCGATGCAGACGCCGGCCTGCTCCGGTGCACCCGGGCCGGGCGACAGCAGGACCCCGTCGAAGCCGTCGTCCGCGTGCGCCGTGGTCACCTCGTCGTTGCGCACCACCTCGCACTCGGCACCGAGCTGATAGAGGTACTGGACGATGTTGAAGACGAAGCTGTCGTAGTTGTCGACGACGAGAATGCGTGCGCTCACTGACCGGCCCCCGCTCCGCTGGTGCCTTCGCCGTCCACCGTCACGTCACCGAACGGGAGCAGTGGCTCCGCCCAGGGGAAGACGTACTGGAAGAGCGCGTAGACAACGGCCAGGGCCAGCACGAGCGAGATGAAGCCCCGCACCCATGCGTTGCCCGGCAGGTGCCGCCAGATCCAGCCGTACATGCTGTTGCCTCCATTCGGTACGGCACCAGACTAAACGGCCGGGGCACAGGCGTGGGTCAGCTGTGGAAAGCCGCCGGTCCACCGCCTGTCACGGACGCCGACCTCCCGCCGGGCCCGGTCTCCGGGGCTACTTCACAGGCTGTGCGTAATGGAGATCGACGGTGCCCGAATAGCCGGGAAGCGTCAGCTTGTCATCCTCTTCGACCTTCCATCCCAGCCCGTACGCCTTTACATAGAGCTGGTAGTTCTGGATCGCCGTGGAGTCGTCGAGCGCCTGCCGGAGCTTCCCCCGGTCACCGACCGCGGTGACCTTGTACGGAGGCGAGTAGACCCGGCCCTGCAGGATCAGGGTGTTGCCGACGCAGCGCACCGCGCTGGTGGAGATCAGCCGCTGGTCCATCACCCGGATCCCACGGGCCCCGCCCTCCCAGAGGGCGTTGACCACGGCCTGCAGGTCCTGCTGGTGGATGACCAGATCGTTGGGCTGGGGTTCGGGGTATCCAGGGTTGGCGGTCGCGTTCGGCGGGGCGTCGTTCAACGTGACGGACAGGGCCGCGCCGGTGACCGGAGAGGTGCCCGCGGCCTTCTCCAAGGCGTCGAGTTTGGCGTCCTCGGCGCGAGTGCTCCCGTCGTCGCGGCGGGCGAGGGCGTCGATGTCGGCCCGCACGGAGGCGGTCGACTCGTCCAGTTCGGCATTCTTCTCGCTGCGCTGCTGAATGAGATCGGAGAGCTTCAACAGGGAGGAGTCGGTCCGGATATCGGTCCCTTTGGCCGTGTTCGCACTGGTGACGAAAATCAGTCCCGCCAGGGCGAAAACGGCAGCGGTCAGCCCCTGGACCGGCCATCGGGACATGCGCCGGGCCGGGCCTCGAGGAGAGTCGGCAGAATTGCTCAACGTACCCTTATCTCCTTAGGCGCCACGGAAGCACTACGCTAACGGACGCCCCGGGGAGGCAGCATTCCCCCTCGCGCCCCGGCGCCAGCCACAGATCCCTGCGCGGTCACGCAGCGCATCGACAGGAGAGTCCCTCGTGCCGAAGTCACGTATCCGCAAGAAGGCAGACTTCACGCCTCCGCCGGCCAAGCAGTCGACGAGCATAAAGCTGACCAACCGCAGTTGGGTGGCGCCGGTCATGCTGGCGCTCTTCCTGATCGGCCTGGCCTGGATCGTGGTCTTCTACGTCACCGAGGGCGACCTGCCGATCGACGCCCTCGGCAACTGGAACATCGTCGTGGGCTTCGGGTTCATCGCCGGCGGGTTCGGCGTTTCCACGCAGTGGAAGTAGCTCTGCCCTGAAGTTACCCACAGAGTTATCCACAGGCGGGGGAAAAGGTCAGACGATCTGTGGATAACTTCCCTCGAAGTTGACGCCGGTGTGACTACACACTTACGCGCCTCGAGACGGTACGCCCCTTGTCCTGACTGGGAAAACCCGGTTCAGCGACAAGGGGCACACCTGTTCCCCACGTCGTGCACAAGATCCGGCACCCTCTGTGGACAACCGCACCACATGAGCAATGGATTCCGCTCAGGTGAGCGCTGCCGTCCTGACAAGGACGGCCAGCACGACCACCGCGAGAACCAGCCCGCAGGCGCCGTACTGCACCAGGTTCCGGCGCTCCCGGGGGGTGTGGACCATGGCGATCGCGATCACGGCTCCGGCGACGAGCCCGCCGACGTGAGCCTGCCAGGCGATCCCGCCCCAGGTGAAGGTGAAGACCAGGTTCACCACGAGCAGGGCGATCACCGGGCGCATGTCGTAGTTCATCCGGCGCATCAGCACAGCCGTGGCTCCCAGGAGACCGAATACGGCGCCCGACGCGCCGAGCGTCCCCTGCGCGGGGTCGGTGATCCAGAAGGTCAGCGCGCTGCCCGCAAGCCCCGAGAGCATGTAGAGCGCCAGATAGCGGGCCCTGCCGAGCGCGGCCTCCAGCGGCCCGCCGAGCCACCAGAGCCCCAACATGTTGAACGCGATGTGCAGAACCTCCTGGTGCAGGAACATCGACGTCACCAGCCGGTACCACTGCCCCTCGGCGACTCCCTCACCGCCGACGCGGCCGAACAGCAGCAAGTCCTCGAGCAGGGGGCGGCCTCCGACCAGAACCGCGACGAAGACGGCGAGATTGATGCCGATCAAGATCTTGGTGATCAGCCTCGGGTCGGCGGCGACACGTCCGCCCGCCAGGGTCCGCGGCTGCCGCGCCGCGGGACGGCGTCCCGTACCCGCCCCTTCTCGGACGCACTCCGGGCAGTGGAACCCGACCGATGCCTCGATCATGCAGTCCGTACAGATGGGCCGCTCGCACCGCGTACAGCGGATCCCCGTCTCCCTGCCGGGATGCCGGTAGCACGTGGGCGGACCGCCTGCGGCCGCGGACCTGTCCTGGTCTTCCGGCGGCTGCTGGTCCATCGGTCACGGCCCCTTCGGTCCTCGTCCGTGGAGGCGGCACACACGCGGCCGCCCCGCTCGCCCGTTATGTAGCAGTACGGACGAGCAGGGCGGTTGGTTCCCGACGGGGGTGGCCGACGGACCAGAGTCCCCTACGCCCGGCGGGCCGGAAGGTCAGCGGGCTCCGGGTCAGTGGGCTCCGGATCAGCGGGTCTCGATGACGACCGACTCGATCACCACGTCCTGCAGCGGACGGTCGGTCCGGGGGTTGGTCGGGGCAGCGGCGATGGCATCCACGACCTTCCTGCCCGCCTCGTCGGCGACTTCTCCGAAGATCGTGTGCTTGCCGGTCAGCCACGCGGTGGGCGAGACCGTCACGAAGAACTGCGAACCGTTGGTTCCCGGGCCGGCGTTGGCCATCGCCAGCAGGTACGGCTTGGTGAAGGCGAGGTCGGGGTGGAACTCGTCGCCGAACTCGTACCCGGGGCCCCCCGTACCGTTGCCCAGCGGATCGCCGCCCTGGATCATGAAGCCGCTGATGACGCGGTGGAAGACAGTGCCGTCGTACAGCTTGTCCGTGGACTTCCTGCCGGTCGCCGGGTCGGTCCACTCACGCTCGCCCGTGGCGAGCTCGACGAAGTTCTTGACCGTCCTGGGCGCGTGGTTCGGCAGGAGCCGGACCACGATGTCGCCCTGGCTTGTCTTCAAAGTGGCGTAAAGCTCCTCGGCCACGATCTGCCTTCCGTAAGTCTTCGCTGATGACCTCCGATCCTCGCACGGGGGGACTCCTCTCCAGCGTGACCACGGCCCGGGGAGGGACGCCGCTCACCTTGTTGCCCGCTTTCCCGCACCTTTTCCACACGTACCGCGCGACAGGTGCGGCCAACTGCCCGACACCACGGAGCACGCCGACACGAACCGTGGCATCGTCGGCGACACGCTGCCTTTGCACCGTATTGCCAGAGAATGACGCTCATGACCCGGATGCCCGTCCCGCATGGCGCACTAGGCCCCAGCGGGCATGATTTCGAATTGGGTGGATAGGCGGAGTACCTACCCGCCACCAAGGAGGAGGATCCCGTGACCCGCATCGACAGCGTGCGCGCCGCAACCTACTCGGCGAAGGACAGCGCGCAGCACGCCGCGGAAGTGGTGGCGCCTTACGCCGACACGGCCAAGGAACAGGCCGCGCACTACGCGCAGGAGGCTCGCGCCCGGCTCGCGCCGAAGGTGTCGAAGGCAGCCGCGCAAGCCCGCGTCCAGTACGGCGCCCATCTCGCACCACGCATCGAACAGGCGCTGACCCACGTGCCTCCCAAGGTCGACGAGGCAGCGCACAAGGCAGCCGTCCGGACGCGCAGCGCTGCCCGCACTGCGGCCGACTACACCGTGCCGCGCGTCGAGTACGCGGTGGCCGCGAGCCGGCCCCTGGCCGAGGAGGCCACGGCCCGCAGCACGGCGGCGCTGGCCGCCCTGCGCGGGCAGGTGACGGCCAAGGAGATCCAGAAGCTCGTCAGGAAGCATGAGCGCCGGGCCAAGGCAGGCCGGGCTGCCAAGGGCTTCCTCGTGCTCGGCGTCCTGGCCGGCGGGGCCTTCGCCGCCTGGAAGTGGTGGGACAAGCAGGCCAACCCCGACTGGCTGGTCGAGCCGCCCGCCCCTACGGATGTCGCCGATGACCGCGCCCCGCTGACCTCGGTCGACGGCAGCGGCCGGACGGTGCTCGACCCGGAGGTGCGCGCCAAGCAGGACGAGGCGGAAGCCGGATCGGACCCCGTGGACGGCACCGACCGCGACGACAAGCGCTGACCCGGAGCGCCGGGAACGACGCCTGCGAGGGGCGCCGGACGACCTTGAGGTCGTCCGGCGCCCCTCTTTCCATGCTGCGTGTGAGGACCCTTCAGCCGACCCGGGGAACGGTTCGAGGACCGTGCTGCACAGGCCCGCCTGAGCATGCTGCTCGGTCCGGTGGAAGTGGGGACCGCATGCGAGGCGCAGAGTCTCGAAGCGGCTCGACCTCCCAGCCCCTCTGTCACCCCGATTCCTGCCGGACAGGGGGAAACGGGCGACCTCCTTCAGAGCACCGAGAAGAGCCTGGGCCAGGCTTCAGGTAGTCGGAGTCCACGGTGCCCCCGACTGAGGGCAAGACCGGCGCCGAGGAGCGCGGCGGCGTGCGGGTGGCCCGGCGTGGCGCGGCGCCTCGCGGACCAGGCAGGGCTCCACCCTCCACAGGGCGATCAGCCGGACGGGATGGGGGGCGGGTACCGCGCGTGGTCGGCGTCGGCAGCGGTTGTCCAGGACGATCAGCGAGCGTCGGGTGGTGGCGATCAGACCGAGGCAGTCGGTCGGGACGTCCTGCCTCAGTCGCGTGCAGCAACGACCCGAGGACCTCGCACGGATCCGATACGCCGAGGCGGTCAAGGGCCGGTAGACCGACGAAGAGCTGACCATCGGGGAAGCCCTCGGCCACCTTGTGAGCGCAGTGCGCGGCCGGCGTCTTCTTGCCGGCTCTGCGGTGCCCCTCACACGGACGACCGGCATCTTCCCGGAACGCGGACGGTCCGTGATCTGCGCGATCCCGTCCGCCCCTCCCATGAAGTCCCTCAGGGTGGCGCGTAGCTGATGAGGCGTTACAGGAACATCCCGAGTCCGCCCCATCCGTACGCACCCCACTCAGGACGAACGGGTGCGCATCCCTGAGCTCTGCACCCGGATCCACACTGCACTCCTGGACCAGCCACTCTCGTGGATCCGCGTGTAGGCGTCGAGCGCTTCCACTTCTCGGCCACTGTCGGCGAGCGTTCGAAGGAGGGGCGTGCGGCGCTCACGGAGCGGGTGCACGGCGTTGACGCGCACGAGCTCGGGCAGGTGGGCTTCCCCTGTCCGAGCTCGACCCTCAACGCGTACAGCTTCCCTGGGCAGAGCCGGCGCTCCTTAAAGACGATCGTCCTGCAGTTCGATGCCACGGCTTCCGATTTCCTCGGTGACCGGACCCAGGGCTCGGGCGGCCGCCCGAGCCGGAGTCTCGGCGGCGGCGTCCGCAGGACGGCCCGAATCACTCAGGACGCGAGAGTGCGGCGAACACACGAAGATCCCAGCAATGACCGTTTCACGTGAAACAGAGCGTCCCCCTGTTTCACGTGAAACAGAGAGGACCCCTTCGGGTGCCGCGTCGTCACTCGGCGACCCCAGCCCCGGGAATCGGGCGTCGCCACGGGCACGGCGCGAGGCTCCGGGCCCCCCATCCGGAATGGTGTCCCGGCCTGGGGAGATCACCGCTTCTCACCGAACGCACGGAGATCTGTCACCAGGGCGCCGCGCTCGGCCTCTCCGGACACACCCACGGCCACGCGCCTCAAGAAGGTCGACGACAACCAGCTGCACGTCGCAAGCGGTGCCGGACCCTTTCGGCCCGCCGTTCCGGGTGCGAGCCGACCCGTAGATCACCGTGATCGGGCTACGCCCCTGAGCGCGGTCACGGACGGAGCCGGTACGTCTTCCGGCCCTGGTCCGCCCCTCCGACACAAGAACGCCCCTGACCTGGTGAAACAACAGGTCAGGGGCGTTCTGCTGTGGAGCCTAGGAGATTCGAACTCCTGACATCTGCCTTGCAAAGGCAGCGCTCTACCAACTGAGCTAAGGCCCCGAAAAGCGGACACCGTGGACCACATCCATGGTGCGATGTCCGTCGCAGAACAGAGTACCGGGTGACCCCCCGAATCCTGCAAAAGGATTGGGACTCCCGGCTGGCAACCGCTCTCCGTAAGATGCACGGCAAGGTTCGCAGCAGCGAAGCCGCAGCGAAGGGGAGACGCAATGGACGCAGCGCAGCAAGAGGCGACGGCTAGAGCCCGGGAGCTCCAGCGCAGCTGGTACGGAGAACCGCTGGGGGCGCTCTTCCGCAGGCTGATCGATGATCTCGGTCTCAACCAGGCACGCCTCGCGGCAGTGCTCGGGCTGTCCGCACCCATGCTCTCGCAGCTCATGAGCGGACAGCGCGCCAAGATCGGCAACCCTGCGGTCGTCCAGCGGGTCCAGGCACTCCAGGAGCTGGCCAGCCAAGTGGCGGACGGCAGCGTCAGCGCGGGAGAGGCCACCGACCGGATGGAAGAGATCAAGAAGTCGCAGGGCGGCTCGGTCCTGACCAACACCGGCCAGACCTCCACCACCGGTGGTGCTCCCACCGTGCGGCGCGTGGTCCGCGAGATCCAGTCGCTGCTGCGTTCGGTCGCCGCGGCCGGCGACATCATCGATGCGGCGGACGCCCTCGCCCCGGCCCACCCCGAGCTGGCAGAGTTCCTCAGGGTGTACGGAGCGGGACGCACCGCTGACGCGGTCGCGCACTACGAGGGCCACCAGAGCTAGGACGGACACCCGGGGCCCGGGGGGCGGGGCCGGGGCCCCGGGCCATGGCAGTATCCCGACAGCCGGGGCACGAACCGAAACGGGAACGGGAGCGGGCGCAGCGCAATGGGTGAGGTCTTCGCTGGTCGGTACGAGCTGATCGATCCGATCGGACGTGGTGGGGTCGGGGCGGTCTGGCGCGCGTGGGACCACCGGCGCCGCCGGTACGTCGCTGCCAAGGTCCTTCAGCAGAGCGACGCGCACACGCTGCTGCGCTTCGTCCGCGAACAGGCGCTGCGGATCGAGCATCCGCATGTCCTCGCCCCGGCCAGCTGGGCCGCCGACGACGACAAGGTCCTGTTCACGATGGACCTGGTCAGCGGTGGTTCGCTCGCCCACGTCATCGGTGACTACGGCCCGCTGCCCCCGCGATTCGTCTGTCTCCTGCTCGACCAACTGCTGTCCGGGCTCTCCACGGTGCACGCCGAGGGGGTCGTGCACCGTGACATCAAACCGGCCAACATCCTGATGGAGGCCACCGGCACCGGCCGGCCGCACCTGCGGCTCTCCGACTTCGGCATCTCGATGCGCAAGGGCGAGCCGCGCCTGACCGAGACCAACTACGTGGTGGGGACGCCCGGTTACTTCGCGCCCGAACAGATGATGGGAGCGGAACCCGACTTCCCGGCGGACCTGTTCGCCGTCGGCCTCGTCGCGCTCTATCTGCTCCAGGGCCGCAAGCCGGACGCCAAGGCGTTGATCGAGTACTTCGCCCAGCACGGCACCCCGGGTGCCCCCCAGGGGGTGCCGGAACCGTTGTGGCAGGTCCTGGCCGGGCTCCTGCAACCGGATCCGCACGCCCGCTTCCGTACGGCCACAGGCGCGCGCAAGGCGCTGACGGCCGCCGTCGAGATGCTCCCGGACCCCGGCCCGGACGAGGACCCGGTCGAGGTGTTCGACCAGATCGGACCCCTGCCCGCCGGCTTCGGTCCCGAAGGCCCTGAGAGCCCCGCTGCGCCTGATCCAGGCCCACGGGCCCCCGCACAGGCCGCCGGAGGCACCCCTCCGCCGACTCAGCCGTCCCAGCAGCCGTCCGCGTCCCGTACTGCTGCCTCTCCTCAGAACACGGGGCAGCAGCCCTACGCACCGTCCCCGTCCATGTCGGAGACGGGCAGCTTCCATCTCGCACCACCGCCGCAGCGCACGACGCCCCCGGACCAGCCACAGACGCCTTCGCCTCAGCTCCCCGCTCACACGGCGAACCCTCACGCGTCAAACCCTCACGCGCCGAACGCCCACGCGCCGACTCCCCAGGCAGCACATCCTCACGCAGCGAACCCCTACGCCTCCGGTGCAGCCCAGGCCGCCACGGCCGCCGTACCGTACGGGGCTGCGCAGACTCGCGCCTACACCGCCCAGCACCTCCAGGCATCCCCGGACGACGCGCCGCAGCAGTCGACGTCGAAGCGCCCGGGACCGCCCCCGAAGGTGGCGGTCCCGGTGCTGTTGGTGGCATTGATCTGCTTCGCTGTGGGCATCTGGGCCCTCACCCAGGCCTGAGCGCCCCTACCAGGCCTGCGGTGGACCGCCGAACGGCTGCTGCCCGCCCGCCGCACCCGGCGGCGCAGCGGCGGGAACGGCCCGGCGCCGGGCCAGCAGGGTCCAGACACCGAGCCCGAGCACCAGCACGGAGCCCGTGCCGATCCCGGCCGCGGCCACCGTCTTCATCGTGGCGCTCTCACCGGCCTCGGGTGCGCTCTGCCCCTTCTCGGCCATATCCCTGTCGTCATCGGTGACCCCGAAGATCCCGGCGTCCCCCTGATAGGGCGACGGCTTGCTGTCGTTGACGACTTTCACTCTGAGCGTCAGGGCGAGTGGATCGGTCCCGTAGTGCTCGGCGACCTTGGGCGACAGCGTCACCGACAGGTAGTACCAGCCCGCGAAGCGCATCGCGTTGACGTCCGTCGCCGGGTCGTGGCGGTTCTCGTACGCCACCGGCGGCAGTGGATCCAGGGCCACCGAATTGGACGCCCCCGAGTACGAGAGGGTCGCGTCGTCCACATGACCATGCGCCGGGTTGTCCAGCGCGAGCGCCAAGGCGTTTCCGAGGTACTCGGTGGACTTGTTGCTGTTGCTCAGCGCGGCCGTGGCGAAGATCTGCTGGCCCCAGTCCACCGGCACCCGGTAGAAGCGGGTCTGCCCCGGTGCGATCTTGTCCACCCACTCGCCGGAATCCAGACCGGTGGCATCGTAGAAGCCGCTGCCGCCGGTCCGCTCCTGCCTGCCGGTGGGCGGCACCGGTGACGCGGACGACCAGTCCTCCGGAGCTTCGGTCGGCAGCGACCCGTCGTCCTTCGGCGCCGGTTCGGCCTCGTAGCGCAGCTCCAGGTCCCAGGCCTCGGGGGACGAGGTCGCCTTGCTCTCCCGCTCGATCAGGACGTTGTACGTCCCGCGCGCCGCACAGGTGGTGCTGTCCTTCTCCACGGTCCGGTGAGCGTACGCGGCGATCGGGCGGGGGAACTCCGCCGACTCGAAGGCGGCGTCCTCGGAGCTGCACCGGTTGTCGTCGAGGTCCCTCATGCTGATCGTGAAGCCGTCACCGTAGGCGACCTTCCCGCCGGCCTTCGGCACGGCCACGGCGGAGACGTACGCGTCGGTCGAATCGTCGAGCTCCAGGCGGTAGTAGAGCTTCTGCCCGTTCTTGATGGAACTCCTGTAGACCGCACCCGGCTTCAGCTCCGCCGCGTCGGCATTCGTCTCCGCGCCCTGGACCGACGTCGCCCCGGGGTCGAAGGTGTACGCCGGGGGCTCGTCGGCCGCGTGAGCCTGCCCCGGCAGTGCCGCCACCGCGCACACCGCTGCGACCGTCGCCAGCGTCACCCGGCCTCTGTTGCGCTGCCTGTTCACGCGCTTCCCCTCGTCGTCCGCCTGCCTGGCCTGCGCCGCCTGCGGAGCAGCAGGAGCCCGGCGATCGACACGACCACGGCACCCGCTCCGGCAGCCGTCGCGATGCCGGTCCATCCTGCCCCGCCCCCGCCACCGCTGTCTGCGGCCCCCGCCGTATTGCCGTGATCGCCCGACCCGGCCCGTGGCGGCGCCCCGTGCTGCGGGCCGGCCAGCTCGTCGCCGAGGACCGCGACCCGCAGCACCACTCCGATCCGCGGGTTCTCGGCGATCTCGGCCGCCTTCGCCCCGAGTGTCACCGCGAGGTAGAAATCGCCCCCGGCATGCACCGGCCGTACCGCGGCGGCGGACTCGTAGCGGTTGGTCCACGCGACCGGGACCGACCCCATCCGCAGCACCGCCGGCCTCCCCGCATACAACGCCGTCGAGCGGAACTCGCCTCCGCTGCCGACCGGGAGGCGCGCCGGCGTGAACAGCTGCGTCGCGCCGTACGAGTAGGTGGCTGCTGCGCCGTCCACCGTGGGCTCGTTGGCGAACTCCACGTCGTAGCGCACCTGTTGGCCCCATCCGGCCGGCACCTTGTACCAGAGGGTCTGCGACGGGAGGATCCGGTCCCGCCACACGCCCCGGCCGAGTTCCGCGGCGTCGTTGAACCCGGTGCCGCCTCGCACGTCATGCGGATCCCCCGTCGGCAGCGCGGCCTGCTCACCACCCTTCCCGTACTCCGGCTGCGACTGTGCCGGAGTGACTCCAGCGGCCAGCGGCTTCTCCACGCCGTACACGAGCTCGACAGGCCACCGCGACCTGTCGGGTCCCTTCGTGCTCCGGCGCTCGACGACCATGACGTAGCGGCCCGCCTCGTCACAGACACGCCGGCCGTCCTCCGAGCGGATCCTGGACACGGCCGAGGTCAGCGGGGTCGCGCCCTCCTGCTGGAGGAAGCGCGCGGTGTCCGACACACAGGTGGTGCCCCCGGCGCCCCGGACGAGACCGGTGCTCAGGGCGTCGAGGCCGTCGACGGCCGCACCGGGCTGCGGGACGGCCGTTGCCGCGAAGTCCGCCGTGGAGACGGCATCGAGGCTGACGGCGTAGTACCGCTTCTCCCCGGGACCGATGCTGTCCAGGTACTGACCGGGAGACATCGGGGGAGCCTCGGCCGCAGTGTCCCCTCCCTCGATGCTGTCTCCCCTCAACCGGTAGCCGCGTGACGAGAGTTGTGCGGACCGTTGCAGCTGCCGGGCAAGCGCGTCCGCGTCAGGGGCGTCGTAGTAACGCCCGTTGCCCGCCTCTGCGATGCACTCCAGCTGCTCCCGTGCCGCCCCCCGGACCTGGAAGCCCACGGTGTCGATCCGGAGCCCGACGCCGTCCCTGCCGAGCTGTCCGGCGACCTCACAAGGGCTCGGCGTACCGCAGTTGTCCTCCCCGTCGGAGATCAGGAGGATCGTCCGCGTCCCGGCGGACCGGTCGGAAGGCGCCGGAAGGTCCTCTGCGGCCTTCCGCAGGGAGAGCCCGATCGGGGTGTCACCCCGGGGCCGTACACCCGCGACGGCGCCCTTCAGGGCCGCCCTGTCGAGCGCGCTCACCGGTCGGACGAGCCGGGTGTCCGTGCAGCCCGCGGTCCGGTCGGCTCCGTACACCCGCAGGCCGGTCGGATGCCCGTCGGGGAGCGCGTCGACCACGGCCCCCACGGCCGTACGGGCGCTCTCCATCCGGGTCCGGCCGGTGCCGTCGTCGTCCCCCATGGAGCCCGAGGAGTCGAGCACCATGACGAGACTGCCGCCCACGGGGCCGTTCTGCGGAGCGCCGACCGGAGCGGCCTGCCCCCTGGCCTCTGCGGGCAGGGCCCCCGCCACCAGTGCGAACAGTGCCCCACCCGCCAGGATCGCCGCTCTCGCCGTACGCCGGAACGACTGCGCACCGGCCCTCCGCGGATGTGCCCCCGCCTTCGCCCGTGCACCCACCGAATCCCCCCTCGGCCGCCCGTACCCCACGATTGCTTTGCTTGAGCAATCTAATGATTTGCTTGGGTGAACTCAAGGGTTCGGCCGTCACAGTCACGCAACAGCAGCCTCCGGACAGCACGAAGCCCCGGCCGCTCGGCGGCCGGGGCTTGTAGCAGACTGTTCCGTCTCACACACCTGAACCTGCGGGCACGGAGTCGGTCGCCTCCGTCCACAGATCCTGCTCGGCGCGATCCGCCTGGATCTGGCGGTACACGAGGAGCCCGCCGATGGCGGCCAGTGCGACCAGGAGAAGCTTCTTCACCGCGCGACCTCGTCTTTCCTTGACGTAAGGGACTTCTGCCGCCCGACTATACACACCGGCCGATACCGATCGGTGACCTCCCCGGAACCGGGCGGCCGGCCGTTCCGGCCCCCTTCCGGAGCCCCTCTCCACCCCCCGGAGCAGCTTTTCCGAGCCGGTTGAACCATAAGAGTGGTGTTCATCGGAAGATCGGCGCACCGGGGGCGTCGGTCCCGGATTCAGGGCGCCGGATCCACATCATCGGAAAGGTAAGCAAACCGGACCACCTGAAAGCGAGGGGCCATGAGCACCTTCAGGGTCAAGAGCATCTGGACCGCCTTCGTCACCGCCTTCTTCGCGCTTCTCGCGTCGCTGGGCCTCGCCACAGCCCAGGCCACGGCCGCGGAGCCGACGGTCACGAGCCACGAACACACGGGCGTGACACCGGCAACCGCGACGACCCCCTCGGTGCGATGGACCCTTCCGCGTGACAGGTCGCTGCCACCCACGATGAAGCAGCGCATCCGCGCCGAGGCGCACGGCTCCTCCCCGGCCACCCGCCACCTGTCCACGGAGAACACCGAAGCCGCCCGCACGGCGAACGGCTCCCGCTCCGCCCACGGCGCCACACCTGCCGGGGACTCCTCCCCGCTGCCGCCCTGAGCGCGCCGCACACGCTCCCCAGGCCCCTGGTCCGGTCCACACCGGCGGGGGCCTTCTTCATGCCCCGGGCGGCATGCCGGCGAGCGAGACAGCGAACGCCACCCCGGCTTCCCGGCCCACGCCATGACGGCACTCAGCACCCGGTACTCGGCACCTGGATAACCGGCCGGTGCAGAACGCCGGTGTCCGTACGTACCTGGCGGCGACGGGCTCGCTCCGGCGAGCCAGAGGCACACGGAGACCGGAATGCGCCCCGCACCGACAGGAGCGCGGGCACGCCCGCACCGGCGGAAGAGGAAACGACCGGCTGATGTCAGCGAGGAGATGACGAAGGCCCCCCACCGTTCCCGGTGGGGGGCCTTCGTGCTGGTGGGGCTAACAGGATTTGAACCTGTGGCCTCATCCTTATCAGGGATGCGCTCTAACCAACTGAGCTATAGCCCCGCCGCGCTGTTGCGCTGACTTCTGAAGATTAGCGCACGTCGGGGCCAGTCCCAAAATCGATACCCGGCGCCCTACTCGTCCTCGGCGAGAGTGAGCTCCACGCCACCCACGAAGCCGGCCGACAGGTTGTAGATGAACGCGCCCAGCGTCGCCAGCGCAGTGGCCAGCACCACGTCGATCACCGCGATGACCGAGGTGAAGATGAGCACGCGCGGCAGCGACAGGAACGACTGCAGATCGAAGCCGTTGCTCTCGTTGGAGCCGGTGGCCTCGCTGATCGTGCCGCCCACGGTGGAGAAGACGCCCATGGCGTCCATCACCATCCACAGGACGGCTGCCGCGACCACCGTGCAGATGCCGAGCGCGATGGAGAGCAGGAAGCTGACCTTCATCACCGACCACGGATCGGCCTTCGCCACCCGCAGACGCGCCTTCCTGGTACGCGGAGTGGTCCGCGCCCCCGTGCGGGGCAGCCGGGTCGCCTGCGCGCCCCCGACGCCCTGCATGCCGCCCTGTGTTCCTCCGCCCTGCGTACCGCCCGCAGGCGACTGGTACGCCTGGGGCGGGTGATAGGGCCCCGCCTGGCCCGGTGCGGGCTCCCGCTCGCCGGGCAACGGCCCGGTCGCGTACCCCTCGTACTGCGGCTGAGGTCCCCGAGTGTCCGTCACAGTGCCCCCTTGGGAGTCCGTGGCTCCACTCACGCTCTACTCCTCGTGCTCCCCGGCCGAAGGCGCCGTGCCCTCGACTGTGCCCTCGACCACGTTCTCGGCATGGGCCTCG
>NZ_JBHJYN010000008.1:0-39317 GCF_042270185.1 Streptomyces sp. NPDC055962
TACTGCAGGGGGGACCCTGTGGGAGAGTAGGACGCCGCCGAACAATTATTCCGGGAAAGCCCCGTGCCCTTGTGGCACGGGGCTTTTCTGCGTTCTGAGCGTCTAGGGTCGAACCATGCGCTACGAACTGGTCATCTTCGACAACGACGGCGTGCTCGTCGACAGTGAGCCGATCTCCAACACCGTCCTGGCCGGCTACCTCACCGAGCTCGGCCACCCCACCTCGTACGAGGAGTCCCTCCGCGACTACATGGGGGCCGCGATCCACCGGGTCCACGACCTCGTCGAGGAGCGGACCGGTCAGAAGCTCCCCGCGGACTTCGACGAGGAGCTCCACCGGCGGACCCTCTCCGCGTTCCAGCAGGAGCGGCTGGCCGCGGTCGACGGCGTCAACGAGCTGCTCGGCGACCTCGTCGCCGACGGGGTCGCGTACTGCGTCGCCTCGTCCGGAAGCCACCAGAAGATCGCGGCCGGGCACCTGAACACCGGGCTCGACCAGTGGTTCGAGGACGAGTGGATCTTCAGCTCCGAGGACGTCGGGCAGGGAAAACCCGCGCCGGACCTGTTCCTCCACGCCGCCGACCGGATGGGCATCGCCCCCGAGAGGTGTGTCGTCATCGAGGACAGCCCGCTCGGCGTCGAGGCAGCCCGGGCCGCCGGGATGGACGTGTACGGCTTCACCTCGATGATGCCGGCGGACCGGCTCGTCGGCGTCACCGGGCACTTCTCCGACATGTCCCAGCTCCCCAAACTTCTCGGCTGATCGATCTACCCAGCGGTAGACCGGGGCTCTACGCTCGCGGCCATGACGGATGCGCGGTTGCGGTACGGCAGAGCCTCGCTGGCCCTGAGCTTTCTGGTGCAGGGAGTGGCCTTCGCGCTGCTCGTGACGCGTATCCCCGCCATTCAGGACCGTTACGGGATATCCGACGGGCTCCTGCCCGCCTTCCTCGCCGCGGTGCCTGTCCTGGCGGGGGTCGCCAGCGTGGCCACCGAGAAGCTGGTCGCCCGGGTGCGGCCCGGGGTCGTGCTGCGGTGGGCGCAGCCCGTCGTGATGCTCGCGCTGCTCGGGGTGGGAGCCGGAAGCGAGATCTGGCAGGTGGCCCTCGCCCTGGGCGTCTTCGGGCTGGCCGTGGGTGCTCTGGACGCCTCGATGAACATGATGGGCGTCAGCCTCCAGCGGGCGTACGGGCGCAGCATCATGCTCGGGTTCCACGCGGCCTACAGCCTGGGCGGGATAGCCGGGGCGTCGATGGCGTGGGCGGGGGCGCACTGGGATCTGTCGCTGCTGGTGTCCTACCTGCCGGCGGTGGCCGTCCTGCTGCCGGCGGCGCTGCTCGGGAGCCGGTGGTACACGGAGGGGAAGGCCGGCGGGGGTGTGGCGGAGGCGGACGGCGGTCAGGACGCGTCCGTGCCGTTCAGGCTGCTGCTGCCGCTCTGCCTGGTCATGGCGTTCGCGTACATCGGGGACTCGACGGTCTCCAACTGGAGTGCGAAGTACCTCCAGGACGTGCTGGGCAGTTCGGAGCAGCTGGCGACGGTTCCGTACAACGTCTACATGGTGACGACGCTGCTGGGCCGGGCCGTCGGTGACCTGGGGGTTCGGCGGTTCGGGGCGGTGGCGGTGGTGCGGGGCGGCAGTGTGCTGGCCGCCGCGGGGTTCGCGGTGGTGGCGGTGGCGCCCGGCGCCTGGTGGGGGATGCTCGGCTTCACCCTGCTGGGGCTCGGGCTGTGTGTGATCGTGCCGCAGACCTTCGCGGCGGCGGGGAGGATGTTCCCCGGTGCGAGCGATGTGGCCGTCGCCCGGCTGAACGTCTTCAACTACGTGGGGTTCCTCGTCGGGTCGCCGCTGGTGGGGGCGCTCGGGGACGCGTGGAGCTACCGCGGTGCGATGCTCGTGCCCATGGTGCTGGTCCTCGCGACCCTCGTGTACGCCCGGTCGTTCGGCGCGGAACCCGCCCGATACGGTGGCGGGCATGAGCGGGCGCGCGCAGCTGATGTGGGATGAGGCAGTAACGGCATACGACTTCGGGTCCGGTCACCCCATGGATCCGGTGAGACTCGCCCTGACGATGGGGCTGGTGCGGGCGTTCGGGCTGGACGGGGCGGTCGACGTCAGGTCGGCCAAGTCCGCCGGGGACTCCACGCTGCGGCTCGTGCACCGTGAGGACTACGTGGCGGCCGTGCGGTCGGCGTCGGACGATCCGGCGTCGGCCGACCAGGCGTACGGGCTGGGGACCGTCGACGATCCGGCCTTCACGGGGATGCACGAGGCGTCCGCGCTCATCGCCGGGCTCTCTGTGGGGGCCGCGGAGGCGGTGTGGCGGGGGGAGAGCGCCCACGCGGTGAACTTCACGGGCGGGCTGCACCACGCGATGCCCGGGGGAGCCTCGGGCTTCTGCGTGTACAACGACCCGGCGCTCGCCATCGCCCGGCTGCTGGAACTGGGCGCTCGGCGCGTGGCGTACGTGGATGTGGACGTCCACCACGGGGACGGGGTGCAGGCTGCGTTCTGGGAGGATCCCCGGGTGCTGACCGTGTCGCTGCACGAGCACCCGCGCACGCTGTTCCCGCAGTCCGGGTGGCCCGAGGAGACGGGTTCCGGGGCGGGGGAGGGCGGTGCGGTGAACGTGGCGCTGCCGGCCGGGACGGGCGACGCGGGGTGGCTGCGGGCGTTCCACGCGGTGGTGCCGGAGCTGTTGGAGGACTTCCGGCCGCAGGTGCTGGTGACGCAGCACGGTGCCGATACGCATGCCGAGGACCCGCTGGCCCATCTCGCCGTGTCGCTGGACGCGCAGCGGGCCGTCATGGAGGCGTGTCACGAGCTCGCTCACACCTACGCGGAGGACGGGCGCTGGGTGGCCCTGGGCGGGGGCGGTTACGCGGTGGTGGATGTGGTGCCGCGTTCCTGGACCCATCTCGTGGGGATCGCCGCGCACGCCCCGGTGGACCCGGAGTCGGTGATCCCGTCGTCGTGGCGGGACGAGGTCTACGCCCGTACGCGGCAGTCGGGTCCCGGGCGGATGACGGACGGACGTACGCCGGTGTGGAAGCCGTGGGCGGACGGGTACGACCCGGCCGACCGGCTGGACCAGGCGGTGCTGGCGACCCGCCGCTCGGCGTTCCCGCTGCGGGGGCTGCTGGCCTGAGGAGGGTTACGCCAACGGTGGGGCGGTATCCGGGTTCCGGCCCGGGAGTGCCCCCGGTGCGGGAGCATCGGGAGGGTGTTGAGCACCGGAGCGCTGCGCGCTCATCTGCTGGCGGCCCGGCTCGCGGGTCCTGTGGCCACGTCCCGGGAGACCAGCCTTCGGAGTTACCGGCTTTTCGCGGCGCGGGACCCCCGTGTGATGCTCGGGCTCGATCCGGAGCGGGTCTGGGGCGAGCGTGACCTGCTGCGGCTGATGGCCGACAAGTGCGGGGTGTCCGCCGATCCTGATCATGTGTCAGGGCTGGACGTCATCGATCCGGAGCGGACCCTGGCCGCGCTGGACGCCTTCGCGGAACGGCTCGCCAGGGCTGCGGAGAGGCGGGCTCCGGTGCTGTTCGGCACCGGGCATCCGCACCGGCTACTCGGGTTCTACGCCGGTCTGGCAGACGCTTTGTCGGCGGCGGGATGCACGGTGCTCACCCCTGCGCAGGGGCGATGTGTCGACATAACGACCCGGTTCGGCGTACGCACGTACAACCTCGACTACGTACGAGGTGTCGCGCTGGTGCGTGAACCGGGCGTGCGGGCCCCGGGTGGTGTCACCGGCGCACACACCCATTCCCCGCTGCCGGTTCGGGCCGTGCTGGAGGAGGCGGTGGACGCGCGGGGGGTGCTGCCCGAGCTGGTGGTCGGGGACCACGGATGGGTCTGCGGGGCAGGTCAGCTGGGCATCGAGGCCATCGGGCTGGCGGACACGGACGACCCCGCGCTGTTCGTGGGTGAGGCGGAGGGACGGGTGTCCGTCGCCGTTCCGCTCGACGACGGTGTGCAGGCGGACCACTACCGGCCCCTCGCTCGGTATGTACTCAATCGGGCCTGTCTGTCACAGTAGGCGGCCGATCGCCTCACCTCTTCCCCACTGCATCACCCGCCCCTAATCTGGGGAGTGAGCGCACAACGACGAAGAGTCACCGGAGGGGAAGCCGGTGCGCGTCTCGTGCGGAAGGTACAGGTGGGTCATGGCTGCTGGCAGCGAGAGGCCTCTCAACGAGGTCAAGTTTCTGACCGTGGCGGAAGTCGCCTCGGTCATGAGGGTGTCGAAGATGACCGTGTACCGCTTGGTGCACAGCGGTCATCTGCCGGCGATCCGGGTGGGAAGGTCCTTCCGGGTCCCGGAGCAAGCGGTTCACGAGTATCTCCGTGAGTCCTTCGTGGGGGTGGAGTCGGCCTGACTCAGCCCTCGGATTACGCCCCTCACCCGGTGGCGGGTAGGCTAGGCCGACGTAGGTCGTGTGGGCCCAGACGCCCCGCACCAGTGAAGAAGAAGTGAGCGAGGGTAGTCGTGGGCTCTGTTATCAAGAAGCGGCGCAAGCGGATGGCCAAGAAGAAGCACCGCAAGCTGCTCAAGCGCACGCGCGTTCAGCGTCGCAACAAGAAGTAAGCGAACGCAGTTCGTGAGACCGAGGCCCTTCCGCCGTCCTGGCGGGAGGGCCTCGGCGCGTTTCCGGGCCGGTGCTCCGAGCCCTGCGGGCCGGAGTACCGGCGCCGCGTCCCGCGCGCTCCGTCCGGCGGGCGCGGAGCCCGGCCGGGGGTTCCGTGCGCCGGGCTCCCGCTTCGTGCGGCGGTCCGGTGGAATCCCGCCATCGGTTCGGTAAAGCCCGCCTGGGGTCATCACAGGGCAACATCCACCGACTACGGTGACGGCCAGGGGGAAGACCCCGCTCGGTGAACGGTCGACGGAAGGCCCTGATCTTGGGGAAGATCGTGCTCGTCACAGGCGCGGCCCGGCAGCTGGGTGGCCGTTTCGTGCGGCGCATCCAGCGCGATCCCGGCGTGGACCGGGTGATCGCCCTGGACGCCGTCGCGCCCGCGCACCAGCTGGGCGACGCGGAATTCGTCCTGGCGGACATCCGGCAGTCGGCGATCGCCAGGATCCTCGCCGAGTACTCGGTCGACACGGTCGTCCACCTGGACGTGTCCGCGAAGGCGCTCGGCACGGGCGGCCGGACGACGGTCAAGGAGACCAACGTCATCGGCACGATGCAGCTGCTCGGCGCCTGCCAGAAGTCCCCGTCCGTCCAGCGGCTGGTGGTCAAGTCCAGCACGAACGTCTACGGCTCCGCCCCGCGCGACCCCGCGGTCTTCACCGAGACGACGCCGCCCAAGTCCCTGCCCAGCGGTGGCTTCGCCAAGGACGCGGTGGAGGTCGAGGGGTATGTCCGCGGGTTCGCCCGCCGCAGGCCGGACGTGGCCGTGTGTGTGCTGAGGTTCGCGAACATCCTGGGCCCCGAGCCGGACTCGCCGCTCGCCGACTACCTGGCGCTGCCGGTCCTGCCGACAGTCCTCGGGTACGACCCCCGGCTCCAGTTCGTGCACGAGGACGACGTCGTCGACGTACTGGAGATCGCCGCGCGTGAACCCCGGCGCGGGACGCTGAACAGCGGCACGTTCAACATCGCCGGTGACGGTGTGCTGCTGCTCTCGCAGTGCTCGCGGAGGCTCGGGCGGCCGACCGTCCCGGTGCTGCTGCCTGCGGTCACCTGGGTGGGGTCGGCGCTCCGTACGATCGGTATGACGGACTTCTCGCCGGAACAGATCCGGCTGCTGACCCACGGCAGGGTGGTATCGACGGTGCAGATGCGCGAGACGCTGGGGTTCCGTCCGAAGTTCACCACGGCCGAGACCTTCGCGGAGTTCGCGCGGAGCAGGGGGCCGGGGCTGCTGCCTCCCGAGCGGGTGGGCAGGGCGGTCGGGAGGCTGGCCGGGCTGCCGCTCGGCGGGGGACCGGCCGGCACGGCACATTCGACGCACGGCGCCAGGTAGAGGAGCGCGACCGACGATGGCGGACGCCAAGGTCATTCCCTTCGACGACGACCGCTCGCGCTCCGGCGCGGGACGGCGCAGAGGTGTGCTGCCGGGCGGTGGCCGGGTGCAGACACCCGCGACGGCCGTCCCGGCGCCCGTGAGCGCCCTGCCGGGCGGTCAGGTGCCGGAAGGGGCCGCTGAGGCCGCCGGGGCCCCCTCAGGGGGCGAGGGGGAGGCTCCCGCGAACAGCTGGGACCGGCGGATCGCGGGCGGGCTCGCGTTCCTGCGGCGGAGGCTGACAGGCGATTACGACGTCGACGAGTTCGGCTATGACAAGGAGCTGACCGACCAGGTCCTCATGTCGGTGCTGAGGCCGCTCGCCGACCGGTACTTCCGGGTCGAGGTCAAGGGCATCGAGAACATCCCGTCCGACGGCGGGGCGCTCATCGTGGCCAACCACTCCGGGACGCTGCCGCTGGACGGGCTGATGCTCCAGGTCGCGGTGCACGACAACCACCCCGCTGAGCGGCATCTGCGGCTGCTCGCGGCCGACCTGGTCTTCATGCTCCCGGTCGTCAACGAGCTGGCGCGCAAGGCCGGGCACACCCTGGCCTGCGCGGAGGACGCCGAGCGGCTCCTGCAGTCCGGTGAGGTCGTCGGGGTGATGCCGGAGGGCTTCAAGGGGATCGGGAAGCCGTTCGGTGAGCGGTACAAGCTGCAGCGCTTCGGGCGGGGCGGCTTCGTGTCGACGGCCCTGCGGGCCGGGGTGCCGATCGTGCCGTGCTCGATCGTCGGCGCGGAGGAGATCTATCCGATGATCGGCAACTCCAAGACGCTCGCGCGGGTCCTGGGTGTGCCGTACTTCCCGATCACGCCGACGTTCCCGTGGCTGGGGCCGTTGGGGGCCCTGCCGCTGCCGACGAAGTGGACGATCCAGTTCGGGGAGCCGATCCTCACGGACGGGTATCCGCCGGAGGCGGCGGAGGACCCGATGCTGATGTTCAACCTGACGGACCAGGTCCGGGAACAGATCCAGCACACGCTGTACAAGCTGCTGGTGCAGCGCAGGTCGGTCTTCTTCTGACCTCACGCGGCTGCGCCGCACGCATGCGGGGAGGGGGCCGCCCGGTCGGGACGGCCCCCTCCCCGCATGCGGTCGCCCCTAGGGCTCGATGTCCTCGCCGTCGATGCCCAGACCGGGCAGGAGGCCCGGGAGCAGCGGAGGCAGGGTGACGTCGGGCGCGGGGGACGCACCGGAGGTGCCGCCCGGGGACGACGGGGTGGTGCCGTCCGTCGGGAGGTCGTCGAGCAGGCCGTCCGTGCCGCCGTCGAGCAGGTCGTCGGCAGGACCGCTGTCGGAGCCCGAGGGCTTCGGCGGGGTGCTGGTGGAGGCGCTGTCGTCCGGGGCGGCGGAAGAGGAAGGCGCCTTGCGGTCCGGGGCCGAGGAGCCCTGGTCCTTCCGGGGGGAGCCGGCCGGTGGTGCGTCCCGGCCGGTGCCCGGTGTACGGGGCAGCAGGGACTGCAGGGGTGCGACTTCCTGGTCCATGGCCTCGAAGACGGAGCTGACCTTGTCGCTGATGTCGGTCAGCTGGACCGGCAGCCGCTCGCGGAGGCTGCTCCAGCTCGCACGGTGCGAGCGGGTGAAGGAGTCCAGTGTCTGGATGGGACCGATGGATCCGTCGCGCTCGTAGGCGGTGTGGAGCAGGCGGTGGCCCTCGGTGGCGTCGTGCGTCATGCCGTCGAGTGCGCGCCTGACCTCGCCGATGGATTCGTGGTCCATCTCTCCCGCGCGGCCCCGCTCCATGAGCCGGCGTGCTTCGCTGAGGCGGGTCGACGCCTGGTCGAGGTAGGCCTCGCCGCGGTCGGCGTCGCCGTCGGCCATGCCGAGGCTGAGGTCCTCCATCCCGCGCTTCAGCGGGTAGAGGGAGTCACCCGGCAGGGCGTCGGAACTGGCAGCGGCCACTCCGCCGAACGCTCCCGCGGCCACACCGACCGTGAGCCCGCCCGCGGTGAGGCCCTTCGCCCAGCGGGAGCGGGGACGCAGCCTCCGGATCGGGGAGGCCCGGTGGGCTCCCTTGTTCCGCTGTTCGGGCACCGTAGGGCCCGTGGACGCACCGCCTTCGGCGAACATGGTCTCCATGGCTGCGACGAGCTGTGCTCGCTGCACCACTTTGACCTCGGGATCGAATTGCGGCTCCGGTAGCTCACCGAGGCCGTTCGCCAGGGCCAACAGCGTTCCGTGGTCGGCCGGTTCGGCCGGGTCCTCGGGCTGTACGGCCGCCGCACCCTGGGGGGACTGCTCCTCCAGGGCCTGGGCGAAGGCGTTCGCCCGCCGGTGTGCCGAAACGTTTGCGATCACTGGCGGCACCTCCTCTCGTCATGACGGTCGACTCCCCTGAGGGTCCGGAAGGTTGCCCGCCGGAGTCGTTTCCACACGATCGAGCGAGTGGAAACGGTCTGGCGAGGCGACAGGGGGCCTGCATCCGGCACAACGAGTGGCGCGGCAGTTGGGTTACGGACGAAAGATGATCCGATCGGTGTGTCACGAACACGTCACGGATGGTGATGTCAGCGGGCGTCGTCCGGGAGGAGTCGTGCGAGTGTCCGCACCGCCCGGTACTGCAAGGTTTTGATCGCGCCCTCGTTCTTCCCCATGACCCGGGCGGTCTCGGCGACCGAGAGGCCCTGGAGGAATCTCAGGGTCACGCACTCCTGCTGCTGCGGGTTGAGGCGGCGAACGGCTTGCAGCAGTGCGGCGTTGGAGAGGGACTCCAGGACGGAGTCCTCCGGGCTCCGCGCGACCTCGTTGGCGTCGAGCATTTCGCCGGTGGTCACTTCCAGTCGGAAACGACTGGATTTGAAGTGGTCGGCGACCAGGTTGCGAGCGATCGTGACCAGCCAGGCGCCGAAATCGCGGCCCTGCCAGGTGAAGGTGGAGATGCGGCGCAGGGCGCGCAGGAAGGTCTCGCTGGTGAGGTCCTCCGCTGTCGCCTTCCCTCCCACGCGGTAGTAGATGTACCGGTACACGGTGTCGCTGTACTGGTCGTACAGGCGGCCGAAGGCCTCGGCCTCACCGGCCTGGGCGCGCTCGACGAGATCCATCATGCGCGCGCTGTCGCTGTCGGCCGCCGGCCGGCGGGCGGGAGCCGACGACGTGGCGGTCGGGGCGACGCGGTTGCTCCGTCTTCCGACGGCCGCGCTGCGTTCGGCCAGCGCATAGCAAGGGCCGGCAGGTACAGGGGTGGCAAATTGGGGGACGGCGTACGCG
Source organism: Streptomyces sp. NPDC055962 (assembly GCF_042270185.1). Taxonomy (NCBI): domain Bacteria; kingdom Bacillati; phylum Actinomycetota; class Actinomycetes; order Kitasatosporales; family Streptomycetaceae; genus Streptomyces; species Streptomyces sp. NPDC055962. Next base: position 9,222 of record NZ_JBHJYN010000008.1, read on the forward strand.
GTGGGGACGAAGCCGCGCAAGTGGTCGAGGACCGTTGCGCGCAGCGTAGCCAGGCCCGAGGTGTCAACCCCGACGTGTGGGTACACGGGACTCCCAGAGGCAGAGCTTCCATCACGTGCAGTTCGAAAACCGTCACTCGTGGTAGCGGGTGGCGGGCTCCTTGTGCGTCTGAGGAGAATAACGCTTCGTACAGGCGGTGCTACACCCAGTTGCTCAAATCACCGGTTCCGTCGCTTCCGTAACCTCTAAGTGACGGTTCAAGTGGCACATCGTGACCGGTTATTGATCGAATGGCTTCGTGATCTGCCTGCGGCGGCGACGGGTTGTGGTCGCCCGCACGCAATGCGACTGGCCGGAGCGATGGGTGTCCCGTTCCGATGTTCCGCTCCCGATTGGCCGTACGTCTCCGGGCGTGCCGCTCCGCGCCGCACGCAGGCGGGAGGCGGCGGGACGACGCCGAACGCGCGGCGGGACAGGGTCCGGCCGCGCGTTCGGGGAAGGGGAAGGGGGAGGGGCAGAGGGGTCAGCGGCGGCGGCGGTGGAGCGCCACGGCGGCCGCGGTGCCCCCGGCCAGTGCGCCGACGCCGGCCGCAGCCGGGATGCCGACCTTGGCCGCCTTGCGGCCGGTGCGGTAGTCGCGCAGCCGCCAGTCCAGGGCGCGGGCGTGCTTGCGCAGCTTGGCGTCCGGGTTGATCGCGTACGGGTGGCCGACCAGGGACAGCATCGGGATGTCGTTGTGCGAGTCGCTGTACGCCGCGCAGCGCTCCAGGTCCAGGCCCTCGGCCGATGCCAGCGCGCGGACCGCCTCGGCCTTCGCCGGGCCGTGGAGGGGTTCGCCGACGAGCCGTCCGGTGTAGACGCCGTCGACCGATTCGGCGACGGTGCCCAGGGCGCCGGTCAGGCCGAGGCGGCGGGCGATGATCGTGGCGGTCTCCACCGGTGCGGCGGTGACCAGCCAGACCCTCTGGCCCGCGTCGAGGTGGGCCTGCGCCAGGGCGCGGGTGCCGGGCCAGATGCGGTCGGCCATGTACTCGTCGTAGATCTCCTCGCCGATGGACATCAGCTCGGAGACGCGGTGGCCCTTGACGATGGACAGCGCGCTGTCGCGGGCGTCCTGCATGTGCTCGGGGTCCTCGACCCCGGCCAGCCTGAACCACGCCTGCTGCCAGGCGAACCTGGTCAGTTCGCGGCGCTCGAAGAACTTCCGCTTGTACAGGCCGCGGCCGAAGTGGAAGATCGCGGCGCCCTGCATCACGGTGTTGTCGAGGTCGAAGAAGGCGGCGGCCCGGGTGTCCCCGGCCACCGGGAAGGGGGGCTCCCCGTTCTCTTCGGGGACGGCCGGCAGCTCTTCGGCGCCGGAGGGGAGTGCCGACTTCCGCGCGGCCTCGGCTGCGGCCTCGCCTGCGAGCACGCTGCGTGCCGTGGCGGGGCGCCTGCGGGGGGTGAGCCATCCAAGAGCGGCCATGTCGTGAGCATAGCCATTCCGTTCGGCTCTTCCCGACCCGGCGGGATGCGGCGGTGTGAACTCTCCGGGGCCGGGGCGTTAAACGGGTGATTCCGCGCCTTCGGACGCTCGGCCGGGGGCGCAGAATGAAGGTATGAGTGCATTGCTGCGTCGTACGAAGAGGAAGCCCGCGGACCGGGTGGTGACCCTGGTGGGGAAGCCCGGGTGCCATCTCTGTGACGACGCGCGACAGGTGGTGAGCGCGGTCTGCGAGGAGACCGGCGCGTCCTGGGTGGAGAAGGACATCACGGAGGACGAGGTGCTGCACAAGGAGTACTGGGAGCAGATCCCGGTGGTCCTGATCGACGGCGAGCAGCACACCTTCTGGCGCGTGGACCCGGCGAGGCTGCGCACGGCCCTGCGCACGTGAGGGGGCTTCCTTGGCGAAACCCGGTAACATCATGGGCGTTTTGAGTGGTCTCGGGGGCGTGGACATGAGGAGTGTGTACCGTCTTGCCCCCTTCGGGCCCGCAACGGGCTGATGGTGTCCCGGGTTCCGGGATCGCGCCTGGAATATGCGTGACCCCGGTCACTTTGACCAGACAAAACGGACACCATCTTTGTGCACGCGTTCACAAAGACATAGCCTGCTGTCGACGGGGCGGTCATAGGACATACGGCCGCCTGCAGCCCCGCTCATCCCGCAGGAGCACCGTGGCAACTGGCCGAACTCACCGACCGGCGACCCGTAGCCGAGGAATTCCCGAGGCCACCGTCGCCCGGCTTCCGCTGTATCTCCGCGCACTGACGGCGCTCTCCGAGCGCTCGGTTCCGACGGTGTCCTCCGAGGAACTCGCCGCAGCGGCGGGAGTCAATTCCGCGAAGCTGCGCAAGGACTTCAGTTATCTGGGCTCCTACGGCACGCGTGGTGTCGGTTACGACGTCGAGTACCTCGTCTACCAGATCTCCCGTGAGCTCGGGCTCACCCAGGACTGGCCGGTCGCGATCGTCGGCATCGGTAATCTCGGCGCCGCGCTCGCCAACTACGGCGGCTTCGCCTCCCGTGGTTTCCGGGTCGCGGCCCTGATCGACGCCGACCCCGCCATGGCGGGCACGCCCGTGGCAGGGATCGCCGTGCAGCACACCGACGACCTCGACCGGATCATCAGCGACAACGGCGTGTCGATCGGTGTCATCACCACCCCGCCCGGCGCGGCCCAGCAGGTCTGCGACCGGCTCGTCGCCGCAGGGGTGACCTCCATCCTGAACTTCGCGCCGACGGTGCTGTCCGTGCCCGACGGTGTCGACGTGCGCAAGGTCGATCTCTCGATCGAGCTTCAGATCCTCGCCTTCCACGAGCAGCGCAAGGCCGGCGAGGAAGCCGCTGCCGACGGCAGGGCGGGTGTGGGCGGCGACGCCGACGCCGACGAGGCGCCTCCGATGCGCGCCACCCCCACCGGCCGGAAGGGACCTGACGGGGACATGCCCGCCGTGATGCCGGCATGAGTCTCCTGGTCGTAGGGCTGAGTCACCGCAGCGCCCCCGTCTCCGTGCTGGAGCGGGCGTCGCTGGCGGCCGAGGCCCGCACGAAACTGCTTCAGGACACCCTCGCCGCGGAGCCCGCGACCGAGGCCGCCGTCCTGGCCACCTGCAACCGCATCGAGCTGTACGCGGACGTGGACAAGTTCCACGCGGGTGTTGCCGAGCTGTCCACCCTGCTCGCGCAGCACAGCGGGGTCGGGCTGGACGAGCTCACTCCTTATCTTTATGTGCACTACGAGGACCGTGCCGTCCACCACCTCTTCTCGGTGGCGTGCGGGCTGGACTCGATGGTCGTCGGCGAGGGCCAGATCCTCGGCCAGATCAAGGACGCGCTGGCGCTGGGGCAGGAGCTCCACACCGCCGGCCGGCTGCTGAACGACCTCTTCCAGCAGGCCCTGCGGGTCGGCAAGCGCGCCCACAGCGAGACGGGGATCGACCGGGCCGGGCAGTCGCTCGTCACCTTCGGTCTCGAGCAGCTGGCCGACGGCGCCGAGGTCGCCGAGTGGGCCGCCGGGAAGCGCGCGCTGGTGATCGGCGCGGGCTCGATGTCCTCGCTGGCCGCCGCCACCCTGGCCCGTGCCGGCGTCGACGAGATCGTCGTCGCCAACCGGACCCGGGCCCGCGCCGACCGGCTCGTCGAGATCCTCGGCCAGGCCGGTGTGCCGACGGCGCGCGCCGTGGAGATGGCCCGGGTGACGGACGAACTGACACGTGCCGACATCGTGGTGTCCTGTACGGGCGCGACCGGGCTCGTCCTGAGCGCGGAGGTCGTCGCCGACGCGCTCGGCGTCGACTTCGACAACGCCGCGCAGGCGCCCGAGGCTCCCGCGGCCCCCGTCCCCGACGAGCTGGACCAGCACGCCGCGTGGGTGGAGAACGGCTCCGCCACCGCCGCGCAGGACCGGGCCGTGCGCCGGGCCGTGCCGCGTCCGGCCGGTACGGGCCCCGCCCGGATCCATCTGCTCGACCTCGCGATGCCGCGTGACATCGACGGTGCGGCCCACCGCATCGCCGGTGTGCGCCTCGTCGACATCGAGTCGCTCGCCGAGGCGTCCGCGGACGCCCCGATGGCCGCCGATGTGGACCAGGTGCGCACCATCGTCGCCGACGAGGTCGCCGCGTTCGGGGCCGCGCAGCGCGCCGCCCACATCACTCCGACCGTCGTCGCCCTGCGCACCATGGCCGCCGATGTGGTGGCCGGCGAGATCGCGCGGCTCGACGGGCGCCTCCCCGACCTGGACGAGAAACAGCGCGCCGAGATCACGCAGACCGTGCGCCGCGTCGTCGACAAGCTCCTGCACGCGCCCACCGTGCGGGTCAAGCAGCTCGCCAGCGAGCCCGGCGGCGCCGGGTACGCCGATGCGCTGCGGGAACTCTTCGACCTCGACCCGCAGACGGTGGCCGCCGTCTCCCGGGCAGACCTGAACGACCCGAATAGAGGGCGGTCATGACCGACAACTCACCCCTGGGCGGGGAGACCACCACACCGCTCCGGCTAGGCACCCGGCGCAGCAAGCTCGCCATGGCGCAGTCCGGCATGGTCGCCGACGCGGTCCGTGAGGTGACCGGGCGTGCCGTGGAGCTCGTGGAGATCACCACGTACGGAGACGTCTCCCGGGAGAACCTGGCGCAGATCGGCGGGACCGGTGTGTTCGTCGCGGCCCTGCGCGAGGCGCTGCTGAGCGGCGAGGTGGACTTCGCCGTCCACTCGCTCAAGGACCTGCCGACCGTGCAGCCCGAGGGGCTCGTCCTGGCCGCGGTGCCGGTGCGCGAGGACCCGCGCGACGCACTGGTGGCGCGGGACGGGCTGACGTTCGAGCAGCTGCCGCCCGGTGCCCGCATCGGCACCGGCTCGCCGCGCCGCATGGCGCAGCTCAACGCGTACGCCCGCTCGCACGGCCTCGAGATAGAGACCGTCGCGATCCGCGGCAATGTCGATACGCGCATCGGATTCGTACGGAGCGGGGAGCTGGACGCGGTGGTACTCGCCGCCGCCGGGCTCAGCCGCCTCGGACGCACGGACGAGGTCACCGACTTCCTGCCGGCCGACACCGTCCTGCCCGCTCCCGGCCAGGGAGCACTGGCGATCGAATGTGCTGAAAGCAGCACGGACCTCGCCGCGGCGCTCGCCGAGCTCGACGACCCCTACACCCGGGTCGCCGTCACTGCCGAGCGCGCCCTGCTCAACGCCCTGGAGGCCGGCTGTTCCGCACCTGTGGGTGCGCTGGCCGACCTCCTGGCCGACGCGCAGGTTGTCAACGAACTGCGCCTGCGCGGTGTCGTCGGTTCAACCGACGGCACTTCCCTGGTGCAGCTGTCCATCACCGGTCCCGTCCCCACGTCGCACGACGACGCGGCGGCCCTCGGTCGCGAGCTCGCGGCCGAGATGCTTGCCAAGGGTGCGGCCGGTCTTATGGGGGAGCGAGCACTTTGAGCCCCACCGGCCCTGTCGTATCCGACTTCCCTGTCCTGGCTTCAGGGCATGTCACCTTCCTCGGCGCCGGTCCCGGCGACCCGGGACTGCTGACTCTGCGCGCTGTCGAGGCGCTTGCGAGCGCGGACGTCCTTGTCGCTGAACCGGACGTTCTCGACGTCGTCCGCTGCCATGCGCGGGCAGGGGTAAGCACGCCTGAGCTGACGGTTGTTGACGTGGCGTCAACACCCGCCGGAGTACCCGTTCTCAGGGATGCCGCCAATCTTGTCATGGAGGCAGCGAAGGGCGGCAGGCGGGTGGTGCGTGCCGTCACGGGCGACCCCGGCCTGGACGGCGACACGGGTGCCGAGATGCTCGCCTGCGCCGCCGCGGGTGTGCCCTTCGAGGTCGTGCCCGGAATCGCCAACGCCGTCGGCGTCCCCGCCTACGCCGGTGTGCCGCTGCGTGACGCGCAGGGTGCGGACGTGCGCTTCGTCGACGCCCGTACGGCGTCGGACCGCTGCTGGTCCGAGGTCGGCGCGAGCGATGCGACGGCCGTCGTGTCGGCATCGCTGGACTCGGTGGCCGCGGCCGCCGGTGAGCTGGTCTCGGCGGGCCGCAAGCCCGACACCCCGCTCACGGTCACGATCGCCGGGACGACGACCCGCCAGCGCACCTGGACGGCGACGCTCGGGACGATCGCCCAGGTCCTGAAGCAGGCGAAGGTCCTCCCGTCGCCGGACGGGCACCTGCCCGTCATAGCCGTGGTCGGCGAGCGCAGCTCCGCCGCCCAGCGCGACCAGCTCGCGTGGTTCGAGTCCAAGCCGCTGTTCGGCTGGAAGGTGCTCGTGCCGCGCACGAAGGAGCAGGCGGCGTCGCTCTCCGACCAACTGCGTTCCTACGGTGCCGTGCCGCACGAGGTCCCGACCATCGCCGTCGAGCCGCCGCGCACGCCCCAGCAGATGGAGCGGGCGGTCAAGGGCCTGGTCACGGGCCGGTACGAGTGGATCGCGTTCACCTCGGTGAACGCGGTGAAGGCCGTGCGGGAGAAGTTCGAGGAGTACGGGCTCGACGCCCGTGCCTTCGCCGGGATCAAGGTCGCGGCCGTCGGCGAGCAGACCGCCGCGGCGCTCGTCGACTTCGGTGTGAAGCCCGACCTGGTGCCCTCCGGTGAGCAGTCGGCCGCGGGGCTGCTGGAGGACTGGCCGCCGTACGACCCGGTCTTCGACCCGATCGACCGGGTGTTCCTGCCGCGTGCGGACATCGCCACGGAGACCCTGGTGGCCGGGCTCATCGAGCTGGGCTGGGAGGTCGACGACGTCACCGCGTACCGCACGGTCCGCGCTTCGCCGCCGCCGGCCGACACCCGCGAGGCGATCAAGGGCGGCGGTTTCGACGCGGTGCTCTTCACCTCGTCCTCCACCGTCCGCAACCTGGTCGGTATCGCGGGCAAGCCGCACAACGTGACGGTGATCGCGTGCATCGGTCCCGCCACGGCGAAGACCGCCGAGGAGCACGGCCTGCGGGTCGACGTCCTGTCCCCGGAGCCGTCGGTCCACAAGCTGGCCCAGGCGCTGGCGGACTTCGGCGCGCAGCGCAGGGACGCGGCGAAGGAGGCCGGTGACCCGGTGACCCGGCCGAGCGAGCGGCGCCCGGGCGCCCGGCGCCGCCGGACGACCACCTGACGCCGACGGTGTGAGCGCGGGGCCCGGTCGCTTCCTTCGGGGAGCGGCCGGGCCCTTTCGCGTGCGGAGGTGGCGGGTGGCCGGGCCCGGCGTGCTCTTGGCGCGCAGGGGGAGGGGTGGCCCCCATCATCGCGCCGCCCGGTAGGGGTCCCCGAGGTCGGGTACGGACTCCAGCTCGGCCCCGGGCTCGTACCCCCCGCTGCCGCGAGCGACGGGTGCGGGGCCGGGACCGGCTGCTGACGTGCTGCGGGGTCTCCGCCACGCCCGCCGGAGCGTACGGCCGCTTTCCCTGGCTCAGGCCGGCTTGCGCCACACGGAGATGTGCTTCGTGGAGTCCTGGGTGAACGGCGTCCCGTCCCAGTCCGCGACACGGCGTTCGGGTTCGAGACCGGCGATCCGTGCCATCAGGTCGAGCTCAGCGGGCCAGGCGTACCGGTGCCGGGAGGCGCCGCGGCGGTAGCTGCCGTCGTCGTCCTGGGTGAAGTGGTGCGAGACGAGCATCTGCTCGGCCAGGTCGAAGGTGTCGAAGCCGAGGTGGCGGTCGGACACGTCGAAGGGCACGGCGACCTGGCCGGGCGGCAGGAGCCGCAGGGGTGGCACGTGCAGTTCGACGACGAACCGGCCGCCGGGTTCCAGGTGCCGTGCCGCGTTGCGGAAGCACTCGACCTGCGCGTCCTGTGTCAGCAGGTTCGAGATGGTGTTGTAGACGAGGTAGACCAGGGAGAACGCGCCGGGCACGACGGTGGTGGCCATGTCCCCCAGGGTCACCGGCAGCGTGTCCTCGTCGACCTTCTTCCGGAGCACCGCGGCCATGTGCTCGGACAGTTCGATGCCGGTCACGGGCACGCCGCGCCGGCGGAGCGGGACGCCCACGCGGCCCGTCCCGATGGCGAACTCCAGGGCACGGCCGCCTCCGGCGAGGTCGGCGAGGAAGGCGAGGTTCGGTTCGAGGAAGGCGGCCGTGGACCGTTCGGCCTCCTCGGAGTCGTAGCGGTCGGCGGTCGCGCGGTTCCACAGTTCGCTGTGTGTCACGGGCGGGACCCTCCCAGGTGCCCGCGGGAGCTGTCGACCGGTTTTCCCCGCCGTGCGCGGTCAGGCGACGCCGTGGCGCAGCGCGGCCTGCCGGACCTCGGCGACCGCACCCGGCTGTTCCAGCAGCATCGTCCCGGCTTCCTGCCCCAGGTGGCGGATGCGCAGGCGGGGGCCGTCGACGATCACCCGGAGCTCGGGCCAGGGGTGCTTCCGGAGCAGCTCGGCGCGTTCCCACATCTCGATGCCGCGTGAGGTGACGCGGAGGTGGTACTGCGGGCCTTCGTGGGGCGAGGGCGGGGTGTGTCCGGTGTACGGGGGCCGGACCGCGTAGGTGTCGATCACGCCTTCGCCGGGTTCCAGCCGGGCCGCGCGGATGCCGTCGATACGGCCGATCCGCGATCCGGTCCAGGCTGCGCGTCCGACGGCGGGCACGGCGAGTGCCGGCACCTGCCACCAGGACAGCACCCCGGCGCCGAGGCCGGTCACCGTCGCCCCCGCGATGCCCGCGGACACGGTGGCCCGGATGGTCCTGGCGCGTCGTACGGCGGCGACGCCCTCGTTCATCGTGTCCCCTCGGACTCCTGGCCTCCGCGAGTCGGCTCAGGTCGTTGTCGTGCCGCCGGCCCATGCAGCAGGCCGGGTGCGTGCGGTTGCTCCGGGGGTGCTTTTTCCGGGCCCGCTGTCGGTAAACCGGTGATCTGTGCGGGTCTAGTCTCGAAGGATGACTGAGTACGGAAACTTCCCCGGCTCGCGGCCCCGCCGGCTGCGGACGACCCCTGTCATGCGGCGCATGGTCGCCGAGACCCGGCTCGACCCGGCGAACCTGATCCTGCCCGCGTTCGTCCGTGAGGGCATCGACGCCCCGGTCGCGATCTCGGCCATGCCGGGTGTCCAGCAGCACACCCTGGACACGCTGAGGAAGGCCGCCGTCGACGCGGTCGCGGCGGGCGTCTCGGGGATCATGCTCTTCGGCGTCCCGCTGGACGAGAAGAAGGACGGGCGGGGCACGGCGGGCACCGACCCGGACGGCATCCTCCAGGTGGGGCTGCGCGCGGTGCGGGAAGAGGTCGGGGACGACCTGGTGGTCATGTCCGACCTCTGTCTGGACGAGTACACCGACCACGGGCACTGCGGGGTGCTGACCGAGGACGGCCGTGTCGACAACGACGCCACGCTGGAGCGGTACGCCGAGATGGCCCAGGTCCAGGCCGACGCGGGCGCGCACGTGGTGGGCCCCAGCGGCATGATGGACGGTCAGGTCGGTGTGATCCGCGACGCGCTGGACCAGACGGGCCACGAGGACGTGTCGATCCTCGCCTACACCGTCAAGTACTCCTCGGCGTTCTACGGGCCGTTCCGCGAGGCGGTGGGCTCCTCGCTCCAGGGCGACCGCAAGACGTACCAGCAGGACCCGGCCAACGTCCGGGAGTCGCTGCGGGAGCTGGCGCTGGACCTGGAGGAGGGCGCCGACATGGTCATGGTCAAGCCCGCCGGTCCCTACCTGGACGTCCTCGCCAAGGTCGCCGACGCGGTGGACGTGCCGGTCGCGGCGTACCAGATCAGTGGTGAGTACGCGATGATCGAGGCCGCCGCGGAGAAGGGCTGGATCGACCGGGACGCGGCGATCCTGGAGAGCCTGACGGGCATCCGGCGCGCGGGCGCGCAGATGATCCTGACGTACTGGGCGACGGAGGTCGCGCGGAAGCTCGGGCGCTGAGGCCGAGCGCTCAATTCGCTTGTGGCCGCGGCGGGGTGGCGGAGAGGATTTCGCCATGTTCTCGCGACGGAATCGACGTCCCACGTCCCCCGAGCTGGCTGCCGCCTGGGATCGCCTGGACGAGGGTGATGTCCCCGGGGCGCTGCGCGCGTTGAGGCAGGTGCCTGCGGCGCCGCTGGAGCAGGTCGCGTCGGTCGTGGGGTGCGCGGCGGAGGCCTCGGGCTTCGGCGACCTCGCCGAGGCCGCCGGGGCGCTGGCCAGGCACCCCGGCCGGGTGCAGTCGCTCTACGACTACGGCTACGCCTGCGTGGAGCGCGGGGTGCCGTATCTGGCGATACCCGCGCTGCGCGAGGCGCTGCGGCTGGCGCCTGGCTCGGCGGGACTCCTGCGTGAGCTGGTCTCCGCGTACGAGCGGGAGGGGCGCCACAGGGACGCCGCCGATGTGCTGCTCGCCCACGAGGACGGGCTGGTCGACTGGCCGGACCGCTATCTCCTCATCTTCAATGCCGTGCTGGCCGGGGATCTGGAGCTCGCCCGGCTGCACCACGGGCGCCTGGGCGCTCCGGACGAGGACCGGTGGCTGGGGGCGCGGGACCGGCAGAACCGCATGCTGGAGCGTGCGGCCGGTGCCGGGTCGGTGAGTGCGCTCGACGTGACGGACCTGCGGGGCTGGCAGTACGTCATGGGCGGCACCGTGCTGGGGACCTTGTCCCCGTTCGGCTTCGATGCCGGGATGACGGGGCGCTACGCCTGGACGCAGGACAGCCGTGAACTCTGTCTCCACGGGCTGCTTCGGCTGCGGGCGGTACTCGCCGCCGGGGAGGTCCGGCCCCGTTCGGTGTCGCTGCTGCCGGACCGGGGGAGCCGGATCCTGGGGCTGGCCGCCGCGGAGGTGCTGGGGCTTCCCGCGCTCCCCTTCGAGGCAGGCCGGGAGGACACCGTCGTCATCGCCCACGACCTCGACGGGACGGCGCGGGCGGACGGGGGAGGTGAGGTCGTCATGCAGCTCTTCGACAGGGCTCCGGGGCAGGTCCTGCACGAGCACGCGAGCTGCTGGACCGATCCGCCGGCCGTCGCCGCCGACAGCGTCACCTTCCTGTACCAGTCGGTCGTGGCCCCCTGGGGCGCGCGCCTGATGCCGGGCGAGGACGGGGAGATGGCCTTCGGGGAGCCGGACACACGGCCGGAGGCGGAGATCGCCGCCGAGATCGTGGCGGCGGACCCGAAGCCGGAGGAGGGGGACGGGGCCACACCGTCCGACTCCGACGAGGTGCTGGCGGCCTTCGTCGCCGGGGTGCGCGGCACCTGGCTGCGGGGCGACCGGGCGGGGCTGCACTCGGCCGGGCCGGTGAGCAGTTCGCGGTTCCTCTGAGGGGCGGGTATGGGCGCGATCGACAGCTACGGGACGCAGCGCGAGGCCGTGGAGGCCTTGCTGCACGCCGCCGCGCCGTCGGCGATGGTGCTGTCGTACCGGGAGGACAGAGCGTTCGCCGCGCTGAGCCTGAATCGCTTCGGCTCGGTCGGGTCGACCCGGTTGGACTGGAGGGGGGCCGAAGTCCTGGAACGTACCCGCGCTTTCGACGCCGCCGAGCTGTGCAGGCTGGTGGGTGAGTACGGCGGGGGCGGTCTGGGCGTCGTGTTCCCGGGCAATCTGTGCGTGCCGTCGGTCGCCGTGGACCTCGCCCTGGTGAGCGGGTACGCCGACGCCGTCCTGGACTGTCCCGAGTGCTGGGTCTTCCTCGTGGAGCACGGGGTACTGATCGAGTTCCAGGACGGTGAGGGGTTCGTGGTCGCCAGGGTGCCGGCGCCGGGGTGAGCCTGCGGGGTGCCGGCCTCGGGCGCCCGTGGCTCGGGGCCTGAGATTCGGGATTCGGGACCCGGGATCCGAGGGCCGAGGTTCGAGGGCCGGGGTTCGAGCGCCGGACCGGTCGTCTCACTCGTTCGAGGGATGCTGACGGCTCTCCGGGCCCGAAGCCCGGGTTTCGGGATCCGAGGGCCGGGATGCGGGTTCCGAGAGCCGAGCGCCTTCTTACGTCCGGGAGGGAAAGGAAGGTGGGGGAAATCCTCCCCGACCTCCCGGACCCGTCACGGCCAGCAAGTATGACTAATCGTGAGCGACTTGCAGCGGAGAGTGGCGACTGTCTACGGTGCCGGAAACGAGCGACCCCGACGCGGTGCTGACAACACCGGCCGGGGTCTCGCCCCAAGATCGAAAGAAGCGATCCCGTGGCTACCCAGCACCTTAGCTCCGCCTCGCAGGCCTCTGCCTGCTCCCGCCCGTACCCGATGGCCCATCCCGGCTACGGCAAGCGCTCGGCGCCGGATCAACGGCCGCGTACGGCAGTCGACTTCGAGCTGCTGCCGATCCGGGAGCGCAGCATCGCCGGGTTCATCGACCAGCTGCCGGAGGGCGCCGCCATGGACGTCAAGGGGCTGGCCAAGCAGCTCCCGCTCTACGGGCAGCAGGCCGTGGCGTCGGCGCTGAAGGCCCTCTCGGTCGCCGGGTATCTGCGCCGGGTGCGGTGCCTCGTGGGAGGTGAAGGCGGCCCGGTTCGCTGGGTCTTCCGCACGTTCTGGTCCCGGACCGCGCGGGACAACGAGTGGTGGGCGGCCCTCGTCGCCGACGAGCGAGAGCGGACGGCTGCGGTCGAGCCCTTCGCCGTCCAGCCGGTGGCCTCCCTTGTGGTTCCGGAGCAGCGGGCGAAGGACCCCGTGCCGGAGCAGCGGGCGAAGGACCCCGTGCCGGAGCAGCGGGAGTCCACCCCGCCCGCACCGGAGGGACCTTCGCCCGCGTACGCCGCGCTGGCCCAACTCGGCCGTGCCGATGCCCGCCTGGCGCTCTCGGCAGCCGACTGCACCGTCCTGGAGCCGCTGGCCGCCGAGTGGTTCGCGCGCGGTGTGGACGCCGACCACCTCACGCAGGCCCTGGCCGCCGGGCTCCCCGCGCAGGTCGACTCGCCGGTCGGCTTCGTCCGCTGCCGTCTCACCCGCAAGGTCCCGCCGCAGGTGACCGCAGCCGCGGAACCGCCCGCGTCCGGGACCCCCGCGCCCCGGGCGATGATGGAGTGCACCGAGTGCGGTGCGCCCGGTCGTCCCGGAGCCCTCATCGACGGGCTCTGCCGCTCCTGCCGCCGGTCAGGGCGCGAGGCGGCCCCGGTGATCGAGGCCCTGCCGGCCGAACGTGATGTCCATACGTACGTCGCCGGGCTCCGGGACCTGCTGAAGGCGCCCTGAGCACGGGACGGTGCTCTCTCAGTAGCGGCGGTCGGGCCAGTGCGGGTCCTCCCAGCGGGCGGGGCCGGTGAGTCCGATGAGCCGTATCCGGTGCAGCAGTTCCTCGGGAGCGTCCTGGCGCCGGAGCCGCGCGGGTGCGTGACGGACGAGCCAGGCCGCGAGCTCGACGCGTAGGGCGTCCTCGTCGGTGTCCCATCCGTCCCACGGAAGCTCGTCCCCCAGCAGCTCGTACTCCCAGTGGGCGGCGGCCTCGGCCAGGTGCCGGTCGGCGACGCGGTGGTCGAGCGCCTCCCAGGTGCCGAGCCACGGAGTGAGGGTGCAGGATGCCTCGACGCACAGCGCGAGGAGCTCGTGGGCGGGGACGGCGGGCTCCGGCTCGACGAGCGTGTGGGCCCACCAGGCTTCCAGGAACTCCTGGACCGCCAGGCTCTGGGGCTGCGGCCACTGCTGCCAGTGGCCCCGGGCGAACGACTTGCCCACTTCGTACATGCCGAACATGGGTTTCACGTCGCCCAGGGTCAGCGCCCTGGCGAACTGGGGCAGGATGCGGCGCAGTACGGAGCCGTGATCGGTCCAGTCGGGGGCGTCCCAGGTGCGGCGCAGGAGGTCCGGGGCGAGCTCCGCCTCCGGGACCTTCAGCAGGGCGAGCTCTTCCTCGCTGCCCCAGTGGCAGGTGCACTGGACCTCGTCGGGATGAGCGGTCGTTCCTCGGAAGGTGACGGTCAGCCGGTCCAGCGCCCGGTCGAGCCGGAGGCGGGCGGATGCGGTGTCGCAGTTCATCGTGGCAGCACGGCCTCAGGGACTCCGGCGGCTTCCGCCGGCCGAAGATCGCGACCTTACCGGCTCTCCTGGCCGCCAGGGCACCCGGATATCGGGCAAGTGCCCGGTCCGACGCGTCCCTGGCGTACGGAACGGGGACGCCTGCTCAGTGCCACCGGAAGGACCGCGTCTCCTGGCCCAGGAGGCTCTTCTCGGCGTAGACGTCCAGGCCGTCCGGAGGGACCGCCTCGATGGTGTCCGGGCAGAACGCGAAGTGCTCGGCCGCCAGGGGCCGGGCCTCCGCCGCGGTGGTCGGAGGCCGTCCCACGGACACCGTCAGGGTGTCGAAGCCGAGCGCGACGACCCGGATGTCGAAGCGGTCCTCCCACGAGCGCAGTACGGCGCAGAGCCGGGCCACGTCGTTCTCGTGGTTGAGCGAGGCCCGGCCGGCCGATGGCCGCCGGTATGTCCGCGCTGCGCCGGGCGGGCACCAGGGCCGCCTGCACGGTGTCGGTGAGCATGTCGGCCGTCTCGGCGGCCAGTTCGTCCGGGCGCCCGGGCGTGCACGCGGCGGGGACGCGGGCCAGGCCCGGCCACCGGGCGGACTCCTCCCCAGTTCGTCGGAGGCGTAGGCGTCCCAGGCCCCGGCGAGTACCTCTTCGGCGTCGTGGTCGCCCGGGTAGCTGGTGTCGGCGGGGCTGAGCGCCCCGTCCTCGGGACCCTCGTCGCGCCGGCCCGTGTCGATCAGCACCGGGAGCAGGCCGAGCGGGCGGCCGGTGGTCCGCAGCCGGGCCCTGTCGCCCCGGCCGCGCGGGCGCGTCGGCGTACCGGAGCAGGGGCTCGTGCCACGGACCGTCGCAGCAGGTGGTGTCCACGAGCGTGCCCCCCCCGGAAGGGCGAGCGCGGGCAGTTGGTCGGGAAGGTGGCTGCCATGAGCGGTCACCCCAGGGTCCGCCACTGACAGCCCCCCTGACGGGGCGCCGGTGCCGGGTGCCGGCCGGCACCGGGGTCTCAGGACTGCTCGACGATCCGCTTGAGCGTCGCGAGGTCGGCGGACACCGCGGCCTCGTCGCTGCGGAACTCCTCCGCGCTCATGCCCGGCCGGCGGCGCAGCGTGAACACGACATCGCAGCCGGGTCCGTCCGCGATCACCCGGACCGGGTTGTGGACGGTCTCGCCCGAGGGCAGGGTGACGTGGTGGTCGAGGACGCCGAAGTCGTTCTTCGGCGCGAATTCGACCACGACGCGTCCCATGGGGGAGTCGGCGATCCACTGCCCGTCGATCTCCTCGATCGACGCCCCGAGCCCTGCCGCCCATTCGGGCAGGTGGGACGGTTCCGAGGCGTAGGCGTAGACCTGGCCGGCGGGGCGGTCGACGCGGATGCTGAGGTGGCGGGTTCCGGCATCAGAGGCGGTCATGGGAGAGACGCTACCCAGCCGTGCGCGTCATCGTCTTGAAGGGATCGGACACCGGTGCGTCGGGACGGAGCTGCCCCGAAGTGTCACCGGCCGGGGGCAGTCCCCACGACAGGCCGGGGGGACTGCCCCAATGCGGTGCCCGCCCGCCGCTTGTGAGGGTGGACGGTGCGCTGTCCGGCCTCACCGGGGAGGAGCATGACCGCCTCCGCGTCACCCTTACCGTCCGCCCGGAACCGGTACCGCCGTCGGCTGAGGGCGCCTCCGGCCGCCGTATGCTGCGCGCTCCTGCTCGGCGGGCCCGCCACGGCTGCCGCGGCGGGCCCGCCCCCGGCCGCCGTGCAGAAGCGCGGCGCGCTGGTCTCCGCGGAGAAGCTGTACACGCTCGCCACCCCGGAGGACGTGGTCGACGAGCTGGCCGCGGCCGGGTTCGGGGGCGACACCGTCCGATACGGGGGCGCTGCGAGGACAGTGACCGGCGGCTTCGGGCCACGAGGCCGAACTGGCGGTCCGGTCCGCGGTGTCACGCCCGGCCGAGGAGGTCCAGGACCGCCCGGAGCACGTCGTCCTGGCTCTCCTCGTGCAGCCAGCCGTGGCCCGCGTCGGGCAGGATCCGGCGCTCACCGCGCGGCACCGAGGACGCCAGGCGGCCGTGGAGGTCCGACTTGGTGCCGTTGATCCATCGGAGCAGGTCGTCCGACCACAGCTGGGCCTGGGTGTCGTCGTGACCCTGGGCGGTGACCACGATCAGGGGGATGTCGGGCAGCGCCTGTGCCGTCCTGAGCTCCTCGGCGACCTCGTCGTAGAGGTTGCGGTCCTCGTGCAGCCCGGCCTTCCAGGCCACGGTGGCGTGGTGCTCGACGAGTGCATCGCGCACGGAGTCGGGCCACGCGGCGAAGACGGGAGCGGCCTGTCGGCGGGCCTGGTCGAGCTGGTGCGGTGTCAGTTCGGGGATGTCCATGCGGTGGAGTTCCGTGAGGCGCTCGCGCGCCTCCTGCGGGGCGAGCCCGTGGAGGTCCTCGTGGAAGGGGTCGAGCAGGAGCAGTCCCGCCACGTCCTCGGGGTGGTGGTGGGCGAAGTGGCGTGCGTACGCGCCTCCCAGGGAGTGGCCGACGAGGACGTACGGGCCCGGTACGCCGGCTGCTCCGAGCAGGGCGCGGAGTTCGGCCGTGACGTCGGCGGCGGGGCGGGGCAGCGTGGCGGCGCCGCTCCAGCCGGTGCCGGCCCGGTCGTAGAGCACGCTGGTGGTTGCTTCGGCCACCCGGTTGTGGATGTTCAGGTAGTCCAGCCCCACCTGGCCGGCTCCCGGGAGGAACACCACCGCGGGGCCGCCCTCTCCGGAGCGGTGAAGCATCAGGCGGCGGCCGGAGACCTCGTACAGGTGCCCCAACGGGGGCCGGGGGAGCGTCGCTTCAGGTGTGGGGCGCGGCATGGAGACGCCTCCTTTCTCAAGTTTGAGAAAGGTATCGAAGATGAGAACATGCGTCCATGGAAACGGTTGATCTGCTGCTGCACCCGGTACGGATGCGCATCGTGCACGCCATGCACGACGGGCGGACCCGCACGACGACCGAACTCTGCGCCCTGCTGCCCGATGTCTCGAAGGCCACCGTCTACCGGCACGTCGGGCTCCTGGCTGACGGTGGACTCCTGGCCGTCGAGGAGGAGCAGCGCGTGCGCGGCGCCGTCGAGCGGCGCTACCGGCTGCTGCGGGACCGCGCGGTGATCGACGCCGCGGCGGCGGCCTCCCTGTCGCCCGAGGACTACCGACGCGCCTTCGCGGTCGCCATGGCCACCCTGACGGCGGAGTTCAACGCCTACGTCGACGGCGACGGGGCCGACCCGTCCGCCGACCTGGTCGGATTCCGCCAGCACGCGCTGTGGCTCGACCCGGACGAACTCCAGCAGCTGATGGCCGAGCTGCGCGCCGTGATCGTCCCCCGGCTGGCCCACGGCCCGACGCCCGAGCGCACACGGCATCTGCTGAGTCCGGTCATCTTCCCGGCGCACCCCGGGCCCGGGCCCGCCGCCGACCGACCTGGACCGCGCCCCGTCGCGGACTCCGGTGCTGAGTCCGTCAGTCGCTCAGCGCCAGCCGCACGGCGAAGCCCGCAATGACCGCACCGGTGATCCGGTCGAGCACGGCACGGGCCTGCGGCTTGCGAAGCCAGGTGCCGAGTACGGCGGCGAAGGCGATGAGGACGGCGGACCAGACCAGGCCCAGCACGATGTGGACGCCGGTCAGCAGCAGGCCCGTGGAGAAGTGATCGGCGCCCGGGGGAACGAACTGCGGCAGCACGGCCACGTAGAACGCGCCCATCTTCGGGTTGAGCAGGTTGGTCAGGGTGCCCTGCCGCCAGCCGGCGGGGAGGGTGTCCGCGCCGGTCGTGAGTTCGACCGGCGTCTCGGTGGCGGCCCGGCCGCGGAAGGTGTCGCGGACCAGCCGGAACGCCATCCAGAGCAGATACGCGGCGCCCGCCCAGCGCAGGACTTCGTAAGCGATGTGGGACGCGGTGATCAGAGCGGTCACGCCGAGCGAGGTGAGCGCGCCCCAGACGAGGGTGCCGGACTGGATGCCGAGGACGACGCCCCAGGCGCGGGCCCGCCGCCCGAGGGCGGCGGTGCGCAGGACGAGAGCCGTGTCCAGGCCGGGCGTGAGAGTGAGGAGCCCTACGACGAGGGCGAACGACCAAAGCGATGCGCCTGTTGCCATGGAACTCCAGCCTATGGGAGAAACCGCTGGTCACGGTCGTGTGAGGGGTGTGCGGTGCGTCACCGGCGGAGGCTCTCGTCCAGCATGCGGATCAGCTCGCCGACGCGTCCGCCGCCGCCCGGCGCCGCCGGGTAGCGCACGAGGACGTCCACGACGCCCGGCGTCGCGCTCCGCACCGCCTGCCCGACATGATCGGCACCCACGGCCTGATCGTCGTCGGCGAGCAGCTCGGCCGCCCTGGCCGCGTGAGCGGCCGCTCCGAGGATGTGCTTGACCTGGGTGGCCTTGGGCAGCGGATGCAGATAGGCGGCGCCCGCAGCTGCCGTCGCCGCCCGCGCCGCCTCGCGCCCTGCCGGGGTGCCCGCGCACTTCGCCGCCTTGAGCGCCGCCCAGGCAGCGTCACGCAGGGCCTTTCCGCGCGCGCCGCCCCGGGCGAACTCCCAGGCGGTGGCGATGGCTTCACGGGGGCGCGAATCGTCGGGCTGTTCCGCCTCGAAGGCCGCCAGCGCGCTGTCCGCGCACGCTGCGGCGAAGGCCGTCACCTCGCGGAGGTCCTGCGTGCTCAGCTCGACTGTGCCTGCTTCGTCGGCCACGGCTTCGCGCGTCAGCCCCGGGCGGCGGCGTACGCGGCGAAGGACGACCAGGCAGCGGGGGCGACGGTGAAGGTGGGGCCTTCGGGGTTCTTGGAGTCGCGGACGTGGACGGCGGTGGGGTGGGCGGCGACTTCGAGGCACTGGCCGCCCTCGCTGCCGCTATAGCTTGACTTGCGCCAGTCGTAGGCGACTTCGAGGCACTCGCCGCCTTCGCTGCCGCTGTAGCTCGACTTCAACCAGTGCAGTGCGGTGTCCATCACTCTCCCAGCAGACGGTCCAGCAGGCCCAAAGTCTCCTCCGGGCTACGTGCCTGAGCTCGCAGCATTGCATATTTCTGCGACAGGATGCTGACCTCATTCGGGTCGGAGACGAGCTGGCTCCCCCGTTGAGTCTCTGAGTAGGCGATGTGCTGGTGTTCTGGGGTCTCCAGCAAGGTGAACGGGCCGTCGAGCCCTGCGTGGCTCCTACTGGCGAGAGGGAGGACCTGGAGGCAGACTCCCGGCAGCAGTGCGCATGTGTGCAGGTGACGAAGCTGCTCCAGGTGCTGCCGCTCCGGGAGGAGTTGAAGCATGAGAGCGGCCTCCCAGACCACCATGCTGATTGTTGGCGGATTGCTGCGACGCAGGATCTCTTGGCGCTCAAGGCGGGCAGTTGCCTGAGCGGTGACTTCGTCCTCGCTGAACGCGGGTACTCGGTTTCGGAAGACCGCCTTCGCATATGCCTCGGTCTGGAGTAGTCCCGGAATGACCTGGCTGTCGTACCACGACAGCGCAAGCGCCTCCCGCTCCAGATCCATGTACTGCTCCGCCCACGCCGGGATCAGGTCCACCTCCGGCAAGTTGTCCACCGCCGTCTCCAGCGCGCCCTTGGTGCTCAGGAGCTGGTCCAGGCGGCGGGCGAGATCGGGCAGCAGCGCGCGGCGACCCTGTTCGATGGAGGCGATCGTCTCCAGCTGGACGGCGGCCCGGTCCGCCAGCTGGGCCTGGGTCAGGTCGGCGGTCATGCGGAACAGACCGACCAGCTTGCCGACGAGCTTCATGGCGGACGCGTTCTTGCGCTGCCGCTTCCTGGGGTGCATACGGTCGGACTCCCCGCCCTCGTACGTACGTCACGCATGCGCGGCCCGTACAAGAAATCTGTACGGGTTCACCTACTGCCCGAGGATATGCACAGAGAGTGACCATCGTCCCGTGAACGAGACGATGCAACCCTCCCTGCTGCGCGAGCGGTTCTGCCGCCGTGAGCGCCGGTCCGTCCCCGCCGTACGGGGATTCGTGGGTACGGCGGTGGCCGACTGGGGGTTCGGGGCGCGGCTGGACGACGTGCTGCTGTGCGTGAGCGAGCTGGCGACCAATGCGCTGGTGCACGGCGTGCCGCCCGGGCGGGGATTCCTCGTACGGCTGAGGCTCGTGGGCGAGGGGCGCGAGCTGCTCGTGGAGGTCCACGACAGCGGGGGCGGGGTTCCGATGGTGCGGGAGCCCTGTGGGGAGTCGGGTCGGGGACTGATGCTGGTGGACGCGCTCGCCGACCGCTGGGGCGTCGGGGAGCGGGACCCCGGAAAGGTCGTGTGGTGCGTCTTCTCCGGGTCCGCGACGGTGTGAGGATCACGCCGTGACAGAGCGGCGGGCCCGGCACCGTTGTCCGGTGCCGGGCCCGCCGGGTGGATCAGCGCCTGGAGCGGGGTGCCTGGCGGGCACCCCGGCTCACGCGTCAGGCGTGGGTGCCGGCCTTGCGGCGGCGTACGACGAACACCGCGCCCGCGCCGATCGCCAGGGCGGCGCCGCTCGCGAGGGCGAGCTGCGACGTCGCGTCGGACGAGCCCGTGGAGGCGAGGGTGCCGCCCGCCGGGGTGGCCGACGCGCCGGTCTGCGGCGTGAGGCCGGAGTTGGGCTTGGAGCTGGGCTCGGCATCCGGGACGTTGCCGGGCTTGCTGCCCGCCGCGGCGATCATGAACTCGTAGCCCTCGAGGTCCGGGCTGCCGCCACAGGTGCCGTTGTCGTTCCAGTAGTCACCGGCGACGAAGGTGACGCCGTTGCCCGCGGGGGCCTTGGCGTCGATCGTGAGGCGCATCTTGATGTCGGCGTGGGCACCGGCCTTCAGCGGGCTGATGCGGTCCATGTAGTTCTCGTTGTCCACGTTCTGCCACGTGGAGGACGAGGCGGAGGACCACTGGAGGTGCACCAGGTCGTCGAGGTCCTTGAGACCGCTCTTGTCGGTCGCGTGGACGTAGGCGAAGGGGTAGACCTCGTCCATCGTCTTGGTGGTGCCGTTGGTCACCCGCAGCTTGAAGTCGGTCTTCGTGCCGGCGACGACGGTGGACGGCAGGCCCGTGACGACCGTGGTGAGCTTGGCTTCGGGGACGCAGGTCTCGTCCTCGCCGCCGCCCTCGGCCTCCTCCTCCTTCGCCTTGGCCAGCGCCTCGTCGGCGGCGGTCTTGTCGGCGAGCGCCTTCTTGGCGGCCTCCTGCGCCGTGCCGATGGCTCGTGCCGCCTCGACCCGTGCGTCGTCCCACGCGTCGAGCGCGTCCGTGGCCTTGGTGTCGGCGGTGGTCTTGGCCTCGTCGGCGGTCTTGGCGGCGGCCTGCGCCTCGGTGAGCGCCTCCGCGGCGGCGGTCTTCTCCTCCTCGGTGGCCGTCTCCGGGAGCGCGTCGACCGCGGCCTGGGCGTCGAGGACGGCCTGGTCGGCGGCGGTCTTCGTGGTGGCGGCTTCCGCGGCTACGGCCTTCGCTGCGTCGTAGGCCACCTTCAGGGGAGAGGCGTCGGTGTCGAGCGCCTCCAGCGCCGCCTTGGCGGACTCCACGGCCGCTACGGCGTCGTCGTAGACCGCCTGTGCCGCGGCGGCGGCCTTCTCCAGCTCTGCGACGGACGGCTTGCTCTGCGTCTGAGCGGCCGGCTTGTCGTCTGCGAACGCGGGGGTGACCGACAGCAGGACCACCGGCGTGGTGACGGCGGCGGCAACAGCTGTGGCAAGAATGCGGCGAATCTTCACAAGGGCCCTTCGGGGTACGGAACAAGAGAAAGAAGAAGGGGTCGCAGCGGAAATGGGGCACGCAGATGCGACGTGAGGCGATCGTATGACCGGGAAGGTGATCGAGCGTCACGTTTTCTTCACACGTTCGCGCCAATACCACACCCCTGCGACGGACAGACAGGTTGAAAGGGTGCAGTTGCCTTCCCTGCCTGTGGTTTCGCTGTGATCAATGCCATAGAGGGCAGGGTCGCGGCGTCCGGGAGCCCGTCGCGACCCTGCCCCGCCCGCGTCGGGCCGGTCAGTACATGAGTCGGTACTTGAGTCAGCACATGAGTCAGTACATGAGGGCGTCGTCCATGTCGGTCTGCCAGTACGTCACGGCCAGGGTGCTGTCGACGTAGACCTTCTTGCCGAGCGGGACGTCGACCATCGGGCCCGCGGAACCGCCGTCGCGGCCCTGGAGGCCGACGGTCAGGTCCTTGGTGGAGTAGCCGCCCGTGCCGCTGCCGTCGGCGGACGAGGTCATGACGCCGGTGTACGCGGACTCGCCGGGGGCGAGGACGATGACGGACTGCGGCACGCTGTCCTCGACGATCTGCGGCACGGACTGCGCCTCGCCGAACCGCAGGAACGGGTAGGAGTAGGCGTAGCAGGACTTCGAGCCGGTGTTGGTCACCGTGAGCAGCATGTGGTTGACGGGGCGCCGGACGCTCGTGATCGTGAGCTTCGTGTTCACGCCGGTGCAGGTGGCCGGGGACGTGCGGGTGCCGCCCTTGCCGCTGTCGGCCGCCTGCTCGGCCGCCGGCTTCGCGGCAGGCCGTGCGCCGGGCTTCGCGGCGGAGGAACCGGAATCCGCAGCGTCACCCGAACCGGAGTCGTTGGCACGAGGGTTCCCGGTCGTCACCTTGCCGGTGTCCGCCGCAGTGACCGCGGAGGTGTCCTCGGCCGGCGCCTGGGCGGCCGAGTCGCCGGAGCCGTCCGCCCGCTCCGTGCCGCCGCTCTGGCATGCGGTCAGGGACAGGGCGGCGATCAGTGCGGCGGCGCCCAGGGCGGAGGTGCGGGCGGCGCGGCGGAAGCGAAGGTCACGCATGAGTGGTTCTCCCCGTTCGATGGTGATGAGTGGCCCGGAGCGCCGAGTTGGCGCCCTGAGGTACGGGCGGGTGTACTGGGCGGTGACGCGTGATCAGAGGCGTTACAGGAGTGCGATGACCACCGCGATGCAGGCGATCAGCACTCCCATGGCGACCGCGTCGGTCAGGCTCAGTTCAGGTCGATGGCGCACGGCGGCTCCCGGGACGGGTGAGGGTGGGATGTACGGGTCGCGGGGAACGCCGCGGTGTGTCCACATCCTTTCCAGCCCCGGAATCCGGTCGCAACGGCTGCCGGGGCATGCGGGACGCCGGAACGCATTCGCACCCTCTGACCTGCGTGGACATCACCTCCCTGGAATGCCTTTCCGGGAAGGAACGGAAGGGGAACGGTCGGGGTGGGCACAGAGATCCAGGATTTCGCGGAGCTGCTCAGGGGGCTGAAGGAGCGTTCCGGGCTCAGCTACGGGGCGCTCTCCCAGAAGCTGCACATGAGCACCTCGACCGTGCACCGGTACTGCAACGGCGACGCCGTTCCCCATGACTACGCACCCGTGGAGCGCTTCGCGCGCGCGTGCCGGGCGTCCGCCGACGAGTTGGTGGCGCTGCACCGCAGGTGGATCCTCGCCGACGAGGCGAAGCGGCGTGGGGCACGGAAGCCGGAGGCGGGCGCTGCCGCCGACGGCTCCGGTACTCCTGCCGCAGCCCCGGCCGGCCTCGTCGACCCGGATCCCGGCCCGTCCACCCGGCCGCAACCGGCTGCGTCCGAACCCTCCGCGCGGGTGCCCGCGGCGTCCGGGACAGCGGCTCCCGGCGGCGCGGAGTCCCGAGCGGAACCGGAACCCCGGCCCGAATCGGAACCCGAATCGGAATCCGAAGCGGAATCCGTACCGGCGGACGTGACACCCGAGGGACCCCGCCCGGGGGCCGCTCCCGACCGCCGACGCACGCCCCGGAGGCTGCGGGTCCTGCTCACCGCTGTGGCGGTCGTGGCGCTCACCGTGCCGGCGGCCCTCGTCGTACGGGGGCTCGGCAACGACGCACCGGCGGACGGCAAGCAGCGGGACGCGGCGTTCAGCCACGCTCCCGTGGGGCCGAGCGGCCGTGCGAGCGGGAGCGCGCATCCGAGCACCGGCGGCAGTCCGTCCGCGACGCCCGGCACGAGCACGTCCCCGACGAGTGGCGCGCGCGGCGGGCGGGCGACGTCCTCGCCCTCCTCGCGCGGGCCGCGGAGCAGCGGGGTACCCGTCCACGCCACCATCAGCTCGTACAACTGGGAGTCGCCCTGCGGGCAGTACTACCTGCTCGACCAGGAGCCCGACGACGTCCCGCCGCCGCCTCCGCCCCAGGACACCCGTGGCTGGGCGCGGGCTCTCGGGGGCGTGGACGGGGGTGACATGAAGCTCGAACTCACCGTCCAGGGGGCGTCGGAGGAGGCGGTCGTGCTGAACGGGCTGCACGTGCGGGTGCTGGGGCGCGACGCGGGGCTCGCCCGGTCCGCGTACTCGATGGGCAACGGCTGCGGCAGCGGGATCACGCCGCGGTCCTTCGAGATCGACCTGGACGACAGCCGGCCGCGTTCGAAGCCCGTCGCGGGGACCGACGGGGACACGGCCGTCCCCGCGAAGGACTTCCCGTACCGGGTGAGCTCCACCGACGTCGAGGTCTTCAACCTCGACGCGCACGTGGAGGGGCACGACGTGACCTGGTACCTGGAGCTGGAGTGGACCAGCGGAGGCCGGAGCGGCGTGCTGCGCGTCGACGACGGGGGCAAGCCGTTCCGTACGAGCAGCCTCACCGCCCGGCCGGAGTACTACTACCGCTCGGACACGGCCCAGTGGGTGCCGGCCGAGCAGTGACCACGGCGCCGGGGCGGTCGCGCGCCCCGGCGGCCGGGTGAGGTCCTGTCCTGTCCCCGTCCTGTCCCTGTCCCTGTCCCTGTCCCTGTCCGTCCGATCAGGAGGGAGGCCGGCTCAGCGGAGCAGGGAGGTCTCCTGCTCCATGCGGGACAGCTTCTCGGGGTTGCGCACCGCGTAGAGGCCGGTGATGCGGCCGTCGAGGACATGCGCCGCCACGACGGTGTCGAGGGCGCCGTCGAGCCGGAGGACCAAGCCCGGCGAGCCGTTGACCTGCGCCGGCCGCATCGTCAGACCGGCCGCCCTGCCGAGCCCGTTGACCAGCAGCCGGGCCACCTTGTCGGCCCCGACGACGGGACGGAGGACGGCCTGCTTGATCCCGCCGCCGTCGCCGATGAGGACGACGTCCGGGGCGAGGACGTCGAGCAGGCCCTGAAGGTCACCCGTCTCGGTCGCCTGCCGGAACGCGTCGAGGGCGTCGCGGGTCTCGGCCCGGGAGACGGTCCCGCGCGGCCGGCGCGCGGCGACGTGCGCCCGTGCGCGATGGGCGGTCTGGCGTACGGCGGCCGGGCTCTTCCCGACGGCGTCGGCGATCTCCTCGTAGCCGAGGTCGAACACCTCGCGCAGCACGAACACCGCCCGTTCGCCCGGCGCGAGTGTCTCCATCACCAGCAGCATCGCCATGGAGACGCTCTCGGCCAGTTCCACGTCGTCGGCCACGTCCGGCGCGGTGAGCAGCGGTTCGGGCAGCCAGGTCCCGACGTAGGACTCCTTGCGGCGGCCGAGCGTGCGCAGCCGGCCGAGGGACTGCCGGGTGGTGATCCGCACCAGGTAGGCCCGCCGGTCGCGTACCGCGGCGAGGTCGACGCCCGCCCACCGGAGCCAGGTCTCCTGGAGGACGTCCTCGGCGTCGGCGGCCGAGCCGAGCATCTCGTAGGCGACGGTGAAGAGGAGGTTGCGATGGGTGACGAACGCCTCGGTCGCGGGATCGGCCCGTCCCCCGCCGGTGGGCTGCTCCTCCGCGTGCGTGCCTTCGCTCTCCATCTGCTGCTCCCGTCCGCCGGCTCCCGGTGTTCTCCCGTGCACAGGACACCGCTCCCCGCCGGTCTGTGACAACCGGCCGCGGTGGCGCTCGTCACACGGGCGGCCTGTCACACCGTGCGTGCCGTCGGCATCTCTTGTGCATCCGGTGCACGACACACGAGTGAGGACGACACCATGAACGCACGGTTCAACCTGTTCGAGAACGAGGTCGGCGGCCGGTTCGCCAAGCGGTTCGCCGGCATGGCCGTGGTGCTCCAGCAGTCGCCGCTGCCGCAGTCCACGCAGGAGCTGGTGTCGTTGCGCGCCAGCCAGATCAACGGATGCGGCCACTGCATCGACATGCACGTCAAGGAAGCCACCGCCGCGGGCGAGACGGCGGACAGGCTCCACCTGGTCGCCGCCTGGCGCGAGTCCACGGTGTTCACCGAGGCGGAGCGGGCCGCGCTGGCGCTCGCCGAGGAGGGCACCCGGCTGGCCGACGCCCACCGGGGCGTGTCGGACGAGACGTGGGCCCAGGTGCGCGAGCACTACGACGACGACCAGACCGCCGCGCTCGTCGCGACGGTCGCCCTGATCAACGCGGCCAACCGGCTCGCGGTGATCACACACATGAAGGGCGGCTCCTACGAGCCGGGTGCCTTCGCCGCGGTGTTCGACTGACCGGCGGCCCGAGCCACGGTCCTCGACCGGCCGGCGGCCAGAAAGGAATCGCCCGTGCGGGACACCGTCCCGCACGGGCGATTCCCGTGCTGCGCCCGGCGGCCGCCGTGGGCGGAGTCAGAGGCGCTCGGGCGTCCTGATGCCGAGGAGCTTCATGCCCTGGTGCAGGGTGCGGGCGGTGAGCTCGACGAGGAACAGCCGGTTCTCGACGACCTCCGGTGCGTTCTCGTCGCTCAGGACCTGGCACTGGTCGTAGAACGTCGTGAGGTGAGAGGCCAGCTGGTAGAGGTACGCGGCCAGCTTGTGCGGCTCGTACCCCTCGGCGACCTCTTCGAGGACCGCGCCGAACTGGTCCAGGTGCAGGCCCAGCGCGCGCTCGGCCGGGGCCAGCTCCAGCTCCGGGTGCGCGACGGGCTTCGCGTCGCCCGCCTTGCGCAGGATGGAGCGGATCCGGGCGTAGGCGTACTGGAGGTACACCGACGTGTCGCCGTTCAGCGACACCATCTGGTCCAGGTCGAACTTGTAGTCCCGCACGGCGGAGGTCGACAGGTCGGCGTACTTCACGGCGCCCACACCGACGTACCGGCCGTTCTCGACGATCTCGTCCTCGGACAGGCCCACCTTCCCGGCCTTCTCCCGGACGACGGCGGTGGCCCGCTCGACGGCCTCGTCGAGGAGGTCCTCCAGCCGGACGGTGACGCCCTCACGGGTCTTGAAGGGCTTGCCGTCCTTGCCGAGGACCGTGCCGAAGGCCAGCTGGTGCGCCGTGACGCCCTCGCTGAGCCAGCCGGCGCGGCGGGCCGTCTCGAAGACCATCTTGAAGTGCAGGGACTGCCGGGCGTCCACGACGTAGACCAGCGTGTCGGCCTTGAGCTGCTGGACCCGGTCGCGGATCGCGGAGAGGTCGGTGGCCGCGTAGCCATAGCCGCCGTTGGACTTCTTCACGATCAGCGGGACCGGGTTGCCGTCCGGACCCTTCACGTCGTCGAAGAACACGCACAGGGCGCCCTCGGAGCGGACGGCGACGCCCGTCTCCTCCAGGATCCGGCAGGTCTCCTCGAGCATGTCGTTGTAACCGGACTCACCGACGATGTCGGGGTCGTCGATGACCATGTCGAGCTTGTCGAAGACCGAGTAGAAGTAGATCTTCGACTCGTCGACGAAGCGCTGCCAGTGCGCCAGCGTCTCCGGCTCGCCGGCCTGGAGGGCCACGACCCGGTCGCGGGAGCGCGCCTTGAACTCCTCGTCGGAGTCGAAGAGGACGCGCGACGCCTTGTAGACGCGGTTCAGCGAGGACATCGCCGCCTCGCCGTCGGCCTGGTCGCCCTCGTGCCCGAGCTCGTCCGGGTGCTCGAAGAGGTACTGGATGAGCATGCCGAACTGCGTGCCCCAGTCGCCGATGTGGTGGCGCCTGACGACGTTCTCGCCGGTGAACTCGAGGATCTGGACCACGGCGTCACCGATGACCGCCGACCGCAGGTGGCCGACGTGCATTTCCTTGGCCACGTTCGGCTGGGCGTAGTCGACGACGGTCGTGCCCGCGGACGACTTCAGCGGGATGCCGAGCCGGTCGCCGTCGGCCGCACGCGCGGCGAGGGTCTCGACGATCGCCCGGTCGGTGAGGGTGATGTTCAGGAAGCCGGGGCCGGAGACCTCGATGTCCTTGATCAGCTCACCCGCCGGAAGGGCGGCCGTGACCTGGGACGCCAGCTCGCGCGGGTTGCCCTTGAGCTTCTTGGCGAGCGCGAGGATCCCGTTGGCCTGGAAGTCGGCCCGGTCGCTTCGGCGCAGCAGCGGGTCCGCGGTGCCGGCATCCGGCAGTGCTGCCGTCAGGGCGTCCGCGAGCTGCTGCTGGAGCGTGGAAGCGAGGGAAGGGACCGAAGCCATGAGACGGCTGCCGTTTCCGTAGGAGACAAAGGATCACCCCAGTATCCCACGGGGCGTAAAGCCGTTTTCGCGCTACGGGCGGCACCTGGGAGAATGGGGGTGCCCTCCGTGGGCGTCCCCTACGAGTCCTACACGAGAGAAGGACGTGCCGACCGTGGCTTCGAGTCAGAGCAGCACCGAGACCGACTGGGTCTCCCGCTTCGCGGACGATGTCATCGCCGAATCGGAGCGACGTGCGCCTGGCAAACCGGTCGTCGTCGCGTCCGGCCTCTCCCCGTCGGGCCCGATCCACCTGGGCAACCTCCGCGAGGTCATGACCCCGCACCTCGTCGCCGACGAGATCCGCCGCCGCGGGTACACCGTGCGCCACCTGATCTCCTGGGACGACTACGACCGCTACCGCAAGGTGCCGAACGGCGTCGAGGGCGTCGACGACTCCTGGCAGGCGCACATCGGCAAGCCGCTGACCTCGGTGCCCGCCCCGGCCGGGTCGGCGTACCCGAACTGGGCCGAGCACTTCAAGGCCGCGATGACCCAGGCCCTGGACGAGCTGGGCGTCGAGTACGACGGCATCAGCCAGACCGAGCAGTACCTCGCGGGCACCTACCGCGAGCAGGTCCTGCACGCGATGCGGCACCGGGCGGACATCGACGCCGTCCTGGACCGCTACCGCACCAAGAAGGACGGCGCGGCGGGGGCCAAGGGCGGCAAGAAGCCGCAGCAGAAGAAGGTCGACGAGGCCGAGCTGGAAGCGGCCGAGGGGTCGGGCGCGGCGGACGAGGACGACGGCAGCTCCGGCTCCGCCGGCTACTTCCCGTACAAGCCGTACTGCGGCAACTGCGAGAAGGACCTGACCGTCGTCACGTCCTACGACGACGACACGACCGAACTGAACTACACCTGCTCGGCCTGCGGCTTCGCAGAGACGGTCCGGCTCAACGAGTTCAACCGCGGCAAGCTGGTCTGGAAGGTCGACTGGCCGATGCGCTGGGCCTACGAGGGCGTGATCTTCGAGCCCAGCGGCGTGGACCACTCCTCGCCCGGCTCGTCCTTCGTCGTCGGCGGCCAGATCGTGCGCGAGGTCTTCGACGGCGTCCAGCCGATCGGGCCGATGTACGCGTTCGTCGGCATCTCCGGCATGGCGAAGATGTCCTCCAGCAAGGGCGGCGTGCCGACCCCGGCCGACGCGCTGAAGATCATGGAGGCGCCGCTGCTGCGCTGGCTGTACGCACGCCGCAAGCCGAACCAGTCCTTCAAGATCGCCTTCGACCAGGAGATCCAGCGGCTCTACGACGAGTGGGACTCGCTGGCCCGCAAGGTGGCCGACGGCACGGTGCTGCCCGCCGACGCCGCCGCCTACGCCCGGGCCATCGGCACGGCGGCGGGGGAGCTGCCCAGCACCTCCCGCCCGCTGCCGTACCGCACGCTCGCCTCGGTCGCCGACATCACCGCCGGCGCCGAGGACCAGACGCTGCGCATCCTGAGCGAGCTCGACCCGGAGAACCCGCTGGCCTCGCTCGACGAGGCACGCCCCCGGCTCGACCGCGCCGAGAACTGGATCACCACCCAGGTCCCGGCCGAGGCCCGCACCATCGTCCGCGACGAGCCGGACAAGGAACTCCTCGGCTCCCTGGACGAGCAGGGCCGCGAGTCGCTGCGGCTGCTGCTTGAGGGGCTCGACACGCACTGGTCGCTGGACGGCCTGACCACCCTGGTCTACGGGGTGCCGAAGGTGATGGAGGGCCTGGCGCCCGACGCCAAGCCGACGCCCGAGCTGAAGACGGCCCAGCGCTCGTTCTTCGCCCTGCTGTACCGGCTGCTCGTCGGCCGTGACACCGGGCCGCGCCTGCCCACGCTGCTCCTCGCGGTCGGTGCGGACCGGGTGCGGACGCTGCTCGGCGCGTAGCACCACGGACATGAGGAGGGGCGGGGGGGGGGGGGGGCCCCCCCCCCCCCCGGCCCCCCCCCCCCCCCCCCCCGGGGGGGGGGGGGCCGGGCGGGTTTGGAGCGCGGGGGGGAATGCGGGCGCCCCCAGAGGGGGCG
>NZ_JBHJYN010000008.1:39327-78907 GCF_042270185.1 Streptomyces sp. NPDC055962
CGCGGCTGGGCGCTCACCACCTCGCACTTGTGGGGGGGGGGGCCCCCCCGCCCCCCGCCCCTCCTCATGTCCGCCGTCGCCTCTACGCGATGTGGTCGGCGGCCATCTCGTTGTCGAAGCGCTGCTTGAAGCCGGGCAGCAGCTTGCGGAGCAGCGCGGCGCTGTGCGGGTGGCGGACGTTGTGGCCGTCCGAGAGGTGGATGTCGAGCACCTCGGCGCTCGGGTAGTCCTGGTGCTGATGCGTGTACGCCGTGAACACGTCGTACGCGATCTCGCCGAACTCGATCTCCGTCTGGGCCCATTCGGCCTGGTCGGCGTCCTGCTGGGACAGGCCCTGCCCGGCCGGGTCGTGCCGGTCAAGCTCGGGCTGCTCCTGGAGCGGTCCGGCGTCCGGCTCGGCGGCACGCGGGTGCGGGAAAGCGCCGATCGTGCCGACGTTGCCGAGCGGGCGGGTCCGGCCCGGGCCCGAGGGGATCATCACGGGGCTGGAATCGGTGCCCTCGTCGTACTCGGGGTCGTACCCGCCTTCGTACGCCTCGTCCTTCGGCGCCGCGAACCACGGGCTGTTGTGCGAGCCGGGGCCCTCCGGCGGGTACTGCTGCTCGAACTCGTCCTGCTGGACGAACCGGTCCTGCTGGTCGTACTCGTCCTGTTCGTAGCGGTGGTCCTGCCGGGGGCCGTGCTCCTGCTCGCCCTGCGCCTCGGGGGCGTACGGGAGTTGGGGGTGCTGCTGAGCGGTCTCCACGGCGGCCGGGGCCGGTGGCAGCAGGGCCGGTTCGATGCCCGCGGCGGCGAGGCCGGCCGGGGCGGTCTCGGCGAGCGGGACGCCGTACCTGGCCAGACGCAGCGGCATCAGCGACTCGATGGGTGCCTTGCGGCGCCAGTTGCGGCCGAAGCGTGCCTGGAGGCGCGCCTGGTAGATCAGCCGGTCCTGTTCGAGCTTGATGACCTGCTCGTAACTGCGCAGCTCCCACAGCTTCATCCGGCGCCACAGCTTGAACGTGGGCACGGGGGAGAGCAGCCAGCGGGTGAGGCGGACGCCCTCCATGTGCTTGTCCGCCGTGATGTCCGCGATCCGGCCCACCGCGTGGCGTGCGGCCTCGACGGCGACGACGAACAGGATCGGGATCACCGCGTGCATGCCGGTGCCCAGCGGGTCGGGCCAGGCGGCCGCGCCGTTGAAGGCGATCGTCGCCGCGGTCAGCAGCCACGCGGTCTGGCGCAGCAGCGGGAAGGGGATGCGCATCCACGTCAGCAGCAGGTCCAGCGCGAGCAGGACGCAGATCCCCGCGTCGATGCCGATCGGGAAGACGAGGGAGAACTGGCCGAAGCCCTTCTCCTCCGCGAGTTCACGAACGGCGGCGTACGAGCCCGCGAAACCGATCGCTGCGATGAGCACGGCGCCGGCGACGACGACCCCGATGAGTACGCGGTGCGTGCGTGTCAGCTGCATGGCGGCCACCCGCGATCCCCTCCCGACTTCGATGAACCCGGCTCCACTTCGGCATCCGGCGCGGGCACAGCCTGGCACATGCCGGCCGGGCGTGTTGCGTGGGGAGGGGCCGAAGCCCGGTGCTCGCGGGGACACCGGGCTTCGTCAAGGCCCTGCCGGGCAGGGGAGTTCGGGCTCCTGCCCGGTCGCCGTCAGGCCTTCGAGGTCTCCTTGGCGGAGGCCTTCGGGGTCGGCGAGGTGGACTTGTCCGGGGCGTCGGCGCCCACGGCCGCGACGGCGTCCTTGGCGGCCTTCTGCGCGTCCTCGAGGATGTCGGCGGCGGACGGGGTCTTGGCGCCCTGGAAGCCGGCCCCGTTGAAGGTGACGCTGACGACGACGTTGCCCGTGCGGGCGAGGACCGTCGCGTACTCGAAGTCCTCGCCGGACTTGCTGAGGCCGTACGTGACCGCGGTGGCCTGCTCACCGAGCCCGGAGACGGGCTTGGCCGAGGGCTTCTCGGCGCCCTCGGTCGCCTGGGTCTTGGCGACCCGCTTGGTGTACTCGTCCGTCGCCCGCTTGGCGCCGCTGCCCAGCGACTGGTCGGAGTCGAAGCGGGTGAAGCCGACGTCGAGCCAGCGGTACTGCGAGCCCTTGACGCCGTTGTCGTCCAGGCCGTTCCAGGAGCAGCTGCCCCGGGAGGCGGTGTCGCTGGACGTGCCCGGGGTGCCGCCCTTGGTCTTGGCCTTGGGGACCAGGTCCTCGATCGTCTTCTTCGCGATCGAGGTGCAGGCGTCGGGCAGCTCGGCGTACTTCGCGGGCTCGACGGTCGGCTCGGCCTTCTTCGTGCTCGGGGCGGACGAGGGGCCCGACTCCTTCGCGTCGCCGGAGTCCGACGAGCAGCCGGCGACGACGAGCATCACCGGGACGGCGGCGCAGGCGAGTATGCGGGACAGTCGCGGGGCTGATCGGTGCATGGTTCCTTCACTCGGACGGCACGGCGGTGTCGGTCGTGCGGGCGGGCAGTCGTGCGGGCGGTACAGCGGTCGGGGCCACGGTACGACGGACCGCGCGCGGATGCCGCCTTCGGCCGGAGGCCCGGGGACGCTCCGGGGCCCCGGTGGGGGCCCGCCGGAGGCCGGTCACTCGCTGAGGGTCTCGGCCAGTTTCCGGGCCAGGGCCTGCGCCTTCTCCTGTAGTTCCTTGCTGTCGGGAACCTCGGTCATGCGGGCGGGCTGCTCGGTGTACTCGACGGTCACGATGACGTTCGATGTGCGGAATACCACGCTCACGGTGCGGTGCTGTGCACTGGAACCTGCCCGGGTGAGTGCATCGTCCAGAAATGCGGCGTCCCCGAGCCCGTCGAGCAGTCGCGGCCGGAGGTCCTCGCCGGGGCCTGCGGTGCTGCCCGAGGGGTCGGCGGAGGGCGTGGCGGAGGAGCTGCCCGCCGGGGAGCCGGACGGTGTGCCGTCCGGCGAGGCGGAGCCCTGTCCGTCGGGCGTCTCGCTGGGCGTGACGCCGCCGGAGGTCGGGAGCTCGGCCTCCTCCTCCTTCTTCCCGTACACCTCCCGGGCGCGGTCGTCGTCGCTCACCGAAGGGTCGTACGACACGACGCGCTCGAAGTCGATGGACAGATTCCGGGAGGCGTCGGGGGCGTCCGACTTCCAGCGGCAGCCGACCTTGCGGTCGGTGTCGTAGGTGACGGTGGCGGTGCCCTCGTACGCCTTCTCCTGCTGCTCCTCCGGCAGATCGGCGGCGCCCGGCAGCAGGTCCTTGAGGGTGGAACGCGGTACGGCACGGCAGGATTCGGGCAGCGTCCGGTACTTCCCGGGAGGCGCGGCCGTGACCGTGGGGCTGCCGGGCTTGCTGTCGGCGTCGGGGTCGGCGGCGTCGGAGCCGGCGCTGCAGCCGGCGACGAGCGCTACGAGAAGCGCGACGCCGGGTACGTACGCCATGTGTCGCACGGTTCCAGGCTCCCTTCGGTACGAAAACGGGTTGCCGCCCGATGGCGGCCGGTGGACACAATGTGTATCGCACGCGCCGCTGTGAATGCCGGTCGGCCGACCTGTATGCCGACCTCGGCACCGGTTTTGCGTTTTCAGTCTTTTTCGGGGGAATCGAGGAGTTATGTCGTATGTAGAGGTGCCGGGTGCGCAGGTTCCCATCCGTATGTGGGCGGATCCGGCGTCCGTCGAGGACGGCGCCATGCAGCAGCTGCGGAACGTGTCCACGCTGCCCTGGATCAAGGGCCTCGCCGTCATGCCGGACGTCCACTACGGCAAGGGTGCGACCGTCGGCTCGGTGATCGCGATGCACGGTGCTGTCTGCCCGGCCGCGGTGGGCGTGGACATCGGCTGCGGGATGTCGGCGGTGAAGACGTCGCTCACGGCCAACGACCTGCCGGGGGATCTCTCGCGACTCCGGTCGAAGATCGAGCAGGCCATCCCGGTGGGCCGGGGGATGCACGACGACACGGTCGACCCGGGGAAGCTCCACGGCTTCCCGACCGGTGGCTGGGACGACTTCTGGTCGCGCTTCGACGGGATCGCCGAGGCGGTCAAGTTCCGTCAGGAGCGGGCCACCAAGCAGATGGGGACGCTCGGCAGCGGAAACCACTTCATCGAGTTCTGTCTCGACGAGGCCGGGTCCGTCTGGCTGATGCTCCACTCCGGGTCCCGGAACATCGGCAAGGAGCTCGCCGACTTCCACATCGGGCAGGCCCAGAAGCTCCCGCACAACCAGGGCCTCGTCGACCGGGACCTGGCGGTCTTCATCGCTGACACCCCGCAGATGGCGGCGTACCGCAACGACCTGTTCTGGGCGCAGGAGTACGCCAAGTACAACCGCTCGATCATGATGGGCCTCTTCCAGGACGTCGTCCGGAAGGAGTTCAAGAAGGCCCGGGTCGTGTTCGAGCCGGTCATCTCCTGCCACCACAACTACGTGTCGGAGGAGCGGTACGACGGCATGGACCTGCTGGTCACCCGTAAGGGCGCCATCCGTGCGGGCTCCGGGGAGTTCGGCATCATTCCCGGGTCCATGGGGACGGGCTCGTACATCGTGAAGGGGCTGGGGAACGCGAAGTCCTTCAACTCCGCCTCGCACGGCGCGGGCCGGCGGATGAGCAGGAACGCGGCCAAGCGGAAGTTCTCCACGCAGGACCTGGAGGACCAGACGCGGGGCGTGGAGTGCCGCAAGGACTCCGGCGTGGTGGACGAGATCCCGGCGGCGTACAAGCCGATCGAGCAGGTCATCGACCAGCAGCGCGACCTGGTCGAGGTCGTCGCGAAGCTCAAGCAGCTCGTGTGCGTGAAGGGCTGAGCCCCGGCGCCCCAGGCGAGCCGCACAGCTGACCCGTACGGCAGGACACCCTGCGAACAGCAGGCCCCGGACCACCTAGGTCCGGGGCCTGCCGCCGTGCGGACGGCCTGCCGGCCGCTCTCAGGAGATGCCGACGGCCAGGGCGCCGCCGCCGGTGGCGACACCACCACTCGGCTTGGGGGCGGTGAAGGGAGGGGTGTCCTGGCGGCACGTCGTGCCGACCGGTGGAAGCACTCCGTCGACGAAGTAGCGGCTCTCGTGGTCCTGGACGCAGCTGCTGGGATTGAGGAGCGCGGTATGTCCGTACCCTTCGTTGGTCAGGAGACGTGCGTCGGCGAGCTCCTCGGCCATGGACCGGGAGTTCGGGTAGGCGGTGGAGGGGTCGTAGGTGGTGCCGACCACCAGGACGGGGTGAGCGGTCCGCCTGTTCCAGGGGCCGGTCCAGCGGTCGGGGGAGGTGGGCCAGTCGGTGCATCCGGCGGTCGCCCAGGTCCAGAAGCGCCCGGCATCACCCGCGCGGGCGGCGGACGCCTCCTCGAGTGCGGGGTAGGTGCCGGCGTCGCGCGGATTGGGGCTGTCGCCGCAGAGCACGGCCGCTGCCTGCTCCTCGCCCACGTACGGGTTCGGATCCGGGACCGGAGGCGCGGGCGGGAAGGGCGCCGGCTCCGGTGCCCGGCCGTGCCACAGCTCCTCCAGCCGGCCGGCGAGGCCGGCCCACCCGCTGACGAGGTAGAGGCTGTTCACCGCGTCCGCCACCGTGCGGGCATACGTCCACGTGCCGACCGGCGTCGTGCGGAGCCGCTGGGTGAGCCGATCGAACTTGTCCCGGGTCCCCTTCGGGGTACCGGCGGAGAAGGCGCAGCGGGCGGTCGTGGTGGACCCGCACAGGCCGAGGAACCTGTCGAGGGTCGCCGCCGCGCTGCGGTCCGAGCCGACGCGGAGGAACGTGGTGAGCCGTGCGTCGTCGGACGCGTCGTTCGTCCATGCCCCGGGGCCGATGTTGCTGTCGAGGGCCATGGCCCGGACCTTGGCGGGGAAGAGGTTGGCGTACGTGGCGCCCAGGATCGTGCCGTAGGAGATCCCGTAGTAGTTGAGCTGCGGCTCACCCACCGACCGGCGGAGCTGGTCGAGGTCGCGGGCGGTGTCGGCGGTCGACACGTGACGCAGGAGTTCGGGGTCCCTCTGCTCGCAGCGGTGGACCAGATCCGCGTACGCGGCGACGAAGTCCTTCCGCTCCTTCTCGCCCACCGGGAATCCCGCGGCCTTGCCCGCGTTCCAGTCGGCGGCTTCCTGGGGACTCGTGAAGCAGTTCACCGCGGTGCTGTTGCCGATTCCGCGGGGGTCCCAGCTGACGATGTCGAACCGCTCCCGCACCTCGCGCGGGAAGAACGCGTAGTTCTGAGGCATCTGGACCGTCCCGGGCCCGCCGGGGCCGCCGGGGTTGAAGAACAGGGTTCCGACGCGCCTCCCGGGGCCGGTCGCCTTCCGTCTGACGACGGCCAGTTCGATGCTGCGGCCGCTCGGGTTCCCGTAGTCCAGGGGGACCTGCGCGGTCGCGCAGTCGAACGGACTGCCCTGGACGCAGCTTCTCCAGTCCAGCCGCGGGGCGGGCGCCGAGGGTATGGGTGCACCGTCGGCCGCGACGTGGCCCTGCCCGGTCAGTACGGTCGAGCACGACGTCACCGCGACGAGGACGGCGGCGAGACGTCGGCGGCGCGCGGTGAATCCGCGCAGGGGGTGTGCAGGCATGCTGCGTTCTCTCTCTTCGTGGCGTCATGGCTTCGTGCCCGGGACCGCGATCCCCGGCCGGCCGTCCCGGCGAGCGGGGTGAGCCCCGGCGGGTCCGCCGCCTCCGCCGCCCGGCCTCGCGATTCGGCGGGTCCGACGGTCTTCCCTCACCCAATAGCGCGAGGGTGCGGACGGCACCCGCTGTCGGCCGAACGCGGTACGTGCCACTGCTCCGGCAGCTCCCGGGGGTGCGGGGCCCCGGGCACGGAAGAGCCCCGGAACCCGTGGTCGGGATCCGGGGCTCGCCCTAGGTGTCAGCCGTCAGCCGTCAGCCGTCAGCCGTCAGCCGTCAGCGGCCGGTCGTGCAGCCGCCGCCGGCCGTGCAGCCGCCAGGGGCTCGTCGGCTGTCCACGTCACTGCGTGCGGTGGACCTTGGAGTTGGAGGCCTGGGCACGGGGGCGGACGACCAGGAGGTCGATGTTGACGTGGCTGGGGCGGGTGACGGCCCAGGTGATGGTGTCGGCGACATCGTCGGCGGAGAGCGGGGCGTCGACTCCCGCGTAGACCTTGGCAGCCTTCTCGGCGTCGCCGCGGAAGCGGGTGGTGGCGAACTCCTCGGTCTTGACCATGCCGGGCGCGACCTCGATCACACGGACCGGGGTGCCGACGATCTCCAGCCGGAGGGTCTCGGCGAGCACATGTTCGCCGTGCTTCGCGGCGACGTACCCGCCACCGCCCTCGTACGTGGAGAGGCCGGCCGTCGAGGAGAGGATCACGATCGTGCCGTCCCCGCTGGCGGTCAGGGCGGGGAGCAGGGCCTGGGTGACGTTGAGCGTGCCGATGACGTTGGTCTCGTACATCTGACGCCAGTCCGCGGGATCGCCCGTGGCGACGGGGTCGGCGCCCAGCGCGCCGCCCGCGTTGTTGACGAGGACGGCCAGGGACCGGAACGCGGTGGCGAACTCGTCGACCGCGGCACGGTCGGTGACGTCCAGGGTGTACGCCGTCGCCTGGTGGCCCGCGTCGGTGAGCTCGGCGGCCAGGGCCTCTATGCGGTCCTTGCGGCGTGCGGTGAGCACCACGCGGTATCCGGCGGCCGCCAGCTGCCTGGCGGTCGCGGCGCCGATGCCGCTGCTCGCGCCGGTGATGACGGCGATGGGGGTGGCGGCCATGCGAACTCCTCGGGCAGCTGATCGGTACGGGGCCAGGATAGGCGGGCGGTCCGGGCGCGGGCTCAGTGGTCGCGGGGGGCGTACATGATCAACGCCATGCCGGCCAGGCAGACCAGCGCACCGGTCACGTCCCAGCGGTCGGGGCGGTAGCCGTCGGCGACCATCCCCCAGGCGATCGATCCGGCGACGAACACCCCGCCGTAGGCCGCGAGGATGCGGCCGAAGTCCCCGTCGGGCTGGAGGGTGGCGACGAATCCGTAGGCGCCGAGGGCGATGACCCCCGCGCCGATCCAGATCCAGCGGCGATGCTCACGGACGCCCTGCCAGACGAGCCACGCGCCTCCGATCTCGAAGAGCGCGGCGACGACGAAGAGGGCGACGGAACGGGCGACGAGCATGGGGCCAGCGTGTCATGCGGGTGGGCGTGGGTGCCGCGGGCGGTGGCAGTCGTCGACGGTGGGGCGTGCGTGGGCCGTGCGGGTGGGGGAAGCGTGGTGAACCGGTCATCAGATAGGGATAATTGGGTGCTTTCGGTATCTTCTGCGCATGCGAGTGACGCGTAGTGCAGTGCTGAAGGTGCCCGCCGTGGCGGCGATGACGGCGGCCGTGGTGCTGGGCCCGGGGCTGTCCGCCGTGGCCGAGCCCGCCCCCCGGGGGTTCGGGCAGCGGGCGATCGCGCCCGAGGCGGACGTGTCCCACCACGGGCGGGTCTCGCTCGCGGAGGAGCGGATCGGGATCCAGCTGCGGACCGGGAACCGGGGGCCGTCGCCGCTCGCGGACGCCACGGTGCGTCTGCGTTTCTCCGCGCCGCTGGCG
Organism: Streptomyces sp. NPDC055962; assembly: GCF_042270185.1. NCBI lineage: Bacteria > Bacillati > Actinomycetota > Actinomycetes > Kitasatosporales > Streptomycetaceae > Streptomyces > Streptomyces sp. NPDC055962. The sequence continues at coordinate 47,794 of NZ_JBHJYN010000008.1, forward strand.
TCCTGGCAGCGGCTGCCCCAGGGCTGCATGCGCGGCGGCGACAGCACGGTCCTGTGTGCGACGGGGCCGCTGCGGGTGGCCGGGGACGCGCGGCGCACGGCCCTCGGCCTGCGCTTCACCGGCCGGCCCGCCGAGGTCGTGGTGCGGGTGGACACCGTCTGGAACGGCGGCGCGAGCGACAGGAACCGGCGGAACGACACACATGAGGTGCTGGCCCTCTCCACGGGCGACGCGTACGTCTTCTGAGGGGGTCCTGGACGGCACCGGGCCCCGGTCGGGCGGTCAGCCGTCGAGGGCTGCCGCAGTGCGGCCGGGTCGGCCTGCTCGCCCGCCCGGGCGACGCAGCCGTCGGGGCCTGTGAGCAGGGTGGCCGTACGGTCGCCCACCCCGGCACCCCGTTCGCCGCGGCGCCCGAGCCGGCCTCTCAGGCGGTCGGCGCCTGGCCCGCCGCCCCGCCGAACTCGCGGACCGCGTCCGCCACGATGGCCTCCAGACGGGCGTGGTGGGCGCCCCGCCAGTACACCCGGCCGCAGGCGGTGCACTGCGCGAACACGTCGTAGGACGCCTGCGTGCCCCGCTCCAGGTGCGCGCTGACGGACTCCTTGTCCGCCTCCGTGAGCTGCCCGTTGCAGGCGGTGCAGCGGGTCCACGGTGCGAGTGCGGGGGCGAAGCGTCCCAGGATGTCGCGGAGCTGCTCCTCGGGCCGGTCGCTGTAGACGTACGCCCCCGCCCAGATCTCCCTGCGACGGAGCAGCCCCCGGTCGCGGGAGAGCATGACGCGTCGCTGTTCCGCCGACAGCGCGGCCAGCGCCGGGTCGCCGATGTCCTCGCTCTCGTACGCGGCGTCCACTCCCAGGAGCCTCAGGCGCCGCGCGAGCGTGCCCAGATGGACGTCGAGCAGGAAGCGCAGCGGGGCGCCCGGGACCTGCTGGGGGCGGTGCACCGCCCGCACCTCGACCACTTCGCCCGCACCGGGGATGTGGGACACGGGCACGGGACGGCCGTCGACGAGGAGCTGTCCGGCCTCGGTGAGCGGGACGCCGAGGGACTCCACGACGTGTCCGAGGGTCGATGAGCCGTCCGTGGTGACGGCCGTGCGTCCCGGGCGGCGGTCGTGGGCGACGAAGAGCCGCAGTTCCGGGGCTACTTCGAGGCTGATCTCGGGTCCGTTCACCTGGTCAGGATGCCATTGCGCGGGGCGCGGCAGCGAGAGGTTTCCGGCCCGCGTGGGGGTCAGCGCTGTGCGAAGGCGGCAGGGGGGACGCCCACCGTGGCCGTGAAGTCCCTGACCAGGTGCGCCTGATCGCTGTAGCCGAGATCGGCGGCGAGTCCGGCCCAGTCGGGGTCGGGGTCCGTCCCGGCGCGTTGCAGTGCCTCGTGGATGCGGTGGCGGAGGATGACCCACTTGGGCCCCACCCCCACACAGGTGGAGAAGAGCCGCTGCAGCGAGCGCACGGACATGCCTCCCGCGCGGGCCAGTGCGTCCACCCGCAGCAGCGAACGGTCCGTGCGCACGAGTTCGGCCAGCTGCGTCGCGAGCTCCGCCTGGGGATCCGGCGGGGGCACGAGCGGCAGCAGATACGCGTCCAGGGCCGCGACCCGGGCGTCCTCGTCGGCCGGACCGAGCACGGACCGCGTCGCCTCGGAGGCCGACGGTCCGTCCGCAGGGGTGGTCAGTGCCTCGGCGGCGGGGACCCGGCGCCCGGTCCACCGGGAGACGGGCCGGTCGGGGGCGAACGGCCGGAAGGCGCCCGGCCGGAACTTCACGCCGCACACCCGCCCCCTGCCCTCCAGCCGCTGGCTGAACAGACCCTGCACGACGCCGTACACCTCGGCGGAGCCGGACCGTTCGGCCTCGTCGCCGGAGTCCGTGCGCTGGAACACCAGGTGGACGCTCGGGTGCGGCACCACCTGCGAGGTGTACGGCTCCGAGAGGTCCCAGTCGATCAGCCAGTAGTGCTCCAGGTGCGCCCGGAGCGCGGGGGCGGGGTCGCGGAGGCGGAAGCGGACGTGGGTGAACAGGTCGGGGGCGTCGACGATGCCCCGGGTCTCGCGTCCAGGTCCGGCCATGGTCGGATCCTAGGGCGGGCAACCGGCCACGCCGTCGTGTTTCTTCAAGACGTCGCGCCGGGCCGGGTGCATCGTCGGAGACATGAAGACGATCAGTGAACTCCTCGAGAAAGCCGCCGCGCAGGCGGTGCCCGTCGTACGGGGGATCGGCGACGACCAGCTGGCCGGGGCCACGCCGTGCAGCGAGTACGACGTCCGGGCCCTGCTGAACCATCTCTTCGTGGTGATCGACAACTTCCGGGCACTCGCGGTCAAGGGCCCGACCGATTTCAGCCGGACGGACGATGTCGTCACGGGGGACTGGCGGGGCCGGTTCGGAGACGCGACGGCGCTGCTGGCGAAGGCATGGGCCGAGCCGGGCGCGGAGGAGGGGACGCCGGGACGCATGGGCATCCCGGCCAGGACGGTCGGGCTCATGGTGCTGGGGGATCTGACCGTGCACGCCTGGGACCTGGCGCGGGCGACGGGCCAGGACTTCGCGCCCGACGACGCCGTGGTGGCGGAACTGGAGCCCGGTCTTGAGGCGCTGGCCCCGCAGGCACGGCAGATGAAGGTGTTCGGTGAGCCGTTCCCCGCACCGCCCGGGGCTACCGCCTTCGAGCGGGCGCTGGCCGTGACGGGCCGCGACCCGGGCTGGAGCCCGGCCCGCCGCTGACGGCAGGGGTGCGACCGGCCGGTCGGGGGGTGGCCGGGTCGGCGTAGAGCCTGCCGAGGGCCGCGTACGCGCTGTCGACGACCGTCTCGGCCAGGAGCACCGCCTCGCGTGCGGCGAGGCGGGACGCCCGGCGGCTGAAGGGCGGTGGCGGGTCCCGCCGCAGGCGCCGGCAGTGGCAGACGGCGAACAGCCCGCTCGCGACGACCACGGCCGGAACGGTCAGGGTCAGCAGCAGGTCATCCATGCGGGGGGCCTCCTCGGGGCTCGTGCTCCTTGCATCGGCACCCCCGGGGACCCGGCTGGAGATCATTCTTCGGCCAATGAATGGCCGAAGGACGCCCTCGGCGTCCGCCACGCCGCGGACCCGGTGGATTCCCCGCGCCATGGACCCGGTGGAGTCTCCGAGCCGCGGACCCCGTGAACTCCCCGGGCCGCCGACCCCGCGGATTCCCTGGGGAGAACGCCACCCCCGGAGGACTCGGGCCTCGGACAAGCCGCCACGTACGCCCCCGGAGCGCGCCCCGGAGTGTCCCGGTGACGCCCCGCTCGGCAGCCCAGGAGTCACGCCTCGGGGTCCGACCCGCCCCGGTCCAGGCGGGTGCGCAGGGTCAGGGCGAACTCCTCCGCCCGGGCCAGCTGGACCCGCACCTTCGCGACCTGCTCGGACGCGGCCCGCTCGTACGTGCGGACGCGCTCCAGGAGTTCGTCGCGCTCGCCCGCCGTCAGCTCCGTGCCCGCGTCGAGGCGGTCGACCGCCTCCAGCAGGTCCCGCATCTCGTCCAGGGTGAAGCCGAGGGGCTTCATCCGGCGGATGACCATCAGCCGGGCCACATCGGCCTCGGTGTACAGCCGGAATCCGCCGCGGGAGCGGGCGGACGGGGCCACGAGCCCGGTCTCCTCGTAGTGCCGGATGGTGCGCAGCGACAGCTCGGTGCGCGCGGCGACCTCTCCGATCTGCATGTGCTCGCTGCTCACGGTGGACATGTGCCCTTTCGACTCGCGCCGTGACCCGGGCGTACGGCGTTCCCATCCCTACCCTAACGTTAGGGTAGAGTTGTTTCGTCGCCAGTCCGCCGGGGCCGATGACGCCTCCGGCGCATCCCGGTGCCGGCCGCTCCGGTGCCCGGCGCGATCTGCTTCCCGGTGGAGCGTGCGCCTCGCCGCCGCCCACCGCCTCCGGTGACAGCCGTGCGCTGTCCCTCCATGCTTCCGTCCGCCGTCACGGACGATCCGCGGGACGCCGTCCGGCCTCCGCGCCCCCGCACGCCCCGGTCCGCCGGGCCTGCCCGAGCAACGTCAGGTCACGCCTCCTTGTCCACATCCGTACTGTCCCGGGCCGGCCGGCCGCGCGGATTCCGCCCGTCCTGGCTGTCGCCGAAGGTCTTCCGTACGGAGGCCCTGGCCGGTCTCGTCGTCGGGCTGGCGCTGATCCCCGAGGCGATCTCGTTCTCGATCATCGCCGGGGTCGACCCGGCGGTCGGTCTGTTCGCCGCGTTCACGATGGCCGTCGTCATCTCCGTCGTGGGCGGCAGGCCCGCGATGATCTCCGCCGCGACGGGCGCGGTCGCCCTCGTGATCGCTCCGCTCAACCGGGAGCACGGGTTCGGCTACCTCCTCGCGGGAGTCGTCCTGGGCGGTGTCTTCCAGGTCGTGCTCGGCGCGCTGGGCGTCGCCAGGCTGATGCGGTTCGTGCCCCGCAGCGTGATGGTCGGCTTCGTCAACGCGCTGGCGATCCTGGTCTTCATGGGGCAGGTCCCCGAGCTGAGCGACGTCCCCTGGCCTGTGTATCCCCTGGTCATCGGCGGGCTCGTCCTGATGGTGCTCTTCCCGAGGATCACCCGGGCGGTGCCCGCCCCGCTGGTCTCCATCGTCGTCCTGACCGCGATCACCGTCGCCGCGGGCATAGCCGTACCGACGGTCGGCGACAAGGGCGCGCTGCCCTCGTCCCTGCCGGTGCCCGGTCTGCCCGACGTGCCCTTCACCCTGGACACCCTGACCACCGTCGCCCCCTACGCGCTGGCCATGGCGCTGGTCGGCCTGATGGAGTCGCTGATGACGGCCAAGCTGGTCGACGAGATCACCGACACCCACTCCAGCAAGACCCGCGAGTCGGTCGGCCAGGGCATCGCCAACATCGTGACCGGCTTCCTCGGAGGCATGGGCGGGTGCGCCATGATCGGCCAGACCATGATCAACGTGAAGGTCTCCGGCGCCCGGACCCGGCTGTCCACGTTCCTCGCGGGTGTCTTCCTGATGGTGCTCTGCATCGCGTTCGGACCGCTCGTCTCCCGTATCCCGATGGCGGCCCTCGTGGCGGTCATGGTCATGGTGTGCTTCGCGACGTTCGACTGGCACTCCGTCGCACCGAAGACCCTCAGGCGGATGCCCGCCGGCGAGATCGCCGTGATGATCATCACGGTGGTCTGCGTCGTGCTCACCGAGAACCTCGCCGTCGGCGTCGTCGTGGGATCGGTCACGGCGATGGTCATCTTCGCCCGGCGGGTCGCCCACCTCGCCGACGTCACGTCCGTCATCGACCGGGACGGCGGACGGGTCGTCTACTCCGTCTTCGGGGAGCTCTTCTTCGCCTCGTCCAACGACCTCGTCGGCCGGTTCGACTACGCCGGCGACCCGGTGGAGGTGGTCATCGACCTGTCCGCCGCGCACATCTGGGACGCGTCGGCGGTGGCGACCCTGGACGCCGTCACCACGAAGTACGAACAGCGCGGGAAGAGCGTCGAGATCACGGGTCTCAACGAGCGGAGCGCCGACCTCCACGGCTCCCTCAGCGGCCGGCTCACCGGCGGCGGCTGAACGCCACGGAGGGCTGAGGGCGCGTCAACCGCGCGGGGCGGTGCCCATCACTCCGAAGGGTGTCGAGGACCGCACCGGGCACCCGGATCCGCCTCCCGCGCGGGCGGCGCACACCCCCTCCGGACAGCCACGCGAAGGCGGAGCCGGCGCGGAGCGCGTGCCGCTCCACGCCGGCCCCGGCACAGGGGGGTGGGTTGCCAGATACTCCCCGACTGGGCAATGGTTGCCGAAGGGAAAGGAACTTTCGTCCAGTTGGAAGGTGGTGCGACTCGCTTCGGGCGGGTCCCCCCTCATGGCTCCTCCGAAGGAACACACCGCCACGAAAACGCAGCCACGGTCCAGGCCCGACGTGTGGGACACGGCCCCCTGCCCCGTGATCGTCGTCGACAGGGCCGGAACCGTCGTCGACCTCAACCCGGCCGCCGCCGCACTCCTGGACCGCGCCGTCCCGGGCGGCGCGGTCACCGCGACGCTGCCTGCCTGGCTGGCGCGCGCCCACGAGGAGACGGCCGTGCCCGCCGCCCGCAGGCCCGGCGACGGCCCGGCGGAAGCAGCAGCGCCCCGCTCCTCCTTCCGCGGACGGATCGGCGCGCGGAGCTTCGAGGCGCATCCCGTCCCGCACCCGGACGGCGACGTGGTGTGGTGGCTGGCCGACGACACCGGCCGGCGGTCCGCCGAGGAGGAACTCGCCACGGAGCGGGAGCGGACCACCTTCCTCGCGGAGGCGTCCAACACCCTGCTGGCCTCGCTGAACACCGACCGCTGCATGCAGGTCACCGCGCAGCTCGCCTCCCGGTACCTCGCCGATGCGGCCGTCGTCGTCCTGCCCGCGTCCGGACGGAAGCTGCCCGTGGCGTACGCCGTCGAGGGCGGGGCCGCGGCCCGCGCCACGGTGACGGCGGACCCCGCCCAGGTCCCGGGTCTGAGCGAAGCGCTCCAGGGCTTCCCGCCCGTCCCCTCGCGGTGGATCGACCCCACCTCGCTGCCCGACTGGCTCGTCCCCGAGGGCTTCGGCGGGCCCGTGGGCTCGGCCGCCGTCACCCCCCTGCCCGGCCACGGTGTCCCGGCGGGTGTCCTGGTCCTGCTGCGCGGCGCGGGTTCCGCGGAGTTCAACGAGAACGAGGAGGTCTTCGCGCGGCTGTTCGCCGCACGGGCCGGTGCCGCGCTGTCCGCCGCGCGGCTGTACGCGGAACAGAGCGACATCACGCGCACCCTGATGCGGGATCTGCTGCCGCCCTCGCTGTACCGGGTGAACGGGGTCGAGTTCGCCGGTGGCTACCAGCCGGCCGCCGCACGGGACCGGGTGGGCGGCGACTTCTACGACGTGCACCCCGGCAGCACCTCCGAGGACGCGTCGCTCGCGGTCCTCGGCGACGTGTGCGGGAAGGGCCTGGACGCCGCCGTCCTCACCGGGAAGATCCGCAACACGCTCCAGGCGCTGACGCCGATGGAGGGCGACCACGAACGGATGCTGCGGCTGCTCAACGGGGCGCTCCTGAACTCCCACCACACGCGCTTCGCGACCCTGGTGCTGGCGTCGGTCCGCCGGGAGGAGAGCCGGGTGCGCCTGCGCCTCACCTCCGCCGGCCACCCCGCCCCGCTGGTGATCCGGAACGACGGCCGGGTCGAGGAGGTCGACACCCGGGGGACCCTCGTCGGGGCGCTGCCCCACATCGAGGCTCGCACCGTGGAGACCGACCTCCTCCCCGGTGAGACGTGCCTGCTCTACACCGACGGCGTCACCGAGGCGCGCGGCGGCCCCCTCGGCGACGAACTCTTCGGCGAGGAGCGGCTGATGCGCGCGGTGTCGGAGTGCGCCGGCATGCCGGGCACGGCGGTCGTCGAGCGCGTCCAGATGCTCGCGTCCCAGTGGCTGCACGACGGCAGACACGACGACATGGCGCTCGTCGCGATCACCGCCCCGCCGACCACCCACCTGAGTGCGGTGGACGGCCACACCCGGGGCAGGTACACGGCATGAGCACACACACTCCTGTCGCGCCCCGGACGCGCGACCTCCAGGACCGGCTGTGGGAGGCGGTGGCCGACCGGAACGAACACGCCGCCGCCGCGGTGGTCCTCACCGCCGTGGACGACGGGATCGACCCGGAGACGGCGCTGCTCGACGTCATCGCCCCCGTACAGGCCCGGGTCGGCGCCGAGTGGGCGGCCAACCGCCTCGGCGTGGCGCAGGAGCACGCGGCCAGCGCCATCGCCGAGCGGGTCATCGCCGCACTCGCCCACCACCCGGGCGTGCGCACCGCCCCGCGGCTGGGGCGGGTCACCGTGGCCTGCGTGGACCAGGAGTGGCATGTGCTGCCGGCCCGTCTGCTGGCCGAGGTGCTCACCCTGCGCGGGTGGCAGGTCGACTTCCTCGGCGCCCAGGTGCCCACGCCGCACCTCATCGCGCACCTGCACAGCCACGGAGCCGACGTGGTCGCGCTGTCCTCGTCGATACCCACCCGGCTGCCGGCCGCGCACGCGGCGATCACCGCCTGCCAGGCCGTGGGAGTGCCGGTGCTGGTGGGCGGGGCGGCCTTCGGGCCCGACGGCCGGTACGCACGCCTGCTGGGCGCCGACGCCTGGGCGCCCGACGCGCGCTCCGCGGCGCGCCGCGTGGCCGACGGCATCGCGGTTCCCGCGCCCCTCACCGGCAGGCAGCAGCAGGACGGCCTGCCTCACCTCGCCGACCAGGAGTACACCCTCGTCGTGCGCAGCAGGCCGCAGCTGGTGCGGGAGGTGCTCGCGCGGCTGGAGAGCCGCTTCCCCGAGGCCGCGGGCTACACGGAGCAGCAGCGCGAGCACACGGCCCAGGACATCGCCCACATCGTCGAGTACCTGGGCGTGGCCCTGTACGTGGACGACGACGAGCTGTTCACCCGCTTCCTGACCTGGACCGCGGGCATCCTGGAGGCCCGGCGGGTCCCGGCGGTGTCCTTGCGGCCCGTCCTCGACGTCCTGGGGGTGGAGCTCAAGGACTTCCCCCGGTCCACCCGGCTGCTCGACCGCGCGCACACCGTCCTGGACGCCTTCCTGGCCACTGCTCACCACCCGGGAGTCCATGGATGACCGACCGATCCCGTCCACCGCTCACGCTGGCGGTCGAAGCCGGGCCCGGAGCCGTACGGCTGAGCCTCGTCGGTGACCTGGACTACGACACCGGCGAGCAGCTCGTGGAGCGCGCCGAGGAGTGCCTCGCCGGCGATCCGGGCCTGCGCGACCTCTTCCTGGACTGCGGTCGGCTGCGGCTGTGCGACTCGACGGGGCTCTCCAGCCTCCTGCTGATCCACCGCGGCACGTCGTCCCGCGGTGTGGCACTGCACCTGGAGAACCCGCCCGCCTTCCTCCGCAAGATCCTCGACGTGACCGGGACCGCCGGTCTCTTCACCCTGGAAGGGGCCGCCCGGCAGGCCGAGCAGGCGGAGCAGACGGAGGACGGGCCGCCGCCGGGCGGAGCCCGGTACGAGGCCGTACGGCCTCCGGCCCCTTCCGGCTGAGGCGACGGCGCGCCCGCGAGGCGTCAGGAATCGGTTGGCGGCGCGCCGACGGCTGCGTCGAGCGAGGGATAGCTGCGGAGCACCTGGTCGACCCCCGCGGTCCGCAGGAGCCGCGTGAGGGCCGGCCCCGGTGCGGCGATGCGCAGGTCGGTCCGCTGGTGCGTGTCGATCAGGAGGCCGAGGAACGACGAGTCCGCGAAGGTGACGGCGGACGCGTCCACCACGACCGCCCGGTACCCCGCCGCGGCCTGCCACAGGGCGATGAAGAGGGGGTCGATGCTGTCCGAGTCGAGATCGCCCTGGGCACGTACGACCCAGCAACCGCGGATCTCGGCTTCGGACGCCACCACGGGCGGGCCGGCCGGGGTGGCGTTGTCGGAGGGCTCGCGGACCATGCGGGGATTATGCCAACTGCCCACACCCGGGCGCACGGACGTCCCCGCCACGGGGGAAGGCGGGTCTCGTGCGCCGCGTGGGCGCCCCGTGGACGGCAAGCCGCTCAGGCGAGGGCGACCAGCGCGACGATGTGCTTGCCGCCGGGGAGGTACGTGACGGAGACCCGCTTGGCCAGCCGGCGCACCAGCAGCCATCCGTAGCCGCCGACGGAGGCGACGCCCGGATCGCGCTTCTCGGTGACCGGCGCCTGCGTACTGGCGTCGGCGACGGTGAGGAGGAGCCCGTCGTCGGTGATCTCCGCGGCGAACCCCGTGAGTCCTCCGCCGTGCCTGACCGCGTTGGTCACCAGCTCCGACGTCACCAGGAGGGCGTCGGCCACCACCACATCGGCCGGTCCCTCCCCGCCCATCCCGCAGAACTGCGCCTCCAGGAGCTGGGTGACGATGTCCCGGGCGGCAGCCGCGTTCCGCGGTACGGAGGGCAGAGGGGCGGTGCCCGCCGGCCGTTCCCGGGCGGGCGGGCTGACGGCCTCCTCCGGCCCATCGGCCGGATTCGTACCGTTCCGCAGTGCTTCTCGTTCCCCGTCCATTACCTTCTGCGCCTGCCCGGCAGGGCTCCGGTCACACTCCCCGGAGGAGGAACGACTGCCGGACGCCGTGGTCCGGGGCCGGTCAGCATGTGAGCGCCGCGTCCACCGTGTCGGCGAACGTGAAGGCACCGAGCGTGCCCGAAACCTCGAAGAGCCGGCGCACGCCGGTGCCCAGCGGCCCGGCCAGCACCAGACGCACCCCGGCCGCGTCGTGGTGGCGCTGGGCGTTCAGCAGGGCGTGCAGCCCGGTCGAGTCGGCGAATTCCAGCCGGGACAGATCGGCCACGGTCAGCCGCCCGCCGCGCCCGGCGGCCTCCTCCAGGGCTTCGGTCAGCCCCGAGGGCTCCGACCATCCGTCCAGGGATCCCCGGACACGGACCAGCACGACACCGTCGTCCGCGGCCTCCACGACCACACGCAGTTCATCCGCCGTCATGCGTCATATGTTCCTACACCGGTGGAAGCCGGAGGAAGGTGGTCCCCACCTTTCCCCCGCGGCCCGCCCCGGAACGGGGAGACCCGGCTCAGGGCCACACCAGGCAGTACGCCTGGTGGCCGGCGTCGTGCAGCCGGTGGGAGAAGTCCTGCCACTCGTGGAGCAGCTGGTAGACGTTGAAGGCGTCGCGCGGGCCGCCGCGGTCGGGGACCGTGGACCAGATGAAGGCCGCCGCGCCGACCGACTCCTCGCCGACGTCCCGCAGCGGGTCGACCACGGTCATCGGCAGCTTGACCACCGCGTAGTCGGGATGGAGCACGACCAGCTCCAGCGGGGGGACCTTGTGCAGGGGTATGCCCTGTATGCCGGTGAGGACCATGGCCGCCACCGTCTCGGGCTTGATCTTGCTGAACATGCCGCCCATACCCAGCTCGTCGCCGCCCAGCTCCTCGGGACGCATCGAGATGGGCACACGTGCGGCGGTGGCCCCGTCAGGGGCACCGAAGTATTTGTAGGTCACCCCCACCCGTCCACTGCTCCTGCTCCCGGAACCATCGGTACCACCCGCCCGGACGTCCCGTACGTGCTCGGCCCGATCGTCCCGTACACGCTCGGCCTCGCGCCGGTGCCGCCCTCGCCGGGCAGGCTCGGGCCCCAGGTCGTCGGTCCCTTCGCCCACTCCGCCACCGCGATGCATATCTCATCCACCCGACTACTTCTTAGGAGACACAGCCCCGCCGCGCAACCCGATCATCATCAGTGACCTCCCCCACGGGCGTGCGGTGAAACACCTGTCCGCAAGACCGTCGACGCCTCTGACACCATGGCATGTGTGAGCTTTCCCTATGACGACTCAGTTTCGCAGACGCGAGGAGACTGACGCCCTTTCGTTGTACGAGCCTCATACGGGGAGAGCGCGCTCCCTGCTCACCGGCTGCCGGGAATTCCGGCCAGGCCCCCCGAATCCCGAATCGCAGATCAGGACCAAAGTGGCGTATTCATACGAAGCCCCAGTTTCGCAGACGCTTTTCGACCGCGCGTCCCTCGTGACGCCCGGCGGCGTGAACTCCCCCGTGCGTGCCTTCCGGGCCGTGGGCGGTACGCCCCGGTTCATGGTGTCCGGTACGGGTCCGTACCTCACCGACGCCGACGGCCGTGAGTACGTCGACCTCGTGTGTTCGTGGGGGCCGATGATCCTCGGCCACGCGCACCCCGAGGTCGTCGCGGCCGTCCAGGACGCGGTGGCCCGGGGTACCTCGTTCGGTACGCCCGGTGAGGGCGAGGTCGCGCTCGCCGAGGAGATCGTCGCCCGGATCGAGCCCGTGGAGCAGGTGCGGCTGGTGTCGTCCGGCACCGAGGCGACCATGTCCGCGATCCGGCTCGCCCGCGGGTTCACCGGGCGCGCCAAGGTCGTGAAGTTCGCCGGGTGCTACCACGGCCACGTCGACGCGCTGCTGGCCGCGGCCGGATCCGGGGTCGCCACCTTCGGCCTGCCCGACACGCCCGGCGTGACCGGCGCCCAGGCGGGCGACACGATCGTGCTGCCGTACAACGACCTGGAGGCCGTGCGCGCCGCGTTCGCCGCGCAGCCGGGTGAGATCGCCTGCGTGATCACCGAGGCGTCGCCGGGCAACATGGGTGTCGTGCCGCCGCTGGACGGCTTCAACGCCGGACTGAAGGAGATCTGCGCGGCCAACGGCGCGCTGTACATCTCCGACGAGGTGATGACCGGCTTCCGTACGTCGAAGGCCGGCTGGTACGGCGTCGACGGGGTGCGGCCCGACCTGATGACCTTCGGCAAGGTCATGGGCGGCGGCTTCCCGGCCGCGGCCTTCGGCGGCCGGGCCGACGTGATGGCGCACCTGGCCCCCGCCGGCCCCGTCTACCAGGCCGGCACCCTCTCCGGGAACCCGGTCGCCACCGCCGCGGGCCTCGCCCAGCTGCGGCTGCTCGACGACGCGGCGTACGCGAAGGTCGACGAGGTCTCCGCCGAGCTGCGGGCCCTGGTCGGCGAGGCGTTCACCAAGGAGGGCGTCGCCCACACGGTGTCGGCGGCGAGCAACATGTTCTCCGTGTTCTTCACCGACGAGCCCGTCCGGAACTACGAGGACGCGAAGAAGCAGGAAGCCTTCCGCTTCACCGCGTTCTTCCACTCGATGCTGGAGCAGGGTGTGTATCTGCCGCCGTCCGCCTTCGAGTCCTGGTTCGTCTCCACCGCCCACGACGCGCGGGCCGTCGAACGGATCGCCGCCGCGCTGCCCGCCGCCGCCCGCGCCGCATCGGAGGCCACCGCATGAGCGAGCACACGGACCAGGACATCACCGTCGTCCACCTGATGCGCCACGGTGAGGTGCACAACCCGGAGGGCGTGCTCTACGGGCGCCGGGCCGGCTACAGCCTCTCGGACCTCGGGCGCCGGATGGCCGACCGGGTCGCGGAGCACCTGGAGAAGCGCGACATCACCCACGTCGTCGCCTCCCCGCTGGAGCGGGCCCAGGAGACGGCCACGCCGATCGCGAAGTCGCACAGCGTGGAACTGGCCACGGACGAGCGCCTCATCGAAGCCGCCAACGTCTTCGAGGGCAAGACCTTCGGTGTCGGTGACGGCGCGCTGCGCAAGCCCGCGAACTGGAAGCACCTCACCAACCCGTTCAAGCCGTCCTGGGGCGAGCCGTACGTCGAGCAGGTCGTACGGATGATGGGAGCCCTGGACGCGGCGCGTGACGCCGCCCGTGGGCACGAGGCGGTCTGCGTCAGCCACCAGCTGCCGATCTGGATCGTGCGCAGCTTCGTCGAGCGGCGCAGGCTGTGGCACGACCCGCGCAAGCGGCAGTGCACCCTGGCCTCGCTGACGAGCTTCACCTACCAGGGCGACACGATCGTCTCCGTCGGGTACACGGAGCCGGCCCGGGACCTGGTGCCCGCGCATCTGCTCGCGGGTGCGAAGCCGGTCAAGGGGGAGTCCAAGGCGTTCGGGGCCTAGCCGCCCGCACGCTTCGGGCCGGCCCCGCACACCGCCGTTCTGTATGTCATGTGCAGCACCTGTAAGGGTCTGTTCACGTGACAACTTTTGTGATTATCAGCGGAACCGTCGTGTTGATTTCCTCATCTAAGCCATCGCCAGTTTGTATGGCCTTGAGGTAATACGACCGCAGATGGGGACGCTATGCGTGAAATCAAGCGAAGGGGCCTGCTCGGGGCCGGACTCGGAGCCGCAGCCGCACTGTCGATGACGGGCTGCGGCTCCCTCGGTTCCTCCGACGGCGGCCGCCCGGATCCCGAGAAGACGCCCAAGGGCGGTAAAGGGACCCACGGGAATGGCGGGGGGCCTCCCGGAAAACAGGTCCGGCTGATCGGCGACGGCTCCACGGCCGACACCGGAAAGCAGCCGAATCAGCCCACCGCCCCCGTCCCCCTCGAAGCCGGTCAGACGCCTCCGCAGTTCGTGATCTTTTCCTGGGACGGGGCGGGGGAGGTCGGCAACGGGCTCTTCCCGCGTTTTCTCGAACTCGCCAGGGAGCACGACGCGGCGATGACCTTCTTCCTCTCCGGGCTCTACGTGCTGCCCGAGTCGAAGAAGTCCCTCTACCGCCCGCCCAACAACCCCCGGGGCGCCTCGGACATCGGCTATCTCACCGACGACCACGTGAAGCAGACCCTGAAGTACGTCCGCCAGGCATGGCTCGACGGGCACGAGATCGGAACCCACTTCAACGGGCATTTCTGCGGTGGTTCCGGATCGGTCGGCGACTGGACGCCCGCGCAATGGCAGAGCGAGATCGACCAGGCGGTCTCGTTCGTCACCGAATGGCGGACGAACACCGGCTGGCAGGATCTCGACCCGCTGCCGTTCGACTACCGCAAGGAACTGGTCGGGGGGCGCACGCCCTGCCTGCTCGGCCAGGACAATCTCCTGCCCACCGCGAAGCAGCTGGGCTGGCGCTACGACGCGAGTTCGCCCGGCGGCACCCAGATGTGGCCCGAGAAGCGCATGGGCGTCTGGGACCTTCCGCTCCAGGGCATTCCCTTCCCGGGCCACACCTTCGAAGTCCTCTCCATGGACTACAACATCCTCGCCAACCAGTCGAAGAATTCGACCAACGGCATGCCCTCGCGCTATCCGGGGTGGCGCACCCAGGCCACCGAGGCGTACATCGCCGGATTCGACCGCGCCTACGAGACGAATCGCGCGCCCTTCTACATCGGAAACCACTTCGAGGAGTGGAACGGCGGAATCTATATGGACGCCGTGGAGGACGCGCTCAAACACATCGCGGGCAAGCCGGATGTGCGCCTCGTCTCCTTCCGCCAGTTCGCCGACTGGCTCGACGTGCAGGATCCCGCGGTGCTCGCGAAGCTCCGTACGCTCCAGGTGGGACAGGCTCCCGACGGCGGCTGGAACGCCTTCTTTAATCAGGCCTGACAAGGGGCTTTACGGGCACCGAGGGGGGTGCGCAAGATCCCCGGAACTGCCATGCGAAACTTTTCACATGAGCTCTGGCCGCGCACTCCGACGCCGCTCCACCCTGCTGGCCGCCACCGCTGTGGCCGGCGCGCTCACCCTGTCCGCGTGCAGTGGTGACGGCACACGGGCGGGCGGCGGCGGCAACACGAACTTCGTGACCGGCAGCGGTGGCATCTCCACCGTCGCCAAGGGCGAACGCACCGACGCGCCGAAGCTCGACGGCACCACGCTGGACGGCAAGGCCCTCGACATCGCCGACTACAAGGGCAAGATCGTCGTCCTGAACTTCTGGGGATCGTGGTGCGGCCCCTGCCGCGCCGAGGCCAAGCACTTCGAGAAGGTGGCGAAGGCGACCGAGGCCCAGGGCGTCCAGTTCGTCGGGGTCAACACCCGCGACGCCCAGAAGTCCCTCGCGGTCAGCTTCGAGGAGGACTTCGGGATCACCTACCCGAGCCTCTACGACCCGACCGGGAAGCTGCTCCTGCGCTTCCCGAAGGGCACGCTCAACCCGCAGGCCATCCCGTCGACGGTGATCGTCGACCGGGACGGCAAGCTCGCCGCCCGTTCGCTCGCCGCGCTCGACGCCACCAAGCTCCGCGAGATGATCGACCCGCTGGTCGCCGAGAAGTGACTCCGGTGCTCGAACTGGCCGCGGTCGCCGGCGGAAACGCGACGGTCGCCGACGGGGCCCTCATAGTGGCTCTGCCCATCGCGCTGCTCGGCGGTCTCGTCTCCTTCTTCTCGCCGTGCGTCCTGCCGCTGGTGCCCGGCTACCTCAGCTACGTCACCGGGGTCAGCGGCGCCGACCTCGCCGAGCGGCGGCGGGGCAGGACCGTCGCCGGTGCCTCGCTCTTCGTCCTCGGCTTCACCGTCGTCTTCGTGTCCGGCGGCGCGCTCTTCGGCTTCTTCGGCCAGACGCTCCAGGAGTACAGCGGGACGCTCTCCAAGGTCCTCGGCGTGCTGATGATCCTCATGGGGATCTTCTTCATGGGGCTCATGCCCTGGATGACGCAGCGCGAGTTCCGCATCCACAGGAGGCCGGTGACCGGCCTGACGGGCGCACCGCTGCTCGGCGCGCTCTTCGGGATCGGCTGGACCCCCTGCCTGGGCCCGACCCTCGCCTCCGTCAACGCCCTCGCGTTCGACCAGGCGACCGCGGGCCGCGGGGCGGTCCTGTCCGTCGCGTACTGTCTCGGCCTCGGTGTCCCCTTCGTCCTGGCGGCCCTCGCCTTCCGCCGGGCGCTCGGCGCGTTCGGCTGGGTCAAGCGCCACTACGCATGGGTGATGCGGATCGGCGGCGGCATGATGATCGTGACCGGGCTGCTCCTGCTGACGGGCGCCTGGGACGCGCTCATCCAGGAGATGCAGGCCTGGTCCAACGGCTTCACTGTAGGGATCTGAGTCCATGAGCAACACGCACACCACGGACGAACGCGACCTCGGCCGGGCCGGGGAGCAGCTCTCCACCGCCCCGCGCGAGGAGTCCGCCTCCTCCGTCCCCGCCATGGGTGTCATCGGCTGGGCCCGGTGGTTCTGGCGCCAGCTCACCTCCATGCGGGTCGCCCTGATCCTGCTCTTCCTGCTGTCGCTCGGCGCCGTCCCCGGCTCGCTGATCCCGCAGAACAGCGTGGACGAGCTGAAGGTGCAGACCTTCAAGGAAGCCCACACCACGGTCACCCCCCTCTACGAGAAGCTCCAGTTCTTCGACGTCTACAGCTCGGTGTGGTTCTCCGCGATCTACATCCTGCTGTTCGTCTCGCTGATCGGCTGCATCGTCCCGCGCACCGGCCAGTTCGTCGGCCAGCTGCGCAGCCGCCCGCCCGGCGCCCCGAAGACCCTGACCCGGCTGCCCGCCTACACGACCTGGCGCACCGACGCCGGCCCCGAGCAGGTCCGTGAGGCCGCGCTGCGCATCCTGCGCAAGCGGCGCTTCCGCTCGCACGAGGCCGGGGACGCGGTGGCCGCGGAGAAGGGCTATCTGCGCGAGACCGGGAACCTGCTCTTCCATATCGCGCTGATCGTCATGCTCGTCGCGTTCGCCGGCGGGCAGCTCTTCAAGTCCGAGGGCGGCAAGCTGGTCGTCGAGGGCGACGGCTTCGCCAACACGATCACCCAGTACGACGACTTCAAGTCCGGCTCGCTCTTCGACAACGACGACCTCGCTCCGTTCAGCTTCGACCTGGAGGACTTCGTCGGGACGTACGAGCGCAACGGACCCCAGCGCGGCACGCCCCGGACCTACGAGGCCCGCGTCACGTACTCCGAGGGCGCGGACGGCAAGCCGAAGAAGAAGGTCATCGAGGTCAACAAGCCGCTCGTCGTCGACGGCACCAAGGTCTACCTCAACGCGCACGGCTACGCACCGGTCATCTCCGTCAAGGACGGCAGGGGCAAGGAGGTCTACCGGAGCGCCGTGCCCCTGCTGCCCATCGACAACAACGTCACCTCGACCGGCGCGATCAAGGTGATGGACGGGTACAAGGACGCGTCCGGCACGAAGGAACAGCTCGGCTTCCAGGCCTTCTTCGTCCCGACGTTCGCCGGTGACGGCCAGGGCACGATGTTCTCGCAGTACCCCGGCGCCGACTATCCGGTCCTCGCGCTGAACGGCTTCTACGGCAGCCTCGGCGTCGACTCGGGACTGCCGCAGAACGTCTACCAGCTCGACACGTCCAAGATGAAGGAATTCAAGGACAGCAACGGCGACAAGCTCAAGAAGCGGCTGCGCCCCGGCGAGACCATGAAGCTCCCCGACGGCGCGGGCTCGATCACCTTCGAGAGCGTCGAGGAGTGGGCGAGCTTCCAGATCTCCCGTCAGCCCGCCGCGGGCTGGGCCCTCGGCGGCGCCGTCGCCGCCATCCTCGGCCTCGCCGGTTCGCTCTTCATCCAGCGCCGCCGGGTGTGGGTCAGGGCCGTGCGGGGAGCGGACGGCGTCACCGTCGTCGAGATGGCGGGCCTGGGCCGCAGCGAGTCCGCGAAGCTCCCCGAGGAGCTGGGCGACCTCGCGGTCGCCCTCCACAGCGAGGCGCCCACGGCGCCCGCTCCAGAACCCCAGCCGCACCAACCCGCCGAAGAACCTGCCGAAGGGGCTGAGAAGTGAATCTCGCCGCCGCAACCAACGAGAATCTGGCGAATGCCAGCAACACGCTGATCTATTCGTCGATGGCCGTCTACACCCTGGCCTTCTTCGCGCACATCGCGGAGTGGGTGTTCGGCAGCCGGAGCAAGGTCGGCCGTACGGCCGCCGCGCTCAAGCAGGACACGGCCACCGGTCCGGCGGTGGAGGTGCAGGTCGCGCAGAAGGGCGGCACCGCCGTCCTGGAGCGCCCCAAGGTCGTCACGCGTTCCGCGGCCGGGACCCGCGACGTCCCCGACGGCCCCGGCGCGGCCGGCGGCACCTTCAAGGGCGACCTCTGGGGGCGGATCGCGGTCTCCCTGACCGTCGTCGCCTTCGCCGTTGAGGCGGGCGGCGTCGTCGCGCGCGCCCTGTCGGTGCAGCGGGCCCCCTGGGGCAACATGTACGAGTTCTCGATCACCTTCTCCACCGTGGCGGTCGGGGCCTACCTGATCCTCCTGGCCCTGCGGAAGAACGTCCGCTGGATCGGCCTGCTCCTGGTCACCACCGTCCTGCTGGACCTCGGCATCGCGACCACCGCGCTGTACACCGACAGCGACCAGCTGGTCCCGGCGCTGCACTCCTACTGGCTGTGGATCCACGTCTCCACCGCCATCATCTGCGGTGCGGTCTTCTACCTCGGCGCTGTCGGCACGCTGCTCTACCTGTTCCGCGACAGCTACGAGAACAAGATCGCGAACGGCGGCACGCCCGGGAAGTTCGCCACCTCCGTCCTGGAGCGGCTGCCCGCCGCGAAGACGCTGGACACCTTCTCGTACCGCGTCAACGCCGCCGTCTTCCCCCTGTGGACGTTCACGATCATCGCGGGGGCGATCTGGGCGGGCGACGCCTGGGGCCGCTACTGGGGCTGGGACCCCAAGGAGGTCTGGTCCTTCATCACCTGGGTCGCCTACGCCTGCTACCTGCACGCCCGTGCGACGGCCGGCTGGAAGGGGCGCAAGGCGGCCTACCTGGCGCTGATCGCCTTCGGCTGCTGGCTCTTCAACTACTACGGCGTGAACATCTTCGTCACCGGCAAGCACTCCTACGCCCAAGTCTGACCGGTACACCCGGGTACGACGGGAGGGCGCGACCGACACCGGTCGCGCCCTCCCGTCGTCGTGTGGGCGGTCAGCCGAGCGGGGTGTCCAGAACCGCCTTGCGGTGGCTGAACGTCTCCAGGGAGTACCGGCCGTGGTAGTTCCCCATGCCGCTCTCGCCGACTCCGCCGAACGGCAGGTCCGACACGGTCAGATGGGCGAGCGGCAGCCCGAGGCCCACCCCGCCGGACGAGGTCTCGGCCAGCAGCCGCTCCCGCACGGCGGGGTTCTGCGTGAACGCGTAGAGCGCCAGCGGCTTGTCCCGGTCGTTGATGAAGCCGATGGCCTCGTCGAGGCCGCCGACCGTCACGATCGGCAGCACGGGGCCGAAGATCTCCTCGCCCATCACGGGGGCGTCGGGTGCGACGTCGGCCAGCACGGTCGGTGCGATGTACTTCGCGGAGCGGTCGTGGCTTCCTCCCGTCACCGTGCGGCCGGAGCCGAGGAGGCCCACGAGCCGGTCGAAGTGACGCTCGTTGACGATCCGGCCGTACTCCGGGTGGTCCGAGGGGTCCGGCCCGAAGAGGGACTCGACCGCCGCGGCGAGGGCGTCGGCCAGGGCGGGGGCCGTCTCCGGGTCGGTCAGGACGTAGTCGGGGGCGACGCACGTCTGGCCGGCGTTGAGGAACTTCCCTGCGGCGAGCCGGGCGGCCACCGTCCTCAGGTCCGTGTCGCGGTCGACGAAGACGGGCGACTTGCCGCCCAGTTCGAGGGTGACCGGTGTGAGGTGCCGGGCGGCGGCCGTCATCACGATGCGGCCGACGGTGCCGTTGCCGGTGTAGAAGATGTGGTCGAACCGCTCGGCGAGCAGCGCGGTGGTCTCCGGGATCCCGCCCTCCACCACGGTGACCGTGTCGCCGTCCAGGTACGCGGGCAGCAGCCGGGCCAGGGCGGCGGAGGTGGCGGGGGCCAGCTCGCTCGGCTTCGCGACCACGGTGTTGCCCGCGGCGAGTGCTCCGGCGACCGGCGCGAGCAGCAGCTGCACCGGATAGTTCCAGGGCGCGATGACGAGGACGACGCCGAGCGGGTCCTGCACGGTGCTCGCCGTGGCCTTCGCGAGGGCCGCCGGGACGGGGGCCGGCTCGGGGCGCAGCCACTCCGCGAGGTGCTCCAGGGTGTGGTCGATCTCGCGGACCGTGAAGTCGATCTCGGTCCGGTAGGACTCCTTCCGGCTCTTGCCCAGGTCGGCGCGGAGCGCCTCGGCCAGCTCGTCACCCCGCTCGGTGAGCAGGGCGCGGAGCCGTGTCAGCCGGTCCGTGCGCCAGGTGAGGTCCCGCGTGCGTCCCGTGCGGAAGGCCGCGCGGAGCCGCGCGACGACGTCGGCGGGGGTCTCCCGCGCGGGTGCGGCGGCGCTCACAGGGCCGCCATGATCTCGCGGGCCAGCTGCTCGGACGAGGCGGGGTTCTGGCCGGTGTGCAGATTGCGGTCGTGCACGGTGTGCACCGCCCACGGCTCGGCCGCGGCGTAGTCGGCGCCGAGCTCGGTGAGGCGGCTCTCCAGCAGCCAGGGCGCCTTGGCGGCGAAGCCGGCCTGGGTCTCCTCGGCGTTGCTGAAGCCCGTCATGCGGTAGCCGGCGAACGGCCAGCTGCCGTCCTCGCGGCGGGCGGCCAGCAGGGCGGCGGGCGCGTGGCACAGGACGCCCACCTGGGTGCCGGAGTCGAGCGCGGCGGTCAGCAGCCGTCCGGACACCTCGCTGACGGCCAGGTCCTCCATGGGGCCGTGGCCGCCGGGGTAGAAGACGATGTCGTACGAGGTGGGCACGACGTCCTCGAGCCGGGCGGGGATGCGGAGCGTCTCGTCGATCGAGGCGAGGTACGAGGCCACGGCGTCGGCCTGCTCCTGGCCCCCGTTGGCCTCGGCGGCCAGGCTGCCGGCGTCCACGGTGGGGGCGACTCCGCCCGGGGTGGCGACGGTGATGTCGAAGCCGGCCTGGGTGAAGACGCGGTGCGGGGCGGCGAGTTCCTCGGCCCAGAAGCCGGTGGGGTGGGCGGTGCCGTCGCTGAGGGTCCAGTGGTCGGCACCGGTGAGGACGAAGAGTACGGAGGGCATGGGGGGTGCTCCCTACGAGACGCGGGACGTAAGACGCGTGAACCTGAAGCTTGATATGCTCAAGCAATACCCTTCATGTAACGGGTCAAAGTTGAGCATGTCAAATGAATGCGGGTGCGTGGCGGACCGGGTCCGGGCCTCCGGGCCGCGCGTACCGATCGAAGGATGACCGACCATGACGAAGGAACCGGCACCCCGCGCCGTCCCTACGCCGGACGAACTTCTGGAACCCCTCGCCGTGGTCGTCCGCGGCCACCACGACGACCTGACCGCCGTCGCGGGCCGCCACGGTCTGAGCACCTCGCAGGCCCGGGCGCTGATCGCCCTCAACCAGCCCATGCCCATGAGCGCGCTGGCCAGTCATCTGGTGTGCGACGCCTCCAACGCGACCGGGCTGATCGGCCGTATGGAGGCCCGCGGCCTGGTGACCCGCACCCCGGCGCCCGGTGACCGCCGCTCCAAGGTGGCCGCCCGCACCGAGGAGGGCACCGAGCTGGCGCATCGCATCCGTGCCGAGATGCGCGTGGTGCACGGCGCCCTGGAGGCCCTCACCCCCGAGGAGCGCACGGCGCTGCTCCCCCTGCTCGACCGGCTCGGGCGGCTGCTGTCCCCGTGAGCCCGGGGGATCCGCGGGCTCACCCGCGGGGCACGGACGGCATCAGGAGGCCGTCGGCGGAGCCGTGTCCTCGGGACCGGCGCCGCTCTCCCGGCGCTTGATCTCCTCCTCGCGGCGGCGCAGGTCCGCCTCCCAGTCCTTCAGGAGCGCCTCGTCCCTCGTGCTCCCGTCCTGCTCGCCCTCGCCCTTCTTCCCCTCTTCCTTCAGCGACTTGAGGAAGTCCGGGTTGTCGTCGGGGGCGACCCACGCGGTGCGGTTCCCGCGGTGCCACTCCGAGGGCGTCCGGCCGCCCGCGGGTACGGCGCGCACCTTCCCGGCGGCGAGCCAGACGATCGGGCCGACGACCCAGAACAGCAGGATGATGAAGACCCAGGCCACCTTCGGCAGGTGCTTGGCCTCGTCCTCCGGGGTGTTCAGGCAGTCGATGAACGCGAAGATCGTCAGCGCCAGCGGCAGGAGGTAGATCAGGGCCCTGAGCATCGTGCAAGATCCCCCGAGGTGAGGTGAGGGGCGCACGGACCGCCCCCGCTGTCGGGCCCAGGGTAGCGGGTGTCCGATACTTGACCGTATGGCTTACGACGATCTTCGCTCCCTGCTCCGAGCTCTGGAGCGCGAGGGCGATCTCAAGCGCATCAAGGCCGAGGTCGACCCGTATCTGGAGGTCGGCGAGATCGTCGACCGGGTGAACAAGGCCGGCGGGCCGGCCCTGCTCTTCGAGAACGTCAAGGGGGCGTCCATGCCCCTGGCCATGAACGTCTTCGGGACCGACCGGCGGCTGCTCAAGGCGCTCGGGCTGAAGTCCTACGCGGAGATCAGCGACAAGATCGGCGGCCTCCTCAAGCCGGAGCTGCCGCAGGGGTTCGTCGGGATCCGCGAGGCGTTCGGGAAGCTCGGCGCCGTGACGCACCTCCCGCCGAAGAAGGTGAAGTCCGACAGCGCCCCGGTCCAGGAGGTCGTCCTCACCGGCGACGACGTGGACCTCGACCGGCTGCCCGCGCTCTTCACCTGGCCCGAGGACGGCGGATCCTTCTTCAACCTGGGCCTCACGCACACCAAGGACCCGGAGACGGGCATCCGCAACCTCGGGCTCTACCGGCTGCAGCGCCACGACAAGCGCACCATCGGGATGCACTGGCAGATCCACAAGGACAGCCGCAACCACTACCAGGTCGCCGCCCGGCGCGGGGAGAAGCTGCCCGTCGCCATCGCGTTCGGCGCACCGCCCGCGGTCACCTACGCCTCCACCGCACCCCTGCCCGGGGACATCGACGAGTACCTCTTCGCCGGCTTCGTCCAGGGCAAGCGGATCGAGATGGTCGACTGCAAGACGGTCCCGCTCCAGGTCCCGGCCCAGGCCGAGGTCGTCATCGAGGGCTGGCTGGAGCCGGGCGAGATGCTGCCCGAGGGCCCCTTCGGTGACCACACCGGCTTCTACACCCCGCAGGAACCGTTCCCCGCGCTGAAGATCGACTGCGTGACCATGCGGAAGCGTCCGCTGCTCCAGTCCATCGTCGTGGGACGGCCGCCCACCGAGGACGGTCCGCTGGGCCGGGCCACCGAGCGGTTCTTCCTGCCGCTCCTCAAGATCATCGTGCCGGACATCGTGGACTACCACCTCCCCGAGGCGGGCGGCTTCCACAACTGCGCGATCGTCTCGATCGACAAGAAGTACCCCAAGCACGCCCAGAAGGTCATGAGTGCCATCTGGGGAGCGCACATGATGTCGCTGACCAAGCTCATCGTCGTCGTGGACTCCGACTGCGACGTCCACGACCTGCACGAGGTCGCCTGGAGGGCGCTCGGGAACACCGACTACGCCCGTGACCTGATGATCACCGAGGGCCCGGTGGACCACCTGGACCACGCCTCCTACCAGCAGTTCTGGGGCGGGAAGGCGGGCATCGACGCCACGCGCAAGCTCCCCGAGGAGGGGTACACACGGGACGGGGGCTGGCCGGAGATGGTCGAGTCCGACCCGGAGACGGCGGCGAAGGTCGACCGCCGGTGGAAGGAGTACGGCCTGTGAGTGCCTCAGCATCGGCCGCCGCTGTCCCGCAGCCGCGCAGCAAGCCCCGGGCGTTCCTGCGGCTGGTGATGATCGAGCACTCGGTCTTCGCGCTGCCCTTCGCCTACATCGGCGCGCTCACCGCGATGTTCCAGCTCGACGGGAACATCCACTGGGGGACGCTGCTGCTCGTGACCCTCGCGATGGTCGGGCTGCGGACGTTCGCGATGGCGGCCAACCGGATCATCGACCGGGAGATCGACGCCCGTAACCCGCGGACGGAGGGCCGGGAGCTGGTCACCGGCGCGGTCACCGTGAGGTCGGCGTGGACGGGCGCGCTCGTCGCCCTCGTCGTCTTCCTGGGAGCCGCGGCCCTGCTCAACCCGCTCTGCCTGGCCTTGGCGCCGGTCGCCGTCGTCCCGATGATCGTCTACCCGTACGGCAAGCGGTTCACGAACTTCCCGCACGCGATCCTGGGCCTCGCCCAGGCGATCGGACCGATCGGCGCCTGGCTGGCGGTGACGGGGAGCTGGTCGTGGGACGCGGTGATCCTCGGTCTGGCCGTCGGCATCTGGATCGGCGGCTTCGACCTGATCTTCGCCTGCCAGGACGTGCAGGCCGACCGGGCGCACGGAGTGCTCTCGTTCCCCGCCCGCTTCGGCATCCCGGCCGCCCTGTGGGGTGCTCGGGTCTGCCACGTGGTGACGACCGGACTGCTGGTGTGGTTCGGGCTGGCGACGGACGCGGAGATCTTCTACTGGATCGGCATGGTGATCGTCGCCGTCGCCTTCGTGTACGAGCACCGGGTCGTACGGCCGCACGACCTGTCCCGCCTGAACCGGGCGTTCTTCTCGGTCAACGGCTTCATCGGGATCGCGCTCTTCGCCTGTGCGCTCCTCGACCTGCTGGTGCGGGGCCTCACACCGTGACGTAATTCTGCGGCTCCCGGTGGCGGCGGAGGACGAACGCCGCCGCCACCCCGCCGGCCAGGCCGAAGAGATGGCCCTGCCAGCTGATGCCGGAGTCGGTCGGCAGCACGCCCCAGAGCAGGGAGCCGTAGACCGTGGCGACGATCACGCCGACGGCGATGTCCAGGGGGCGCCGGTCCACGAAGCCGCGGACCAGCAGATAGCCGAAGAGGCCGAAGACCACACCGGACGCGCCGAGCGTGACCGTGTCCGGCGGCGCGGTGAGCCAGACGCCGAGGCCGGACGTCACGATCACCACGAGGACCACGGCGGCGAACCTGCGTATCCCGCCGAGGGCGGCGATGAAGCCGAGGACCAGCAGCGGGACGCTGTTGGACGCCACGTGCTCCCAGCCGCTGTGCAGGAACGCGGCCGGCACGACGTCCGCAAGCTCGGCGGGCTCGCGCGGGCTGACGCCGTAGGTGTCGAGGGAGTGGCCCGTCGCCGTGTCGATGCCTTCCAGCACCCACAGCAGCGCGACCCAGGCGATCATGACCACGCCGGCCGTGACGGCCCGTGCGGTGGCGCCGGTGCGTGTGACCGCCATGGTCGTCCCCTGTCCGTGGGTGTTCGCTCACCGATGGCAACGTGCGGAGCCCCTGGCTCGGTTCCTGTGACGGCACGCCGGATAGGCTCGGCGGTGTGAGAGCCGGGACTTCGATGAGTCAGCAGCAGCGCAGGCCTTGGATTGTCGGGGTGTCGGGCGCATCGGGCACACCCTTCGCGGCTTCCGTGCTGCGGGGGCTGCTGGACGCCGGGGAGAGCGTCGACCTGGTGGTCAGCCGCGCCTCGCGGCTGACGCTCCTGGACGAGACGGGAATCGCCTTCCGCGACGCCCACTGGCAGGAGGACCTGCGGAGCTGGCTCGCGCGGGGTGCGGACGGCACGCCGGACGCCTTCCGGCCCGACGTCGACGGTGTGCGCCACTGGGCGGCCGGCGACCTGGCGGCGGGGCCGTCCTCGGGGTCGTACCCGGCGAAGGGGATGCTCATCGTCCCGGCCTCGACGGCGTGTGTCGCCGGGGTGGCGCTCGGTCTCTCGAAGGACCTGCTCCAGCGGGCGGCGAGCGTGACGCTCAAGGAGCGGAGGAAGCTGGTCGTCGCCGTGCGCGAGACGCCGCTCAGCGGCTCGACGCTGAAGCAGATGGTCGCGCTCGACGAGGCGGGCGCCGTGGTGCTGCCCGCCTCACCGGCGTTCTACGCGGGGGCGACGCACATCCAGGACCTGGTGGACTTCGTCGCGGGGCGGGTGCTGGACGCGGCGGGAGTGCCGCACCAGCTGTACCGCCGGTGGGAGGGGGAGCTCGGTGGCGCCTCCCGTGGCTGACCCGGTGGGGTCAGCGCTTCTTCCTGCCCATGCGCGGGGTGCGGGTCCGGTCGACACGGTGGGCGGCGGCGGGCTGGTGGGCACGCGAGCGGTTGGCCAGGTCCTGCAGCTCGCGCATCCGGGCGTAGGCCATCTCGATCGAGTACACGGTGACTGTCACTCCTGAAGATTCGAATGCTTTTTTTGGATGATGAGAAAGATTTACAGGGCTTGACCCTGTTGTGCCTTAGATTCTACACGTAAACTCGCGGTACTGCTGAACAATGGAAGGTTTCAGTCATATGGACGCGGTGGACAGGCAGCTCATCCAGGCCCTCAGAGAGAACGGCAGGGCCTCGTACGCCGAGCTGGGGCGGCTCGTCGGGCTCTCCGGGCCCAGCGTCACCGACCGCATCAACCGGCTGGAAACCGCCGGTGTCATCACCGGCTACCGCGCAACCGTCGACTCCGCCTCGCTGGGACTCGGTGTCACCGCGCTGATCGGCATCTCGCTCTCGGACGCCGCCGACCACCAGGACGTCGCGCACCGTCTGAAGGACCTCGCCGAGATCGAGGACTGCTGGTTCATCGCCGGCGACGACTCCTACATGCTCAAGGTGCGGGTCGGCGACGTGGACGGGCTGGAGAAGACCATCCGCAGGCTCAGCGGCACCAAGGGCGTCTCCCGGACCCGTACGACGGTCGTGCTCTCCACCAAGTGGGAGAACCGGGTCGGGGAGCTCCCCGAGGAGGAGTGACGGGGAGCGGCGGTGGGGGTGCCGTGACCAGGGACGCGGGGGAGTACCGTGGGCTGCCGGATCCGTTGCAGAGAGACATGGGAGGCGCCCTAGTGGACGCGGGACTCAAGCGCGAGCTGGAGGAGAAGGTCCGGGCCGGCGAGCGGCTGACCCGCGAGGACGGGATCGCGCTCTACGAGTCCGACGACCTGGCCTGGCTCGGCGGGCTGGCCCACGAGGTGCGCACGCGGAAGAACGGCGACGTCGTCCACTTCAACGTCAACCGCCACCTCAACATGACCAACGTGTGCACCGCGTCCTGCGCGTACTGCTCGTTCCAGCGCAAGCCGGGCGAGAAGGACGCGTACACGATGCGCATCGAGGAGGCCGTCCGTCTCGCCAAGGCGATGCAGGGCGAGAACCTCACCGAGCTGCACATCGTCAACGGGCTGCACCCCACCCTTCCGTGGCGCTACTACCCGCGCTCGCTCAGCGCGCTCAAGGAAGCCCTGCCGGAGGTGGCACTCAAGGCGTTCACGGCGACCGAGATCCACCACTTCGAGACGATCTCCGGGCTCTCGGCCTCCGAGATCCTCGACGAGCTGATCGAAGCCGGTCTGGAGTCGCTGACCGGCGGTGGCGCGGAGATCTTCGACTGGGAGGTCCGCCAGCACATCGTCGACCACAACACCCACTGGGAGGACTGGTCGCGCATCCACCGTCTCGCGCACGAGAAGGGTCTCAAGACCCCGGCGACGATGCTGTACGGGCACATCGAGGAGCCCCGTCACCGCGTCGACCACGTGCTGCGGCTGCGGGAGATGCAGGACGAGACCGGCGGTTTCCAGGTCTTCATCCCGCTGCGCTACCAGCACGACTTCGTGGACATGAAGGACGGCAAGGTCCGCAACACGCTCCAGGCGCGGACGTCGATGGCGACCGGCGCGGAGGCGCTCAAGACCTTCGCGGTCTCCCGGCTGCTCTTCGACAACGTCCCGCACGTCAAGGTGTTCTGGGTGATGCACGGCGTGCAGACGGCGCAGCTCGCCCTCCAGCACGGCGCCGACGACATGGACGGCTCGGTCGTCGAGTACAAGATCACGCATGACGCGGACGACTACGGCACCCCGAACAAGCTCGGCCGCGAGGACCTGCTGGACCTCATCCGCGACGCCGGCTTCCGGCCCGTCGAGCGCAACACCCGGTACGAGATCCTGCGCGAGTACCCGGGCCCGGACGCCGGCCGCCGTGAGACGCCGCAGCCGATGCGCGTCTGAGGTCCGGCGCCCGCCCGTTGCGGGCGCCCGGTGTCCCGCTGTACGAAAGCCCCGGCCTGCCGTCCCCCGGCCGGGGCTTTCTCGCGTGGTGGACGCGGTTTGAAGCAGGTCCCAGGTAATAGTTAATCTGCGTGTATGGCGCTTACATTCGAAGTGGATCCCGCGTTCGGCCGAGCTCTGCGGGACGGCATCACCGCGCTCTGGGTCGACGTCAGCAACGCCGGCGGAGCCGTCGGTTTCGTCCCGCCCGTCACCGGTGACGTGATCCGCCCGGAGCTGGTCAAGCACCTCGCCGGGATCGCCGAGGGCCGCACCCACCTGATCGTGGGCCGGGACGAGGACGGCACGGTGGCCGCCACCGCCTTCCTCACCCACAACACCCACCGGCTCATGCGTCACTGGATCGGCGTCTACACGGTGATGGTCCACCCGCGCCACCAGGGCAAGGGCTACGGCCGCGACCTGATGGCGGCGACGGCCGACGCCGCCCGGGGGATCGAGGGCATCGGCGCCATCCGGCTCACCTGCCGGGGCGGCACCGGCGCCGACCGCTTCTACGCCTCCTGCGGATACAAGGAGGTGGGCCGGGTGCCGGACGCCATCCGGGTCGCCGAGGACGACTACCGCGACGACATCATCATGCTGCTCCCGCTGCACCGGTAGGGGTCCCGGCGGGGGCCCGCGGGGGCCCGTGGGCAGGTCCGCCGGAAGTGCTGGCGGGGCGGCGGTGGGGAACCCTGCGAACTGATCGAATTCGGGGCATGCTTCACTGGTCGGGCAGGACCCATGCCGCACCGCAGGAACGTCGGACGTAGAGAGAAGGCCAGCCGTGTCCGCTGCCAAGCCGAGCGCAACGATCCGGTACACCGCCATGCGCGTGCTGATTTTCGTCGGCTGCTTCTTCGTCGCCGGGGTGGCGGTCCACTTCGGCGTGCTCCCCTCCGGCGTCGGCGGCTCCAACGTCGTCTGGGTCATCCTCCTCGGCCTGCTGCTCTCCGCGCCCCTCAGCTTCGTCCTGCTGCGGAAGCAGCGCGACGAGATGTCCGAGCAGATCATCTCCTCGGTCGACCGCACCAAGGCCAGGCTCGAGGCGAACCGCACCCGCGAGGACGGCGTCACCCAGTAGGCGCCGCGTAAGGTTCCTCACACCCGCAGCCCGCAGGCACGAAGCCCCGGACCGGAGCAGCCGCTCCCGTACCGGGGTTTCGGCGTGTCCGGGGGTCGGCCCACAAAGATGATCAAGAAGCGGACCTTTGAGGTTCTCAAAGTTGCAGTGTTAATGTATTCGACATGAAGACAGCTGTGCGCACCCACCACGCCCTGGGCGTCCCGCTCGTGGTGCGCCTGCATGTCGATCTCTGCCGCTGTATGTCCGCGGTCTGTTGCCGCAACGTCTGAACCGGCATCATGCAGCGGCGCCGCCCCTGACGCGGGCGCCGCACCCCCGTCCCCCTGTTCGACCGCACGACCGTACGTCTGTCCTCGTACGTCCCGATGCGTCACATCTGGAGTGTGTCCGTGTCCGCGAATTCCGCGCCCCCCGCAGAGACCGAAGCCGGTAAGCCGTCCGGTTCCGGCTTCCGCCTGCCCGGCATCCCGTTCTGGGTGCAGATAGTCGCCGGTCTCGTCCTCGGCGTCCTGCTCGGCTGGATCACCCGCAGCTACGAGATCGGCTGGCTCTACACCACCCTCGACCAGGTCGGCCACATCTTCGTCCAGCTGCTGAAGCTGGCCGTCGCGCCCCTCGTCTTCTTCGCGATCCTGGTGTCGATCACCAACCTGCGCAAGGTCAACAACGCCGCCAGGCTCGCCACCCGCACGCTGCTCTGGTTCATGATCACCTCTCTGATCGCCGTCGCCATCGGCCTCGCGATCGGCCTGATCACCAACCCGGGCTCCGGCACCGGCCTCACCCCGAAGGACGGCGCCAAGCCCGAGAGCGCGGGCTCCTGGCTGGACTTCCTCACCGGCATCATCCCCACCGACGTCATCACGCCCTTCACCGAGCTGAACGTCCTCCAGATCGTCTTCATGGCGGCCGTCGCCGGCATCGCCGCCCTCCAGCTCGGTGAGAAGGCCAAGCCGATCCTCACCCTCAGCGAGTCGATCCTGGAGCTCCTCCAGAAGGCCCTGTGGTGGGTCATCCGCCTCGCCCCGATCGGCACCGTCGGCCTCATCGGCTACGCGATCGCCGACTACGGCTGGGACCTGATCGGCAAGTACGCGACGTTCACCGCCGACGTCTACATCGGCTGCGCCCTGGTGCTCTTCGGCGTCTACCCGCTGCTCCTCGCCACGGTCGCCAAGGTCAGCCCGGTCCAGTTCTTCAAGGGCGCCTGGCCCGCGATCCAGCTGGCCTTCGTCTCCCGCTCCTCGGTCGGCACGATGCCGGTCACCCAGCAGGTCACCGAGCGCCTCGGCGTCCCGAAGGAGTACGCCTCCTTCGCCGTCCCCTTCGGCGCCACGACCAAGATGGACGGCTGCGCCGCGATCTACCCGGCGCTGGCGGCGATCTTCATCGCGCAGATCTTCGACGTCCAGCTGGGCATCGGTGACTACATCCTGATCGCGTTCGTCTCGGTCATCGGCTCGGCGGCCACCGCCGGCCTCACCGGCGCCACGGTCATGCTGACCCTCACCCTGTCGACCCTGGGTCTCCCGCTGGAGGGCGTGGGCCTGCTGCTGGCCATCGACCCGATCCTGGACATGATGAGGACGGCGACGAACGTCGCGGGACAGGCTCTGATCCCGGTGATCGTCGCGGCACGCGAGAAGATCCTCGACCACGACATGTACAACTCGGCGTCGTCCTCCCCGGTCGACGGCCCCGAGGTGCACGACGCGGAGCAGCCGAAGGGTGTTCCCGTCGCGGCCTGACCCCTCCCGACGTACGCAGGGCGGCGCCCCCGGACCTCTGTCCGGGGGGGGCGCCCCGCGGGGGGGGCCGGGGCCGGGGGGGGGGGGCGACCCCCGGGGTGTGGCGGGGCCCGCCCCGCCCGGGAGACGGGGGGCCGCCCCAG
>NZ_JBHJYN010000008.1:78917-364020 GCF_042270185.1 Streptomyces sp. NPDC055962
CCGGTGGTCCCCCCGGCGCCCCCGCCTTGGGGGGCCCCGGCCGCGGCCGCCCCCCCCCCCCCGCCCGGGGGGCGGCCCCCCCGCCGCTGGGTCCGGGGGCGCCGCCCTGCGTACGGGCCGGTCACGGGCGATGGAGGACGACCTCGGGATGGTCCGGGGCCGGGCCGTCCAGGAGCGACTGGTGCCGGCCCTTCAGGTGCTGGTCGAGGAAGGCGGCGACGTAGGTGCGGGTGATCGACGTCGAGCGGTCGCCGGAGAGGGGGGCCGTGGGGTCCACCGGGAGGCCTGCCTGCTCGGCCAGGTACGGGGTGTCGGTGAAGGTGAAGTGCCCCGAGTCCTTGACGGTCAGCCAGCGCTTCCAGCCGTCCAGGTGCCTCCAGCCGTCGTTCCAGGAGGTGTCCGTGGTGCCCGGCCTGTGGCCGGCGTCGGTACCCAGCATCATGAACGGCCGGCCGCCGAGGCCGGTGGCCGGGATCTCCTCGTAGAAGGTGCCGTCCATGTTGGTCCCGGCGTCCACACGAGGGTCGGCGAGCATCGCGGAGGCCGCCGCGCTGCCGCCGATGGAGTGTCCCGCTGCCGCGACGCGGTGCCGGTCGATCATGCGGGCGTGATCCCAGGCGGGGCGGGGGCCGGTCAGCCGGTCGAGGACGAAGGCGAGGTCGGCGGCCCTTCCGGTGGAGACCCTTTTCCGCAGGGCCCGTGCCGCCGCCTCGTCCGGGGTGGCGTTGTCCGCGTCGCAGGCGGCGCAGGTCAGTACCCGCCCGCCCGGGAAGGAGGTCCCGGTGGACTCGTACGCGTGGTCCACGCTCGCCACGACGTAGCCCCGGCTCGCCAGGTCCTCGGCGAGGGAGGTCAGGGTGGCGCGCGGTGTGCCGAAGCCGGGGGACAGCAGTACGAGGGGGAAGCGGCCGGGGGCGGGGCGGGCGTCCAGGCGGGAGTGGGTGGTGGTGGAGCTGACGGCGGTGGCGGGCACGACGTCCTCCAGCCCCCGCTGTTCCAGCATCAGCCGCGCTTCCTCGGTGCTCATGTACGGCGCGGAGGCGCCCGCTCCGCCGGCCCGGGCGGGGTGGTGGAGCGAGACCATCAGTTCCCGGGCCCCGGCTGCGGGCACCCAGGGGTCGGTGCGGCCGTGGTCGACGAGGTGCAGCACCTCCGTGCCGACGGCGTACGGTCCGGTGGGGCGGGGCAGTTCCAGCGCGACGGGGGTGACCGCCGGGGCGGATGCTCCCGCCGGGCCCGATAACGCGTGGGCCGTGGCGGCGGGCGGGGCCAGCAGGAGCAGGGTGGAGAGGGCGGCGACGGCGGTCCGTCTGCGGATTCTCATCGTCATGCCGGGGACACTAGGCGGCGCGATCGGGATGATGCGTCGCCCCCGGGGACGACGCCAGAGGTACCTGAGTCGTACCGGGCAGTCCGCCAGGGGTTGAGGTGACTACCGGCCATCGTGGCCGGGTCCCATCAGTTCCGTACGACGAGGGGCAGGGCCGAGCCGTACTCTTACCGAGGAGTAGCGCAGTGGGGGCGGGAGGGAAGTCTGACGTGGGTGCAGTGAAGAGCAAACGGATGCCGCGCGCGGTGCGTGAGCAGCAGATGATGGACGCCGCCGTGCGGACGTTCGCTCAGCGCGGTTACCGGGCCGCCTCGATGGACGAGATCGCGGAACTGGCCGGCGTGTCCAAGCCCTTGGTCTACCTGTACCTGAATTCCAAGGAGGAGCTCTTCACCGCGTGCATCCGCCGTGAGGCGAAGGCGCTGGTGGAGGCCGTCCAGGCGGGTGTGGAGCCGGGGATTCCGGCGGACCGGCAACTGTGGTCGGGGCTGCGGGCGTTCTTCACGCACACCGCCGAGCACCCGGACGGCTGGGCGGTGCTGCACCAGCAGGCGAGCTCGCACGGGGAGCCGTTCGTCAGTGAGGTGGGAGCGCTGCGGAAGGAGATCGTTGCGTTCGTGACGGGTCTGATCGGGGCGGCGGCGCGTGAGGCGCACAGCGATCCGGCGCTGCCCGACCGGGATGTGGCGGGGCTCGCGCAGGCGCTGGTGGGGGCGGCGGAGGCGCTCGCCGGGTGGGCGAACGTCACTCCTGGTGTCTCCGCGAAGGAGGCCGCCTCCACCCTGATGAACTTCTCGTGGGCGGGTCTGGAGAACCTCATGCAGGGGCGCGGCTGGCAGTCCCCCCGGGGGGACTGAGCCGGCGCGCTCAGACCTCCCGGGTCACGCTGCCGGTGAGGTGGACGCCGTTGCCGCCGCGCACCTGGAAGGCGTTGCCGTCCGCGGCGTAGGTGACGGTGGAGGGCAGCAGGACGGGGGCCTTGAAGTCCGCCCGTACGGTGCGGACGCGGCCCTGTTCCCCGGTGGTGTCCCCGGTCTCCGCGAGGCAGCGGGCGACGGTCCACATGCCGTGTGCGATGTGCCGGGGGAAGCCGAAGAGGCGGGCCGTCGCGGGGTGGAGGTGGATCGGGTTGCGGTCGCCCGACGCGGCGCCGTAGCGGCGTCCGAGGTCGGCAGGCAGTCGCCACTCGGCCACGGCGGGCAGCTCCCGGGGGGCGGCCCGTCCGGGCGGGGGAGCGGAGGCTCGGGTCGCGTGCCGGGAGAGGTAG
Source organism: Streptomyces sp. NPDC055962 (assembly GCF_042270185.1). Classification (NCBI taxonomy): domain Bacteria; kingdom Bacillati; phylum Actinomycetota; class Actinomycetes; order Kitasatosporales; family Streptomycetaceae; genus Streptomyces; species Streptomyces sp. NPDC055962. The sequence continues at coordinate 81,515 of NZ_JBHJYN010000008.1, forward strand.
CCGCTGCGGGACTCCCAGACGAGCGTCCCCGCGTGCCGTGCCTCGGTCACCACCGTGACCTCGGTTCCACGCCGGTGGGGGGTCAGTTCGGCTGCGTACACGGTGAGTTCGAGTGCGTCCGTCGGGTGCAGGGCCCGGTGTCCGGTGATCTCGATCCAGGTGTGGACCAGTCCCAGCACCGGCAGCGGGAAGCGCCGTCCCGTCATGAGCCGCATGGCCAGGGGGAAGCCCAGGACGTGCGGGTAGGTGAGCGGCAGCGGGCCCGATTCTGCGAAGCCGCAGATCCTGCTGTACGCGGCGAGGGGGCCGGGGGCGGCGGGGGCGGGCGGGCGTTCCTCACGGCCGGTGGGCAGTGCGGCGCCGGGGCGCCCGGCGCGCTTGAAGGGCGAGGTGACGGCTCCGCGGACGAGGGAGAGGCCGAGTCCGGTCATGGCTCACGCCCCCAGCAGGCTCTGGCCGCAGACCCGGACGACCTGGCCGTTCACGGCGCCGGAGGCGGGCTGGGCGAACCAGGCGGTGGTCTCGGCGACGTCGACCGGGAGGCCGCCCTGGGACAGGGAGTTCATGCGGCGGCCCGCCTCCCGGATGAAGAGGGGTACGGCGGCCGTCATCTTCGTCTCGATGAAGCCCGGCGCGACGGCGTTGACGGTGATGCCGTGGTCGGCGGCGGCGCGCGGGGCGAGGGAGCGGACCAGGCCGATGATGCCCGCCTTGCTGGCCGCGTAGTTGGTCTGGCCGTTGTTGCCCGCGATCCCGGCGATGGACGCGGTGGCGACGATCCGGCCGCCGCGGCGCAGGGTCCCCGACCCGATGAGGGCGTCCGTGGTGCGCAGGACGCTGTCCAGGTTGACGTCGATGACCGAGGCCCAGCGGTCGGCGGGCATGTTGGCGAGCCGGCGGTCGCGGGTGATGCCCGCGTTGTGCACGAGGACGTCGAGGCCGTCGGGGAGGGCCGCGGCGATCCGGTCCGCGGCGTCGGGCGCGGTGATGTCCAGCGGCAGGGCGGTGGCGCCGAGGCGGGCGGCGGTCCGGACGAGCTCCTCCTCGGCCTGCGGGACGTCGAGGCAGAACACCTGGGCGCCGTCCCTGGCGAGGACGGACGCGACGGACGCGCCGATGCCGCGTGCGGCCCCGGTGACGAGGGCGGTGCGTCCGGACAGGGGCGCGTCCCAGTCGGCCACCACGCCGGCCTCGTCGGCGGTGAGCTCGACGACCTGGCCGCTGATGTAGGCGGAGCGGGGGGACAGCAGGAAGCGGAGCGTGGACTCGGCGGACGCGGCGTCCGCGCCGGGCGCGAGCCGCAGCAGCTGCGCGGTGGCGCCCCTGCCGATCTCCTTGCCGAGCGAGCGTACGAAGCCTTCGAGAGCCTGCTGGGCCGCAGCCTGGTGATGGTCGTCGGGGGAGGGGGTGGTGCCCAGGACGACGACGCGGGCGCCGGAGGCCAGGGACCGTACGACGGGGTGGAGTGCGGCGTGTACGCCGGCGAGTCCGGCCGCCGTGGTGATGCCGGTGGCGTCCAGGACGACGGCGGCCGGGCGGGCGGCCCGGTGGGTGACCTCCAGGCCGGTCGCGGCGAGCACCGGGCCGAGCGCGCCGGTGTGCGCGGAGTCACCTGCGGTGAGGTGGAGCAACGGCCCGTCGAGGGAAGGGGTTTCCAGTGTCCAGCGGCGGAGCGGTGCGGGCTGCGGCAGGCCGAGCCTGCGGGTCAGGAAGCGGCCGGGTGCCGTGCCGGTGAAGTGCAGATAGCGGTCGGCCATTGTCTGGACTCCTGCTCGGTCGTAGATTTACTCCAGAGTAAGGTTACTCAAGGGTCAGGAGTTGTCGAGATGAGCTGGTCGAGTTGATTCCCCTCGCACTTCCGCAGCCGCGCCGGGTCGCGGTCATCGGTGGCAGTCGCATTCCGTTCGCCCGCTCCGACGGCCCCTACGCGCAGGCCTCGAACCAGGACCTGCTGACCGCCGCGCTCGACGGACTCGTCGAACGCTTCGGTCTGCAGGGGCAGCGGGTCGGCGAGTTCGTCGCCGGGGCGGTCCTCAAGCACAGCCGGGACTTCAACCTGGCACGCGAGACCGTCCTGGGCTCCGCCCTGGACCCGAGGACACCCGCCTACGACATCCAGCAGGCGTGCGGCACCGGTCTGCAGGCCGTCGTCGCCGCCGCCAACAAGATCGCGCTCGGCGCCGTCGACTCGGCGATCGCGGGCGGAGCGGACACCACCAGCGACGCGCCGCTCGGCGTCAACGACCGGCTGCGCCGGATCCTGCTGGAGGCACGCCGTGCGAAGTCGACGGGCGCGCGGGTGAAGGCGCTGGCCGCCGTACGCCCCCGTCACCTCGTCCCCGACATCCCGCGCAACGCCGAGCCGCGTACAGGCCTCTCGATGGGCGAGCACGCGGCGGTCACCGCCCGGAAGTGGGGGGTGACCCGCGAGGACCAGGACCTGCTGGCCGCCACCAGCCACCAGCGGCTGGCCGCCGCGTACGACCGGGGCTTCCTGGACGACCTCGTCGTCCCGTACCTCGGTCTGGAGCGCGACCAGAACCTCCGTCCCGGCTCCACGGTGGAGAAACTCGCCACGCTGAAGCCGGTGTTCGGGGCCGGCCACCCCGACGCGACGATGACGGCGGGCAATTCGACGCCGCTCACCGACGGCGCGGCCACCGTGCTGCTGGCGAGCGAGGAGTGGGCCGAGGCGCACGGCCTGGAGCCCCTGGCCTACCTGTCGTTGTACGAGACGGCCGCCGTGGACCACGTGAACGGTGAGGACGGGCTGCTGATGGCGCCCGCGTACGCCGTGCCGCGGATGCTGGAGCGTGCGGGGCTGGGCATCGCCGACTTCGACCTCGTCGAGATCCACGAGGCCTTCGCCTCCCAGGTGCTCGCCACGCTGGCCGCCTGGGAGAAGCAGGGCCTGGCCCCCGTCGACCGGGACAGGCTCAACGTGGCCGGGTCGTCCCTCGCCACCGGCCACCCCTTCGCCGCGACGGGTGCCCGGATCGTGGCGACCCTGGCCCGCCTGCTCGCGGAGCGGGACGCGCCGGGCCGGGGGCTGATCTCGGTCTGCGCCGCCGGCGGACAGGGGGTCACCGCCATCCTGGAGCGCCCCTGACCTGCACGCGGTGACCCGCACGCGGGAACACCTCCGACCCCTCGGGGGACCGCGTGCGGGAGGACCTCCGATCCGGGCGAGGGGCGCGCGTGCGGGAGCGCCCCGGATCCGGCCGGGCACCCGCGTGCGGGAGCGTCCCGGATCCGGCCGGTGGACCCGCGTGCGGGAGCCCCCTGACCCACACAGGACCTGCATGCGGGAACGCCCTGACCTCCACAGGGTCCCTGCATCCTGGAACGCCCTCCGGGCCGCTCCGGATTCGCTCGGCGGCCACCGCCGCACCGCCCCCGCACCCTTCCCCGCCCATCCGTACGTGAACGACCCCGCGCACCCAGCAGCCGCCTCGGCGCCGGACCCCAGGGACGGGACCGGTGCCGGACCCCATGTCGAGGAGCCGCTCGTGTCCACGCCCGCCGCCGTATCCGCCGCGCCCGCCGTTCCTGTCCTGGTCGAGCCGACCAAGGTCAGGGCGGCGGACGGCACCGTACGGGAAGTCTCCGTGCCGCCGCTCGCACCGACCGTGCGGCGCGGTTCGCTCGCGGAGATCCCCTTCGACAACGCCGACCAGGCCCCGGCCGAGGCCGTCCTCAGCCGCAAGCAGGCGGACGGCGCCTGGCGGGACGTGACCGCCGCCGCGTTCGCCGACGAGGTCCGGGCGGTCGCCAAGGGCCTCATCGCGGAGGGTCTCCGGAGCGGGGACCGGATCGCGATCATGGCCCGCACGACCTACGAGTGGACGCTGCTCGACTTCGCGTCCTGGGCGGCCGGGCTGGTCACCGTGCCCGTCTACCCCACCTCCTCGGCCTTCCAGACGCGCTGGATCCTCCAGGACTCCGGCGCGGTCGCCTGCGCCGTCGAGACGAAGGAGCAGGGCCGGCTCGTCAGCCAGGAGCGGCAGCAGCTCGGGGACCTCGCCCATCTCTGGCAGTTCGACACGGGCGCGATCGGCCGGCTGAAGTCGCTCGGCAAGGACGTGCCCGACGCGGCCGTCACCGCCCGTCGCGCGGCCCTGGAGCCGGACAGCCCCGCCACCCTCATCTACACCTCGGGCACCACAGGCAGGCCCAAGGGCTGCGTCCTGACGCACGGAAACTTCTTCGCCGAGGTCGACAACGCCATCGAGCTGCTCCACCCGGTCTTCACATCGGTGTCGAAGGAGCCCGCCTCGACCCTCCTGTTCCTGCCGCTGTCGCACGTCTTCGGCCGGATGGTGGCGATCGGCTGCCTGCGTGCCCGGGTGCGGCTGGGGCACGCGCCGTCCATCAGGACCGAGGACCTGCTCGCGGACCTGGCGGGGTTCAAGCCGTCGTTCCTGTTGGCCATCCCCTACGTCCTGGAGAAGGTCTACAACACGGGCCGGGCCACCGCCGAGAAGATGGGCCGCGCCTCGTCCTTCGACCGTGCCGCCCGGATCGCGCGGCGCTACGGGGAGGCGGTGGAGGCCGCCCAGCACGGCACGGGCCCCGGTCCGGGCCTCGGGCTGCGCGCTGCCCGCGCCCTGTACGACCCGCTGGTCTACCGCCGTATCCGTGCGGCGCTGGGCGGCCACGTCCGGTACGCGATCTGCGGCGGCTCCCCGCTGGGGCGCAGGCTCGCCGCGTTCTACGCGGGTGCGGGCATCGAGATCTTCGAGGGGTACGGCCTGACCGAGACGACCGCCGCCGCCACGGTCACCCCGCCCCTCAAGCCCCGCCTGGGGACGGTGGGCTGGCCGCTGCCGGGTACCGCCGTGCGGATCGCCGACGACGGCGAGGTGCTGCTCAGCGGCGGGCAGGTCTTCCGGGGCTACTGGGACACCGGGCGCGGCGAGGCCGTGCCGTACCTGGAGGACGACTGGTTCCCCACGGGCGACCTGGGGGCCCTGGACGAGGACGGCTACCTCACGATCACCGGCCGCAAGAAGGACATCATCATCACGTCCGGCGGCAAGAACGTCACTCCCGCCCCGCTGGAGGACTGGCTGCGTGCCCATCCGCTGGTCAGCCAGTGCATGGTCGTCGGGGACAACCGGTCGTTCATCGGCGCCCTGGTGACGCTCGAGGAGGACGGGCTCGCCCACTGGCGCCGGATGCGGAAGAAGGAGGGCGTCCCGCTGCGGGAGCTCGTCCACGACGAGGAGCTGCGCGCGGCACTGCAACGCGCGGTCGACGAGGCCAACAGGCTCGTCTCGCGTGCCGAGTCCATCCGCAAGTTCACCGTCCTGCCGGTCGACTTCACGGAGGAGAGCGGCCATCTCACCCCGTCGCTCAAGCTGAAGCGTGACGCGATCACGCGGGACTTCGACGCGGAGATCGAGGAGCTGTACCGGAAGTAGCCGGACCGGCGGACCACCGTCCCCGCGGCCTGGAACGACCTCGTGATCCGGGCCGCGGGAAATTTTTGAACCCGCACAAAACGGACAGTGGTGCGGTTCTCGTATACGTTTCAGTCTCATTCCGGAGCATTGATTGCAAGGTCCCGTTCATTCATCACCTTGGATGCAGCGGGTCAACTGGACGCACGCTGTGGCGAGTCAAGGGTGAGACGTTGGAGTCTCATCCTCCGGATGTGGAAACCGCAGCGCATAGCGTCCTCTCCATGACTGAGCTGGACGCGCGGCCACAGGCCGGAGACACGGTACGGGGAAGCACCCCGGCCGAGGGCGGCGTACGCGAGAAGGGCCTCGGCGGGAATTCCGTCGGCCTGATGGGCAGCGCGGTCCTCGGCATCTCCACCGTCGCCCCGGTGTACTGCCTGACCTCGACCCTCGGATCGACCGCGGGCGAGGTCGGTGTGCAGATGCCGGCGGTCTTCCTGGCCGGGTTCCTCCCGATGCTGCTGGTGGCCTTCGCCTACCGGGAGCTCAACAAGGCCGTGCCGGACTGCGGCACCTCGTTCACCTGGACGGTGAAGGCCTTCGGCCCGCGCCTGGGGTGGATGTGCGGCTGGGGGCTGGTGATCGCCACGATCATCGTCCTGTCGAACCTCGCCGGTGTCGCCACCTCCTACTTCTGGCTGCTCGCCGGCGAGGTCACCGGAAGTGACTCCGTCGCCGCCCTGGACGACAGCAAGCCCGTCCACATCGTCACCTGCCTCCTCCTGATCGCCGTCGCGACGGCGATCAGTTACCGGGGGATGACGGCCACCAAGGGCCTCCAGTACACCCTGGTCGCCCTCCAGCTCGTGGTGCTCGCCCTGTTCGTGACGATGGCCGTGCAGAAGGCCGGCACCGGAGACTTCGCCGCGACCTCGACGGACTTCTCCTGGTCCTGGCTGAACCCGTTCGCCGTCCGGTCGTTCGCCGCGTTCACCGCCGGACTCTCCCTCTCGATCTTCATGTTCTGGGGCTGGGACACCTGTCTCACCGCCAACGAGGAGACCACCGGGGCCGAGAAGACCCCGGGCCGCGCCGCCCTCATCGCGATGGTCGTCCTGGTCGCCTCCTACCTCGCCACGGGCATCGCCGCGCAGATGGCCGTCGGCACCGGCGACTCGGGGCGGGGTCTCGCCGACCCGGACACCTCCGACAACGTCTTCGCCGCCCTGGCCGGCCCGGTCATGGGCCCCGGACTTGGTGTCCTCCTCTTCCTCGCGGTGCTGGCCTCCGCCGCCGCGAGCCTGCAGACGACCTTCATCCCGGTGGCGCGCACGGTCCTGGCGATGGCGGCCTACGAGGCGCTGCCCGCCTCCTACGCCCGGGTGCACCCGCGCTTCCGTGCACCGGGCCGTGCCACGGTCGTGGCGGGGGTCGCGACCGGTGTGTTCTACACGGTCATGACCCTGGTCAGCGAGCACGTCCTGGTCGACACGATCTACGCGCTCGGCCTGATGATCTGCTTCTACTACGCGCTGACGGCCTTCGCCTGCGCCTGGTACTTCCGCGCCGAACTCACCCGGTCCGTTCGCGACCTCGTCTTCAAGGGCCTCTTCCCCGTCGTCGGCGGGGTCCTGCTCGCGGCGGTCTTCGGCAAGACCCTGTACGACATGTGGGACCCGGCCTACGGCTCCGGATCCTCCGTCCTCGGCGTCGGCTCCGTCTTCGTCATCGGTGTCGGGCTGCTGCTGCTCGGCGTGGTGCTGATGGAGGTGATGCGGCGGCGCAGCCCGGCGTTCTTCCGCGGCGAGGTGCTGACGAAGGAGACCCCGGCCCTCGTGGCCGAGGACTGAACGGTTCAGCCTGCGCGCCAGTAGCCCAGCGCGTTCACCCGGTCCCTGGGGAGGGCCAGTTCCTTGCGGGCCCAGGAGCCCAGGGCCCGGGTGGTCGCGGTGTCGCAGGCGATCCAGACGTACGCGTCCGAGGCGTCCTCGCCGAGCAGGCCCGGCAGGGCGGCCTTCACCTCGGAGACCAGGTGCGCCCCCGCGTCGCGGCGCGGGACGGTGTGCAGGGTGTGGTGGTCCGGGTCCAGCCGGAACGGCAGCTCCTCGTCCGAGGCGTGGACGGTCTCGCACCAGATCGTCGCCGGGGTGCCGGGGAACGCCTCCAGCAGCGAGTTGACGGCCGGAAGCGACGCCGCGTCCCCGACGGCGAAGAGCCGTGCGGGCCTCGGCTCGGGCAGGGTGAAGCGGGTGCCCTGGAGAGTGGCGTCGATCGTGTCGCCCGGCTGCGCGGAGCGGGCCCAGTCGCTCGCCGTGCCGTCGTGAAGGGCGAATTCCAGACTGAATGTCCCGGTTGCGGGGTCGGGGTCGACGAGGGTGTAGCCGCGCTGGTGCGGCTTGCCGTCCCGTTCGAACCAGAGCCTGACCCACATGGTCGGGTGCGCCCCGCCCGTCGCCGCGAGCAGGCCGCCGTCGGTCACCGTCACCCGCCGGAAGTCCTCGGTGACCTGTTCCGCTCCGGTGACGGTGAACGTGAAGTCCTGCCCGCGGAAGAGCTTGAGGACGACGCCTTCCCAGCCGTGACCCATGAATGCTCTCCCTCGAACGACTGGCCGGAATAAAACTTAGGGTAGCCTAAGTTATTCGATTCCGGAGGATTCCGGGGGGAGTTGCGGCCGAAACCGGGGGCCCGGGTCCGCCGAGTGGGGACGGCGGCGCGCTCCACCGCATACCGTGGAGCCGTCACGGACGACGACGGAGGTGCCTCGCATGCGGATCGCCACAACGATCTTCCTCACCGACGAGACGATCACGCCGGTCCGGCTCGCGCGCGAGCTGGAGCAGCGAGGGTTCGGCGGCCTGTATCTGCCGGAGCACACGCACATCCCCGTCAGCAGGGACACGCCCTATCCGGCGGGCGGGGAACTGCCCGCGGAGTACGGCCGCACCCTCGATCCCTTCGTCGCCCTGGGGCAGGCCGCGGCCGTCACCGAGCGGCTGGCCCTCGGTACCGGCATCACGCTGATCGCCCAGCACGACCCCATCGACCTGGCCAAGCAGGCGGCCACGCTCGACCACCTCTCGGGCGGCCGTCTCACGCTCGGCATCGGCTTCGGCTGGAACGTGGAGGAGGCCGCCGACCACGGTGTGGAGTGGGCGACGCGGCGGGCACTCGGCAGCGACCGGCTGGCTCTGATGCGCGCCCTGTGGGCGGAGGAACCCATGGCGTACGACGGTGAGTTCGGCTCCGTCCGGGCGAGCCACGCCTATCCGAAGCCGGTGCAGAAGGCGCGGGGCCCGGTGAACGGCCCGCGCACCCTGATCGGCGGGGCGGCAGGGCCGAAGCTGTTCGCGCAGATCGCCCGCGACGCCGACGGCTGGCTGCCCATCGGCGGGCGGGGCCTGTCGGAGTCCGTGCCGAAGCTGCGTGCCGCCTGGGAGGAGGCGGGACGCGACCCGGAGCATCTCCAGGTGGTGCCCTACGCCGTCCGGCCCGCCCCGGGGAAGCTGGCGTACTACGCGGATCTGGGCATCGACGAGGTCGTCCTGCAACTGCCCCCGGCCGGCGAGGCCGAGGTGCTGCGCGCGCTGGACGCGTACGCGGCGTATCTGTGAGGGGGCCGTGGCCGGAAAGCCACCCGAGGTGATCGTCCGGTGCAACCGCCGACGCTAAAATCGCATCTATCACCTCCGGACATCAATGGTGCGGCCCGCGTGCGTGTGTACCCGGCTGCCTGGGAGCGGGAGCACGATGAACAGGCCGTTGCGGCACATAGCGATCTTCTGTGGGCTGCTGATGCTGGCCCTGCTGATCAGGACCAACTGGCTTCAGTACGCCAAGAGTGAAGAGCTGGCCACCCACGAGCACAACCGGCGGGTGAAGATCACTCAGTTCGCCACCCCGCGGGGCGACATCATCGTGGGCGGCAAGGCGATCACGGGGTCGAAGGAGGTCCAGGGGACCGACTTCAAGTACCAGCGGACCTTCAAGCAGGGGCCGATGTACGCCCCGGTCACCGGCTACGCCTCCCAGGCCCAGGGCATGTCCCTGCTGGAGAAGACGTACGACAGCATCCTCAGCGGCCAGGACGAGCGCTTCGCCTTCCGTCACGCCAAGGACATCCTCACGGGCGAGGAGCGCAGGGGCGGTGATGTCGTCACCACCATCGACCCCAAGGCGCAGGAGGTGGCCTACAAGGGCCTCAGCGACCTCGACGCCCGGGGTGCCGTCGTCGCCCTCGAACCGTCGACCGGCAAGGTGCTGGCCCTGGTCTCGACCCCCTCGTACGACCCCTCGGTCTTCGCCGGCAACTCCTTCAAGGAGGGCGACAAGTTCCAGGCGCTGGTCGACGAGAAGAGCAAGCCGCTGGCCAACCGTGCGCTGCGTGAGACCTTCCCGCCCGGCTCCACCTTCAAGATCCTCACGGCCGCCGCGGCCCTGGAGCACGGGGTCGTCACGGATGTCGACGCGCCGACGGACGCGGTCTCCCCGTACCAACTGCCGCTGTCGTCGAACAAGATCAGCAGTGAGGCCGGTGACGCCGCCTGCAACAAGGCGTCGTTGAAGGTGGCCATGCAGTTCTCCTGCAACAACGTCTTCCTGGACGCCGCCCTGAAGGTGGGCGACCAGGGCATGCGTGAGACGGCCGAGAAGTTCGGCTTCAACGAGGACGTCTACTCCGAGGCCTTCGGCGACATGCTCGCCACGAAGAGCCTCTACCCCGACAAGCTCGACAAGCCCGGCACCGCCCTCACCGGCATGGGCCAGGGCAGCCTCACCAGCACCCCGATGCAGATGGCGATGGTCACGGCGGCACTCGCCAACGACGGCAAGCTGATGCAGCCGTACATCGTGGACCAGTTGCGGGGCCCGGACGTGTCCATCCTCGAGGAGCAGGAGCCGCAGCTCAAGAGCCAGGCCGTCTCGGAGGAGACGGCGAAGAAGATCCAGGAGATGATGGAGTTCACCGCCAAGGAGGGCAGCGCCCAGCGCGCCCTGATCGACGGTGTGACGGTGGGCGGCAAGACGGGTACGGCTCAGCGCGGCAACGACGTGACCAAGGAGGTCCCGTACGGCTGGTTCGTCTCCTACGGCAAGACCCCCGACGGGCGGTCGGTGGCGGTCGCCGTCTTCATCGACCCGACCGCGATGGACATCTCCCGCTCGGACATCTCCGGTGGCGGCCTCGGCGGCCCCATCGCGCGGAAGGTGATGCAGGCGGTGCTCGGCAAGTAGCGCCGACACCCGCAGGACACGGAAGCCCCCGCCCGGTGACGCACCGGGCGGGGGCTTCGGTCATCCGACGGGCCGGTCGGGTCCGTCGGCCGGCGTCGGCGGGACGGGCGGCGGAGGCGGGACGGGCGGGGCGGAGGGCGCGGGCGGGGCGGAGGGCGCGGTGCCGGCCGCCTCCGGACGGCCGCCGGCCAGCCGCAGCACGGTGACGGTGGTGAGGCCGGCCAGCAGACCCCAGGTCAGGGCGGCCGGCACATGGCCGCCGAGGGCGCCGTTCAGGTACTGCCAGGCCCACCGCCCGCCCGTGTCCGCCCCGATCACCGCGCACTGGAACAGCTGGGAGACCAGCAGCCCGATGACCGTCGCGCAGAACCCGCCGACCGCCATCGCCGGCACGGTCGCCCGCGTCAGCAGGGCGGGCAGGAGCCGCAGCGCCCACCACACCACCACGAGCAGCAGCACGTCGGCGAGGCGGTAGAGGGCCCATGAGCCGACCGATCCGCCGACCGCGCCGCTGGGCGGGGCCGACCAGCCGCCGAGCAGGAGCCAGGCGCGCAGGAGGTCGCCCGGTTCGGCGAGGAGCCCGCCGGACACGGAGACCGACTGGATGGACGCGGCCACCGACTCGTAGGAGAGGACGACCAGGGACAGCGCGACCAGCGCGGTACCGGCGGTCGCGGCCAGGCGGGCCGCCCGCGGGGAAACGGCCGCCGGGCCCGGTGCGGCCGAACCCTCGGTGGCGATGCGTGCCACGAGCACCGTGGCCACCGCGGTGACGAACGAGGCGATCACGGTGATCTGCTGGCCGGAGGAGGCCATACCGGCCAGCTGGGGCAGGATCCGGTAACTCCCACGCCCGTGCGAGGCGATCAGCCACGGCGCGGATACGGTGGACGCGAGAGCTCCGGCAGCCATGCCCCAGGCCCACACCGCCGACATCGCGACGGGCATCCGGCCCTTCACCGGAGGCAGCCTGCGCACGAGGAGCAGCGCCCCCGGCACGAAGAGGACGAAGACGGCGGCGAACCGGATCTGCATCCCCGTCCTGTACAGGGTGCGGTAGCGCGCGACGTCCGCACCGCCAGGCACTCCGGAGCCGGGCGGATCGTACGACCAGGGCGAGAGCCAGTACTGCAGATCGGCGACCGTCCGGCCGCCGAGGGTGTCGGTGGCGCCCTGCAGGTGCAGCGCACTCGCGCTCGCCCCCGCCCACCAGAGCAGCGCCGTGAGCAGCAGGGCCCCGGTCAGGGCCGGTATCGCCGCGCGTCTGTAGGTCATGAACGTCCCCCGATGTGATCGCACCCCGTGAATTACCTCCGGCGGGGAGAGATTACGGGGCGGCGATCACACGGGGGTCACGGCCGCACCCGGCCCCGTGCCCGGGGCGGCACCCGGCCCGGCGGATGCCGGCGGCGGAAGAAATGGGCATCGGTGCAAGGGCGTTACTGTGCGATCATCACGTGCACTCTTCACGTGTCCTACACATGACAGTTGTGCGCTCGGCGTCTCCGAGCCGTTCCGGTACGCGGTCGCTGAGACGTGCGTCCCAACTTTCACCGCTCCGGGGGGAACGGAATGCCACACCCTGTGGGTACGGCTGCGAGAACCGCAGTCCGTACCGCCCTGCTCCTGACGCTGTCGGTCCTGTTGTCACTGGTCCTGCCCGCCGGTGCGGCGCAGGCGTCGGGCCGGTCCCCGGCAGCCGCCGCCGGTGACTGTGCCTCACTTCCGCTGTCCTCGTTCGGGGAAGCAGCTCCCGCCGAGGGCACGGTGGAGGTCCCCGCCGACGGGACCGTCTGCTTCACCGTCACCGTGGAGCAGCCCGGCCTGCACCGGCTGCTGATGGCCGGGAGCGGTGCGGAGAACACCTATCCGTCCGTCTTCGACGGCGAGACCGAGGTCGACTGCTACGACCCGGAGTGGGGGGCCGGCTGGTGCGACCTCACACATGAGGGCGCGTACACGCTCCAGCTGCACAACAACTGGCCCGAGGCGAGCAGGCCCACGGTCGCACTCACTCCCCTCCGGACCGACGAGGGCTGCGCCCCGGAGACCGGCACCGCGTGGGACAGCGCCCCGCTCAAGGGATTCGCCGCCGGGCCCACGTCCCTCCAGTGCCAGCCCTTCACGGCGGAGCCCGGCGAGCGGATCACCCAGGAGATCAGGACCACCGTGTCGGGTGACAGCGGGGCCTGGATCACCGACAGGACCGGGGCGCGTATCTGCCCCCACTTCAACGAGGACGACAGCCAGGGCTGTGTCCTTCCCGGTGACGGGCCCTACAGGGTGCTGTCCGTGGTCGGTTACGCGGAGAAGGGCTACCCCGCCGAGTACACCCTGAAGATCCGCAGACTGTCCGATCCGGCCGGCTGCGTGCGTGTGCCTCTGAACGCGTACGGCGCCGCCCCCACGGCCGCGGGCCCGGCCACGGGGTGCAAGATCTTCCACGCCCCGGCCGCCGGACGCTACGACGCCTACGGGGTCGGCTCGACCACCCGTACCGTGCTGGCCGTCCTCGACCAGGAGGGGAGGACCGTCTGCACGACGTGGTCGGGATGCACCCTCCCGGCGGCCGGCGACTACACCGTCCTCACCGACGACGCGACCCTGATCATCGACCGCTCCTCCACTGCAGGCTGCGAGTCGGCCGAACTCGGCCTCCACACCTCCTCCTTCACCGCGGCCGGAGAGATCGACTGCCTCGCGCTGCCGCTCCCGGCAGGTGCCCGCATGGCCGTGCTCAAGCCCCTCAGCGGCGCCGCACCACGGGTGAACGTGACCGTGGTGGACGCCGACGGGGCGCAGCGGTGCGCAGGGAGCGACCTCTCGGCCGGCACCTGCGAACTCACCGGCAAGGCGCCCTTCCGCGCCCTCGTCTCGACCGACAGCGAGGACTCGCCCACCGGTTCCTACACCTTCGCCGTGCACCGCACGGACATCGCGAGCGGCTGTGAGGCCATCCCGGCGGGCGACTTCTCGGCCGACAGCCCCACGGCCCGCTTCTCCACCGGTGACGGGGCCTTCTCACGCTGCCTGAGCATCCCTGCCGACGCGCACAGCGCCCGGGAGAACATCCAGCTCCAGGCTGCTCCGGACACCACGTCCACCGCTGCGGTCTCCGTCCTGGACGCCGGCGGCCGCCAGGTCTGCTCCGTCTCCGCGTCCCTCTCCTCCTGGGCGACCTGCGCCCTGACACCCGGCGTCGCCCACACGGTGCTCGTCACCGGCCGCGACACCGCGGCGGAGTACACCCTGACCCGCCGGGACGTCACCTCGACCGCCAAGGGCTGTACCGCGAACCCTGCGGTCGAGGTGGGCGGTGCCTCCGCGGGCGGTGCCCTGGGTGCCCCTGGCACGCTGGTCTGCCGCCAGGTCACCACGGCGGATGCGAAGGACACGCTGCACCTCGACGTGCGTGACGCCCTCGGTACCGCGAACGTCGTCGCCTACGGGGCCGACGGCGAAGCCCTGTGCAACAAGAACGCTGCGTGTGCCGTGACCGGCTCCACCACCTACCAGGTCCTGGTGACCGTCCGGACGGGTCTGAAGACGGCGCCCGCCTACCGCTTCGACGCCCTGCGCATCGCCGGCGCGTCGGGCCCCTCCGACGCGTGCGTGAAGGTGCCCAACGTCAGTTACGGGTACGGTCCGGTCACGGGCACGTTGGACGAGTCGCACAGCGCGGTGTGCGCGGTGCTTCCCACCGCGTACAACGACCGGTTCGACATGAAGATCAGCGACACCACGGGCGCGACCGCCACCGCGGTCCCGGCCCTGTACGACGCGAGCCGCGACAACGGCTGCCTCCGTTTCGTGCCGAGCGGATACCAGTGCTACGTCAGCGAGCCTTCCGGTGCCGACGACACGTCGAGCATCCTCGTGCTGTCCCTTCCGGAGACCGCTTCGCAGACCTCCTACTCGGCCGAAGCGGTCTGCACCTCCGTCCGCTGCGGCACGGAGCAGGTCACCGTCGGTGAGGTGACACCGGTCACCGGGGTCACCGGCACCAGGACCACGCTCCAGGTGACAGGCACGGCGCTGCACAAGGACGACAAGGTCCGGATCTACAAGTCCGGCAAGGTCGTCGAGGCGACCACCACCTCGGTTTCGGCGGACCGCAGGACACTGACGGCCGTGCTCGACCTGACCGGAGTGGCCGTCGACACCTGGGGTCTCAGCGTCGTCACCCACAACGCGTGGGAGTTCGGCAAGGGTTCGTTCACCGTCAGCGCGGCCCCGCTGCTGAACCGGACGCCCCCGGCGATCACCGGCACCGCGAAGGTCGGCGGCACGCTGACGGCCGGTACCGGCACCTGGTCAGGGGACCCGTCGTCCCACACCTACCAGTGGAACGCCGACGGCAAGGCGGTGTCCGGGGCGACCGCTTCGTCGTACGTCCTTCCGGCATCGCTGCTCGGCAAGAAGGTCACCGTCACGGTGGCGGCCAGCAGGGCCGGGACACCGGACGCCACGGGGACATCGGCGGCGGTCGTGGTCGCCCGAGGTGTGGCGCCGAAGGCCACCACCGCCCCGAAGATCACCGGGAGCGCGAAGGTCGGCTCCAGGCTGACCGCGTCGCCGGGTGTCTGGTCACCGGCCGCCACGTCGTACGCCTATCAGTGGAAGGCGGACGGCAAGGCGGTGTCCGGGGCGACCGCTTCGTCGTACGTCCTTCCGGCATCGCTCCTGGGCAAGAAGATCTCGGTGGCGGTCACCGCCCTGCGCACCGGCCACGACAGTGGCGCAGCCACGACGACGGCGACGGCGGCCGTGGCCAAGGGGGCCGCGCCCAAGGCCGCCAAGGCGCCTGCCGTCTCGGGCACCGCGAAGGTGGGCAGAGTGCTGACGGCCTCCCGGGGCACCTGGACGCCCGCCCCGTCCGCGTACGTGTTCCAGTGGTACGAGAACGGCAAGGCGATCAAGGGAGCGACCAAGGCCTCGCTGAGCCTCAAGGCGGCCCAGAAGGGGAAGAAGATCTCGGTCAAGGTGACGGCGCGCCGATCCGGCCACGGTGACGGCTCCGCCGTCAGCAAGGCCACCAAGGCGGTCGTTCGGTGACACCGTGAACGGGGCGGGTACACGAAAGGGCCGGGCCCTCCATCCTCGATGGAGGGCCCGGCCCGTCCCGCGGGAGAAGCGAGCGCGGGGTCGGCGGTCGGTACCGGGTCCGTTCAGGCAGGCGGGCCGCCCTCCTCCGGGGCCGTGGGCGGCTCGGGCCGCACGGCGTGCAGTCGGCCGGAGCGCTCCGGCCGGTCGGAGTGGCCCGGGGACGTGGACTGCCCGGGGAGCACGGGCTGCGCGGGGGAGGCGGACGGTTCGCGCGGCGCGGGGTGCTCCCGGGGGACGGCGTACGGCTTCCGGCGTCCGGCGGCGGTTCCGCCCAGCAGCGCCGGGAGTTCGGTCAGGGCGCTGATCCGCCAGTCCGCCGTCTCCACGACGTCCGGATGGTCCGCCCACCAATGCCCGTACGGGCCGCGGCGGATGTGGGCGGTGCGCAGTCCCGAGGACTTCGCCGGGAACAGGTCGTCGGCCGGGTGGTCGCCCACGTGGAGGGTGGTCCCCGGTGCGGCGCCCGACACCTCCAGCACGCGGGCGAAGAACTCCCGGTCCGGCTTGGAGACGCCCCACTCCTCCGAGGTGACGACCAGGTCCGCCGGCAGGTCCAGGGCGCGCAGCAGCTCTCCCGCACGGGCCGACCGGTCGCCCGCTACGACGATCCGCAGGCCGAGCGCGCGCAGTTCGGCCAGGGCGGGGCGGACGTCGGGGTAGAGGTCGGTCTCGTCCAGGTGCTCCCTGCGGCCGGCCGCCGCGCGGGCCTGGGACGCCTCCGCGACGTCCATGCCGGGGCGCAGGATCCGCAGGGCGTCGGCGCTGTCCCGGCCCTGGGCGACCGCGGCGCCGACCAGCGCGCTGACGGTGTGCGGCGGGACCCCGAGCCAGTCGGCCCACGAGGCCCAGTGGCGGTCGTCGCGGACGAGGGTTTCTCCGATGTCGAAGACGATCGTTTCCATCACCTCTCCTAACCTACGGGGCAACCAGGACATAACGGCCAAGGCGCCAGTGCGGGAGGGGGGTCGGGCCTGGCAGAGGCCCTGGTCCGGACGGAGGGACGCGCTCGTATGCTCGGATCATGACCGATCCTCAGCGCCCCACGACCAACGCCATGCGGCGCGCCCTCCGGCGGGCCCGCGACGGTGTCGCACTCGACGTGGCCGAGGCCGCCGTCCTGCTCCAGGCGCGGGGGGACGACCTGACCGATCTCGCCGCGTCCGCCGCCCGGGTGCGGGACGCGGGGCTCGACACCGCGGGCCGGCCAGGGGTGATCACGTACTCGCGCAAGGTCTTCATCCCGCTGACCCGGCTCTGCCGTGACACCTGCCACTACTGCACCTTCGTCACTGTGCCGGGCAAGCTCCGCAAGGCGGGGCACGGGATGTTCATGTCGCCCGACGAGATCCTCGACGTCGCCCGCAAGGGTGCCGAAATGGGCTGCAAAGAGGCGCTGTTCACGCTCGGCGACCGGCCCGAGGACCGCTGGCCGGAGGCGCGGGAGTGGCTGGAGGCTGAGGGGTACGACGACACCCTCGCGTACGTGCGCGCCATGGCGATCCGCGTCCTGGAGGAGACGGGGCTGCTGCCGCACCTGAACCCGGGGGTGATGACGTGGACGGACCTCCAGCGGCTGAAGCCCGTCGCCCCGTCGATGGGGATGATGCTGGAGACGACGGCCACCCGGCTCTGGTCGGAGAAGGGCGGTCCGCACCACGGCTCCCCCGACAAGGAACCGGCCGTCCGGCTGCGGGTGCTGGAGGACGCGGGCCGGTCCAACGTGCCCTTCACCACCGGCATCCTGATCGGGATCGGCGAGTCCTACGAGGAGCGGGCCGACTCCCTCTTCGAGCTGCGCAGGACGGCCCGCGCCTACCACGGCATCCAGGAGGTCATCGTCCAGAACTTCCGTGCCAAGCCCGACACCGCCATGCGCGGGATGCCGGACGCCGAGCTGGAGGAGCTGGCCGCCGCGATCGCCGTCGCCCGTCACATCCTCGGACCCTCGGCCCGGATCCAGGCCCCGCCGAATCTCGTCGACGCCGAGTACGCCCTGCTGATCGGCGCGGGCATCGACGACTGGGGCGGGGTCTCGCCCCTCACCCCGGACCATGTGAACCCCGAACGCCCCTGGCCGCACATCGACGAACTCGCCGCCCGTACAGCGGAGTCGGGCTTCGAGCTGCGCGAACGCCTCACCATCTACCCCGAGTTCATCCAGAGGGGCGAGCCCTGGCTGGACCCGCGCCTCCTCCCGCACGTGCGCGCCCTCGCCGACCCGGAAACGGGCCTGGCGAAGGAGGGCGCGATCCCGGCCGGGCTGCCCTGGCAGGAGCCCGACGAGGGCTTCAGCGCGTCCGGCCGCACCGACCTGCACCGCACCATCGACACGGACGGCCGCACCGGCGACCGCCGCGACGACTTCGACGAGGTCTACGGCGACTGGGAGGCACTGCGCGAGGCCGCCGCTCCCGGCATGGTCCCCTCCAGGATCGACGCCGACGTGCGCCAGGCCCTGAGCCAGGCCGCCGACGACCCCACGAAGCTCACCGACGACCAGGCGCTCGCCCTGCTCCACGCGGACGGACCGGCGCTGGACGAGCTGTGCCGGATCGCGGACACCCTGCGCCGCGACGTGGTCGGCGACGACGTCACCTACATCGTCACCAGGAACATCAACTTCACCAACGTCTGCTACACCGGCTGCCGCTTCTGCGCCTTCGCCCAGCGGCGTACGGACGCCGACGCCTACACCCTCTCCCTCGACCAGGTCGCCGACCGTGCGGCGCAGGCCTGGGACGTCGGCGCGGTCGAGGTCTGCATGCAGGGCGGGATCCACCCGGACCTGCCCGGCACCGCCTACTTCGACATCGCCCGCGCCGTGAAGGAGCGCGTGCCCGGCATGCACGTCCACGCCTTCTCGCCCATGGAGGTCGTCAACGGGGCGACCCGCACGGGGATGTCCGTCCGCGACTGGCTGACCTCCGCCAAGGAGGCCGGTCTCGACTCGATCCCGGGCACGGCGGCGGAGATCCTCGACGACGAGGTCCGCTGGATCCTCACCAAGGGCAAGCTGCCGACCGCCGACTGGCTGGATGTCATCCGCACGGCCCACGAGACGGGCCTGCGCTCCTCGTCCACGATGATGTACGGCCACGTCGACCAGCCCCGCCACTGGCTCGGCCACTTCAGGACGCTGGCCCGGCTCCAGCAGGAGACCGGCGGCTTCACGGAGTTCGTCACGCTCCCCTTCATCCACACCAACGCCCCGGTCTACCTGGCGGGCATCGCCCGACCGGGCCCGACCGACCGGGACAACCGGGCGGTCACGGCCATGGCCCGCCTCCTGCTCCACCCGCACATCACCAACATCCAGACCAGCTGGGTCAAGCTCGGCGCAGAGGGTGCGGCCGAGATGCTCCGCTCGGGCGCCAACGACCTCGGCGGGACCTTGATGGAGGAGACCATCTCCCGTATGGCCGGGTCGAGTTACGGCTCCTACCGCTCGATCCAGGACCTCGTCGCCATCGCCGACCTCGCGGGCCGCCCGGCGAAGCCCCGTACGACGCTCTACGGCGAGGTGCCCGAGGAGCGCGTCACGGCCGCGGCGGCATCGGACGGCCACCTGCCGGAGCTGCTGCCGGTGCTGCCGCAATAGCGGAACACGGGCCGCTTCCGGAGCCGCACGGCCGGGCTCCGGAGGCAGCTGGGCGCACCATGCACCGCATCTTCCAGGAGCATCCGGGCCTGTTCTCCCGTGTCTCGGAATTACTGGGGATCACGATCGCCCCACCCGTCTCCGTCACCGTGATGCCTACCGACCTGACCGAGAACCGTCCACTCGAACGGCGTGTGGACACGCTGCTGCGGCTGGACACGGAGAACGACGAGCCGCTCCTCCTGGCCATTGAGGCCCAAGGGAAGAAAGACACGGACAAGCCGGCGAGCTGGGCCTACTACCTGTCCTACCTGTACACGAAATACCGGCTCCCGCCGTTGCTGCTCGTCGTCTGCCAGGACCGTGCCACCGCGGAATGGGCCTCCGGCCCTGTCTCCATCGGCCCCCGCCAGTGGCCCGCGCTCACTCTGCGCCCACTCGTCGCCGGCCCTCACAACATGCCGGTGATCACCGACGTCGCCGAGGCTCGCAAGGACCTGGCACTCACCACACTGGCGGCTATCACACATGCCGCCGATCCGGACATCGGTGCCATACTGAAAACGCTGTCCAGCGCTCTGCGGGACGTACCGGAAATCATCGCCGACCCCCTTGTCGAACTCACCGCACAAGGCCTGGGCAATCGCCCGGCCGCACAACAGTGGAGGAACCTGGTGGCCGTGGACCTCTCTTTCTACAAGTCCTTCATGGCTGAGGAAATCCGGGACGAGGGCCGGACGGAGGGCATTGCGCAGGGCATTCTGCTTTTCCTCGCGCAGGCGGACATCGACGTATCGGACGAGGCGCGTGGGCGGATCACCACCTGCGGTGACCTCGACACCCTGAACCGGTGGCTTCTGCGGGCCCCCACCGCCCGGTCGGTCGAGGACGTCTTCGGCGAGGAGCAGGCGGCTTCTCAACCGCAGTGACACCCCGAACGGCCTGACCGCCAGCGGTACCCCGCCGCGTCGGCCGGTTCGCAGGTGCCCTCGACCAGGTCCGGTGTGGTCGGGCCATGGGGAGGGCACCGGCACCGTCTGTACGGGACGATTCAGAACGGGCGGCGCGCGGTTCGCTGTTCGCTCGCGTCCTCGCCCGCCGCCGTCGCGATCACCTCGTCCAGCACCTCGCGGGAGCGGCGCAGCTCCTCGATCTTCCGGTCGATGCGGTCGCGCTCCACGGACAGGTCGCCGACCAGGCGCGGGGTGGCGATCGCGGAGGGGCCGCCGTCCGCGTCCCGTACGCAGGGCAGCAGTTCGGCGATCTTCGAGCTGCACAGGCCGGCCGCGTAGAACTCCTGGATGCGGATCACGCGGTCGACCGCCCAGTCCGGGTAGTCGCGGTGGCCGCCCGGGGTGCGGTCGGCGGTCAGCAGCCCCTGCGCCTCGTAGTAACGCAGGGAGCGCTCGCTCACGGCCGTACGTCGGGCCAGTTCGCCGATCCTCATGGATTCCTCGCCTCCGGGACTTGAACCTGACACCGGTGTCAATTCTTACCGTTCCGGCATGACGAACGCAGCCACTGAGACGAACACGGCCACTGAGGCGAGCGCAGCCACTGAGGCGAACACGGCCACTGAGGCGAGCGCGGCCACTGTGACGAACGCAGCCACTGTGACGAACGCAGCCACTGAGGCGAGCGCGGCCACGTCCTCCCGGAAGCCCTTCGAGCCCGTCGCGCTCGGCCCCCTCACCCTGCCGCACCGCCTGGTGATGGCTCCGCTGACCCGGAACCGCGCCACGGCCGAGGGGGTCCCGACCCCGCTCATGGCCACCTACTACGCCCAGCGCGCATCGGCCGCGCTGATCATCGCCGAGGCGTCCACGCCGAACGCCGTGGGTCAGACGTACCCGAACATCACGGCCATCCACCGTCCCGACCACGTCGCCGGGTGGCGCCGGGTGACCGAGGCGGTCCGGGCGGAGGGCGGGCTGATGTTCCTCCAGATCCAGCACGGCGGGCGCGCCGGGCACCCGGACACCAGCGGGCTGACGCCCGTCGCCCCCTCTCCGATCGCGCTGCCCGAGACGATCCACACCCGGGCCGGGCGCGTGCCCTCGGTCGTGCCCCGGGAGATGACCGCCGAGGACATCAGGACCACCGTGGCCGACTTCGCCTCCGCCGCGCGCAACGCGGTCGAGGCGGGCTTCGAGGGGGTCGAGGTGCACAGCGCCAACGGCCACCTGCTCCACCAGTTCCTGGGGCAGGGGACCAACCGGCGGACGGACGAGTACGGCGGGCCGGTGGGACACCGCATCCGCTTCGTCGTGGAGGTCACCGAGGCCGTGGCGGCGGAGGTCGGCCCCGAGCGGGTGGGCCTGCGCATCTCGCCGTGGAGCACGGTCAACGGCATGGTGGAGGGCGACACCGAGGCGATCTACCCGGCGCTCCTGGCGGCGCTGGCCGACCGGGGCCTGGCCTATCTGCACGTGGGGTACGCGGACCCGGAGGACCCGGTCTTCCGGCGCATCCGTAAGGACTGGCCGGGCACGCTGATCGCCAACCCCGTGCTGCCGAAGGACCGTATCCCGGACGACGGAGGCCTCGCCCACGCCGAGCGGCTGCTGGCCGCCGGGGCCGACGTGATCGCGCTCGGCCGCCCCTTCCTCGCCAACCCCGACCTGGTCCACCGCCTGCGCACGGGTGCCCCGGTGAACCAGGTCCGGGACGCGTACATGATGTACGTGGGCGGGGCGACGGGCTACACGGACTATCCGGCTCTCCCCACCGGCGCGTGAGGCGGCGGGCGTGCCTCACGCGGCCGGGGCTTCGTCGGCCCCGGACCTCCTCAGAGCCTGGCGGCGAAGCCGACGAAGGCCGTCCACGCGGGGGCGGAGACGAGGAGAGCGGGCCCGGCCGGGACCTTGCTGTCGCGCACGGGGACGACGCCCGGGAGGCCGTCGGCGACTTCGAGGCAGTTGTTCGCCCCGCCGTCGCTGTAGCTGGACTTGCGCCACGTCACGGGTCCGAGATCGGGGGTACGGCTCATGATGTCTGCTCCTCAAGGACGCCCCTGATGAAACCGGCGGACTCCGGCGGGGGCAGCGCGCGGTCCCGGAGGCGATCGTAGGACAGCCGGTAGCGCGTCACCGCCGCCGGATCCTCGATCAGCTCGGCGCAGCCGTTGCCTTCCGTGTAGGCAACCGCCGTGCCGTCCTCCTGCCAGAGCAGGGTCAGCGAGCCGTCCATGAGGTGGTGGGCGCCCACGGAGAACGGCAGCACCTGGAGGACGAGCGACGGCAGTTCCGCCATGTCGAGCAGATGGGTCAGCTGGTCCTGCCACACCTTGGCGTCGGGGACGGGCCGGCGCAGGGCGTACTCGTCGACGATGATCCGGACGGAGGGGGCGGGCCGGCGGTGCAGCAGCTGCTGGCGGTCCATCCGCGCCACCACCTGTTCCTCCACCGACTCGGCGTCCTCGTGCGGTTCCTGGGCGCCGGACAGCGATGTCCGGGCGACGTCCTCCGTCTGCAACAGGCCGGGAATCCCGAGCGTGAAGAGGTGCATGACCGTCGCTGTCGGCTCCAGCCGCATGAACTCCTTGTACTTGTCCTTGAAGACCTCCCGGCGGGCCGCCTTCCACAGCTGCACCAGCAGGCCCTCCGAGCCGTAGTGCCGGTCCAGGTCCTCCATCACCGCCAGCTTGGACAGCCGCTGGCCGACCTCGAGCCGGTACAGGTAGCTCTTGTCGTACCGGGTCTCCTCGGCGAGCTGCCCCAGGGACTTCCCCGCACGCTCCCTGAGATACCGAAGCGCCCGCCCCAGGGCGGCGCGCCCCGACTCCTCGTCCACGTCCGCCGGTCGCGCGGTCATCGCGGCCTCCCGTTGTCCTGTGCGCCGGCAATCGGGCGCGTCTTCCGAGGCTACGGGCGGAGCGTGATCATCGGGATACGAAAGGTGAGGATCACCCGATGGAAGACACCCACTCCTGCGAGGCACCCCATGACCGAGCCCCCTCTGCGCCTGCTCCCCTGGAACTCGCCCGAAGGCAGACCCTGTTACCTGAGCACGGACGACCCCGGCAGCAGGATGTCACGGCTGGCCGACGAGGTGGAGGCAGAGCTGCTCGCCTGCGGAGCGACCGTACTGGCCGGGGCGGAGGCCGTGCTGGCCGATCCGGTCGCGGGGGAGGTGGCGGTGCGCTTCGCCCTCGCCCGCACGGCCGAGTCGCTCCAGGACGTGCTGCGGGTCGCGGAGTGCAGGGAGCGGCCGTAGGGCGTGGTCCGGGGGAAGCGGGCCCGGAACGCGGTGCCGGAAACCGTGAGGAATGGCGTTCAACAGTGCTCTCGCGGCCGAGTCCGTACATAGTGTTCCGTCCCTGAACCGCCCGTTCCCGTTCGATTACAGTGCTTGCGCAGTCGCACACGGTAGGCCGGCGGAAGGGGCACGGTGAGCACAGGGACCACAGCTGTCTGGGGCCGTGTCCAGCAGCAGGACTTCCGCAGCCGGGTGCGTGGATCCCTGCTCGGCGGAGCCATCGGGGACGCGCTCGGGGCCGGTGTCTCAGGACTGCCCCTGGAGGCGATCCGGGCCGCCCACGGGGTGGACGGGGTGGCCGACTTCGTCCCGGTGCAGGGTGGCCGGCGAGGTGCCGTCACCGCCGTCACCCAGCTCACCCTCTTCACCGTCGACGGCCTGATCCGGGCCCAGGTCCGCCGTGACACCGGCGCGTGGCATCCGCCCACCGACGTGCACCGCGCCCATCTGCGCTGGGCGGCGACCCAGAGCGCCTGGGGGCCCGACGAACGCCGCAAGGACAACGGCTGGCTGGCCGGGGAGGAGTGGCTGTACGCGCGCCGCGCCCCCACCCGGGAGTGCCTCATCGGCTTCGGCGACACCAGGATGGGCACCCTCGCCGTGCCCAAGAACCCGGCCGCGCGGGACTCCGCCGCCCTCACCCGCTCCGCGCCCTTCGGGCTGCTCGTCGGCTGGGAGCCCCAGCTCGTGCTCCAACTGGCCGTCGAGTGCGCCGCCCACACCCATGGGCACGCCACCGCCCAGCTCGCGGCCGGGGCCTTCGCCGTCCTGGTGCACGGACTGGCCCGCGGCGAGACGCTGGATGCTGCGGTGCAGCACGCCCTCGCCCTGCTCGCCGAACGTCCGGGCAGCGAGCAGGTCACCGAGGCGCTCCGGCAGGCCCTCGGTTCCGTACGGCAGGGGATCCCCGGACCCGCTCTCATCGAGGCGCTCGGCGACACCGACTCGGCGGAGGAGGTCCTTGCGGTGGCGCTGTACTGCGCCCTGGTCGGTGAGGACGTACGCCACGGGCTGCGGCTCGCCGTGAACCACTCCGGGCCGTCCGCGGCCACGGGGGCCGTCTGCGGGGCTCTTCTCGGTGCCCTGCACGGCGAGACGGCGCTGCCCCCGGCCTGGCTCGCGGAACTGGAGGGGCGCTCGACCCTGCTCGAACTCTCCGACGACTTCGCGATGGAGATGACCCAGGGCCCGGCCCTGCACAGCCCGACGGCCGTCGCGCCCGGCTGGCTGGCCCGCTACCCGAGGGACTGAGCCGGGCCCCGGCCGTACGCGGCCGCGCCGTCCCGGAGGAGAGAGGTGGACGGACGCCGCCGCGCCCGCCCACCGTCCATGTGCCCCCGCGTGCGGGACGATCAGTCCTTCACGCTCTCCGGGACCCCGGTGCTCTCGGGGCCGGACTTCTGCTGGGGAACGGCCGCCGCAGCGGCGCCGGCAGGCCCTCCGTCGTCCGTGTTGATCTTCTCGATCAGGGCGTCGCGCTCCGGTGTGTCCTCGGGCTTGATGAAGCCGATGACGATGTAGAGCACCAGCGAGATCGCCAGCGGAAGTGCCACCTGGTACTGCAGGGCGACATCCGTCTTCACCGAACCGTCGAAGTTGTAGTTGGTGAAGTAGAAGGCGAGCAGCCCGGCCGCCCAGCTGGTGAGCGCCGCCGTCGGGCCGGACCGGCGGAACCTGCGCAGCAGGCCCAGCATGAACGGGATCGCGATCGGGCCCATGAGACCGGCCACCCACTTGATGACGACGGAGATGATGTCCTTGAACGTCGGCGAGTTGATCTGGGTCGCCAGCGCCATCGACAGGCCGAGGAAGGCGAGCGTGGACAGCCGCGCGGCCAGCAGACCGCTGCGGTTGCTCCAGGTGCGGGCCGCCTTGGAGAAGACCGGGGCGATGTCCCGGGTGAAGACGGCCGAGATGGCGTTGGCGTCGGAGGAGCACATGGCCATCGTGTGCGAGAAGAACCCGACGACGACCAGGCCCAGCAGGCCGTGCGGCAGCAGCTGCTCGGTCATCAGGGCGTAACTGTCCGACGCGTCGGGCTTCTTCGCCTCGACGAGCAGCGGGGCGACCCACATCGGGAAGAAGAGCACCGTCGGCCAGACCAGCCACAGGACGGCGGAGAGCCGGGCCGAGCGGGTCGCGGAGCGCGCGGAGTCCGTGGCCATGTAGCGCTGGGCCTGGTTCCACATGCCGCCGTTGTACTCGAAGGTCTTGATGAAGAGGTAGGCGAGCAGGAACGTCACCGTGTACGGGCCGGCCGTCGGGTCCGTGTGCCCCTCGGGCAGCTTGTCCCAGACCGTCCACAGCGAGCTGAAGCCGCCGAGCTTGCTCATCGCGATGAACAGCATGGCGAGACCGGCGAAGAGCTGGATGATGAACTGCCCGAGCTCGGTGAGCGCGTCGGCCCACAGTCCGCCGACCGTGCAGTAGACGGCCGTGATCGCACCCGTGATGAAGATGCCCTGGGTGAGGGTGATGCCGGTGAAGACGGAGAGCAGGGTGGCGATGGCGGCCCACTTCGCGCCGACGTCCACGATCTTCAGCAGCAGCCCGGACCAGGCCAGGGCCTGCTGGGTCTGGATGTTGTAGCGGTTCTTGAGGTATTCGAGCGGCGAGGCGACGTGCAGGCGCGAACGGAGCCGGTTGAGCCGGGGTGCGAAGAGCTTCGCGCCGATGCCGATGCCGATCGCGATCGGCAGGGACCAGGTCACGAAGGACGTGACGCCGTACTGGTACGCGATACCCGCGTAGCCGGTGAACATCACCGCGCTGTAGCCGGACATGTGGTGCGAGATGCCCGAGAGCCACCACGGCATCTTGCCGCCGGCGGTGAAGAAGTCGCTGACATTGTCCACGCGCTTGTGCGACCAGAGTCCGATCGCGACCATCACACCGAAGTATCCGATGAGCACGGCCCAGTCGAGACTGTTCATGTGCCCCCTCCAGGGGTCCGCCTTGTGAACGGGAACGCTCTTCGTCAGTACGGCCGTTCAGCGGGGCCCCCGTGCGGGAACGGGGACTTCGGGGATTGAACCGCTTGTCCGGGTCCTCGGTCAAGGTCTCCTCGGTCAGGGATGTGAACGCGGATCAGTAAGCCGAACGATTTTACTCGTTCTTGACCTTGTGGGGCGTTGTCGTGAACGTGACCACGGCCACACGATGAGCGAGCACTTCGTCAGGCTGTGCAGAGATCGACGCCAAAAGCAGGAACGCCCGAGAACGCAGAACGACCGCACGGGATGCGGGTCCCGTGCGGCCGGAGAAGGGGGAACGCTGAACCATGCGAGGCCTGTGCACCGATGGCGCTTCGCGCGCTGTCCGTGCGGGCCGGTGGGTTCCGGTGTGTGCGGTACGCCGATCGGCGGCGCTGTGTCCGGTGGTGGGCCGAGCCCTCTCGGCCAGGACGGCGGACCAGTCGAGAGGGCTCCTGGCGTTCGTGCGCGATGACCGGACACGGTGCGGCGCGTGGTGACCGGCGTGTCGGTCAGGCGTTGATCGAACCCGACGCGACGTCGCGCACGAAGGTGTTCCACGCCCCGGAGACGAAGGAGAGCGAAGGGCCTTCCGGGGCCTTCGAGTCACGCACGGCGATGGCCTGCGTGACCGGCGACTTCACTTCGACGCACGCCCCGTTGCCGCCGGAGTACGACGACTTCGTCCAGTTATCCGTAGCACCCTGAAGAATGGCCATGTTCACTCCGGTTCAGAGAGTTGATGTGAGTGGCACCAACTTCGTTCCTGTTGGCGTGATCGACGCTACTCGCCAACATCGCTTGGTGGTGGGGCCGTTCACTCGACCGGATGGCATATTCCATGCGGCTCTTCCGCCGTGAGGTGGTGGCGGTGTATCGTCCCGCCCCCACCTCACTTACATCACGGCATTCGCCCGCACATCAGTCCTTGTCGGGCTGTCCTGTTCCCGTGGGTGCCCGGAGGGCCTCCCGGGGTCGCCGTGAGGGCCTCGGCGGATGCGCGCGAAGACTCTCAGCGGGTGTAGCTCTTGGTGATGTCGCTGATGAACTGGCGGGTCTGGTCCACGTTCAGCGCCTGTGCCCGCAGGTGCTCGTACATGACGCTGTACCGCTGCACGTCGTTCGCCTTCTCCAGGTACAGGTCGCTGGTGACCCCTTCGATGTAGACGACGCTGGAGTCCGCGGCGTCCGGGAACTCCAGGATCGCGTACTGGCCGTTGATGCCGGGGTGCGCACCCATGTCGAAGGGCAGCACCTGCACGGTCACATGGGGCAGCTGGGACTGCTCGACGAGGTGCTCCAGCTGTTCGATCATGACCTGCTTGCCGCCGACGAGCCGGCGCAGGGCGGACTCGTCGATGACGGCCCACAGGCGCAGGGGGTGCTCCGGGGCGTTGACCCGGTCCTGGCGGCGGGCCCGTACGTTGACCCGCTTCTCGATGTCGGACGGCGGCGCCTCGGGCAGCGCCCCGTTGATCAGGGCCTCCGCGTAGCCCCGGGTCTGCAGCAGCCCCGGGACCACCTGGGGTTCGTACACCCGGAGGGACTCGGCGTCCGTCTCCAGTCCGATGTACACGCTGTACGGGATGTCGCCGAAGGCGTGCCACCAGCCCTGCTGGCGGGAGTCCTTGGCCATCTGCATCAGGGAGTCGACGACGCGGTGGTCCTCGACCTCGTACACCCCGCAGAGATCGCGTACGTCGCGCTGGCTGATCGAGCGGCGGCCGTTCTCCAGACGGCTGATCTTCGACTGCGAGACCAGCAGGCGCTCCGCCACCTCCTCGGCCGTCATGCCCTTGATCTCGCGGAGGCGGCGCAATTCCTGGCCCAGCCGGCGTCGCCTGACGGTGGGATTGACGTTGGTCGGCACGGGAACGGCACCTCCGGCTATGCAGCTGTTGTAGCTGTGTGTATCTACTGCTCAGCAGATTGCCACCCGTGCACCCGGCCGCGCTGGGAAATCGCCACACGCACCGAGGGCACGCAAGAGCGCGGGGCAGCCGGTGGATCCGGCTGCCCCGCGCCTGGTGCGGCTCCCGAACCGGGTCATGGGGACATCGGTGCGGCGGTATTCGGTGCTCCGCGCAAGTGTCCGCGCGGTCGTGCTGTCAGTGGACGGAGGTGTGCGCCATGCTGCCGCGGTGCGCTTGCGGCTGCAACGGCACGGCCGCCGTCTGCTGATTGCGGCGTGGCTGGACGGCCACACCGTTCTGGACGTCCATCACGGCATGCGCCACGAGGCCGCCCATCGGGTCGTGTCTGATCAGGTCCCGGAGCCGGGAGCGCGACGAGCGCCCCTCGTTCCCGGGGTACAGGTGCTTGCCGAGTCCGACCGCGTGGGCCAGTGCGGCGAGCGCCGCGGTCCGCGGGTCCGGCGGTACGCCGGTGCGGATCGCACTGTCCAGCCGGGTTCTGATGTCCCGGCTGATCGCCGTGTCCGTCGCCTGGTAGCGAGTCGTCGGCAGCACTCCGCACATCTGGCCCGCCACGGCATGAACCATGCCGCACCGCTCCAGATGAGCGAGGTAGATCTGGCGAAGTCCCAGTCGGGGCCCGCCGATCCAGTGGACCGCCCGAACCGGACTGCCACGACGGCGCAGCAGTTCCAGTGCGGAGTCCAGAGTCGGATCTCCTGTCGGCCGTGGCATCACCACGGCGATACGATCCCCGTCAGGGGCTATCCGTCCTGCCAGAGCCAGCTCCACTAGCTGTGCCCCGGCCAGGCCGAGGTCGAGCGACTGCGGCTGCGCTGTGGTACCCGTGGTCGGGTCCAGAGCGAGCAGCAGAAGCTCCTCCGGAATTGTTCTGCGGCTCCTGCCCATCCATGCCTCCCCGCGTGGATGAGTGACAGGGTGACCCCTCTCACATTGGTCTGTCGAGAGTGCCTGGGTGCTTTGTAAGGGAACCGTTAGGTATGTCGTTCTCGTCTAGCGGCTCGGCCAGGGGTTCACACAGGACACTGGTAGATGGTTCGGACAGTGCGGGCGTGACCCCGCGGCGCATCAAGGAGGTAATCGGTGGCGGGCGAGTCCCCCGACAGGTCGGAGCAGCGGAAGTCGTCGGGGACGGCTGGGGAGCGCGATCCGCGTCTTGCCGTGTTCCGTGAACCCGGCGCCGGGAAGACCGGCTCCGAGGCGGACAGCAGGACGGCGGTCCTCCGCCTCCCGGCCTCCGGTGAGGCCGGCGGGTCCGAGGGCGCCGCGGACCCCGCCGAGGGCACGGAGAGCCCTGAGTGGGCCTCTGAGCCCCGCGAGGGGGTTGACGGGACCCCGGAGGCTCCGGGCGGGGCCGGAGCGGCCAGGACCGCGCCTGAGGCGTCCGCGGATGCCTCGGACGTCGCGGACGGAGCTGCCGAGGCAGCACCCGGGGCGGACTCGGACGACAGGTCCGAGGCCGAGCAGGAATCCACTGCCGACGCCGGGAGCACTGCCGACGCCGGGAGCGAGGACGGCGCACGGTCCGGCGCCGGTGCTGCCGAGGACGGGCCCGCGCCGGACTCCCTACGGGACGAGCCCTCGGAGGCCGAGGCCGAGGCGGAGGCCGGGGCGGAAACCGCTGCCGACTCCGGGAACTCGTCCGGCGCCGATGCCGCGACGCCCACCGACGCCAGGCTCCGTGCCGCTGTCGCCGCGTGGGTGGCGACCGGTCCGGACGAGGAAACCGCAGCTCCTGGCGGTGCCTCCGCGGGCGGGAGCGAGGGCGACTCGGCCGACGCAGACGCGTCCGCAGCCGAGGGGAAGACGGCGGACACCGACACCGACACCGACACCGAAGCCACGGCGGACGGTGACGGCGATGCCCGGTCCGCCGAGTCCGACGCGGACCCCGAACCCGAGTCGGACTCCGACACCGGCTCCGACACCGAGACCGGCTCCGATGCCGCGGCCGAGGCCGACGCCGAGCCCGAGGCCGGGTCCGAGCCCGAGGCCGAGGTCAAGAAGACCCAGACCCGGACCGAGGCGAAGCCTGCGTCCGAACCTGCTGCCGACGCCGAGACGCCTGCCGCTGCCGCTGCCGCCGACGCCGACGCCGACGTCGATGCCGACACCGACGTCGAGACGCCTGCCACTGACGCCGACGTCGCCGCACCGGCCTCCGACGACTCCGACGCTTCCGAGGACGCTCCCCGCGTCCCGAGGACTCGCGAGGAGGCGACCCCGGCAGAGGACGCGGAACCCGTGTCCGACGGGCGAGGAATCGATCATCCGACCACCGTCTTCAAGGCGCTGCGGACCGATCAGGTCGACCAGCCGACGACCGCGCTGAAGCTTCCCCGGAAGGCCGCGGAGGCCCCCCGGAAGCCCGCGTCCTGGGCCGCCAAGGCCTCCGGCACCTCCGAGGCGCCCGCCGAGCGGACGAGCAAGTTCGTGCCGCTGCGCTCGGACGACGTACGCCCCGCGGCCGTGGTCGGCCCCACCGTCACCCCGGACGTCGCGGCGGGCCCCGGTACCCCCGCGAGTCCCGGAGCCGGTCTGACCGAGGCCGAGCGGACCAGGCAGCAGCCCATGCCGCCGAAGCCGCCGCTCGACCTGCTGGCCGAGCTCACGAACACCCCGCCGCCCCGGGAGACCCCGGTGCGCACGGCCGTCCGCCGGGTGAAGATCTGGACGCCGCTGGTCCTGCTCGCCCTGATCGTCTTTGCGATCGCGCAGGCGGTGCGCCCGCTTCCCGACCCGGCGCTGACGCTGACCGCCTCCCCGACGTACGCCTTCGGCGGCGAGAAGCTGGACATGCCGTGGCCCGCGGAGGGCCAGGGCGCCGTGGAGGTCGAAGGCGTGGGCGCCATCGGCTCGTACGGCAAGGAGAAGTCCGCGCCGATCGCGAGCATGGCGAAGGTGATGACCGCCTACGTGATCCTCAAGGGGCACCCGATCACCGGCAAGGAGACCGGTGGGCAGATCGCGGTGGACAAGCGCGCCGGTGAGGAGGCGAGCCTCGAGGACGAGTCGCGGGTGGCGATCGAGGAGGGCCAGAAGTACACCGAACACCAGATGCTCGAGATGCTGATGATCCCCTCGGGGAACAACGTCGCCCGGCTGCTGGCCCGCTGGGACGCCGGGACGGAGAAGGCGTTCGTCGAGAAGATGAACCAGGCTGCCGAGGATCTCGGTATGACCAACTCGACCTACACGGACCCGAGTGGCCTCAAGTCCTCCACCGTCTCCACGCCCGCCGACCAGATCAAGCTCGGCAAGGCGGTCATGCAGAGCGACGTCTTCCGGGAGATCGTGAACCAGCCGCAGGCCGACATCCCTAACGTCGGCAGGATCTACAACAACAACTACATCCTGCTGGAGCCCGGCGTCAGCGGGATCAAGACCGGCTCGTCCACTCCGGCCGGCGGCAACCTGCTCTGGACGGCCGACACGGTCGTCGACGGCAAGTCCCGCCGCATCATCGGTGCCGTGATGGGAGCGACGCTCGACGGCACGCTGGACGAGAAGCTGGAGCGCGCGCGGCAGAACAGCCTGAAGCTGATCCAGGCCGCGCAGAAGGGGGTCGACTCCGCCACCGTCGTCAAGAAGGGCCAGGTCGTCGGCTACGTCGACGACGGCCTGGGCGGGCAGACCCCGGTGGTCGCCACCAAGGACCTGAAGGCGGTCGGCTGGGGCGGGCTGGAGGTCGATCTCAAGATGACCGACGGTGGCAGGACCCCGGCGCACGAAGCCGCGGCGGGCACCGTCGTGGGCGAGGTGACGGTCGGCAGCGGCACGGGCAAGGTCTCGGTCCCCGTCGCCCTGCAGAGCGCCACGACGGAGCCGGCCTTCGGCGACAAGCTCACCCGCATCACCTGAGCGGACCGGCTCCGCGTCCCGTCACGGCGGCGCGGAGCCGGTCCGCCGGCGGGAGCGGGCCGGGTGCGCCGGGCCATCCGCCGGCGGCCCGGTGACGGAGGCATCCGCCGATGGACCGGACCGGAGGAAATCCCGCGTGCTAGCGTCCCGAGGCAACGATCGGGCGCCGGGACGCGTCCCTCCGGGTACGGATGAGGTCCGTGCAGTACACCGACGGTTCGGCAGGCCCGGGCAAGGACGGGGAGAGTCGCAGTGACCACCGCTGAGCCGACACGGGCGAACGACAGCCCGCCCGCGCCGCCCGCCGCCCGCCCTGCCGTCCACATCCCGGCCCAGTCGGCCGGCGACAGCGACGGCGCCGACGGTTCGATACGGAGCCGTCTCCTCCGCCACCCGGTCCTGCTGACGACCGCGATCGCCGCGGCCGTGCACCTGCTCTGGTTCTTCTTCTTCGCGAACAGCGGTGGCGACATCGCCGCCCAGGACGCGTGGGCCGAGTTCGTCGGCCGTCACCCCGGCACCGCGTACAACCTCGCCTGGTACGGGGGCATGCACCCCGTGTCGTACAGCGTGGTGTCGCCCTATCTGATGTCCGTGCTCGGCGTGCGTACGACGATGATGGTCGCCGGGACGGTGTCCTCGGCGCTCACCGCGCTGATCCTGGTGCGGGTCCCCGCCGTCCGCAACCCCCTGGCGTGCGCGCTCGCCGGGGTCTTCGCGTACCTGTGCAACGCCCTGTCCGGCCGGGTCACGTTCGGGCTCGGCATGATGTTCGCGCTCGGCGCCGTCGCCGCCGTCTTCTGCTGGCCGCACCGCTGGCGCTACAAGCGGTGGGCGAAGGCCGTCGTCGCGGCGCCGCTGGCCGGTCTCGCGACGGCGGGCAGCCCGGTCGCGGGGCTCTTCCTCGGCGTCGTCGCCGCCGCCCTGTTCCTGAACAAACGGCGCCCCGGGGCGTACGCGCTCGGGCTGGCACCCGTCGTGGTGGTGGTCCTCTCCGCGTGGCTCTTCCCCTTCTCGGGCACGCAGCCGATGGCGCTCGGGACCCTGTCGCTGCCGTTCCTGTACTCCGTCTTCGTCTTCTTCCTGGTGCCCGGTGACTGGCGCACCGTGCGCACGGCCGCCGCGGTCTACGGGGCGGGGACGCTGCTGACCTATGTGGTCGACTCGCAGATCGGCTCGAACGTGTCGCGCATGGCGATGCTGTTCGCCGGCGTCGTCCTGCTCGCCGCCCTGCCGTACACGGCGCCGCGCACCCGCCGCTGGTACGCCCTGGTCATCGTCTTCGCGGGGCTGAACTTCTGGATCGGCTTCAAGGGGGTCGACGACATCGTCCGCACCGCCCCCACGGCGTCCTGGACGCGTGAGCTGGCCCCGCTGGTCAACCAGCTCCAGACCGCGGGCGCGGAGAAGGGCCGGGTCGAGGTGGTCCCCGCCAGCAGCCACCGGGAGGCATCGGCGCTCGCCCCGTACGTCAACCTGGCCCGTGGCTGGAACCGGCAGGCCGACATGAAGCGCAACCCGCTCTTCTACGACGACACGCTCGACGCAGTGAACTACCGCTCGTGGCTGGACCGCTGGGCCGTGCACTACGTGGTGCTGCCGACCGGTGAGCCGGACTCCGGGGGCGAGCAGGAGGCGGCCCTCGTCGAGAAGGGGACGCCCTACCTGAAGGCGGTCTGGAGCGACGCCAACTGGAAGCTCTTCCGCGTCCTGGACCCGGTGCCTCTCGCCGACCCGCCCGCGACCGTGGAGCGCGCCGGCGACGACAAGCTGACGATCCGCGTGCAGTCGGCCGGCCGGGTCCTGATCAGGATCCCGTACTCCCGCTGGCTCGCGGTCGTGGACGACGAGGGCAGGAGCGTGGAGCGTCCGCAGGAGACGGAGGCCTCCAAGAAGCGGACCGCGGAGGACGAGGACGCTCCCAAGGACTACACCAATGCCCACGGCTGTCTGATCAAGGTGGACGAGGACGGCGACGGCGACGAGTGGACGGAGCTCCTCGCCCCGCGGCCGGGTGTCTACCGCCTCGCGGCCCCGTACCAGTTGCAGCCGGGTACGCCGTGTCCTGAGGAACTGCGCCAATAGTGCGGGAACTCTCCCTCCGGGCGGGCGGCACTGGCAAGGTGTGCTGCCATGAAGTGCCAACATTGCGGCGGCGAACGCATCGGCCCGCTGCCGGGCATGGCCTGCCCCGGGTGCGGTTCCGCGGAGCGCTCGCCCCGCGGTAGCGGGTCCTGGGTCGCCCACGAGACGCTGACGGGCCGGGTCTCCACGCTGCCCCGGCGGCGGAAGGTCCTGCTGGCCGCGGGGGTGGCGGTGGCCGTGGGCGGGCTCGCCACCGCCGTGTCCCTGCTCGCCGCCGGAGCCGGGGGCGCACGCCCGGAGGCCACGGGCCGGGCCGGCGCCGTACCGGCACCGATCGGCGGCGGGGCACCCACCCGCATCGGACCCGAGGACACCGAGGTGCCCGGCGGGAACGGGGCTGAGCCGGAACCGTCCGCGGGCACCGGCCGTTACCGCTTCTCGGCGTGGGCCGGGCCCGGTTGCACGACCGGCGTGTACATGGAGAACGGGCGCTTCGAGAACGGCGACGCGGGCTGGTACACCGTCGAGTCGGGCGGCTTCGCGGGCGGTTCGTGCGACGGCCGGTTCAGCGCCGTCCCGATGTCGGGGAGCCCCGGCCAGGACCGGGGGAGCAACGCCGTCTGGTCCTGGCACCTGGGCGACGGCTTCAGCGAGTGCGCGGTGACGGTCTTCGTGCCACGGAGCGCCCGCGCCCGCGATGTCGCGGGAGACCCGACCGTCTACCGGGTCCTCTCCGACCCGCGGAACGCCGACTCGGCCTATACGGGCTTCGCCGTGGACCAGCCCGAGCACCGGGGGACGGCCGTCGACGTACGGACCTATCCGGTCAAGGGGGACACCTTCGCCGTGCAGATGGTCGACCGGGGCCGGGACTGGGGCGACGCGGAGCTGGTGGGGGCGCACCACGCGGCGGCGCAGCTGAAGGCGTCCTGCCGCTGACCCCCGCGTGGCCGGCGACCGGGCCGGTCGCAGCGGGCCGCTCCCCACCGCGCCGGCCGGTCACAGCGGGCTGACCGACACCGCGCCGCCGGTCACACCGGGCCGCTCGACACCGCGCCCGCCGGTCACCGGACGAACGCGCTGTCCCGTTCCGTGAGGTGTGCGGCGGGGCCGGCGGCCCTGAGCACCACGTCCAGGGCGAGGTCCGGGTCGGAGGCGTAACAGCCGCTGGCCCACGCCGCGTTGGCCTCGACGACCGCCCATCGACCCGCGTCCGTGAATCCGACATCGACGACGATCGCGGACGGCAGGGTGTGCGCGACGGCGTCGAGCAGCTCCGTGCCGAACGCCCGCGCACCGGCGGACAGGGGAGCCGGGCGCAGCTGTCCCGACGCCGCGTACCGGCTTCCTGTGTGCACCCGGCCGTCGAGCACGTACAGCCGGTACTCCGCCTCGAAGACGACGATCTCGCTCAGCAGCACCACCGTCCCGGGATCGACCGCGTCCGGCCCGGGCAGCCGGGACCCGTCCGAGTAGACCAGCGCCGGAATGCTCTTGTCGTTCGGTGACTTCACGAAGACCGGACGGCGGAGCCCGTACGCCTCACGGAGGGGCACGGCACGGACCCCGCGCCCGAGGAACGCGTCGGGCAGCCGGGCCAGCCAGTCGGGGGGAGCTTCCAGCGGTACGACACCCAGGGCGGGGGCCACGGCGTCGGCGAAGGACGGGCCGGCGTGCAGATACGCGTCCCCGCCGCACAGCTCCCCGGGCACCTCCGGCGCTGTGAGCTGCACGGTTTCCAGGCCGCGCCGCCGGGCGGTGTCACGCAGGGACCGGGCGGAGGCGGTGAGACGGGGCGGGAGCACGAGGGGCATGGTCACGGATTCTGCCCCAGCTGGGGTCCGCGTCCCACCGGATTTCGTTCGACACCACGTGCCGGGTCGGCTTGCATGACCGCATGCACAGCAACGGGACGAAGACCGACGTGGCGCTCGTACGGCGGCTGCTCGCCGCGCAGTTCCCCGCCTGGGCTGGGCTTCCCCTCGAACCCGTCGATTCCCACGGCACGGTGAACGCCGTCTACCGGCTGGGGCCGGACCTGGCCGTGCGGATGCCCCGCGTCGAGGGCGGTTCCGAGGACGTGGCGACCGAGCACCGCTGGCTGCCCCGTCTCGCGCCCCACGTGGCCGTCGCCGTCCCCCTCCCGGTGGCCGAGGGCCGGCCCGGCGAGGGCTATCCCTGGTCCTGGTCGGTGTGCCGCTGGATCGACGGCGACACCCCGGGCCCCGGTACGGGGAGTGCCGAATTCGCCGTCGACGTGGCGGAGTTCGTGCTCGCGCTGCGCCGCCTCGACACCACCGGAGGGCCGTCCGCCTACCGGGACGAGCCGCTCGCCGCACGGGACACGGCCACCCGGAACGCCCTGGAGGTGCTGCACGGCGTCGTCGACACCGAGGCCTCGGCCGCCGTCTGGTCCGACGCGCTGCGCGTCCCCGGGCCCCGGGGGCCGGTCTGGGTCCACGGGGACCTGCAACCCGGCAACGTCCTGGTCGCGGGCGGCCGGCTCGGCGGGGTCATCGACTTCGGCTGCATGGGCCTGGCCGACCCGGCGGTCGACCTGATCGCGGCCTGGTACCTGCTGCCGCAAGGCGCGAGGCGGGTCTTCCGGGCGAGGATCTTCCGCACGGGGACGGGCGCGGACGCGGCCGAGTGGACCCGGGGCCGGGGCTGGGCGCTGTCGATCGCGCTCATGGAGCTCGCGGCCTACCGGACGACGAACCCCGTGATGGCGGCGACGGCCCGGCACGTGATCGAAGAGATCCTGGCGGACGCCCACTGAGCCCACCGTCCACCGCACCCCGGACGCCTCGGCGCGCGGCGCGGCCGCGGCCCAGCCGCCGGCGAATCCCCCGGACCCGGCGGTTGCCGGCGACGGCGTCGAGGATGCGGCGCCCGGTGCCGGCCTCGTACCTGTTCACCCGCTCAACGGCTCGTCATTCACAGGGCCGTTGTCAGTGCCGGCCTCTAGGCTCTCGATCACGCGCGGTCGGCTTCCGGGGGTTCCAGCTCTGAAGTGAATGGTTGCATCCCCGGCCTGTCGCGGGCGGCCCGGAGAAATCGTCCGGGACCCAACCGACGGTCGGGCTTCGTCGATGGCCAACGGACGACCTGCCAGAGCCGGCCGCGCGCCGGCGTGCCTTCTCCCGGAGTCGTGGGGGCGGGGAGCCCATCGGCGCGTGGGCGTTGCCGATAGCGTGATCGTCCTGCCCGCATGGAAGGCCCATGTGTCCGGCCGGCCCGTGCGAGGGCTCCGGTGGCGAGCGAGGGGACCTGATGAGCGAACTGGAGAAGCCCGGGATTGAGGTTCCGGAGGGTGGAGCGCCCACTGAGCTGACGATCCGGGACCTCGTGGTCGGGGACGGGCCCGAGGCACTGCCGGGCAGGGTCGTCCGGGTTCACTACGTCGGGGTCACGTTCGCGTCGGGAAAGGAGTTCGACTCCTCCTGGGAGCCGGACCGGCCGCTCAAGTTCGCCGTGGGCGGCGGCAAGGTCATCAAGGGCCTGGACCGCGGAGTGAGGGGGATGAAGGCCGGCGGCCGGCGCGAGATCACCGTTCCCCCGCGCCTCGGCTACGGCAAGCAGTCCCCCTCCTCGCTGATCCCGGCGGGCTCGACGCTGATCTTCGTCGTGGACCTGCTCACCGTCGTGGGCTGGCCCACCTGACGTGCAGGTCGGCGGCCCCGGCCCGGAGCATGCCCGGTCCGTCCGCGGCCTTTCCGCTTGCGCGCTGGGAAGGACCGAACCGGCGGCACCCGCCTCACGCGTCGGATCACCGTACGGCGCAGGGCACCGGAACGCTGATGCCAGGCGTGGAGGTCAGACGGCCCTGGGGACGATGCTCACGGCGCGGTAGTCGTAACCGTCCTGCTTGAAGCCGGGTGCCTCCCAGACGAGATCGACCTGCTGTCCCGGTGACAGCGTGCGAAAGCCGGGCGCCTGGATGTCGGCGTAGTGGCCGAAGCACCCTCCGGGAGTCTCGGACGAGTCGAGGACGCCCCAGCCCTCCTCGTCGCTCCACTCACGCACAGTCGCCCTCACGGCTGCGGCGACCGTACGAGTGCCTCTGCGCCGACCCATCGTTCGCTCTCCTCGTCCATGGCCGAGAACACACAAGACGCTCGGACCAGGGCCTTCACCCAACCGCCCGGGCAGCTGCGCCCCGGCCGTGCTGCCTGCCCGCGTCGAGCCGGGAAGCGGAAGCCGAAAGGCCACCCAGGAACGTTCCCAGGTGGCCTTCTCGCTTGTGCCCCCGGCAGGATTCGAACCTGCGACACCCGCTTTAGGAGAGCGGTGCTCTATCCCCTGAGCTACGAAGGCGAGGATCTGCCGTAAGCGTGTCCCTGAGCCCTGCCCGGGTGGGCGAGGGGCCTCGGGTCGGCTTGCCGACAGGTGTGGTGATCCGGCAGGTGAGGGCCGGGCCACCGCCGACAGTGTAGCGGGTGGGGCGGTGGGCGCACGGGTGCGGTGGTTCCCCGCCCCGCGGGTTCAGTGACCGCGGCCGGCGGCCGCCTCCTCCGCGTCGTCGTAGGCCCGCCGTGCCTCCTCGACACGCGGCAGGTTGTCCGCGGACCAGTCCGCGAGGTGGGCGAAGAGCGGGGCCAGGCTGCGCCCGAGCTCGCTGATCTCGTACTCCACCCGTGGGGGTACCTCCGGGTAGTACGTGCGCACCACCATTCCGTCGCGCTCCATCTGCCGCAGACGCTGGGTGAGCACCTTCGGGGTGATGGTGCCGATGGTGCGCTGGAGTACGACGAAGCGCTGGCGGCCGAAGGTGTGGAGCGTCCACAGGATGGGGGTCGTCCACCGGCTGAAGACGATATCGAGCACCGGGGAGATCGGGCACGCCTGGGCCGGGGCCGAGCCGTGCCCGCCTTCGGTTCCGGTGCCCGGCATGGGCGTGCTGGTGGTCATGTGAGCCCTCCCGGTGGTCACTTTCCTTGGTGTACCCACTTTATGCAGGATGCCGACTTTCCAGCCGACACCGAGGGGACGTGATCGTCAACAGCCGTCAGGGGCATCTCACTTCCTCTGGTGGGGAAGCTGGATAGTCACTTTCCTCTAGGTACTTACTATGTTGAGGATGCTAGCTTCGGCGATGTCGCGGAGAGTGAGCGCCGTGCGGCCGTCGTGGAGACGTTGCCGGCAGCGGTTGTTCCTCCATCACGCCCGTCAACGAGGAGCATTCTCATGATTGTTGTCACCGGAGCCACCGGTAACGTCGGCCGCACGCTGGTCGCCTCCCTCGCCGTGCGGGGCGCCGAGGTCACGGCCGTGTCCCGCCGGCCGCACGCCGGTGAACTGCCCGAAGGCGTACGCCATGTGCAGGCCGACCTGGGCCACGCGGAGAGCCTCCGCGGTGTGCTGGAGGGGGCCGACGCGCTGTTCGTCCTGCTGGCAGGAGAGCTGCTGGCAGGCGGCGAGAGTGCGGAGGCCCTGCTGCGCGCCGCCGAGGAGGAGGGCGTCCGCAAGGTCGTGCTGCTTTCCTCGCAGATCACCGTGACCCGCCCGGACGCGGGCTCGCACGACCGGCTGCGGGAGTACGAGGAGGCCGTGCGCGGCTCGGGCATGGAGTGGACCGTCCTGCGGGCCGGCGGCTTCGCCTCGAACGCCTTCGCGTGGGCCGAGTCGGTGCGCGCCGAGCGCACGGTGTTCGCGCCGTTCGGCGATGTCGCGCTCCCGGTCGTCGACCCTGCCGACATCGCCGAGGTCGCCGCGGTCGTCCTCGGTGAGGAGGGGCACGCGGGCCGGACCTACGAGCTCACCGGACCGGTCGCGGTCACCCCGCGTGAGCAGGCGGCAGTCCTGGGCGGACTGCTGGACGAGGAGGTCGCGTTCGTCGAGCTGTCGCGCGAGGCCGCCTTCGCCCACATGGCGCAGTTCATGCCCGAGGGTGTCGTCGACGGGACACTCGACATCCTGGGGCTGCCGCTCCCGGCGGAGCAGCAGGTCAGCCCGGACGTGGAGAAGATCCTCGGCCGCCCGGCCGCTCCCTTCGCCGCTTGGGCGGAACGCGCCCTGCCCGCCTTCCGCTAGGGGCAGACCCCTCCTGGGTGGCGGGCGGCCGCACCCCGTCCGGGTGCGGCCGCCGCCCCGTTCCCGGGTCCGCCAGCCCGTCCTGGGTCCGTCGCCGGTCGACCGGGTCCGCCGCCCTGTTCCCGGGCCTGCCAGCCCCTTCCCGGGTCCGCCGCCCCGGTCGACCGGGGCCGCCGGCCTGGTCCCGGATCCGTCGACCCGTTTCCGGGTCCGCAGGGCAGCCCCGGTTGACCGGGGCGCGGTGCGGGCATAGCGTCCCCGTCCCGCCGGGTCCGTCCGTAGTACCTCCGCAGTACCTGAGAGGCCGTCCGTGCCGCACGCAGATCACAGCAGTTCCCCTTCGTCCACGCCCGCCGACGATCCGGCAGCACGTGTCGAGGCGTCGCTGACCGCGCCCGGTGCGCCGTTCGAAGTCGTACGCGCGGAGCACGGCCCGCTCGTCTACGCCCACGGCCCGCGCACCCTGCGGGAGTTCGTCGAGACCACCTGGGCGTTCGGTGACCAGCCCTTCCTGATCGCGGGTGAACGGATCTGCTCGTACGGGGAGTTCTTCGCCGCGGCGTCGTCGCTGGCCCGCCGGTTCACCGAGACGTACGGGCTGCGCCCCGGCGACCGTGCCGTCGTCGCGATGCGCAACCACCCCGAGTGGCAGGTCGCGTTCTGGGCGGCGCAGCTGGCCGGCCTCGTCGCGGTACCGCTCAACGCCTGGTGGACGGAGGAGGAGTTCGGGTACGCCCTCGACGACTGCCGGCCGAGGGTGCTGCTGGTCGACGGCGAGCAGCTGCCCAAGACGGCGGCCTGGGGCGTGAAGGCCGGGGTGCGCTTCGTCGTCTTCCACCACGCGGGAGAGGTGCCGGAGGGGGCCGAGCGGTACGCCGACCTGCCGGAGCCCGATCCGGCGGCCGCGCCGCCCGACGTGGAGGTCCGGCCCGAGGACGACTCCACGATCCTCTACACCTCGGGCACCACCGGGCGGCCCAAGGGCGCCGTGGCCACCCAGCTCGCCCAGGCGGGCGCGGCCCTCAACCCGCGCTACCAGGCGGCGGCCTCGGCGCTGGGCCGCGGGGTCATCCCGGGGCAGGGGGCGCCGCCGGTCACCCTGATGACGTTCCCGTTCTTCCACGTCGCCGCGTTCACCAGCCTCTACGCGGCCATGGCGGCGGGCGGGACCCTCGTCCTGATGCCCAAGTGGGACGCCGACGAGGCCCTGCGGCTGATCCGCGGCCATGGGGCCACCGCCTTCGCGGGCGTACCGGCCACGGCGCTCCAGCTGCTCGCGGCGGCCGACCGGTCGGGCGACGGCCTGGACGGCCTGCGGATGCTGAACACGGGCGGCGCTGCGGCTCCGCCGGACCTGGTCGAGCGGCTCACGGCCCGGTACGGGGAGCGGATCGAGCCGCGCAACGGCTACGGGCTGACGGAGACCAGCGGCGGGGTGCTGGCCAACTTCGGCGCCGCCTACCGGGCGCACCCGGAGTCCGTCGGCACCCCGACGCCCGTCACCGAGGTGCGGATCTCGGGCCCCGCGGGAGAGGCGCTCCCCGACGGGGAGACCGGCGAGCTGTGGCTGCGCGGCCAGTCCCTGGTCCGCGGCTACTGGCGCGACGAGGCGGCGACCGCGGCGGCGTTCACCGGGGGCTGGTTCCGTACGGGGGATCTCGCGGTCCGCCGGGACGGGCGGGTGGCCGTCGTCGACCGGATCAAGGACATGGTGATCCGGGGCGGTGAGAACGTGTACTGCGTGGAGGTCGAGGCCGCTCTGCACGGCCATCCCGACGTCGAGGACGCGGCCGTGCTCGGTGTCCCGCATCCGGTGCTCGGTGAGGAGGTCGCCGCGGTCGTGCGGCTGCGCCGGGGTGCCACCGTCACGGCGGACGCGCTTCGCGCGCACGCCGGCCGGAGTCTGGCCGCGTTCAAGGTGCCGGCCCATGTGCTGGTGACACCGGATCCGCTGCCGCGGAATGCCACGGGGAAGGTCCTGAAGCGGGAGCTGCGCGGGGTGTTCGAGGGGCGTGGGGGCGGGGGCGGAGCGCTCACGGGCGGGTGATGCGCACCCGGTAGTTCCCGTCGCTGTCCTTGTCCAGCACGGATATGCGTATGCCGTTGGCCCGGTCGGTGAAGGTCTCGCCGGGCTGGAAGGGCGCGTCCGAGAGCTCGGCGTGGACGTTCGGCCGGCGGGTGCAGCCGCCGCTGTCCTCGGTGCTGTCCTCGACGGAGACCGGCCCCTGGCCGGTGTCCACGTCGGAGCTGACCTTGTAGACGAGGACGCCGGGCCGGCAGACGGCTTCGTCGTTGCCCTCCGGGGTCCGTACCTCGACCGCGTAGCCGGACTGCGCGCTCACCGGTACGAAGGCCAGCTTCGGGCCGCCCGTCGTGGCCAGCGGTCCGAGCAGGTGCTCGCTGGTGCCGGGCATGGCGGCGCAGCTGACCTGGTCGCCGTCCAGCCAGCCGAGTTTCCACTTGTGCCAGGCGAGGAGGTCGTTGTTGGCCCCCCAGTCCTCGGACATGATGTCCCAGTGCCCCACGGAGCCGCCGCCCTCCGTCGTGTAGAGGTCGGGCAGCCCGAAGACGTGGCCGTTCTCGTGGGGCAGGACGCGGTAGCCGGTCTCCGCGTACGAGCCCGAGCCGTCGTCCTGGCGGCTGTAGACGAACGACGTGTTGGCGAGCGGGATGCCGTCGGCGAACGGGGCGTCGTCGTTGCCGGAGAAGGTCACCGACAGGACGGTGTCCAGCGCGGAGGGGCCGGCGTTCGGAGTGACCAGCACGTTGACCAGGTCGTACGCGGAGAAGTCGACCTTCGGGTCGGCGACGGACACCAGGTCCTTGACCATCCTGCGGTAGCCCGGTTCGTAGGGTGAGCCGCGCTCGATCCCGTACTCGGAGAACGGGAGGGGCATGCGCAGCCAGTCCTTCACGGGCGCCTCGGGCAGGTAGGTGAGCCGTCCGTAGGAGCTGGTGCGGAACCAGTCGGCGGTCTGCGGGAAGAATTCCGCGAGACGGTCGGCCGCCGGTTCCGTCGCCTGCGCGTCGGGGAAGTCGATCATCAGGTTGAGGGCTCTGATCTCCCCGGTCGAGCGGGCGTAGCCGGGTGGTGTGGGCATCCCCTCCGACATCTGGACGCCCATGGCCGCGGGTATCCGGCACGGTGCGAGGCCGGTCCCCCGTGGTGCGGCCACCGGTCCGGCGGAGGCGCGGCTGGCGACGGGGAGGGTGGAGCTCGCCGAGGCCATCGTGGCGATGACCAGGGCTGATGCTCCGGCGAGAGCGAGGGGGCGGCGGTATGCGCGTATCCGGTGGCGGGGCTGCTGCATAGGGCGTCGCCTTCGGTCCGCGGCAGCCGGCCGGACCTGACTGCGCTCTGGCGATCAGCCTGTTCCGGGTGCCGGGGGACCGCTCGCTGGGTGCGCCGATGGAGGGTTTTTACCTCGGACGTCCTGTGATGCAGGTCACATCCGGGGGTGAAATAACCGGGGATCCTCTCCCCGTTTACACCTGTGTCCCCGGCGAAACGGGGACACGGTCCCCGGTTCCTTCCGGAGGCCGGACAGACACCTGAAGGGAAGGACCGTGGCCGTGGAGTCCGCCGCCGGAACCGCCCCCTGCGCCGTGGAGCGCCGTACGCCCCGTCCGCGGGCCGACGCGCTGCGCAACCGGGAGCGGGTCGTGACGGCCGCGCGCGAGATGTTCGTCGAGTTCGGGCCGGATGTGCCGCTCGACGAGGTCGCGCGACGGGCCGGGGTCGGCAACGCCACGCTCTACCGGAACTTCCCCGACCGGGCGGCTCTGACCCACGAGGTCGTGCTCGCCGTCACCTCCCGTACCACCGACCGGTTGGAGGAGGCCGTCGCGGCCGAGCCCGACCCCTTCGCCGCGCTCAGCCGCTTCGTGCACGCGGCGGCCGACGAGCGGATCGGTGCCCTGTGCCCGATGCTCTCCGGCGGCTTCGACAAAGACCATCCCGAACTGCTCAGCGAGCGCCGTCGCCTCGAAGAGGCCGTCGAAGGCCTCGTGGAGCGCGCCATGTCCGCAGGGAGGCTGCGCACCGACATCGCCGTCGGTGACGTCCTCGTCGCCCTCTCCCAGCTCACCCGGCCGCTGCCCGGCATCGCCTGCCCGGACATCGACCGGTTCACCCACCGTCATCTGCAGCTCTTCCTGGACGGCCTGGAAGCCCCGGCCCGCTCCGAGCTGCCCGGATCGGCGGCGACCTTGGAGGTCCTGCGCAGCGGGCACTGACGTCCGCGCACCGGAGAACCGACACCCTCAGACCCCAGGCCCTCGACGGGCCGCACCAGTCCTGCGACCGGACCTGACAGGTCCGGCGGCCGGTACCTCTCGCCCTTTTTCCGGTCACGCGGCCGGGCCCGTTCGCGCGGCCCGTTCGCCGGCCCAGCAACTCCTCG
Source organism: Streptomyces sp. NPDC055962 (assembly GCF_042270185.1). Classification (NCBI taxonomy): domain Bacteria; kingdom Bacillati; phylum Actinomycetota; class Actinomycetes; order Kitasatosporales; family Streptomycetaceae; genus Streptomyces; species Streptomyces sp. NPDC055962. The sequence continues at coordinate 126,404 of NZ_JBHJYN010000008.1, forward strand.
CGCTCCTTAGGTGGCTACTCCCATGTCGAAAACAGCCGGTACCCTCCCGGACCCCAGTCGCTGGAAAGCGCTGGCGTTCATCGCCCTCGCCCAGCTGATGGTCGTGCTCGACGCGACCATCGTGAACATCGCCCTCCCCTCGGCCCAGACGGACCTGGGCATCTCCGACGGCAACAAGCAGTGGGTCATCACGGCCTATGCCCTGGCCTTCGGCGGGCTCCTGCTCTTCGGTGGACGCATCGCCGACCTCTGGGGCCGCAAGCGCACCTTCGTCGTGGGCCTGATCGGCTTCGCCGCCGCCTCGGCGCTGGGCGGCGCGGCCCAGGGCGAGGCGATGATGTTCGGCTCCCGTGCCCTGCAGGGCGTCTTCGGCGCACTGCTCGCACCGGCGGCCCTCTCCCTGCTCGCCGTGATGTTCACCGACGCCAAGGAGCGCGCCAAGGCCTTCGGTATCTACGGGGCCATCGCCGGTGGCGGTGGCGCGGTCGGCCTGATCCTGGGCGGCTTCCTGACCGAGTACCTGAACTGGCGCTGGACCTTCTTCGTCAACATCCCGTTCGCGATCGTCGCCGCCGTCGGCGCCTACCTCGTCATCCGTGAGCCGGCCGGCGGCCGCAACCGCTCGCCGCTCGACATCCCCGGCGTCGTCCTGTCCACGCTGGGCCTGGTCTCGCTGGTCTACGGCTTCACCCGCGCCGAGTCGGCCGGCTGGTCGGACTCGCTGACCATCGGCATGTTCGTGGCCGCCGCCGTGCTGCTGCTGGCCTTCGTCGTCACCGAGTCGCGCGTGACGTCGCCGCTGCTGCCGCTGCGCGTCGTCACCGACCGCAACCGCGGGGGCGTCTACCTCTCGCTGGGCCTCGCCATCATCGCGATGTTCGGGCTGTTCCTCTTCCTGACGTACTACCTCCAGGTGGTCAAGGGCTACACCCCGGTCAAGACCGGCTTCGCGTTCATGCCGATGATCGTGGGCATGATCACCGGCTCCACGCAGATCGGCGCCCGGCTCATGACCCGGGTCCCGCCGCGGCTGCTCATGGGCCCCGGCTTCCTGGTGGCGGCCGTCGGCATGCTCCTGCTGACCCAGCTGGACATCGACACCTCGTACGCGGCCGTCATCCTGCCCGGCCAGCTGCTCCTCGGCCTGGGCATGGGCACGGCGTTCATGCCGGCCATGTCCCTGGCCACGCACGGCATCGAACCGCGTGACGCCGGTGTCGCCTCCGCGATGGTGAACACCTCGCAGCAGGTCGGCGGCGCCATCGGTACAGCGCTGCTCAACACCATCGCCGCCAGCGCCACCACCGCCTACGTCGTCGATCACGCCGCCGGTGCGAGCGACCCGAAGCTGCTCCAGCTGCAGGCCATGGTCAGCGGATTCGCCGCGGCGATCTGGTGGGCGGTCGGCATCCTGGTCGCCGCCTCGGCGATCGCGGTGACCCTGATCAACACCGGCCGCCCGGGTACCGGAGCGGTCGGCGGTTCGGGCGACCTGGCGGACGGCGTCGAGGACGAGTTCAAGATCCCCGTCGTCGCACACTGAGCCCGGCGACGGGCCCGGGCCGGAGGCCCGGCCGCCCGGCGTGACGCCCGACGGCCACCGGCCCGGCGCTCTCTGCCCTGGTTCCGCTCAGCGGAGCCAGGGCAGATCCGCGTCCGTGTCCTCCGGCTGCAGGCCGGCGGCGATGACCTGCATGATCTCGCCCAGGTCCCGCACCTGCCGGGGAGTGAGGCGGGCGAACATCGCCTGGCGCACCGCCTCGACGTGCCCCGGCGCGGACCGCTCCAGCATGGCGTAGCCCTCGTCGGTCAGGACGGCGTTCTGGCCGCGCTTGTCCGAGGGGCAGTCCTCGCGGCGTACCCAGCCGTTCTTCTCCAGCCGGGCGACGGCGTGCGAGAGCCGGGAGCGGGTGATCTTGGCGTCCTTGGCCAGCTCGGTCATGCGCTTCTGCCGCCGCGGGGCACGGGACAGATGGACGAGCAGTCCGTAGTAGATGTGCGGCATGCCCGCGTCGCGCTGCAACTGGCGGTCGAGGTGGTCCTCCATGAGCGTGGTGGCGTGGAGATAGGCGCGCCACACGCCCTGTTCTTCGTCGGTGAGCCACCGGGGCCCGCCGGGGGATGCCGTGGTCATGTACTCCACTGTACGACCTTTTCTTGAAAGTTGAACTAGATAGAGCTAAGGTCTCCGGTAGTTGGAACTTGAAGGTTCAAAGACCTTGGCCCCGAGGGGCTGATCTGCCGAATCCCGGTGCCCGCGCAGATGCCGCTTCCCGGTACCTGTAGAGAACACACATACCTTGATCGGCAGAGGAATGGGGAGTGTCATGACAGTCACCGCGGAACGCATGCCCGCCCTCTACCTGTCCCACGGGGCCCCGCCGCTCGCCGACGACCCGGTCTGGCCGGGCGAGCTGGCCGCCTGGTCGGAGGGGCTGCCGCGCCCCAAGGCGATCCTGATGGTCTCCGCGCACTGGGAGGAGGCGCCCCTCGCCCTCGGCGCCACCGAGACGGTGCCGCTGGTCTACGACTTCTGGGGTTTCCCCGAGCACTACTACGCGGTGCGCTACGGCGCCCCGGGCGCCCCGAAGCTCGCGGACGACGTCCGCAAGCTGCTGCGCGGCGCGGGGACCCCGGTCCAGGACATCCCGGAGCGCGGTCTCGACCACGGTGCGTACGTCCCGCTGGTGGAAATGTTCCCCGACGCGGACATCCCCGTCCTCCAGGTCTCCCTGCCCACGCTCGACCCGCAGAAGCTGATGGCCATCGGGCGCAAGCTGGCCCCGCTGCGCGACGAGGGTGTGCTGATCGTCGGGAGCGGCTTCTTCACGCACAACCTGGCAGCCCTGCGGCACGCCGGCGGCGGCACGCCCGGCTGGTCGGCGGAGTTCGACGACTGGGGCCACCGGGCGCTCCAGGCCCAGGACATCGACTCCCTGCTGGACTTCGAGCACGCCTCACCGGCGGGCCGCCTCGCCCACCCCCGTACCGAGCACTTCGCGCCGCTGTTCGTCACCCTCGGCGCGGCCGAGGGTGAGCTCGATCAGGGGCGCAGTGTCATCGACGGCTTCTGGATGGGTCTGGCGAAGCGCTCGGTGCAGTTCGGCTGAGCAGCGGCTTCTCGTACCAGGACACGTCCCAGTAGCGGCCGAACTTCCTGCCCACCTCCGAGTACGTCCCGACGTGGCGGAACCCGAACGCGGCGTGCAGCCGGGCGGACGGCTCGTTCGGCTGCGCGATCGCGGCGTACGCGCGGTGGAGGTCCTCGCCGGCCAATGCCTCGAACAGGGCCTTGTAGAGGAGGGTGCCGATCCCGCGGCCTGTGGCGTCGGGGGCGCAGTACACGCTCACCTCCACGGAGGTGCTGTAGGCCGCCTTCGGGCGGTACGGGCTGCTGGCCGCGTAGCCGAGGACATGCGGCGCGTCGTCCCGGGTACCCGGCTCCAGAGCAACCAGGAGCCGGTGGGGGCCGTCTTCCGGGTGGGAGTGCAGCCACGGCAGGCGCCGGTCGGGCGTGAAGGCCACCGTGTCGAATGTGAGCGCCGTCTCACGGACGTAATGGTTGTAGATGTCGGTGAGGGCCTCCAGGTCCGCCTCGACGCCAGGTCTGACCTGCACTTCTGTGGGTATCTGCACCATGTGTCCTCGGGCTGGGGGCGACAGGGTACTGCATGATCTCGAAAGTGAATGGCCTCCGTGGGAATTCTGTCCGGATTCCAGTCGTTGTTTCCATCGGATGCAGGGCACCCGAAAGGGTGTCGCGACCTACTCAACAAGGGAGCACGCATGGCAACCCGTGCCGTCGCCCGTCGTTCGTCCGCCAGCACCGGCGGGACCGACCGGGCAAGCAGTGTTCGCGCCGTGGGCGGGGAGATCGCCGATCGCGACCTGGTCGGCATGTACCTGGACGAGATCGCTCGCACACCGCTGCTCGACGCCGCCAAGGAGGTCGAGCTCTCACAGACGATCGAGGCGGGCGTCTTCGCCCAGCAGATCCTCGCGGGCGAGGTGGAGAGCGACGCCGGCGGAGCGAAGCGTGAGGAGCTGGAGGCGCTGGTCGCCGAGAGCGAGCGCGCCAAGGACATATTCATCCGCTCCAACCTCCGGCTCGTCGTTGCCGTGGCCAGGCGCTACCCGAGGGCGGGTCTGCCCCTGCTCGACCTGATCCAGGAGGGGAACGCCGGCCTGGTCCGCGCGGTCGAGAAGTTCGACTACGCGAAGGGCTTCAAGTTCTCGACGTACGCCACGTGGTGGATCCGGCAGGCCATCACCCGCTCCATCGCCGACCAGTCCCGCACGATCCGGCTCCCCGTCCACCTGGTGGAGGAGCTCGGCAGGATCCGGCGTGTGCAGCGTGAGTTCAACCGCGAGCACGGGCGCGACCCGGAGCACGCGGAGATCGCCGCCGAGCTGGACTCCAACGCCGAGCGCGTCGGCAACGTCCTTGACTGGGCCCGCGACCCGGTCAGCCTGAACATGTCCGTGGACGACGACGGGGACACGCAGTTCGGCGACCTGCTGGAGGACACCTCCGCCGTCTCGCCCGAGCAGTCCGTGATGACGCTGCTGCGCAGCGAGGAGCTCGAGGAGCTGATCGGCAAGCTCGACCACCGCACCGCCTCCATCATCAAGATGCGGTACGGGATCGAGGACGGCCGGGAGCGGACCCTCACCGAAGTGGGCAAGCAGCACGGTCTGACGCGGGAGCGGATCCGCCAGATCGAGAAGCACGCACTGCTCGAATTGAAGCGAATGGCTCACGACACGGGCTTTGACGCTGCGGCGTGAGCCGATAACCCGTAATCTCCCCATCAAGCCGGTTCGCACCGGCCCGACGACCGGTCTCCTTCCGGTCCCCTGAGCTGAGTCCCGGCGCCCACCCCCCCGGCGCCGGGGCTCATCCATGTCCGGCCCGCCCTCCCCGTCCGCCCGGCCCCCGTCCACCCGCCGCGGCGCGCGTCAGGCGGGCGCCGAGGCCGCTGAGATGCTCCACCAGGTGCGCGGGGCCGTGCACCTCGAACTCGCAGTCCACGAGCGCCAGCCGCAGGGCCACCCACTCCAGCGAGTCGCTGGAGACCGTGCGCAGCCGGCAGCTGTGCTCACCCGTCGGCTCCACCGCGCCGAGCGTCGCGGGCAGCCGGGCCGACACGAAGGCCGCCGGAGCCCGGAAGGTCACGTCGAGGTGAAGTTCGGGCTGCGTGCGGGACATGGACGCGGCGAAGAACTCCGCCGCGTCCCCGCTGTCGGTCGGCAGCTCGCGCGGGGTGAAACGGGCCCCGGTGGGGAGCGGCTCGCTCACCCGGTCCACCCGGAAGGTGCGCCAGTCCTCACGCCCCAGGTCGTACGCGACGAGATACCAACGGCTTCCGGTGCTCACCAGCCGGTACGGCTCGGCCCGCCTCCTGGACCCGGTGCCGTCCCCCGAGCGGTACGCGAAGCGCAGTATCTCCCGGCCGGTGACCGCCGAGGCGATCGCCGTGAGCGTGCGGGGGTCGATGGTCGAACCGTCGCCGCGGGTCAGCGGCACGGTGGCGTTCTGCAGGGAGGAGACCCTGTGCCGCAGCCGTGACGGAAGGACCTGCTCCAGCTTGGCCAGGGCCCGTACGGACGCCTCGTCGACCCCTTCGATGGCGTGACCGGCGCCCGCCCGCAGGCCCACCGCGATGGCCACCGCCTCCTCGTCGTCCAGGAGGAGCGGCGGCATGGCGGAGCCCGCGACCAGGCGGTAGCCGCCGATGGAACCGCGCGACGCCTCGACCGGGTAGCCCAGGTCGCGGAGCCGGTCGATGTCACGGCGGATGGTGCGCGGGGTGACGTCGAGCCGGTCGGCGAGCTCGCTGCCCGGCCACTCGCGCGGCGTCTGCAGGAGTGACAGCAGCTTCAGCAGTCGTGCCGGGGTGTCGGTCATGGGAACAGGATGCCCGCCCATTAGGTCACAAGCTGACCTGTTGCGCCTCTACCTTCCTCCCATGACTTCACCCGACACCCTGCCGACCCCGGCAGCCGCCCGCACGGCGTCACCGGAGCCGGCCACACCGCAGGACCCCGCGGACCGGCGCCGCTGGTTCGCGCTCGCGATCGTCATGACCGCGGCCTTCATGGACCTGGTCGACGTCACGATCGTCAACATCGCCATCCCGAGCATCACGCGGGACACCGGGGCCTCGTTCACCTCGATCCAGTGGATCACCGCGGGATACGCGCTGGCCTTCGCGGCGGGCCTGATCACCGGCGGCCGGCTCGGGGACATCCACGGCCGCAAGCGCCTCTTCCTCATCGGCATCGGCGGCTTCACGATCGCCTCCGCCCTCTGCGGCTTCGCCGTGAACCCGGAGATGCTGGTCGCCTCGCGCATCCTCCAGGGCGGCATGGCCGCGCTGATGGTGCCGCAGGTGCTGTCGATCGTGCACGCCACCTTCCCGGCGCACGAGCGCGGCAAGGTCTTCGGGCTCTTCGGCGCGATCGTCGGCCTCGGCGCGGTGTCAGGGCCCCTGCTGGGCGCGCTGCTCACCGAGTGGAACCTCTTCGGTCTCGAGTGGCGGCCGATCTTCCTGATCAACCTGCCGGTCGGCATCGCGGGACTGGTGCTCGGACGGAAGTTCATCACCGAGTCCAAGGCGCCGAAGGCGCTGAGGCTGGACCTGACGGGCGTTGCCCTGGTGACCCTCGGCCTCCTCATGCTGCTCTACCCGCTGACCCGGGGACGCGAGCTGGGCTGGCCGCTGTGGGGCCATCTGTCGATGGCGGCCAGTCTCCTGGTGTTCGCGGTGCTCGTCGTGTTCGAGCGCAGGAAGGCCTCCCGCGACGGCTCACCGCTCATCGAGCTCTCGCTGTTCCGGGTGAAGAGCTTCGCGGCGGGCACGGTCGTGCAGCTGACCTTCGGTATCGCCCTGGGCATCTTCTTCCTGGTCTGGACGCTCTACCTCCAGATGGGGCTCGGCTGGAGCGCCCTCAAGGCCGGTACGACCGGGATCCCGTTCTCGGTCGCCGTCTCGTGCGCCGCCGGGATCTCCGTGCAGAAGCTGGTGCCCCGCTTCGGCCGCAAGGTGCTCCAGGCGGGCGCACTGCTGATGATCGCCGGGCTGCTCCTCTACATCGGGGAGGCCGGCCGCTACGGACAGGGCATCAGCCCCTGGCAGATGGCGCTTCCCCTGGTGGTCATGGGTGTGGGCATGGGGCTGATCGTGGCCCCGCTGACGGACACGGTGCTCTCCGGGGTGCCCAGGGAGCACTCCGGCTCGGCGTCCGGCCTGATCAACACCGTCCAGCAGATGGGTACGGCGCTGGGGCTCGGCCTCGTCTCGGTCGTCTTCTTCGGCGCCGTCGGTGACCGGCTGCCGCCGGAGGAGATGCGCGCGGCGTTCGTGGACGCGTTCCAGCAGTCGCTGTGGTGGGTGGCCGGGGTGCTCACGGTGATCTTCCTCGTGATGTTCGCCCTCCCCGCGAGGCACCGGGCGCTCCCGGAGGGCGGCGAAGACGCCACGGACCGGGCACACGCCGAGGACGCCACGGACCCGGCACGGGCCGAGGACGACGCGCCCCCGAAGGAGCCCGTGCCGGCGGGCTGAGCCGGTCCCCGCGGAACCGGCCTTCCGCGCGTCAGCAGATGTGGGTGCGGTTCTCCATGGCCATGCGGGCGGTCCGCTCCTCGTCGTAGACCTCGCACATGTGGCGGCCGTCGGGCGTGGCCGTGTGCTCGACCTCCCACAGGCTCGTCTCGGTGCCGTCCAGGAGGAGGAAGGCGTGCTCGTAGAGCGTGAAGCCTGCGTCCCGCCCGTCGACGCGGTACTGCCGGCCGAAGACCTGGGTGATGTGGTGGGCGAAGGCCGCCCGGAGCAGACGGGCCGTCCCGTCGCCCGGGCGGTCGCCGTTCTCCGCGCGGCGCAGGACGCGGCGGGCGTGGTCCGCGGAGTTGTCCGGGGCGTACATGCGGGGCAGAGGAGCCGGAGGCACGCTCATGAGCAGGGTGAGGGCCTCCAGGTCCTCCCGGAGGCTGTCGTCACCGAAGGCGGGGGTGTCCCAGAAGCTGCCGGCGAGGCGGGCGGCGGCGAGCTGCGCGTCGCCCTCGTCGTCGTACAGCTCGTGCCGGCGGGGTGCCGGGACCTCCCTGCCGCCGCCGTGCACCAGCTCCCACAGGGTGAGCGTGGTGCCGTCGGAGAGGAGATAGGTGTGCCGGTAGGTCTCACGGTGCAGCACGGCGCTGTGGTGGGACGAGTACAGGGCACTGCTGTGCGCCAGTGCCGTCCCGAGCCGGTCGACCGTGGAGTCGGAGAGATCGAAGGAGTTGAGGGCGCATCGCAGGAGTCGCTCGAGGTGCTGCTCGGTTGTCTCGTACGGATCGCTCAAGGTGCTGTCTCCAGGCCGTTGCCGCGTGTTACCCGATGCGTGCATAACGTAGTCCCTGGGTCTGACATCGTGACCGGGGTTCGCAAAAAACGTACCGCGCACGCAGAAAGTTCCCGGTCTGCGTCGCACTCTCACGCAAGAGGTTCCCGGCCCTCCGGGGATGCGCCGTAGAGCTCGCTGTACGAGGGGAAGGTGCCCCCGGGGCCGTCGACCCCGTGGGCGGCCCTGGCGGCCTTCACGACGGCGCGGCTCAGGGCGTCGGCCCCGGCCCCCAGGATCTCGTTGAGCGCGACGACGGAGTTCTCGGGCAGCGGGCGGCTGTCGGTGGAGAGGGCGAACACGGTGTCCCCGTCGGTGAGCAGGTGGACCGGCCGTACGGCGCGCGCCAGGCCGTCGTGCGCCGTCCCCGCGAGCTTCTGCGCCTGGGCGCGGGTGAGGGCGGCGTCGGTGGCGACGACGGCGATCGTGGTGTTGAAGGCGCTGCCTCCGCGCGCTCGGCCGGTCCCGGTGCCGCCCTCCCGCGCGGCGGCCCGTGCGGCCCGGAGCTCCGCCAGCCGACGGCTCGCGGCCTCGTGGACCGTGCGCGCGGGGTGTACGGGAGGCTCCCCCGCGCCGTACTCCCCGTACAGGACCCCGGTCCGCGGGTCGAGGACGGAGCCCGCCGCGTTGACGACCGCCAGCGCGGCGACCGTGGTCCCGGAGGGCAGTCGCACGCTCGCCGTGCCGACCCCGCCCTTCAGTCCGCCGGCCACCGCGCCCGTGCCGGCACCCACCGTGCCCTCGGTGACCGGTGCACCCGGCTCGGAGGCTGCGGCCGCCTCGACGGCGGCCCGGCCGGTCGACGCGTCGGGGCGTGCCCGCCAGTCACCGCCCCGCCCCAGGTCGAAGAGGCAGGCCCCCGGCACCACAGGCACCACCTGGGACGGGTCCGGGCCGACCCGGACGCCGCGGCCCTGCTCCTCCAGCCACGCCATGACGCCTGAGGCGGCGTCGAGTCCGTAGGCGCTGCCCCCGGTCAGCACGACGGCGTCGATCCGCTGGACCAGATTGCGCGGGTCGAGCGCGTCCGTCTCGCGGGTCCCCGGACCGCCCCCGCGCACATCGACGGCGGCCACCGCGCCGCCCTCGGGGGCGAGGACGACGGTGGTCCCGCTCAGTGCGCCCTCGCCCGGAACCCGGGCGTGCCCGACGCGGATCCCGGCCACGTCCGTCAGCGCGTCCAGCGGGCCAGGGGCGGGCAGGTCCTCGGTCATGTTCGAGCTCCTCGTGGGGTCCGGTGGTGCCGTACCGGTGAACGTACAGGCGGCGGCCGGGGGAGCGGGGGCGTCCGGCCACACCGGGTGCACACGGGCCACCTGGGCGACGCGGTCACACCACAGGTGCATATAACGGGACCAAACGCTCATAGCGGCCCTACGGTGGCCGGGTGACCGAGCCACCAGAACCGCCCGCCGCAGCCGAGCAGCCCGATTCCGGTGCCCGCACCGGCACCACCACCGGGGCGTCCGACGACGCGTCCGGTGGCACGTCCGGAGGGGCGGGCTCCCCGCCGTCCGGGCCGGGCCCCTCCGTCGCCGCGAGGATGGCCGGGACACTGCCGCGGTCGCTCTCCGGCCGCGCGACCCTGGCCGGCGCCGTCGTGTCCGGCCTCCTGGTCCTCGCCATCGTGTTCGGCAGCCGCCTGCTGCACGACTTCGACTCGGCCCTGCTCCCGTACGCCGTCGCCTCCGTGTTCCTGGCCTTCGGCGTGGCCTACCGCTACACGGTCTGGGTGTCGGCCCCCGGAGCCCGACGGCTCTTCAGGAAGGGCTGGAGCAGCCTGTTCTCGGCCGAGAACTTCCGTGCGGCCCCCACGGCGCTGCCGAAGATGATCGCGACCTATCTGGGCTTCCAGAAGTTCCTCGGGGCCCGCTCCCACGCGCGGTGGATCGCGCACCAGCTGATCTTCTGGGGCTGCATCCTCGCCGCCCTGATCACCTTCCCGCTGACCTGGGGCTGGTTCACCTTCACCTCCGGCAGCGGCTCGGGGCCCGGCTACGAGATGCGCATCTGGGGCATCAAGATCATCGGCTTCGACTCGCTGAACTTCATCGGCTGGCTGATGTTCCACGGCCTGGACATCGCCGCGGTGCTCGTCATCCCCGGCGCCGGGTACTTCCTCTGGCGCCGCATGAAGGACCGCGGGGCCATCACGGGGCAGCGGTTCGCCTACGACATGGTGCCGCTGCTCGCCCTGATCATCATCTCCGTGACGGGTCTGCTGCTGACCTTCTCGTCGATCTTCCTGCACGGCGGAGGCTACGAGTTCCTGGCGATCCTCCACATGGTGGCGGTGGTCTTCACCCTCATCTACATCCCGTTCGGGAAGTTCTTCCACATCGTGCAGCGACCGGCGGCGGTCGGCATGCAGCTCTTCAAGTACACCGGACGCCAGGACGACGAGGTCTTCGCCTGCCGCCGCTGCGGGGAACCCATCGACACCGGCCCGTACGTCGAGAACCTGCGCGGCACCATGCGTGACCTCGAACTCGGCTTCGACGCATGGGCCGAGTACTGCCCCCGTTGCAAGCGGGTGCTGCGCGGCAACGCCTATCTCACCCAGGTCAAGAAGGGCTTCAAGTGACCGCGGACCCACGCGCGGCCGACGGCCGTACCGTCCTCCCCCTCGACCCCGCCCTGGCCCCGCCGGGCACCCGCGGCTTCCGGGACGCGGGCGGCATCCCGGCCGACCGATGGCACGCCGACCAGAACGGCGAGACGCTCGTGCCCACGCACTGCTGCTTCTGCGGCGTCCAGTGCGGCATGTACCTCCGGGTGGACCGCGGGGGCAAGGTCTTCGGCGTGGAGCCCCGCAACCACGACATCAACCGCATGCGGCTCTGCCCCAAGGGGATCAACGCCTACCAGCAGGTCAACCACCCGGACCGGCTGACCGCCCCTCTCATGCGCCGCTCCCGCGACGAGGAACTGCGGGAGGTCTCCTGGGACGAGGCGCTCGACTTCACCGTTTCCGAGATCAAGCGCATCCAGCAGGAGCACGGGAGGGACGCCTTCGGCGTACTCGGCGGGGCGAGCCTCTTCTCCGAGAAGACCTACCTGGTCGGCAAGTTCGCCCGGGTGGCGCTGAAGACCAGGCACGTCGACTACAACGGCCGGCTCTGCATGGTCAGCGCCGCCGGGGCCAACAAGCTGGCCTTCAACATCGACCGGGCGGGCAACCCCTTCTCCGACATCCTTCTCACCGACTGCCTCCTGCTCGCGGGAGCCAACGTCGGAGAGTGCTTCCCCGTCCTGACCCAGTACGTCTGGGGCGCCCGGGACCGCGGAGCCACCCTGATCGTGGTCGACCCCCGGGAGACGGCGGTCGCGCGCACCGCCGACATCCACGTCGCGCTCAAGTCGGGGACGGACTCGGCCTTCTTCAACGCCGTGCTCAACGTCGTGATCGAGGAAGGGCTCACCGACCAGACCTACCTCGCGGACCATGTCACCGGCTGGGAGGAGGTGAAGGCCAACGTCGCCGCGTACCCGCCGTCCCGCGCCGCCGAGATCTGCGGGATCCCCGCGGAACAGGTGGTCCAGGTCGCCCGCGCCTTCGCCCGCGCGCCCAAGGCCATGGCCTTCCACGCCCGGGGCATCGAACACCACACGCAGGGCGTCGAGAACTGCCTCAGCGTGATCAACCTCTGCGCCGCCACCGGCCACATCGGCAAGCCCGGAGCGGGCTACGGCACCCTCACGGGCCAGGGGAACGGGCAGGGCGGCCGCGAGCACGGCCAGAAGGCCGACCTCCTCCCCGGTGGGCGCTCGATCCTCAACGAGGAGCACCGCCGGCAGATCTGCGAGATCTGGGGCATCGGGGAGTCCGAACTCCCGGCCGCCGGGACCTCGATGATGGAGATGATCTGGCAGATGCAGCGCCGCGAGATCCGCGGCCTGATCGGCATCTGCAACAACCCCTTCGTCTCCCTCCCGAACTACGCCGTGGTCAAGGAGGGGTACGACACCACCGAATTCCACGCCCAGTTCGACTTCTTCCTCTCCGAGACCGCCGCCAACGCGCACGTCGTCTTCCCCGTCACCATCTGGGCCGAGGACGAAGGGGTCATGGCCAACGCCGAGGCGCGCGTCGTCAAGCACAACAAGGCGCAGGAGCCGCCGGCCGGCGTGCGGACCGACACCTGGGTGATGTGCGAACTCGCCCGGCGCCTGGGCGCCGGGGACAAATTCGCCTTCAACGGCTCCCGTGAGGTCTTCGACGAACTGCGCAGGGCATCCGCGGGGACCATCATCGACTACTCCGGCATCACCTACGAGCGGCTGGAGGAGACCGGCGGGATCGCCTGGCCCTGCCCCTCCACCGACCATCCCGGCACCCCCCGGCTGTTCGAGGACGGCAGGACCTACCACGCCGACGGCAAGATCCACATGCAGGTCGTCGAGTGGCATCCGCCGGCGGACCCGTACGACGACGAGCACCCCATGACGCTGACCACCGGGCGCACCGTCGCCCACTTCCTCTCGGGCAACCAGACCCGGAGGCTCGGGGCCCTCGTCGAGCAGACCCCGCGGCCCTGGGCGGAGGTCCACCCCTCCCACGGCTTCCGCAACGGCGAACCCGTGCGCGTCGTCACCCGGCGCGGCAGCGAGGTCTTCCCCGCCCTCGTCACCGAGGCGATCCGGCCCGACACCGTCTTCATCCCCTATCACTGGCCCGTCCCGACAGCGGCCAACGCCCTCACCATCGACGCCCTCGACCCCCGCTCCAAGATCCCCGAGTACAAGGTCTGCGCCTGCCGCATCGAGCACGCCGGAGCGATCGACGAGGTCCCCGCGCCCCCCGTCGCCCCCGGCCACGTGGCCTATCCCGAGACCCAGGTCTCCCGTACCGACCCGCTGCCACCCACGGCCCCGCAGGGCCGCGGCACCTCGGAAAGGAGCTGATGCCCGGATGATGGGCAGAACGATGTTCATCGACCCGGGGCGCTGCATCGGCTGTCAGGCCTGTGTCTCCGCCTGCCGGGAATGCGACTCCCACCGCGGCAAGTCGATGATCCACCTCGACTACACCGACGAGGGCACCTCCGTCGCCTCCCTTCCCACGGTCTGCATGCACTGCGAGGACCCGGTGGCCCCCTGCGCCGAGGTCTGCCCGGCCGACGCGATCCTCGTCACCGCCGACGGCGTCGTGCAGCAGGCCGACACCACCCGCTGCATCGGCTGCGCCAACTGCGTCAACGCCTGCCCCTTCGGTGTTCCGAAGATCGACCTCCAGGCGAAGCTGCAGATGAAGTGCAACCTCTGCTACGACCGCACCGCCTACGGGCTCGCTCCGATGTGCGCCACCGTCTGCCCCACGGGCGCGCTCTACTACGGCACCGTCGAGGAGCTCCAGGCGGAGCGCCCCGGTGTGCAGGTCGCCGACACCTTCGTCTTCGGCGAGAGCGAGGTCCGTACGGGGGTGGCCATGGTGGTGCCCGCGGAGCGGGTCCGGTGGCCGGTGCCCGGCGGACTTCCCGTCGTCGAGATCAACGGGAAGGACGTCCGGCGATGAGCGTCACCGAACAGCAGCAGCCGGGCCCCGACCACGGATCCGGCGGCGACCCGCGTGAGGCGCTGCACGACCGGATCGCCGCCGACTCGCTGACCACCAGGCGCGACTACCTCCGGATCGTCGCCACGGTGTCCGGCGGTCTCGCGGTGGGCGGTCTGGCCGTGGCGGGCGGCATCCTCCACCGGCACGGCGAGACGGAGGACGGGAAGGCACCGGCCCCCAAGCAGATCGCCGCGCAGCTGCTGCCCGGGGAGTCCCTCGCCTTCCGCTACCCGGGCGACGAGGACCGCGCGGTTGCGGTGCGGATGGACGACGGCACCCTCGTCGGCTACTCCGCCGTCTGCACCCATCTGGCCTGCGCCGTGCTCTGGCGCAAGGACCGGGGCACCGAGGGCGAGCTGTACTGCCCGTGCCACGAGGGAGTCTTCGACGCCCGCACCGGTGAGGTCACCGCCGGCCCGCCGCCCCGCGGGCTGCCCAAGGTGGCACTGACCGAGCTGGAGGACGGCAGCATCTGGGCCGTCGGGACGACCCGCTCGGGGGAGAGCATCGCGGAAGGGCTGTGCCGCCAGCTCGGCCAGGACCGCCCGGATCTCGCCGAACGGATCGGATGCCCAGGCACCGGAGGCGGCGCGGAGTCCCCGTCCGGGCAGGCCCCGCCCGCACAGGCCCCGCCCGCACAGGCCCCGCCCGCCACGGCCCCGTCCGGTGCCGCGAGCACAGGGGCCCGGACATGACCGAGCCCCTGGACCCGGTCGAGCCGCCGCGGCCCCCCGCCTCCGCCGGATCGGCCTATCCCGAATACACCCCCGGCAGCGCGCGCGCCGAGCTGAACCGCCCCGTCCACGAGCGCTATCCCCAGATCCGGCCGACCAGTGGCTACGCCGACCCGCGGGTGCGCCACACCGGTCCGGGGCCCGGCGCCGGATCGGAGCAGGAACCCGAGCGTTCCGCGAAGCTGACGGCCCGCCTGGTGCTGGCGCTGAGCGTCGTCGTCGGGCAGCTGTGGGCCCTGACGGAGGTCGTCAACGTCTGGATGGAAGGCGACACCGGCACGGCCTGGTGGGGTGCGGGCTTTCTGTGCCTGTCGTTCCTCGTCGTGCTGGGGCTGTGGCTGCTCGATCCGAAGGATCGCTGAGCCCGGCCGTACCCTGGACGTATGAGTACCGCCCCCGCCCCCGGACCGCGAGAGTCGGAGCCGCAGCAGCAGACGCGGCCGGAGCAGCCTCGGCCGGAGTCCAGGCCCAGGCCGCCGGCCCTGGTCTTCGACGATCCGCTGGACCGGCAGTCCTCGGACGACACGGACCAGGGATGGGGCGAGCGGGCTCCGGGCAGCGGTGCGGCCGACTTGGCGCGCTTCCTCGACGAGAAGCCGCCCCACCACATCTGAGTCCCGCCGGCGGGGCGGGGAGCCCTGGATCAGCCGTCCCCCGGCTGCGCCGGGCCCTGCCGGGTGACGAGTGCGTCGCGGATCTCCTTCAGCACTTCCAGCTCGGTCACCTCCAGGGTCTCCCGCACGCCCTCCTTCGCCGCCTGTGCGGCCGCGCGCCGGGCGAGGTACCTCGCCATCGGCAGCACCATCAGGAAGTAGACGACGGCGCCGGTGATCAGGAAGCTCAGGGCGGCGCTGAGCACCGAGCCCCACAGGATCTCGATGCCCTCCGCCCTGCCGGTGTCCGGGTCCGCACCGCAGGGACCGCGGAGACAGGACCGGTACTTCTCGAGGTCCTGGGTGCCGAAGGCGCCCACCACCGGATTGATGAGTCCCTTCACGACCGCGTTCACCACGTTCGTGAAGGCGGCGCCGATGACGACGGCCACCGCGAGGTCGATCACATTGCCGCGCGTCAGGAATGCTTTGAACCCCTCCAGCAGGCCGGCCTTCTTCTCGCTCACAGGTGAGCCCTTCTCCGCGCGTGCCGTCGGGGGAGCGAACCGCCCCGCCACATGAGGCGGCGGAAGGGCGCACTGTCCAATCGGGTACGCCCCACGAGTGAGCTGACGCGATACCAGTTCTATTCGGCATGGGAGACCGCCACCGCGAGCCGCCCCGAGGCGCCGGCGCCGGCCAGGGCCGCCGCCGTGTCCCGCCGTACCGAGAGGACCACCAGGGCGCCGCTTCCCGGGCCCGCCCCGCCGTCCGCCGCCGGGAACGACGGCTCCCCGGCGACCGCCCCGCGCGGCACCTGCGCCACCCGCACGTCGCGCGCCACCACCCTCGCGTCGGTGTCCCCGTCGACCGAGGCGATCACATCGACGCGGTCACCGGGCCGCAGCAGCCCGACCGTCTCCGCGTCGGCGATCCGCACCGGGGCGGCGACCAGCTCCACGGGCCGTCGTGCGGGGCCCGGTGGCGCGTCTCCGGGAGCGGCCCCGGCGCCCTTCTCACCGCCGAGCCCGGAAACGGCGAGCACGGCGGAGGTCAGGGCGAAGCCCGCGGCCAGCGCCCGGCGCCGCCCGCGCAGCGCCCGCCGGATCCGCCGCCCTCCACCGCCCCGCACCCGCAGGGGCCCGAAGGCGGGGACCCCGCACGGTGCGGGAAGGACGGGACGTGTTTCGGGCGCAGAAGGGAACATGGCCGACACCACCTGGCGTGGGGGAGGTCCGCGAGGGACATCCGGGCATGGGACGGAGGGAGCCCCGCAGGGTGCGACCCCCGCCGGACCCCCCTCACGATCCACCGTCCGCGCCGATCCCGCTCCGGCCTGTGGACGGTCCACATGATGTGGACAACCCGGTCACCCGGAAGAGGTGGGAGCCGCTCAGCAGCGGTCCTACGGCAGTTCGAAGCCCGGGTCGAGGCCGTCCAGCGCGTGGGAGCAGACGCAGTCGCGGTCCTTGCTCGCGGGCAGCGCCGCCACCGCGTCGAAGAGCACCGACCGAAGCCGGTCCACGTTGGCCGCGAACACCTCCAGGACCTCCGCGTGGCTGACGCCCTCGCCGGCCTCGGCCCCCGCGTCCAGGTCCGTCACCAGGGTCAACGTCGTGTAGCAGAGCTCCAGTTCACGGGCGAGGACCGCTTCCGGGTGCCCCGTCATCCCGACGACCGACCAGCCCATCGCCGCGTGCCAGCGCGACTCCGCGCGCGTCGAGAAGCGCGGCCCCTCGACGACCACCAGGGTTCCGCCGTCGACCGGTTCCCAGTCGCGTCCGCGTGCCGCTGCCAGGGCCGCCTTGCGGCCCTCGGGGCAGTACGGGTCGGCGAAGCCGAGGTGCACCACCGCGGGCCGGGTCCCGTCGGCCCGCGGTTCGCCGTCGTAGTACGTCTGCGTCCGCGTCTTGGTCCGGTCCACCATCTGGTCCGGCACGAGCAGGGTGCCGGGGCCGTACTCGGGGCGCAGGCCGCCGACGGCGCACGGGCCGAGGACCTGGCGTACGCCCAGGGAGCGCAGGGCCCAGAGGTTGGCGCGGTAGTTGATCCGGTGCGGCGGGAGATGGTGGCCACGGCCGTGGCGCGGGAGGAAGGCCACCCGGCGGCCGGCGAGTTCACCGAGGAAGACGGAGTCGCTCGGTGCTCCGTACGGGGTGTCCACCTGGATCTCGGTCACGTCCTCCAGGAAGGAGTAGAAGCCCGATCCGCCGATGACACCGATTTCCGCTGTACCCGTTTCTGCGTTCACCATGCGGTCACACTAACCGGGCGCGCACGACCGGGACCCCGCCGAGTCGATCAGCGGGGTCCGGGTGGGACGTACGGGTGCGGGAGCGGCCTCAGGCGGCCGACGTACCGCTCGACGACGAGGAAGAAGCCGACGAGGAGGCCGAGGACGAGGCCGACGCTGCCGGCTTCGACTCGGTCTTCGCCGAGGACGAGGCGGAGGACGAACCGGCGGACGAGTCCGACGCCTTGGCGGTCGACGTGGCCGGCGTGCTGCTCGACGAGGAGCCGCGGCTGTCGTTCCGGTAGAAACCGGATCCCTTGAAGACGATGCCGACGGCCGAGAACACCTTCTTCAGGCGTCCCTCGCAGTTCGGGCACACGGTCAGGGCATCATCGGTGAACTTCTGCACCGCTTCGAGGCCCTCGCCGCACTCGGTGCACTGGTACTGGTAAGTCGGCACTTGCTCCTCCTGGCACTCTCACTCAGTGAGTGCTAACGACGTTCCATACTGACGTATTCCGAGCGATCAGTCCACCGTGACCGGCTCGCGGTGACCGATCCCACGTGCCACGGTCCGTCCTGCGGGGCGCGGTGTCAGCCGGGAACGCAGGGCCAGCAGGGTCGCCAGCGCCAGCACCGTACCGGCCAGCGGGACCAGGAAACCGGTGCTCGCGCCATGGGCGTCCGCGAGCTGTCCGGACACCGTGACGGCCGCCGCCTGGCCGAGTGCCACGGCGCCCGTCAGCCAGGTGAAGGCCTCGGTCCTGGCGGACGCGGGGACCAGCGCGTCGACCAGCGTGTAGCCGCTGATCAGGGCGGGGGCGATGCACAGACCGACCAGCAGCCCCAGACCCGCCAGCAGCGGGACGGAGTGCACGGCCCAGAGCCCGGACGCGGTCAGCGTCAGGCCCGCGTAGCCGATGATCAGCCGGCGGCGCGGGCCGCTCTTCCAGGCGATGGCCCCGCAGGCGATGCCGGCCAGCATGTTGCCGGCCGCGAAGATCCCGTACAGCAGCCCGTTGACGCCCGGGCGGCCCATCTCCTCGGCGAACGCCGTGAGGGAGACCTGCATGCCGCCGAAGACGGAGCCGATGCCCAGGAAGGTGATCGCCAGCACCCGCACACCGGGCACGGAGAGCGCCGAGCGGTGCGGCTCGGCCGCCGTGGCGGCGCCCCGGGGAGCCGGCTGGGTGGAGCGCTGCGCGGCGAACAGGACGCCGCCCAGCAGGGTCAGAGCCGCCTCGGCGATCAGTCCGGCCGCCGGGTGCACGCCGGTGCACAGCGCCGTCGCGAGCACCGGGCCGACGACGAAGGTGAACTCGTCGGTCACGGACTCGAAAGCCGCGGCCGTCGTCATCAGCGGGGAGGCGGGGCGCCCCGGGGCCGCGCCGAGCCGGGCCGCCCACCGGGCGCGCACCATCGGGCCGATCTGCGGGACGGAGGCGCCGGTGGGCACCGCCGCCAGGAAGAGCACCCACAGGGGCGCGTCCGCCAGGGCGAGCGCCGTGAGGGCGCCGACGGAGGCGGAGTGCACGAGGACGCCGGGCAGCAGCACGGCCCGCTGGCCGAACCGGTCGGCGAGCCTGCCGCTCTGGGGCGCGAACAGGGCCATGGAGACACCGGAGGCGGCCGCCACGGCGCCCGCGCTGCCGTAGGAGCCGGTGGTGTGCTGGACCAGGAGCACGATGCCGATGGTCAGCATCGCGAAGGGCTGCCGGGCGGCGAAGCCCGGGAGGAGGAAGGTCCACGCACCCGGGGTGCGCAGCAACTGCCCGTAACCGGGGCGGTCGGAGACCGTGGACGCCACGGTCCATGCCTTTCTGCCGCCTGGTGGCCGTGCTCCCCGGACCTTCGCACCGGGGTGCGGGGCGTGCGGGAGCTGCCGAGAGCTGTCCTCTTCGCGCGGGACTGCGGTAGATGCCGGGCGCTCGCTCCAGAGGCGAAAGGACGCCACGACCGCCATACGGTCGCGCCAGCTCTGCATCAGACAGAGTTGGTCGATCAGGTTCACATCGAGTGGATCAAGAGATCCGGTCCTTCATCTTACAGGTCCGAACGCCGGTGAACCTGCGATTGTGCGCGGACACACGTCCGCGCTCCCGGCCGGTGGCGGGCCCCGGCCGGCACCGGCCGGGGCCCCGCCGCCTGGGTCAGTGGTGGGCCCGGCTGCCGGTCGTCCTGTCCCCCGGACGGTCCTCGCCGCCCTTGCCCAGCCTCTTGGCGAGCCGCGCGAGGTGCGGGGTGTCGGCCGCGCCGTCGTTCCGGCGGGCGGCCCCGCCCGTCCCGAGCCAGCCGGCCAGCTTGCCGCCCTCGCCGACCGCCCGCAGCCGTGCCTCCGTCGCGTCGCGGACCGGATCGGTCGCGACGACCAGCAGCTCGTCCCCGCGCCGCAGCACGGTCGACGGCGCCGGGACGAAGCTCTTGCCGTCCCGTACGACGAGGGTGACGGCGGCCCCGGCGGGCAGCCGCAGCTCGCCGACCTCCACACCGTGCATCTTGGAGCTTCCGGGGACGTCCACGGAGAGCAGGTGGCCGCGGAGCCGCTCCAGCGGCGCCGACTCGATCCCGAGGTCGGCCGTCTCGGACGGGTCGTCGCTGATCTTGAGGGCCTTGGCGACCCACGGCAGGGTCGGGCCCTGGATCAGCGTGTAGACGATGACGAGCACGAAGACGATGTTGAAGACCCGGGTGCTGCCCTCGATCCCGGACACCATCGGGATGGTCGCCAGGATGATGGGCACGGCGCCGCGGAGCCCGGCCCAGGACATCAGGGCCTTCTCCCGGTGCGGCAGCCGGAACGGCGCGAGGCTGATGAAGACCGACAACGGCCGTGCGACGGCGGTCAGTACCAGGCCCACGACCACGGCCGGCCAGAAGTCGGCGATCAGGTCGTGCGGGGTGACCAGCAGGCCGAGCAGGACGAACATGCCGATCTGCGCCAGCCAGCCGAGCCCGTCGGCGAAGCCCCGGGTGGCCGGCCAGTGCGGGAGCTTGGAGTTGCCGAGGACCATCGCGGCCAGATAGACGGCCAGGAAGCCGCTCCCGTGGACCATGGCACCCGCGGCGTACGCGGACACGGCGATGGCCATCACGGCGATCGGGTAGAGCCCGGACGCGGGCAGCGCCACGTGGCGCAGCCCGAAGGACCCGAGCCAGCCCACCGCGAGGCCGATGGCCGCGCCGATGGCCAGCTCCAGGGCTATCTCGCCCACCAGCACGTACCAGTGCTCCACGGGGCCGACAGCGGAGAACGCCACGACCAGGATGACCACGGGGGCGTCGTTGAAGCCGGATTCGGCCTCCAGGACGCCGGTGATCCGGGAGGGGAGGGGCACCTTGCGCAGGACGGAGAAGACGGCCGCGGCGTCGGTGGACGACACGACGGCGCCGATGATCAGGGCCTGCCGCCAGTCGAGTCCGACGAGGTAGTGCGCCGCGCTCGCGGTGACGCCCACGCTGATGCCCACACCGACGGTCGACAGGACGGCCGCAGCCGGCAGCGCCGGTTTCACTTCTTTCCACTTCGTGCCCAGACCGCCCTCGGCCAGGATGACGACCAGGGCGGCGTAGCCGATCACCTGGGTCAGCTCGGCGTTGTCGAACTTGACGTCGAAGATGCCGTCCTGACCCATGGCGATCCCGATGCCGAGGTACAGGAGCAGGCTGGGGAGCCCGCTGCGGGACGAGATGCGTACGGCCGCGACGGCGACCAGCAGGACGACTGAGCAGACGAGCAGAAGTTCGTTGAGCGCGTGGACAGTCAGGGTCCGTTCCTTCCCTGCGTACGCCTTCCGGATCGGCCTCCGGTGGCCAGTACTTCGTTACCTTACCTAATCTTTAACGTTTTCTTGACGCCTTCGAGTGTTCGTACGAACCGGGGCGCAAATGGCTGCATCTCCATACCGCGTCCGAGTGGCTTCGGCGGGGCGCCTATGGTTGCTCCTGCACTCCCAGGACCACCCTGCCCCTCGAAGGACAGCGATGCCCGCCAACACAACCGCCCCTTCCGGGTCTTCCGATGCGAAGAAGACCGGCAGGAAGAAGGGGCGACGCGCCCGCCTGTTCGTGATCGTCCTGGTGCTGGCGCTTGTCGCGGGTGTCGGGTACGGCGCGTACTGGTCCGTCTCCACGGTCCGGGCCTCGTACCCGCAGACCACCGGTTCGGCCGAGCTCAAGGGTCTGTCCGGCGACGTCGACGTCAGACGTGACAGTTACGGGGTCCCGCAGATCTACGCGGACACCGACAGCGACCTCTTCCGTGCCCAGGGCTTCGTCCAGGCCCAGGACCGCTTCTGGGAGATGGACGTACGGCGTCACATGACGTCGGGACGCCTCTCCGAGATGTTCGGCTCCGGCCAGGTCGAGACCGACGCCTTCCTGCGCACGCTGGGCTGGCGCAAGGTGGCCCAGGAGGAGTACGACACCAAGCTGGACGAGGACACCAAGAAGAACCTCCAGGCGTACACGGAGGGGGTGAACGCGTATCTGGACGGCAAGGACGGCAAGGACATCTCCGTCGAGTACGCGGCGCTCGGGCTGACCAACGACTACAAGCCCACCAAGTGGGATCCGGTCGACTCGGTCGCCTGGCTCAAGGCGATGGCCTGGGACCTGCGCGGCAACATGCAGGACGAGATCGACCGCTCGCTGATGACCAGCCGGCTCAGCGCGAAGCAGATCGAGGACCTCTACCCGGACTACCCGTACGAGAAGAACAAGCCGATCGTCGACGGGGGCGCGGTCTCCCCGGTCACCGGCACGTTCGACCCGGAGGCCGAACCGGCGGACAGCATCGGGACGCAGACGCCCGAGGGTGCCACCGAGGGCCTGAACACCCAGCTCTCCGCGCTCTCCGACACCCTCGACGAGATCCCGGCGCTGCTCGGGCCCAACGGCAACGGCATCGGGTCCAACTCCTGGGTCGTCTCCGGCGCCCATACGACGACCGGCAAGCCGCTGCTGGCCAACGACCCGCACCTGGCGCCCCAGCTGCCCTCGCTCTGGTACCAGATGGGGCTGCACTGCCGTCAGGTCTCGGCGTCCTGCCAGTACGACACGGCGGGTTACACGTTCTCCGGGATGCCCGGTGTGGTCATCGGCCACAACCAGGACATCGCCTGGGGCTTCACCAACCTCGGTGCCGACGTCACCGACCTCTTCCTGGAGAAGGTCTCCGGCGACGGCTACCAGTACGACGGGAAGACCGAGCCCTTCATCAGCCGCGAGGAGACCATCAAGGTCGCAGGCGGCAGGGACCGGAAGATCACCGTCCGGGAGACCAACAACGGCCCGCTGGTCTCCGACCGCAGCGGCGAGCTGGAGAAGGTCGGCAAGAAGGCTCCCGTCACCAACTCCGCGCCCGACCGCGGCGACGGCTACGCGGTCTCCCTGAAGTGGACGGCGCTCCAGCCCGGCAAGTCCATGGACGCGGTCTTCGAGCTCAACAAGGCGAAGGACTTCACCACCTTCCGCAAGGCCGCGGCGCACTTCGAGGTGCCCTCGCAGAACCTCATCTACGCGGACACCAAGGGCAACATCGGCTACCAGGCGCCCGGCACGATCCCGGTCCGCCTCAAGGGCGACGGCACGATGCCGAGCCCCGGCTGGGACCCGAAGTACGGCTGGGAGAAGGACCCCATCCCCTTCGACGAGCTGCCGTACGAGTACAACCCCGACCGTGGCTACATCGTCACCGCCAACCAGGCGGTCATCGGCGAGGGCTACGACCACATGCTGACCAAGGACTGGGGCTACGGCACGCGCAGTCAGCGGATCAACGACCTGATCCACGACAAGATCAAGGGTGGCGAGAAGATCTCCACCGACGACATGCAGACGATGCAGATGGACAACCAGAGCGCGATCGCCGCGAAGCTGGTGCCGAAGCTCAAGAACATCGCCATCTCCGACAAGAGTGTCCGCGAGGCCCAGAAGCTGCTCGAGGGCTGGGACTACACCCAGGAGTCCGACTCGGCCGCCGCCGCGTACTTCAACGGTGTGTGGCGCAACATCCTCATGCTGGCCTTCGGCAACAAGCTCCCCAAGGAGATGCGGGCCAAGGGCGACTGCATCTACGTGGAGCGGGCCGCCGGCACCGGGCCGGTGGACGAGCAGAACAAGCTCGTACGCGAATGCGGCCAGCGCGCCCCGGACGCGGCGCAGCCGGACGGCGGGGACCGCTGGTACGAGGTGGTCGAGAGCATCCTGGACGACCAGGACAACGACTGGTGGAAGGTCCCGGCCAAGGGGCGCGAAGCGGCCATCGACAGCCGTGACGAGCTCTTCGCCCGCGCCATGGAGGACGCGCGCTGGGAGCTCACCGCCGAGCTCGGCAAGGACATCACCACCTGGAGCTGGGGCCGGCTGCACCAGCTGACCCTGCGCAACCAGACGCTCGGCAAGGAAGGCCCCGACCTCCTCCAGCGGGCCCTGAACCGCGGTCCCTGGGACCTCGGTGGAGGTGAGGCGGCGGTCGACGCCACCGGCTGGAACGCGGCCGGCGGTTACGAGGTCATCTGGGTGCCGTCGATGCGGATGGTCGTCAACGTGGGCGACTGGGACAAGTCCCGCTGGATCAACCTCACCGGCGCCTCCGGGCACGCGTTCAGCGCCCACTACACCGATCAGACCGACAAGTGGGTCGACGGCGAACTGCTCGACTGGTCCTTCGGGGAGGACGCGGTGAAGAAGTCAACGACGGACACCCTCACCCTCAAGAAACCCCAGTAGTTCCGGCCGGCGGCATCCGACGGTTCCAGCGGGCGGCGACGGGCTGCCCACCCCCTGCGTGGTGGTGGACAGCCCGTCGCCGCCCGTCGTCATGCCGTGTCCCTCATCCCGCGCCCGGGTAGTGCACCAGCCGCCCCTGGGTGACGAGGGAGGCCGCCTGCTTGAGATGGCGCACGCGGATGCTGACGGTGTAGGCGTCGACGCCCGCGATCGCGGCGAGGCTCGTCGTCACGTAGCGGTAGAAGTCCTGCGCGTCGGTGCAGATGACGACGGCCATGAGGTTGTGCTCGCCCGCCAGGGCGCCTGCGAAGGCGACCTCCGGGTGGTGGGCCAGGGCGGAGCCGACCTGATGGAGGTGGGCGGGTGCCGTGCGCAGCCACAGGGTGGCCTGGAGGTTCCAGCCCAGGCGCTGGGACAGCAGGTCGACGTCGTAGTAGAGGGTCCCGGCCTCCTCCAGGTTCTCCAGGCGGCGCCCGACGCGGTTGGTGGACCAGCCGGTGAGCTGTGCCAGCCGGGCGTGGCTCGCACGGCCGTCCTCCGCGAGCGCGGCCAGCAACGGCAGATCCTCCTCCCTCGGCGGGACCGGCGCGACCTCCGGCCGGCGTTCGGACCGCGGGTCGTGCGCGGTCAGCAGCGCGACCGCCTCCGTGCTCAACGGGGGCCCGAAGCCCGTCCAGTGGGCCCAGGGTGCGGAGAACGAGTGCATCATCAGGGCCATGTCGACGCCGAGCACTCCGGAGGAACGCTGGAGACGCCGGGGCAGCAGGTCGGGGCCGCGCTCCTCGGCGATCGGCGCGTTGAGGGTGCAGATGATCTCCGCACCGCCGGAGGCGAGGTGCGAGTAGGACACGTCGGGACGGCGGGTCAGTGCCTCCGCGATCGCGTCGACCCGGTCCGGACGGCATGTGACACGGGCGACCCAGGTGGCCTGACCGTGGACCGCCGGGTTCACCAGGCCCATCACGCGCACCACGCCTCGGCGCCGCAGCGCCTGGAAGCGCCGTGCCACCGTCTGCTCGGAGACTCCCGCGACCTCGCTGATCAAGCGGAACGGGGCCCGGGGCGCGATCTGGAGAGAGTGGAGGATTCGGGTGTCCACGGCGTCGACCATGGAGTGAATATCTCTTGATCGACCCTCTGATGCCAGTTTCGTACGCCGGAGCCGAGACGGGAGGGTGGTTCCGCGCCGCCTGCCGGACACTGGTCCAGGAATCAGGTGCGGCCGGACCGCCGCGCGCGGGCCGTCGTCGGTCACGGATCCGGGCGATCAAGGCCGGGTCGGCCGTGACCGGGCGAGGGGGACCGGGCCGACCGGTGCCGGACCGCGCGGGGGAGCGCCCTCGTCGTGGCCGCCCGCCGTGCCGAGCGAGGCCAGGCACCCAGGACGCGGGACCACCCGGCGTGGTGGTCCGTCCTGGTGGCCGCACCGATTCCGACCGGACGGACCACCGCGCACCCTCACGAAGGGCGCGCGGTGAGGCCGTCGGGACAGCTGTGTCCGCACGCCCGTGCGGATCAGGCTGCCCGGCGGTCCGGCCCGACGCGAAGTAGTCGCCGGGCGGCCGTCCACACAGCCCCGTGCTCAGAAGGAGCTTCCACGTGTCCCACAGCAGTCCGGCCGCCGTGCCCGGCCAGACCACCGTGTCCGGTCGCCAGGCGTCCCCGCCGGCGGTCTCCCACCGGCGCGCCACCATCCTGATGGCCTGCCTGGGGGTCTTCGTCGCCTACCTGCCGGTGACGACGGTGTCGGTGAGCCTCCCGGCGATCCAGCAGGCGCTGGGCGCATCGACCTCCGAACTCTCCTGGGTCTCGTCCGCGTTCGTCCTGCCCATGGCCGCGTTCATCCTGACGGCGGGGGTGTTCGGCGATGTCCACGGCCGGAAGAGGGTCTTCCTCGCCGGCCTCCTGCTGACGGCCGCCGGGGCGGCCACCGCGCTGAGCGCCGGCACCGTGCAGGTCGTGTGGATCGGCCAGGCGCTGTCGGGCCTCGGTGCGGCGGCCCTGCTGCCGACGACCCTCGCCCTCATCAGTCACGCCGTGCCCGACTTCAGGGAGCGGGGCAAGTACATCGGCATATGGGCGATGTGCCTGCTCGGCGCGCTCGCCGTCGGCGGGCTCCTGGCCGGGACCGTCGTGTCCCGCACCGAGTGGCGCTGGATCTTCGTGGCGCCGATCCCCGTCGCGCTGATCGCCTTCGCCGTCGCCGTACGGATGCTCGCCGACTCGCGCGCACCGCACGGGCGCCGTCTCGACTGGCCCGGCCAGATCACCGCCGCTCTCGCGATCACCGGGCTCGTCTACGGCGTCATCGAGGGCGGAGCGGGTTCCTTCGGCGACCCCCAGGTCCTGGCGGCGCTCGCCGTGGCCCTGGTCGGCGGTGTGCTGTTCGTGGTCGTCGAACGCCGCTCCGCGAGCCCCATGCTCGACCTGTCGCTGTTCCGCAGCCCGGGCTTCGCCGCGACCACCCTCGTGGCGATGGTGATGTTCATGGCCATGATCGGGTTCTTCTTCGTCCTGAGCCTGTACTTCGGGATGGTGCAGCACCTCGACACCCTCGACGCGGCCTGGCGGATGCTGCTGGTGACCGGGGCGGCCCTCGTCGTCAGCGGTCCGGCCGGCCGGTTCATGCACCGTCTGTCCACGCGAGCCATGATCACCGTCGGCCTGCTGATGGTGACGGCCTCGCTGCTGTTCCTGCTGGGCGCCGCGGCCGACACGTCCTTCGGGTCGCTGTCGTGGCGGCTGATCCTGCTCGGCCTCGGCATGGGCCTGGTCACCACGCCCATGACGGCGACGGCCGTCGGATCCGTCCCGTACCAGCTCGCGGGGATGGCTGCCGCGGGGAACAACGCCTTCCGGCAGGTCGGCGGCGCCCTCGGGCCGGCCGTCCTCGGGGCCCTGCTCTCCAGCCGCGCCGCCGACGCGCTGCCCGGCCACCTCGCCGACGCCGGGGTCTCGGGTGCGACGAGCGCCCGCGTCGCGGAGGCCGTGGGGGCCAACGGTCTCGGCGGCGCCGCCGGGGTGCCGCTGGGCGCGGAGGCGGGCCGGGTGTGGGCCGCCGTCGGAGATTCCTTCCTCGACGGCATGCGCCTGTGCCTGATCGTCGCCGCGGCGCTGAGCTTCCTGGCCGCCGTACTCGCCTTCGTCCTCCTGCGGGCCCCGCGCACGGCAGCGGCATCCGCCGGACCGGCCGTACCGCAGGGCGGCGCGAGCCCTTCCGCCGTCCACGAGGGGACCGCCGCCGGTGTCGCGGTCGCCGCGGGTCCGGAGCGCTCGGGCGCCGGCGTCTAGGAACCGGCCGGGGCCGCGTTCCCCGCCCCGCTTCCGCGCGGGAAGCGACGCGCTCCGGCCGGTGTGACCACGGCATCCACGGGGTGGTCGTGCGGTTCCTCCGGAACCCGTGCGACCACCTCGCCGTCGTACAGCAGGACGACCAGGGCGGGGCGGGCGCCGCCCGCCGCCAGCCGGGCGAGCACCCGGTCGTAGCTGCCCCCGCCGCGCCCCAGCCGCATCCCGCGCCCGTCCACGGCCAGTCCCGGCAGCAGGACCGCGTCCGCGTCCAGGACGGCCTGCGGGCCCAGGCGCGCGCCGTCCGGTTCCAGCAGGCCCCGGCCGGCCGGCGCGAGGTGCTCCGCTCCCTCGAACGCGGCCCAGTCCAGGTCGTTGTCGGCCATGAGCACCGGCAGCAGCACGCGTACGCCCCGTGCGCGCAGGGTGTCCAGGAGGGCGTGGGTTCCCGGTTCGCGGCCCACGGACACGTAGGCCGCCACGGTCCGCGCACCGGCCAGTTCGGGAAGATCTCCGGCCGCCGAGGCGAGAACCGCGGCGGCCGTTCTCACGTCCTCAGAGGTGAGGAGCCGCCGTGCGGCGAGCAGTTCACGCCGTAGCAGCTGCTTTCGGGACATGTCATCGTTCAATGGGTGCTCGCATAGTTCTTTTATGTGGATGTATGAGAACGAAGTTAACCGGACGCTCATCTTCCGCCCATTAGCACCGGTTAGAGTGCAGCGCATGACTCAGTCGCACCCGAGGATCAGCAAAGCTGTCATCCCAGCTGCAGGTCTCGGCACCCGGTTCCTCCCGGCGACCAAGGCCACTCCCAAGGAGATGCTGCCTGTCGTCGACAAGCCCGCCATCCAGTATGTGGTCGAGGAAGCGGTCGCCGCGGGCCTCTCGGACGTGCTGATGATCACCGGTCGCAACAAGCGTCCCCTGGAGGACCACTTCGACCGGAACTACGAGCTGGAGTCCGCGCTGACCCGCAAGGGAGACGCCGAACGGCTCTCCAAGGTCCAGGAGTCCAGCGACCTGGCGACCATGCACTACGTACGCCAGGGCGACCCGCGCGGGCTCGGCCACGCCGTCCTGTGCGCAGCCCCGCACGTCGGTGACCAGCCGTTCGCCGTGCTCCTCGGTGACGACCTGATCGATCCGCGTGACCCGCTGCTCGCGCGGATGGTCGAGATCCAGGAGCGCGAGGGCGGCAGCGTCGTCGCCCTGATGGAGGTGGATCCCGCACAGATCCACATGTACGGCTGCGCGGCCACCGAGGCGACCACCGACGGCGACGTCGTCCGGGTCACGGGGCTCGTGGAGAAGCCCGAAGCGTCCGAGGCGCCCAGCAATCTCGCCGTCATCGGACGCTATGTCCTGGACCCCGCGGTCTTCGGCATACTGAGCAGGACCGAGCCCGGCCGCGGCGGCGAGATCCAGCTCACCGACGCTCTCCAACTGCTCGCCGAGGACGAGAAGATCGGCGGCCCGGTGCACGGCGTGGTCTTCAAGGGCCGCCGCTACGACACCGGTGACCGCGGTGACTATCTGCGTGCCATTGTCAGACTCGCGTGCGAACGTGAAGACCTGGGGCCGGACTTCCGGACCTGGCTCCGCAGTTACGTCACCGAGGAGTTGTAACAGCTTGAGCAGCACGATCTGGTCGGTCGACGAACACCTCGACGACATCCTCGCCGCGGTGAAGCCGCTCGAACCCATCGAGCTGCAACTGCCCGACGCCCAGGGCTGCGTCCTGGTCGAGGACGTCGTGGTGGAGGTCGCCCTGCCGCCCTTCGACAACAGCTCGATGGACGGATACGCCGTCCGGGTCTCCGATGTGGAAGGGGCCAGCGAGGAGTTCCCCGCCGTCCTCACCGTCGTCGGCGATGTCGCGGCGGGCGACGGCGGCCTGCCGGACGGCCGGGCCGTCGGACCCGGCGAGGCCGCGCGCATCATGACCGGTGCGCCGCTGCCCGCGGGTGCCGAGGCGGTCGTCCCGGTGGAGTGGACCGACGGCGGCACGGGCGGCGGTCCGGCCGTCGCCATGCGGGCGCACAGCGACGCCCCGGAGGGCGCGAGCGGCGAGGTCCGCGTCCACCGCCCCGTCAAGCCCCGTGCCCATGTCCGGGCCAAGGGCAGCGACGTACACCCCGGTGACCTGGCGCTGCGCGCGGGTTCGGTCGTCGGGCCGCCGCAGATCGGGCTGCTCGCGGCGATCGGCCGGTCCACGGTGCGGGTGCGGCCCCGTCCGCGTGTCGTCGTGCTGTCGACGGGCAGCGAGCTGGTCCAGCCCGGCGAGGAGCTGACCGCCGGCCGGATCTACGACTCCAACAGCTTCGCGCTGACGGCCGCCGCCCGGGACGCGGGGGCCATCGCCTATCGCGTCCCCGCCGTCGCCGACGACGCGGAGACGCTCCGGGCCACGATCGAGGACCAGCTGATCCGGGCCGACATCGTCGTCACCACCGGTGGGGTCAGCGTCGGCGCGTACGACGTGGTCAAGGAGGCGCTGTCCTCCGTGGGCGACGAGGACGAGGCCGGCGGCGGCGTCGACTTCCGCAAGCTCGCCATGCAGCCGGGCAAACCCCAGGGGTTCGGCTCGATCGGCCCCGACCACACGCCGCTGATGGCGCTGCCCGGTAATCCGGTCTCCTCGTACGTCTCCTTCGAGCTCTTCGTCCGGCCGGCGATCCTGACGCTGATGGGCCTCGACGACGTCCACCGCCCCAGGGTGCGGGCCACGCTCAGCACCGGTGCCGCGCTCTCCTCCCCGTCCGGCAAGCGGCAGTTCCTGCGCGGGACGTACGACGCCGAGGCGGGCACCGTGACCCCCGTCGGGGGAGCCGGCTCCCATCTGATCGCAGCCCTCGCGCAGGCGGATGCGCTGATCGTGCTGCCCGAGGACGTCACCTCCGCCGAGCCCGGCACGGAGACCGAGGTGATCCTCCTCCGCTGACTTCCGCGCGGTGGCGGTACGGTATCTGGCGCTGTGCCTTACCGGGGGAAGCCCCCCGGCCCCTCGGTCCGCGCCCCGGTGCGGGACGGGCGGGCAACCGGCGCCCTACCGCTAGGCGGAGTGAGTTGAGTACGCAGAACAGGCTGACGCACATCGACGAGGCGGGCGCGGCCCGCATGGTCGACGTGTCGGAGAAGGACGTCACGACACGTGTCGCCCGGGCGAGCGGCCGGGTCCTCGTGTCACCGCGTGTCGTCGAGCTCCTCAGGGGCGAGGGCGTCCCCAAGGGCGACGCCCTCGCCACCGCGCGCATCGCCGGGATCATGGGGGCCAAGCGCACCCCGGACCTCATCCCGCTCTGCCACCCGCTGGCCGTCTCGGGCGTGAAGGTCGACCTGAGCGTCGCGGACGACGCGGTGGAGATCCTGGCCACCGTGAAGACGACCGACCGCACGGGCGTGGAGATGGAGGCCCTGACCGCGGTCTCGGTCGCCGCGCTCACCGTGATCGACATGATCAAGGCCGTGGACAAGAGCGCGGTGATCACGGACGTGCGGGTCGAGGCGAAGTCGGGCGGCAAGTCCGGCGACTACCGGCGCCCCACGCCGGAGGGGGCGGACGCATGACCACGTCCGGCACCGGGGAGGACTCGCCCGGCGGAGCTCTGGCCGCCCCGTACTCCGCCCTCGTCGTGACCGCCTCGAACCGTGCCTCGGCCGGTGTGTACGCCGACAAGGGCGGCCCTCTCATCGCCGAGGCCCTCACCGGTCTCGGGTTCGCCGTCGACGGCCCCCAGGTCGTGCCCGACGGCGATCCGGTGGAAGCGGCCCTGCGGGCCGGCGCGGCGGCGGGCTACGACGTGATCGTCACCACCGGCGGTACGGGCATCTCGCCCACCGACCGCACCCCCGAAGCCACCCGCAAGGTCCTGGACCGCGAGATCCCGGGCATCGCCGAGGCGATCCGCGCCGAGGGCCGGGACAAGGTGCCCACCGCCGCACTCTCCCGCGGCCTCGCGGGCATCGCGGGCCGCACCCTCGTCGTGAACCTGCCCGGCTCGACCGGCGGTGTACGCGACGGGCTCGCGGTCCTGAGCAGGCTTCTGGTGCACGCCGTCGACCAGCTGCGCGGCGGAGACCACCCCCGACCGGGGAGCCCGAGCTGAACGTCCGGACCTGGCCGGTGATCCTGACCGACGGCGCCGTCACCCTCCGCCCGATAAAGCTCCGCGACCAGAGCATGTGGCGCGAGGTCAACCGGCGCAACCGCGACTGGCTGCGCCCCTGGGAGGCGACCGTCCCGCCGCCCGCCCCGGGCGGCCCGGTGGCCCAGCGCCCGACCTACCGTCAGATGGTCCGGCACCTGCGCGCCGAGGCGAACGCCGGGCGGATGCTGCCGTTCGCCATCGAGTACGAGGGTCGCCTCGTCGGCCAGTTGACGGTGGCCGGCATCACCTGGGGCTCGATGTGCTCGGGCCATGTCGGCTACTGGGTCGACCGGGGGGTGGCGGGCCGCGGTGTGATGCCGACCGCGGTGGCGCTCGCCGTCGACCACTGTTTCGGCACGGTCGGGCTGCACCGGATCGAGGTGTGCATTCGGCCCGAGAACACTCCCAGCCGCAGGGTCGTGGAGAAACTCGGATTCCGGGCGGAAGGGCTGCGCCCGCGCTATCTCCACATCGACGGAGCATGGCGGGACCACCTGATCTTCGCTCTCACCGCCGAGGAGGTCCCGGACGGGCTGCTGCGGCGTTGGCGCAGGGTGCGGCCGGGTACCCCGGGTGCGACGGGCACGCCCGGAGAAATGAAATAGGTGTTCGAATTTGATCGCTCGCTGATGGTAATGAGCCTCACTTTCGTCGACTGTTGACCCGAAGAATCACAAAAAAAGTCCGTCATATCAGCCGGATCGTGCGACACACCGGGCCAATTGGCGGATGCTGCCGTGCAAACCCCTCTACGGTGTGAGCGTGAGCAGCAGCGGCCTGATCTACGCAGTCATTGTCGGGGCCTGGGCCGCCTACTTGGTGCCGATGTGGCTCCGCAGGCAGGACGAGCTCAATGAAGCCCGCCCCACGGAACGCTTCAGCACCGCCATCCGGTTGCTGTCCGGACGGGCGGCCATGGAGCGCCGTTACGCCAAGGAGCTGCGGGAGCGGGATGCCGAGGAGGCGCCTGGCCACGCGGACCCGGATGCCGTCACGGACCGATTGGAGTCCGTCGACGTCCGGGCCTTTTCCGCGCCCCCGGCCCACACGGAAGCGCGGTTGCGCGACCCCGCGCAGGACCGGCCGGACCCGGAGCGCCCGCGCGACCGGCCGGCCCGCCCGGCGCCCGCGCGGCGCGAAGGCCGGCGGCCTTCCGGTGCGGAGTCCGAGCGCGAGCGGCGACAGCGCTCGCAGGTCCTGGCGCGCCGTCGGCGCACGACCACGGTCCTCTTCATGGCGTTCACGCTCGGCGCGGTCGTCGCCGCGGTCGGCGGGCTCCGGTTCCTGTGGGCGCCTGCCGTCCCCGCCGTGCTGCTGAGCAGCTACATCGTGCATCTGCGGGGCCAGGAGCGCCGCCGGTTCGTCTTCACCATGGACCGGCGCCGCGCCGAGGTGGCCGCGCAGCGGCTCCGTGAGAACCGCCCCCGCAGGCACCAGCCCGCGTCCTCGGCCCCCGCCGAGCCCGACGAGGAACCCGAAGCGGCCGTGCCCGCCCCCACGGTCTCCCCCCAGGAGGCCGGCCGCCGCGCGCTCGTCGAGCAGACGGACCACGCGGAGTGGGTCGACCAGCAGCGCGAGCGCGGCCCGGCCCAGGGGGACAGCTGGGAGCCCGTACCCGTCCCGCTGCCCACCTACGTCACCGCCCCGGTCGCCCCGCGCGCCACGGGCGGGGTCGAGGTCGGCGACCCGGAGACCTGGAGCGCGGCGCGCTCCAGTCCGGCCGAGCCCACCCGCCCGGGGAACCGCGACTCCCAGGACGCCACCGCGCCCGACGCCGACCCGGCCCCCCGTCGCCGCGGGAACCAGCCGAAGCGCACCCGTGACCGAGGCCGGACCCCTCTCTTCGACCAGTACGACGACGAGGACAGGCCGCGCGCCGCCAACGAGTGAGAGCCCCGGCGAACCCGACTCGGTGACCTGCCGGGATACGGATTTCCGAGCACCCCGATGAGGGTGCTAGAGTTTCACTCGTTGCAAGGGCCTGTGGCGCAGTCTGGTAGCGCACCTCGTTCGCATCGAGGGGGTCTGGGGTTCAAATCCCCACAGGTCCACCGCACACACGAGATCCCGTCCGATCGCAAGATCGGGCGGGATCTCGTCGTTTCCGGAGCTGCCCTCCGTGGACCGCAGTCGCTCGACGGGCCCGGTGGCAAGCGATCTTCCACCCACGGGCGGGCCCGCTCGGTAGGGTCGGCCGGTATGTCCGAGGAACCCGATGGCGCGCCCTTCCCCGTCCCTGCGGAGTTCGTCCGCTTCGCCGTGGCGCTGGAGCCGGCCGAGGTCGGGCACGGCCACGTGGCCGGTTGGCTGACCGGGGAGGACGCCGTACGCCTCGCCTTTCTGCGGCGGTGCGACCTGCGGGAGCGAGCGGGCGGCTTCGAGGCGATCGCGGAGCTGGAGCCTTCCGCGCCCGAACTCCCCGTCCTGTGCCGTCGGCTTTCGGACGAGGACGCCGGGGCCGGGCGGGTCTGGGCGTATCTGGCCCTGAGCTGGGCCGGTTCGCGCCCCGGCGGGCAGCGCGGCCGTCTGCTCGGCGAGCTGGCCGCGAGCGGGGACGCCGACGCCGCGCGCCTGGTGGCCGCTCCCGACGGGGAGGCGCTGCGCCGGCTGGCCGCCGGGCGGGAGGAGTTCCTCCTCCGCCGCGCCGCCTCCGGCCAGGGCATGAACTGGCAGAGTGGTTCAGCGCTGCTGGGGACCGACCGGCCCGAAGAGGTCGATGCGGCGCTCGACCGGGGCGAGGAGCTGGCCGGGATCGCGGTGATCGGCCTGGCGTTGCAGCACCCCGACGCGGACGCGATCCTGCCCAGGGTGGCAAGGGCGCTGGAGTCGCCGGACGCCGCACTGCGTCCGCAGAGCCGTGTCGCGCTGGCCCATGTCGCCCGGCTGCACGGCACCGTGGACCGCCGCTGCCTGGAGCTCCTGAAATCTCATCCCCGGGGCAACGAGGCGGACGACGACCTGTGGAGCTATGTCCCGCACCGCCGACTGCCGTGGTGGCTCTGGCGTCACCACCTCGGCCGGCGGCTCGCCTGGCACCTCCGCGACCGGTGGCGCGGCTGAGGGAGCCGGTACCTGGCTGCCGGGCCCCCCGCGTCTCCGGGGCGCGGACGTCGAGCCGGGGCAGTGGTGACGGACGCCGGACAGTTCGCAGGCCGCGACATCGAGGCCCACACGCGCCTCCTCCGCGAGAAGCTCCGGACGCCCTGAGCGCGAAGGAGCCCCGGCCGCGCACGCGGCCGGGGCTCCTTCGCGCCTGCTGTCAGCCCCGTGCCGACATCCGCACGAACGCCGCCCACTGGTCCGGTCCGACAGCCAGGACCGGGCCGTCCGGACGCTTGGAGTCGCGGATGCGGACGGAGACGGGGGTGGTGGCCACCTCGACGCACTGCCCGCCGTCCCCGGAGCTGTGGCTGCTCTTCGTCCAGACGGGCTCGGCCGCCTCGTCCACGTTCCTCTTCACAACTCTCCCAAGTGCTTCTCGATCCGGGCCAATGACTCCTTCGGTGTCAGAGCCTGGGCCCGCAGGACGCCGTAAGTGGATTCGAGCGTCTGCACCTTCGCCGGGTCCGTGAGCACCACGCCGTGGCTCTGCGCCTCCACATAAGCCATCCTCCGTTGGTTCCTGGCGAGGATCAACGTGAACGGTCCGGAGAGACCGGCGTGCTCGTCCCTGTTCGTCGGCATGATCTGGATCTCCACGTTCCGCTGGTGGCCGACGAACAGCAGCTGTTCCAGCTGGCTGCGCAGGGTGCGGGTGCCTCCGAGCGGTCTCCGTACGACCGATTCCTCGACGACGAAACTCAGCAGCGGGGCCGGGCGCCTGGTCAGGAGTTTCTGCCGGTCCAGCCGTGCGGCCACCCTTTGCTCGATGGTCTCCTCGTCCAGCAGCGGCCGCCACATGGCGAATACGGCCCGTGCGTACTCCTCACTCTGGAGGAGGCCGTTCACCACCTGTGCGTCGTAGGCGTGGAGTTCGGCCGCCTCGGCTTCGAGCCTGACGAACTCCCTGAAGAACGACGGATACCGCGCCCGCTCCACCTCGCCCTTCATCGCCACCAGCACTCCGCGCCCGCCCACGGCCCGGTCCACCGCGTCGACCATCTCCGCCTTGGGGATGCGCCGTCCCTGCTCGACCGAGGCGATGTGGGCCTCGCCGTATCCGACGCTCGTGCCCAGCTCGGCCTGGGTGAGTCCCGCCGCCTCGCGCAGCAGTTTCACCTGGCGGCCGAAGCTCCGCAGGAACCCCGCTCCCGGGTCGGCGGCGCTCTCGGCGGCACCGGTGGTCACCGCACCGTCCATGCTTCCTCGCTCCCGCTCCCGGCACTCCGTGGCAGCAGGTTAGGACCGCCCGCTCCGGTGGGAGGCGGTTTCGGCCGCATGCCCGTCGTGCGGGTGAGGACGAGGAGCGCCCGTACAGCCCCGACAGGCGCCGTACGGACCCCGACAAACCATCGCCGTACGGGTGTTGTTGCTGGTCGGAGCGGTCCCTGGCGCGCGATCTTCGACGTATGACGACCCTCGCGCCGCCCGTCGGCGACATGTTCGAGCTCCGCTTCTCCTCCACCCCGAGGGGCGCCCGGCTCGCCCGGCGGCTGGCCTCGCACCGGGTCCACCAGTGGGGCCACCGCTACGGCTCCGAGCCGAACGACCGCGTGAGCCTGGTCGTCGCCGAACTCGCGGCGAACGCGGTCACGCACGGGCTGGTGCCGGGACGGGACGCGTCGCTCCGGCTGGAGCTCGTCGGAGGCGTGCGGGTCCGTGTGGAGGTGGCCGATACGCGGGGCGAGCGGTGGCCTCTCGTCCGTACGGGCCTGCCCGGCGACGTGGAGTCCGGGCGCGGACTGCTGCTGGTCGGTGCGCTCGCCGCGGCGTGGGGTGCCGTGGAGCGGGACGGGGCGCCGGGCAAGACCGTGTGGGCCGAGGTCGCGGTCCCTCCGGTCGAACGCGCCGCTCCGGCCGTGGCGACCACCGGGTAACCTGGGCCGTCCTCGCTCACCCGCCTTGCCGGTGACCGCTGTTGAAGGGTGCGCAGGTCAGGTGCGGGGTGTGCCAGTTCGTGGTTCCGTATGGAGGGCGCCCTGTGACAGCCGGTATACCCAGCTCCCGTATCGACACCAGCAAGCCGCACCCGGCGCGGGTCTACGACTGGCTGCTCGGCGGGAAGGACAACTACCCGGTCGACCAGGAGGTCGCCGAGAAGCTGCCTGCCGAAGCACGGGCGAACGCGGCGCGGAACCGGGCGTTCATGCACCGGGCGTCGGCCTGGCTGGCCCGGCAGGGGGTCGACCAGTTCCTGGACATCGGGACCGGCATCCCCACCGCTCCCAACCTCCACCAGATCGTCCAGAACGTCACCCCGTACGCCAGGGTCGTCTACGCGGACAACGACCCCATCGTCCTGCGCCACGCGGAGGCGCTGCTGGTGAGCCGTCCCGAGGGTGCGACCGACTACATCCACGCGGATGTCCGGCAGCCGGGGGAGATCCTCGAAAGCGCGGCGAAGCTCCTGGACTTCGAGCGGCCCGTGGCCCTGTCCCTCATCGCGCTGATGCACTTCCTGCCCGACGAGCAGGATCCGTACGGCATCACCCGCACGCTGGTCGAGACGCTCCCCTCGGGGAGTTACCTCGTCCTCTCGCACGGCACGGCCGACCAGCATCCGGAGCTGAAGCAGGAGACGGAGTCCGCGTACAAGAAGGGCGCGATCTCCCTGCGGATGCGGACGCGCGCCGAGGTCGAGCCGTTCTTCGAGGGGCTGGAGCTCGTCGAGCCGGGGCTCGTGACGGCGCCCGAGTGGTACCGGGAGGGGGCTGCGCCGGAGTACGAGCGGAGCGGCTTCTACGTGGGGGTGGCGCGGGTCCCGTAGAGCGATTCCCGCTCCCCGGGATGCCGTGAGCGGCGGGCTCAGGGAATGGCCGCGCTCACCATGTCGGCCAGCATCATCCAGGCGGGCTGCCCCCCGGTGCCGAAGGCCGCCGCCAGGGCGTAGCCGATCGACGCGTCCGCGGGGCGTGCGGTGGGCGCGGTGTGGCCCTGCACCCACTCGGCGACGACGGTCTCGTCGCCGTCGCTGGAGAAGTCACCGAGGCGGGTGCCGTCGCGGGTGAGCCTGCTGCTGGGGACCGAGTCCGGGACGAGGGCGTAGCGGGCGCCGTCGTACTCGGTCTCGACCCGGTAGGTCCTCCGGCGCAGCCTTCCCCTGGCCGGCCACAGGGGTACCCGCACGCCGTCGACGGTCAGCGTGAGGTGCGCGGCGTCCCGGGTGCCGATGGCGATCTGCGCGTCGGCCTCCGACGCCGGGTCGCGCTCAA
Source organism: Streptomyces sp. NPDC055962 (assembly GCF_042270185.1). NCBI lineage: Bacteria > Bacillati > Actinomycetota > Actinomycetes > Kitasatosporales > Streptomycetaceae > Streptomyces > Streptomyces sp. NPDC055962. Next base: position 164,382 of record NZ_JBHJYN010000008.1, read on the forward strand.
GGACCGTGGTCGGCACGTTCTCCCCGGAGACGGTCACTCGCTCCTGGCCTTCGATCCGGACGTGCATCTCGCCGAACAGGGTGTCCTGGGTTCCGGAGGGGGCGGGAGGGAGTTCGGTCATGCCGTGCACCCTCTCACCACGGCACAGGTGCCGGTCGGGTTCCGGCCACCTCGCCGCGGAGGGCGCGGCGCGCCTCCCGTACGGATGCGCGCGGGTTCCTCGCTTGCGAGGGAAGCCGCGCTCAGTCCAGCGGCTTGGCCATGCAGATGCTGCTGGCGTAGGTGCGGTAGTAGCCGAACTTCGTGCAGGGCGTGTAGCCGCTCGACGTGTACAGCGCGATCGCCTCGGGCTGCTGGTCGCCGGTCTCAAGGACCATGCGCGTGCGGCCCGCCGCGCGGGCGTCGGCCTCCAGGGCCGCGAGGATGCGGCGGGCGAGGCCCCGGCCGCGGCCCTCGGCGATCACGAACATCCGCTTGATCTCGGCGTCGCCGTCGGAGTACCCCTCTGCGTTCGTCTCCTGGCTGCGCCAGCCGCCGGTGGCCAGGGGGCGGCCCTCCTCGTCGTAGGCGAGCAGATACAGTCCGCGGGGCGGGTCGAACATGGTGGGGTCGAGCGGGGTGACATCGCCCCCGTCGCCGTAGCGCTCGACGTATTCGAGCTGCACCAGGTCGTTGAGTTTCACGGCGTCAGGGTGGTCGAACGGCCGAGGCTGGATATTCATACGGTTCATGGTACATGTATGCGCAGGTGTCGTGTAGGTACTGTACCTGGATGCTGACTGTTACCACCGTGAACGTGAACGGGCTCCGTGCCGCCGCCAAGAAGGGCTTCGTCGAGTGGCTGGGGCGTACCGAGGCCGATGTGATCTGCCTCCAGGAGGTCCGCGCCGAGGTGCAGCAGCTCCCCGAGGAGCTCCGTGAGCCCGAGGGCTGGCACGTCGTGTACGCCCCGGCCGCCGCCAAGGGGCGTGCGGGCGTCGCCGTCTACACGCGGCACGCGCCGGAGCGCGTCCAGATCGGGTTCGGCGGGTTCGGGGTCCCGGGGAGTGAGGAGTTCGACACCTCAGGCCGGTACGCCGAGGTGGACCTGCCGGGCGTGACCGTCGCCAGCCTCTATCTGCCCTCCGGTGAGGTCGGCACCGAGAAGCAGGAGGAGAAGGAGCGCTTCATGGCGGCCTTCCTCCCCTACCTCCAGGGGCTCAAGGTCCGGGCGGCCGCCGAGGGGCGCGAGGTCGTCGTGTGCGGCGACTGGAACATCGCCCACCAGGAGGCGGACCTCAAGAACTGGAAGGCCAACAAGAAGAACTCCGGCTTCCTCCCCGAGGAGCGGGCGTGGCTGACCCGGGTCTTCGAGGAGGCGGCGTACGTGGACGTGGTCCGGGCCATGCACCCGGAGCAGGAGGGGCCGTACTCCTGGTGGTCCTACCGCGGCCGCGCCTTCGACAACGACGCGGGCTGGCGCATCGACTACCAGGTGGCGACCCCGGGTCTCGCCGGACGCGCGGTGAAGGCGTGGGTGGAGCGCGCCGCCACGCACGGCGAGCGGTGGAGCGACCACGCGCCGGTGACGGCTACGTACGAGCGGTAGGCCGTGTCCTGAGCGGTGGCTCCGTCCCGCGACCGGGGCGGGGTCCGGGAGCGCGGGACCTGGGTCCGGGGCGGGGTCCGGGAGCGCGGGACCTGGGTCCGGGAACGCGGGACCTGGGTCCGGGGCGGGGTCCGGGAGCGTGCCGCCGTGGAGTCTGCGAACGTGCCGCCGGTGCGGCGGCGGTTTCGGCCCCGGGCCGAACCCCGTGTCTCGGATCAGGGGCCGTCGATCAGTTCCCGCACCCCGGACGTCCGCGCTCTCCTGCCCGGTCAGATCTCGACGTGCTCGGACTCCGTGTGCTCGCAGGTCCTGGTGGGCGATCCCGTGCCGAAATCCGGGCCGGTGAAGTCGGTCCAGGTGTTCAGGCAGGGTTCTTCGCCGCCCGAGCCGCCGTAGTTCTCGCAGCCGCAGGAGTGCGGGGTCGGCGGGGGCTCCAGTGCGGCCATGCAGGGGCGGCCGACCCAGTCGCGTTCCTCGGGGGACAGCTCCGCGCCCGAGGCGCGTACCAGGTCCGCGGCCTTGCGGCGGGCTTCGATGAGCAGGGTGCCCGCCTCTGCGAGGGCCCGGGTCTGTGCTTTCGTTCTGTCATTCCAGTTCACGGCTGCTGTCCTACCAGGGGTCGCGGACCGATCCCCCGCGGCACGCCCGCGCGTCCGTCGGGCGGGGGGCGGCCGGAGGTGGGGCGACCGGCTCGCGGGCGGGGCGCTCGTCACGTCCGGGCGGGGTTCACCGGCCTGCCGTCCTGCCTCGACGGTGACGTCCGCCGCCATCTGCGCGACCCTCTCGTCCGGTCGGCGCCGGCGGAGATGCCGCTCCCGCCTGCCATGCCGACCGCGACCAGAGCCAGGGGACGAAGAAGGCGGGTGCTCAGTACTACGGCGCCGACAGCGAGACCGCCGCTCTGTGGGTTCGCTGAGGCGCGTGCCGGGGCCGGGCGCCAGGGCATCCCACCTGGGCGCCCCGCAACCGTCATCGACAGTTTTCCTTGTCACTCAAGATGGTGACAGGTAACCTTGTCGCATGAATGATGTGATCCCGACCCCTGACAGGGACGACGAGAACTTCTGGACCACCGTGATGACTCCGGTGGAGCCCGCCTGGTGCGAGCCCGCCGAGGGCGACTCGTTCTCCATGGATGACAAGGTGCTGGAAGCGGTGCGGGTGCTGGCCGAGGGGATCTCGACCCGTGCTCTCGCCTATCGCGCCGCCGACAAGCCCTTCGATACCGCGCTCATGGCCGCTCCCGATGTGCAGCTGGCCGTGCTGAGGGCGCTGTACGAAGCCAAGCTGTCCGTCGACCGGCTGGCCGAGAGCGCCGCCACCGTCGCGGGCCGCAGCGGAGCCAACTACGCGCAGCTGGGCGCGGCCTGGGGTGGCATCAAGCGCCAGTCGGCCCGTCTCAAGTGGCCGCACGCAGTGGCCAAGAAGGCTGCCGGCGAGTCCGTCCCGCTTCAGTACGCGGGCGGCGCCGCCGTCATCCACCACGACTCGGATGCCGACGCCTGGTGGTTCACCGCCACCGCGGCGGACCAGCAGGAGAAGGAATCCGAGGCCGTCCACGCCTCCTCCGCCGAGGCCATCGCCGGGGCGACCGAGTTCCTCTTGTCGCATGCCCTTCCCGCCCGGCAGGCGCAGGGCTGACTCCGCTGCCGCAGCTGCGCGAAGCGTCGGAGCCGGCTCCCTGAGCCGGCGACCGGACCCTGATCGTTCTCGCCGGGACTTCCGGTACGCCGACCACTCACACCCGAGTGGCCCCGAACCCGCACCGGCGTCGAATCTCTGCGGATTGCTCCCGCGCAGCGGCTGCCTCCGCCCTGGCCCTGGCGCGGTCAGCCTCGAAGGCCAGCACGCAGGCCAACGCTTCCAAGGCACCGGCGACTTCCTCCTTCCAGTCGGCGAACTCGACGGAGTCCGCCGTGGGCGGCGGATGCGACTTCACGGAGCGGAGGTGGCGCAAGGAGTGCTTCAGCGCGGGGTCAACCACGGCGCTTCCTTCGATCGGAACGCGGCCGACCCCGTCGTGCGCCGTTCTCAAGGCGCGGCCTGGTCGCCGCCCGCGGCCTTGTCGTCCCGCAGCCGGCGGTCCAGGGCCATCGAGAGCTCGGCGTCCACCACCGCCTGGGCCAGTGTGCGCAGTTGGTCCGGCCCGGTCTGCGACGTGTGGGCGCGCAGGACCCGTACGAAGAGGTCGGCCAGGGCGTCCGCGTGCTCGCGGACGTGGCGGCCGGCGGAGAGCACGGCGTCGAGCGGGACCCCGGCGCGCACCAGTTCGGAGGACGCCTCCAGGAGGCGGCGGCTGATGTGGACGATCTCGTCGCCGTCGATGCCGAGGTAGCCCAGCTCCATGGACGCGGCGAGGTTCTCCGCCGTGGCCTGGTCCTGGAAGTAGTCCGCCAGCTGCTCAGGGGTGAGGCGGACCGGGGTCTCCTCGGTCGGTTCGCCCAGGCCCAGCACCTCGGCGACGTCGCGGCCGCTGTCGAAGGTGGCGGCGAGGTCGGCGATCCCGTTGAGTGTGTGGCCCCGCTCCAGCAGGCCCGTGACGGTGCGCAGCCGGGCCAGGTGGTGGTCGTCGTACCAGGCGATACGGCCCTCGCGGCGGGGTGGCTGGATCAGGCCGCGTTCCCGGTAGAAGCGCAGGGTGCGCACGGTGATACCGGCCTTCTCGGCCAGCTCCTCCATGCGGTACTCACGGTGCTCGCGTCCTTCAGCCACCCTCGCACCCTATGTTGTACCGCCGGTAACTTTCCTCGTCCCGACCCCTACCCATCGGTACGGAGCTGCTCTACCCTCCCAACCATGCCAGTGATTGCTGGCAGAGTCGTGGCACGTACCGCGGGGAGGCGGCAGCATGGCCCAGCACGAGCACGTACGAGTGGCGGTGATCGGATCCGGATTCGGGGGCCTCGGAGCCGCGGTCCGCCTCCGTCGTGAAGGCATCACCGACTTCCTGGTCCTCGAACGGGCCGGAGCCGTCGGCGGCACCTGGCGGGACAACAGCTACCCGGGCTGTGCCTGCGACGTGCCGTCCCACCTGTACTCCTTCTCGTTCGCGCCCAATCCGGACTGGCCGCGCACCTTCTCCGGGCAGCAGCACATCCGCAACTATCTGGAGCGCGTCGCCGACACCTTCGGGCTGCGCCCGCACCTCAGGCTCGGCCACGAGGTCTCGGTCATGCGCTGGGACAACGACGAGCTGCACTGGGTGATCGAGTCGACGAACGGCACCACGATCACCGCCGACGCCGTCGTCTCCGCCACCGGCCCGCTCTCCGACCCCAAGCTGCCGGACATCCCCGGGCTCGCCGACTTCCCCGGCAAGGTCTTCCACTCCGCGCAGTGGGACCACGACTACGACCTGAGCGGCAAGCGCGTCGCCGTGATCGGCACGGGCGCCTCCGCGATCCAGATCGTCCCGGAGATCCAGCGCGGGGCCGGCCGCCTCACGCTCTTCCAGCGGACCCCGCCCTGGGTGATGCCGCGCATGGACCGGGCGATCAGCGGGGCCGAGAAGTGGCTGCACCGGGCGCTGCCCTTCACCGCCACCGCGCGCCGCGGACTGCTCTGGGGCATCAGGGAGTTGCAGGTCGGCGCCTTCACCAAGCACCCCAACCAGCTCGGACTCGTCGAGACCATAGCCAAGTCCAACATGGCGCGGGCCATCAAGGACCCCGCGCTGCGGGCCAAGCTGACCCCCTCGTACCGCATCGGATGCAAGCGCATCCTGCTCTCCAACGCCTACTACCCCGCGCTCGCCCAGCCGAATGTGGACGTGGTCGCCTCCGGCCTGTCCGAGGTCCGCGGCTCCACCCTGGTCGGGTCGGACGGCTCGCAGACCGAGGCCGACGTGATCATCCTCGGCACCGGCTTCCACGTGACGGACATGCCGATCGCCACACGGGTCGTCGGCGCCGACGGCATCACCCTCGCCGAGTCCTGGAAGGGTGAGATGCAGGCGCTGCGCGGTGCGACGGTGGCCGGCTTCCCCAACTGGATGACGATCATCGGCCCCAACACGGGGCTCGGGAACTCCTCCATGATCCTCATGATCGAGTCCCAGCTGAACTACATGGCCGACTACATGCGCCAGCTGGACGTCCTGGGCGGACGCGCGGCGCTCGACGCGCGGCCCTCCGCCGTGGGCGCCTGGAGCCACCGGGTCCAGGAGCGGATGAAGCGGACCGTCTGGAACACCGGCGGCTGCACCAGCTGGTACCTCGACGCCAACGGGCGCAACACCACCGTCTGGCCGGGCACGACCGCCGAGTTCCGGCGGGCCACGCGCGCGGTCGACCTCGGCGAGTACGACGTCATCCGCCCCCCTGCCGCCCGCGCCGTGGCGCAGGCCGTCACCGAGGAGGCAGCACGATGAGCCGGCTGACGCAGACGGCGGCCACCGCGTCCGCCCCCGTGCCCGAACGCGAACTGAGCGTCGTCTCCGCGGACGGCTCGCGCGTCCACGTCGAAGTCCACGGACCCGAGGGTGCGCCCGCCGTGGTCCTGGCGCACGGCTGGACCTGCAACACCCGCTTCTGGGACGCCCAGGTGCGTGACCTGGCGGTGGACCACCGGGTCGTCGTCTACGACCAGCGGGGCCACGGCCGTTCCCCTGCGGCGGGCCCCGACGGGTACAGCACGCGCGCGCTGGCCGACGACCTCGAAGCGGTCCTGCGGGCGACGCTCGCACCCGGGCAGAAGGCGGTGCTCGGCGGGCACTCCATGGGCGGGATGACGATCATGGCGGCCGCCGGGCGCGACGCCGTGCGGGAGCACGGGGCGGCGGTCCTGCTGTGCAGCACCGGCAGCTCGCGCCTGACGGCCGAGTCGCTGGTGCTCCCGTTGCGGGCCGGCGCGCTCCGTACGCGGATGACGGCGGCGGTCCTCGCCGCCCGCGCACCCCTCGGACCCGTCAACGGGGTGTCGAAGGTGATCCTCAGGTACGTCACGATGGGGCGTGGTTCTGCCCCGGACCGCGTGGAGACCTGTGCCAGGATCGTCCATGCGTGTCCCCGCGGGGCACGCGTCGCCTGGGGGCGCGTTCTTGCGGAGCTCGACCTCGAGGCGCGGGTCAGGGAGTTGCGGCTGCCGGCCGCGGTGATCGCGGGAACGGCGGACCGGCTGACGCCGCCCGTGCACGCGCGGGCCATCGCCGCGGCACTGCCGAACGGCCTCGGGCTCACCGAGCTGGAGGGCATGGGGCACATGACACCGGTCGAGGCGCCCGAAGTGGTCACGGCGAAGCTCCGCGAACTGGTGGCCTCGTACGTCATTGTGGACGGTGCGGGCAGCACGGCGACAGCCGTGAGCGAGGAGGAGGTCGCATGAGCGGCAGGCGGAGTCTCGAAGGACAGGTCGTCGTCGTCACGGGCGCGGCGCGGGGAGTGGGCGAGCTCCTGGCCCGCAAGCTGTCGGCGCGCGGTGCCACGCTGGCGCTGGTCGGCCTGGAGCCGGACGAGCTGAAGAAGGTCTCGGAGCGGCTGCACTCGGAGAGCGACCACTGGCACGCCGACGTCACCGACCACGTGGCGATGAGCAGGGTCGCCGAAGAGGTCAAGGCGCGCTTCGGGAAGATCGACATCGTGGTCGCCAACGCGGGCGTCGCCACCGGCGGGCCGCTCGTGGACTCCGATCCGGAGGCGTGGCGCCGGGTCGTGGAGGTGAACCTGATAGGCGGAGCGGTGACCGCGCGGGCGTTCCTGCCCGTGCTCATCGAGAGCCGCGGGTACTTCCTCCAGATAGCGTCGCTGGCCGCGATCACCCCGGCGCCGATGATGAGCGCGTACTGCGCCTCGAAGTCGGGGGTGGAGGCGTTCGCACACTGCCTGCGCGGCGAGGTCGGCCACCGGGGCGTGAAGGTCGGTGTCGGCTATCTGTCCTGGACCGACACGGACATGGTGCGCGGCGCCGACGAGGACGACGTCATGCGGGAGTTGAGGCAGCGGCTGCCGTGGCCGACGAACCGCACCTACCCCCTGGGCCCGGCGGTCGACCGCATCGTGGCGGGGATCGAGCGGCGTTCCGCGCACGTGTACGCGCAGTGGTGGCTGCGGGGGATGCAGTCGATCCGGGGCTATCTCCCGATGGTGACAGGGACCGTCGGGCAGCGGGAGATGAAGCGCTTCGGAGCCCGTCTGGACGGCGTGAGCAAGGGGCTCGTGGGAGCCGGCGGAGCGGCCGACCAGGAGGCGCGTACGCAGCGTCAATGATCGAAATGCGGCGAATGTCCGGGTGTGTAAGTCTGAGCGAGGCCCCACCGGGGCCGACCCCACGCACCCACATAGGAGTGAACAGCATGGGCATCGCAGACCAGTTCAAGGACAAGGCGCAGGAGCTCGCCGACCAGGCCAAGCAGCAGAAGGCGGGTGGCAAGCAGGGTGAGGCGCGCGAGCGCTCCGCCGATGCGTCGCGTCGCGCCGGTGGCCAGGGCCAGCGCCCGGGCCAGGCCCAGGGCCAGGCTCAGGGCCGTCGGTCCGAGCCGCAGAACCGCACGCAGGGCGGCCAGGACCGTCCGCGTGAGCGTTCCGAGCGCTGACGGCCGACGCCGCTGAGCGTCCGTGGTCTGTCGGGGCGTACCCGGGTTGCCGGGTACGCCCCTTCGCGCATGTGCGGGCCGCGCCGCGGGACCGGTCGGGCCTTCATTCCTCCTCGCCCTCCGGGGAGAACGGGCGGGGGAAGGTGAAGGCGTGCGGCGCGGGGCCGTGGTCGTGGAGGTGCTCCAGCCGGGACACCCCGTCCTGCCAGGTGGGCGTCACGCCGTCGGCGACCCACCAGAACACGTAGGCCGGGTGTCCGGTCCTCTCGAACCAGTCGTGGCGTCGGTTCAGCGCCTCACGGTGCAGACCGGTGTAGACGGCGTCGAAGGCCGGGCGCAGCCCGGTCCAGAGCGACAGGGTCGTCGCCAGGGCGGTGGTCTTCGCCGTGCGGCCCTTGTCGTACCAGGCGGGCACGGCGAAGTCCCCCCACGCACCCCACTCCGCCTCGAAGAGCATGCCCTGTTCGACGCTTGCCGGTTCTGCGTGAGCGAGGTACCCGGGTGCCTCGCCGATCTTCCGGTACACGACCGCACCGATGTCGTAGAACTCGCGGGTCAGAGGGGCGGGTTCGGCGAGTGGCGACTTCAGGACGCCGAATGTGTACAGCGCGAGTCGGGGCATGCGTATCTCCCTGGTCGGGCGTCGGATGGTGGCTCGGCCTGAACGAACTCCCGTACGAACGTGGGGGATCGCCGAGGTCCAGGGGGAAGGTAGCTGCCTCTGCGCGTGGTGTCGAAGTTGCGCTTTCCGCGTGGAAGTGGCCTCTTGGGCAAGGGTGTTGTGGGTCCGGCCGGCCTCGAGGTCACCTCGGGGGCAGCGGGGGCCTCCGGAGGTCGGGGGCCGTGTCGTAGCCCGGGGGTGTGGACGCCGGGTGGGCGGCCAGGAGGTCCAGGGCGATCCTGACGGCGTCGTCCAGCACGGCGTGGCGGCCCTCCGCCCAGTCCAGCGGGGTGCGCAGCGCCTCCAGGTCGGGCTCGACGCCGTGGTTCTCGACGGACCAGCCGTACGTGTCGAACCAGGCCGCGTTCATCGGGACCGTGATCACCGTGCCGTCGCCCAGCCGGTGCCGGCCGGTCATGCCGACCACGCCGCCCCAGGTGCGCTGGCCGACCACAGGGCCCAGCTTCAGCAGCCGGAACGCCGCCGTGATCATGTCGCCGTCGGAGGACGTCGCCTCGTCGGCGAGGGCCACGACCGGCCCCCGGGGCGCGTTGGAGGCGTACGAGACGGCCTGGGCGTTGCGGGTCAGGTCCCAGCCGAGGATCGTGCGGGTGAGCTTCTCGACGACCAGCTCGCTGATGTGACCGCCCGCGTTGCCCCGCACGTCCACGATCAGGGCCGGCCGGGACACCTCCAGCCGCAGATCGCGGTTGAACTGGGCCCAGCCGGAGCCGCCCATGTCGGGGATGTGCAGATAGCCGCACTTCCCGTGACTCAGCTCCCGTACCACCTCACGGCGCTTGGCCACCCAGTCCTGGTAGCGCAGGGGCCTCTCGTCGACCAGGGGGACGATCGCGATGCGGCGCGACCGGCCGCCGCACTCGCCCCCGGCGGGGCGGAACGCCAGCTCCACCGTCGTGCCGCCCGCCGCCGTCAGCAGCGGGTACGGCCCGGCCACCGGGTCGACGGGACGGCCGTCGACATGGGTGAGCACGGCCCCCTCCCTGATCCCCGTACCGGCGAGCGGTGAACGGGCCTTGGAGTCGGAGGAGTCGCCGGGCAGGATGCGCTGCACGGTCCAGTCCCCGTCCCGGCAGACGAGGTTGGCGCCCAGCAGGCCGATCGCCCGCTGGTAGTGCGGGGGCCCCTCGTTGCGGCGGGCGGGCGAGACGTACGCGTGGGAGGTGCCCAGCTCGCCGAGGACCTCGCGGAGCAGGTCGGCGAACTCGTCGGGGGAGGCGACCCGTTCGAGCAGGGGGCGGTACTGCTCCAGCACACCGTCCCAGTCGATGCCGCACATGTCCGGTTCCCAGAAGTAGGACCGGACGATGCGGCCCGCCTCTCCGTACGCCTGGCGCCACTCGGCCGCCGGATCGACGTCGTGCAGGATGCGCCGCAAGTCGAGGAAGACCGTCGTGTCGTTGTCGCCGGGCTCGTTGGACGGCACGGCGCGCAGCTCGCCGTCGTCCATGACGACCAGCCGGCTCGCGTCGCCGCTCACCGCGAACCAGTCGAGATGGCCGACCAGTTCGGTCTTGCGGGCCTTGGAGATGTTGAAGTGCTCCAGGGTGGGGCGGCCCGACATGTCCGCCGGGTTGGCGAACGTCTCGCCCAGCGCGCCGGAGATCGGCCAGCGCAGCCAGACCAGGCCGCCGCCGCTGACCGGTTGCAGCCCGGAGTACTTCGAGGCCGAGACCGGGAACGGGGTCACCCTGTTCTGAAGCCCCTCGAACTCCACCATGACCGTGGGCCCCTCGACCGGGCCCTCGGGGATGTCCACCGGGTCCAGCCCGCCGGCCGCGGGCCTGCCGTCCGGGAGCAGGGCGAAGGGGGAGGGGGTGGCCGAGGAGAGCGGGACCAGGTAGGGGCGGCAGCCCAGCGGGAAGGAGAGGTCGCCGGTGTGGACGTCGTACACCGGGTCGAACCCGCGCCAGGAGAGGAAGGCGAGATAGCGGCCGTCGCCCGTGAAGACGGGGTTCTCGTCCTCGAAGCGGCCGTTGGTGACGTCCACCGTCACCGGGGCGTCCGGGCCGCTGATCCGCGCCAGTTTGATCTGCCTCAGAGAGCGCCCGACGCCGGGGTGCGACCAGGTCAGCCAGTGGCCGTCGGGGGAGAAGGCCAGATCGCGGACCGGTCCGTTCACGGAGCGGATGAGCTCGGTGACCCCGCCCCCGAGGTTCCCGTCGCCGAGGTTCCCGCCCTCGAGGTTCCCGTCCCCGAGGTTCTGGTCCCCGGCGGCCTCGTCCGTGGTGGAGCCGTCCTCGTCGTGCGCCGTCTCGTCGTGCGCCGCCTCGGCGGGGTCCGGTGCGGCGGCATCCTGCGCGGTGAGGACGCCCGGCGGGGCGAGGGTTCTCGGCGGGGCGACCCCCTCGGAGGGCTCGGGCGGCGTGGCGTCGTCCGGACCGGCAGGAGCCGTGTCCCCGCCCGGCTCCCCGGGCTCCTCCGTGGTGTCCAGCAGCAGGAGCCGGCCGTCGTTCGACGCGATGGCCAGCCGCTCGCCCTCCGGGTCGGAGATCAGCTCGTGGACCCGGCCGAGCCGCCCGGCGGCCAGCCGGCGGGGCGGGCGGTCACCGCTGGCGCGGGGCAGGTAGGCGATCTCGACGGCGTCCTCGCCCTCGGCGTCCGTCACGTACGCGACCTGTCCGCTGCTACCGAGCATCTCCGGGAGCCGGACCCGCACCCCCGGGGTGTCGGCGATCGTGCGGGCGGGGCCGTCGCGGTGGGTGAGCCAGTACAGGCTGCCGCGTACGGAGACGGCGCTCGCCCTGCCCGTCTCGTCCACGGCCAGCGAGTCGACATGGCTGGACGCCGGCACCTGGTACGTGCGCCGTCCGGTCCGGGGACCGCCGAGCCGCACCTCCAGCTTCCGGGGCACCGCGTCGGGCGACTCCAGGTCCTCGACCAGCCACAGGTCGCCGGCGCACTGGTAGACGACCCTGGTCCCGTCGCTGGAGGCGTGCCGGGCGTAGAACGCGTCGTGGTCCGTGTGCCGGCGCAGGTCGGTGCCGTCCATCAGGCAGGAGTACAGATTGCCGACGCCCTCGTGGTCGGAGAGGAAGGCGATCCGGCGGCCGACGAACATCGGCGCGTCCAGGTGGCCGCCGATGTCCGGCAGCAGCCGTTCGCCGTGCAGCCACAGCCGCCCCATCGCCCCGCCCCGGTAGCGCTTCCAGGCGGCCGGCTCGTGCGGCGGCTTCCCGGTGAGGAGCAGGGTGCGCCGGGAGCCGTCGATGTCGGCGACCGCGATGTCGGAGACGGGCCCCCAGGGGAGCTTGCCGCCGGGGCTGCCGTCGGTGGGGACGCTGTAGGCCCAGGAGAAGTAGGAGAACGGCTGGTTGTGCGACGACACCGCGAGGATCTGGGAGGAGTCGCCGGGATCGGGGCTCCAGCCGCAGACACGGGCGTCGGTCGAACCCCAGTGGGTGAGTCTGCGGGCGGGCCCGCCGTCGACGGGGGCGAGGTGGATCTCGGGGTCGAGCGTGCGCCAGGTCGTGTAGGCGATACGGCTGCCGTCGGGCGAGAAGCGCGGATGACCGACCCTGGTCCGGTCGACGGTCAGCCGCCACGCCCGGCCGGGCCGCTGCCCCGCCGGGGCCAGCGGGGCGACCCAGAGGTCGTCCTCGGCCGCGAAACAGAGCAAGTCCTCGTGGAGGTGCGGGAAACGGAGATACGCGACGTCGTCACTCACCCTCCAATGCTTCCGGTGGGAAGGGCCCGCGGCAACTTGTGGTGCAGGACACAAGCGAAACCGCATCGTTTCGCTGAGGAGGGGGGTACATTCGAAGTGTACGAAACAGTTTCGTTCCGTTAGTTGATCTTCGGCTGACGTACGATCCAGCAGGCGCGAGGAAGAGGAGGTCGATCCATGGCACGCAGCCGGCTCACGCCCGAACGCGAGAGCGAGCTGTACACCGCCGTGCTCGACCTGCTCGGCGAGGTCGGCTACGAAGCCCTGACCATGGACGCCGTCGCCGCCCGCACCCGTTCCAGCAAGGCCACCCTCTACCGCCAGTGGGGGAGCAAGGCCGAGCTGGTCGTCAAGGCACTCCGGCACGACAAGCCGGTGCACCTTGCCGATGTCGACACCGGTTCGCTCCGCGGCGACTTCCTGGCCGTGCTGCACCGCACCGACGACTGCCAGATGGAGCGGAACTCCGCGCTGATGCGAGGTCTGTCCCATGCCGTCCACAACAACCCCGACCTCCTCCAGGCGCTGCGGGAGCTGATGATCGAGCCGGAGATGACCGGTCTCGGTGCTCTGCTCCAGCGAGCCGTGGACCGGGGGGAAGTGCGTGCGGACAACCCAGCGCTTCCCTTTGTGTCGCACATGATGATCGGCGCCTTCGCCGCTCGTGAGCTGGTCGAGGAGAAGCCTGTCGACCAGGCGTTCCTCACCGACTACGCAGAAGCCGTGGTGTTCCCCGCCCTCGGCGTCTGACGTCCCCTCTTCCTCCCGTACGACCTGACTCCCCGACGCTCCACCTGACACGCCGCTCTCGTCGTCGGGCTGGTTCCTCACGCCCAATTCCACTCAACGACCTGACCGGGAGTACCCCCTCCGTGGCTACATTCCTGTACAAACTCGGACGGCTCGCCTTCCGGCGCCGCCGTTATGTCGCCCTGATCTGGGTGGCGCTGCTGGCGCTGGCCGGATTCGGCGCGTCCTCGGCCGCCACCGCCACCTCCAGCTCCTTCTCGATCCCCGGCACGGAGGCCCAGAGGGCCTTCGACCTGCTGGACGAGCGCTTCCCCGGCGGCAGCGCCGACGGCGCGTCCGCCCGGATCGTCTTCCAGGCCCCCGACGGTGAGAAGGTCACCGCGGCCGCCGACAAGGCCGAGATCCAGGACATCGTGGGCGAGCTGAAGTCCGGCTCGGACCAGGTCGCCTCGGTCGCCGACCCGTACAAGGCGAACGCCGTCAGCAAGGACGGCTCGACCGCCTACATCTCGGTGTCCTACAAGGTCAGCTCCATGGAGCTGACCGACTCGACGCGTGAGGCCCTGGAGGACGTCGGCCACGACGCCCAGAGCAGCGGGATGAAGGTGGAGATCGGCGGTGACGCCCTCCAGGTGATGCCGGAGACGGGGGCCACCGAGATCATCGGCGTCGCCATCGCCGCCGTCGTCCTGGTCATCACCTTCGGTTCGCTGATCGCGGCCGGGCTCCCGCTGCTGACCGCCCTCATCGGGGTGGGCATCGGGGTCTCCACGATCACCGCGCTGGCCAACGTCCTGGACCTGGGCTCCACCACCTCGACGCTCGCGATGATGATCGGCCTTGCGGTCGGCATCGACTACGCGCTCTTCATCGTCTCCCGCTACCGTGCCGAACTGGCCGAGGGCAGGGAGCGGGAGGAAGCTGCCGGGCGGGCCGTGGGCACGGCCGGATCCGCGGTCGTCTTCGCCGGTCTGACCGTCGTCATCGCACTGGTGGGCCTCGCCGTCGTCAACATCCCGATGCTGTCGAAGATGGGCTTCGCCGCCGCCGGCACCGTCGCCATCGCCGTGCTCATCGCGCTCACCCTCGTCCCGGCACTCCTGGGCTTCGCGGGCAAGCGGGTCATGGGGCGCAAGGCGCGCAAGGCCGCCGAGGCGGAGAACCAGCCCGAGGCGAAGCCGAACATGGGCACCCGCTGGGCGCGGTTCGTGCTGCGCAGGCCGGTGTGGGTCCTGCTGGTGGGCGTCCTCGGCCTCGGTGCGATCGCCGTACCGGCCGCCTCGCTGGAGATGGGCCTCCCGGACGACGGCGCCCAGCCGAAGTCGACCACCCAGCGCCAGGCGTACGACATGCTCTCCGACGGCTTCGGCCCCGGGTTCAACGGTCCGCTGATGGTCGTCGTCGACACCGCGAACAGCTCCGACGGCAAGGCCGCGGTGAGCAGGGTCTCCGACGAGATCGAGAGCTCCGGTGGCGTCGCCGCCGTCGCCCCGGCCACCTTCAACAAGGCCGGCGACACCGCGACGATCACGGTCATCCCCAAGGACCGGCCGAGCTCCGTCGAGACGGAGAACGTGGTCCACTCCATCCGTGACGCGGGTGCGGACATCAAGAGCGAGACCGGCGCCGAGGTGCTCGTCACCGGTGCCACGGCGATGAACATCGACTTCTCGCAGAAGATGAACGACGCGCTGCTGCCCTACCTGGCGCTCGTCGTCGGCCTGGCGTTCCTGCTGCTGATGGTGGTCTTCCGCTCGGTCCTCGTCCCGCTGAAGGCGGCCCTCGGGTTCCTGCTCTCGGTGGTCGCGGCCCTCGGCGCGGTCGTCGCGGTCTTCCAGTGGGGCTGGCTCGGCTCGCTCTTCGGGGTCGAGCAGACCGGTCCGATCATGAGCATGATGCCGATCTTCATGGTCGGCGTGGTCTTCGGCCTCGCCATGGACTACGAGGTCTTCCTGGTCACCCGGATGCGCGAGGCATACGTCCACGGCGAGTCCTCCGGCCAGGCGATCGTCACCGGCTTCAAGCACGGGGCACGCGTGGTCACGGCAGCCGCGGTGATCATGATGGCCGTCTTCGCCGGCTTCATCGGCTCCTCCGAGCAGATGATCAAGATGATCGGCTTCTCGCTGGCCATCGCCGTCTTCTTCGACGCGTTCGTGGTCCGCATGGCCATCGTGCCCGCGGTGCTCGCCCTGCTCGGCAAGCGTGCCTGGTGGCTGCCGCGCTGGCTCGACCGGGTGCTGCCCAACGTGGACGTCGAGGGGGAGGGCCTGCGCAAGGACCTCTCCGACGGCCCCGCCGAGGGCGGCGGCGAGCGGGAACTGGTCCGCGTGTGACCCACCCGTACCCCGGGGTCCGCGTCTGAGCGGAGCGCGGCCCCGGAGCGCCGGTTACCTGTGGGGACGGGGGACCGGAGCGGAGAAGAGCCCTCGTGCACGCGGCACGAGGGCTCTTCGTCGTCTTCAGGCGCGGGTGACGGGCGTGGCGGAGGCGGGTGCGGCGGAGGTGGCCGGCGGACGCTTCGCCGTCTTCGGGCGGGTGCGCGCCAGGAAGCGGATCATGGGGCCGATGTCGAACTGGAGGACGGCCACGCCCTCCGGTGAGTGCAGCTCCAGGACCAGCTGGGCCCGGCCGCAGGGCCATATCCGTACGTCGCCGCGGGTGGCGGGGGAGCGCAGGCCGCGTTCCAGGAGGTCGAGGCCGAAGGCCCAGTCGACGCCTCCGGGCAGCCGGAGGCGGACGGTGTCCGGCTCCTCGGGGTCGTAGCGCAGTTCGACGGGGACCAGTCGGGGGTCGGGGCCGTCGGTGATGAGCCGGGCTCGGGCGTGTTCTTGGATCACGAGGGACATGGCCGGCTCCTCCTGTGTGAAAATCTCTTCCCCTAATGTCCCATATTTTCCCATTTGGGCATGTCGGGGGTGGGGTACTTGGCGTCCCTGTGCTCTTGCGAGCTGTTTGCAACAGGGCACTATCATTGAGCGGTTCCCGACCCCGCCCGCACTGACGCCCGAAAGCGGAGCCACTCCATGCATGTACCCGACGGTTTCATCAACGCACCCGTCTCCGCCGTCGCAGGTGTCGTCGCCGCCGGCGCGGTCGCCGTCAGTCTCCGGGGCGCCCGGCGGGAGCTGGACGAGCGGACCGCCCCGCTGGCCGGGCTCGTCGCCGCGTTCATCTTCGCCGTGCAGATGCTGAACTTCCCGGTCGCCGCCGGCACCAGCGGGCACCTTCTGGGCGGGGCGCTGGCGGCGATCCTGGTCGGGCCCTTCACCGGGGTGCTCTGCATAGCGGTCGTGCTGCTGATGCAGGGCATCCTCTTCGCCGACGGCGGCCTCACCGCCCTCGGCGTGAACATCACGGTGATGGGGGTCGTCACCGTCGTCGTCGCCTACGCACTCTTCCGCGGGCTGACCCGGGTCCTGCCCCGCACCCGCCGGTCGACGACCGTCGCGGCCTTCGTCGCCGCACTGGTCTCCGTGCCGGCCGCCGCCGTGGCCTTCACCCTGATCTACGCCGTCGGCGGGACCACCGACGTCCCCATCGGCAAGGTCCTCACCGCGATGGTCGGCGTCCACGTCCTGATCGGCATCGGGGAGGCGGCGATCACCGCGCTGACCGTCGGCGCCGTCATCGCCGTGCGCCCCGACCTGGTGCACGGGGCCCGCGGGCTCGCCGCCCCGCTCAAGCTCCGCGTCGACGGCGAACTCGTCGACGCCCCGGCTGCCGCTCCCTCGCCCGCTCCCGCCGCCGCCCGCTCCACCCGCAAGGTGTGGGCCTCGGGCATGGTCGCCGCCCTCGTCCTCGCGGGCTTCGTCTCCTTCTACGCCTCCGCGAGCCCCGACGGCCTGGAGAAGGTCGCCGCCGACAAGGGCATCGACGAGAAGGTCCAGGAGCACGGCGCGGCCGACTCCCCGCTGGCCGACTACGGCGTCAAGGACATCGCCGACGCCCGTGTCTCCGGAGGCCTCGCCGGAGTGATCGGTGTCGGTGTCACGGTCGCCGTCGGCACCGGGGTGTTCTGGGTCGTCCGCAAGCGCCGTACGCCCGCGGCCCGCACCGCCGAGTCCGTCTGACATGGGTGCCGGCCACGCCCACACGCTCTACCGGGACGGACGCTCGCCCGTCCACACCCTGCCCCCGCACTGCAAGCTCGCCGCCGTCCTCTGCTTCGTCGTGGCCGTCGTCTCCACGCCGCGCGAGGCCGTCTGGGCCTTCGCGCTGTACGCCGCGCTGCTCGCCGCCGTCGCCGCGGTGGCCCGGCTCTCGCCCGGCTTCCTGCTGAAGCGCCTGGCCATCGAGGTGCCGTTCGTCGCCTTCGCGCTGCTCATGCCGTTCGTGGTGCCCGGTGAGCAGACCGAGGTGCTCGGTATCTCCCTCAGCGTCCCCGGACTCTGGGGCGCCTGGAACGTCCTGGCGAAGGGCACCCTCGGCGTCGCCGCCTCGGTGATCCTCGCCTCCACCACCGAACTGCGGGCCCTGCTGCTCGGTCTCCAGCGGCTCAGGATGCCCCCGCTGCTCGTCCAGATCGCGTCCTTCATGATCCGCTACGGCGACGTCATCACCGACGAGCTGCGCCGCATGTCGATCGCCCGGCGCTCCCGCGGCTTCGAGGCCCGCGGGGTCCGGCAGTGGGGGGTCCTCGCCAAGACGGCGGGTGCCCTCTTCATCCGGTCCTACGAGCGCGGCGAGCGCGTCCACCTCGCGATGGTCAGCCGCGGCTACACGGGCACCATGCCGGTGATCGACGAGGTGACCGCCTCCCGCACCCAGTGGGCGCATGCGGCGGCACTCCCCGTGCTCGCCCTCGTCGTATGTCTGCTGGGATGGACCGTATGAGCCTGCCCACCGCACCCGCGCCCTCCCTGGAGGTCAGCGGCCTCGCCTACGCCTACCCCGACGGCCACCAGGCCCTCTTCGGCGTCGACCTCACCGTGGCCCGCGGCGAACGCGTCGCGCTCCTCGGGCCCAACGGGGCGGGCAAGACCACGCTGGTCCTCCACCTCAACGGCATCCTCGACGCCGGAGCCGGCACCGTCCGGGTCGCCGGGCTGCCCGTCGAGAAGCGGAACCTCGCCGAGATCCGCCGCCGCGTCGGCATCGTCTTCCAGGACCCCGACGACCAGCTCTTCATGCCGACGGTCCGCGAGGACGTCGCTTTCGGCCCCGCCGCGGCCGGGCTGCGCGGCGCCGAACTGGAGGACCGGATCGTCACCGCGCTCCGGCGGGTCGGCATGGAGGAGTTCGCCGCACGGCCCCCGCACCACCTCTCCTTCGGCCAGCGCCGCCGGGTCGCCGTCGCCACCGTCCTCGCCATGGAGCCGGAGATCCTCGTCCTGGACGAGCCCTCCTCCAACCTGGACCCCGCCTCCCGCCGCGAACTCGCCGACATCCTGCGCTCCCTGGACGTCACCGTGCTGATGGTCACCCACGACCTGCCGTACGCCCTCGAACTCTGCCCGCGCGCGGTCGTCCTCAGCGACGGGGTGATCGCCGCCGACGACCGCACGCAGGACCTGCTGTGCGACGACGCACTCATGCGCAGCCACCGGCTGGAGCTGCCCTTCGGCTTCGATCCGCGTTCCGTGTCCGTTCCGCGTCCATGAACAGATGGTGACCCGCCCCCCGTTCCACCTGCGGCGGGATGCACCATGGAGGGATGAGCGGGAGTGCGGGAGCAGGCGTGGACGTACGAGGCACGGTGGCACCGGGATTCGAGGCGGTACGGGACGCCTTCGTCCGTAACTTCGAACAGCGCGGGGAACGGGGAGCGGCCGTCGCCCTCTACCGGCACGGCCGCAAGGTCGTGGACCTGTGGGCCGGCACGAGGGACGTCGACGGCGCCGAACCCTGGGCCGTGGACACCGTGCAGATCGTGCGCTCCGCGGGCAAGGGCATCGCCGCGGCCGTCCCGCTGCTGCTGCACCAGCGCGGGCAGGTGGACCTGGACGCCCCGGTCGGCACGTACTGGCCGGAGTTCAAGGCGAACGGCAAGGAACGCGTCCTCGTGCGCCATCTCCTCGCCCACCGGGCGGGGGTGGCCGCCCTCGACACGGCGCTGACCCCCGAGGAGGCCGCCGACCAGACCTCCGGGCCGGAGGCCGTCGCCGCCCAGCGGCCGCAGTGGGAGCCCGGGACCGACCACGGCTACCACGCCCAGACCTACAGCTGGCTCGTCGGCGAACTGGTGCGCAGGGTCACCGGGCGCACCATCGGGAGGTGGGTCGCCGAGGAGATCGCCCGTCCGCTCGGTCTGGACTTCTGGTTCGGGCTCCCCGAGGACGAGGCGCACCGGATCGGGCGGATCGGACCCGTCGAACCCCCGCCGGCCGAGAACGGCGGCACCCTGCGGATGCGCCCCAAGCGGTCCGTCGTCGAGGCGTACGGCGACCCGGCCTCGCTCACCCGCCGCGCCTTCGGGGCGATCGACCCCTTCCCCGACGAGAACGCCCCCGCCTACCGCGCGGCCGAACTCCCCGCGTCCAACGGCGTCGCCACCGCGCGCGGACTGGCCCGCTGCTATGCCGCGATGATCGGCGAGGTCGACGGGCACCGGCTGTTCGCCCCCGCCACCCTCACCCTGGCCCGCACCGAGGAGTCGGCGGGCCCGGACCGGGTGCTGGTCGTCAGCACCCGCTTCGGCCTCGGCTACATGCTGCACGGCCCGTCCGCACCGCTGCTCGGACCCGGCTCGTTCGGGCATCCCGGCCGGGGCGGCTCGCTGGGGTTCGCCGACCCCGAATCGGGCATCGCACTGGGCTATGTGACGAACGGTCTGCAGAAGGGAGTCACCGCCGATCCCCGCGCCCAGGCCCTGGTCAGGGCAGTACGGTCGGCGCTATGACTTCACCACGCTTCCACGGGTACGCCGCGCTCCTCACGGGAGCCGGACAGGGCATCGGGGCGGCCACCGCCCGCCGGCTCGCCTCGGAGGGCGCGGCCGTCCTGGTCACCGACCTGGACGCCGGCCGCGCCGCCCGCACCGCCGCCGGGATACGCGAGGCGGGCGGCACCGCCGAGTCCCTGGCCTGCGACGTCGGCGACCGGGACGCGGTCGACGCGGCGGTGGCCCATGCAGCGGGTGCCTTCGGCCGGCTCGACGTCCTCGTCAACAGCGCCTACGCGAACCACGACGACGCCGCGCTCTTCGAGGACGAGGACGACGCATCCTGGGAACACACCCTGGACATCACCCTGAGCGGCCCCTACCGCTGCTCACGTGCCGCGCTGCCGCACCTCGTGGAGTCCGGCCGGGGGGCGATCGTCACCATCGGATCGGTCAACGGCGAGCAGGACTTCGGCGGTCACGCCTACAGCGCGGCCAAAGCCGGCCTGGCGAGTCTGACCCGTACACTCGCGGGCCACGCCGGACCGCGTGGTGTCCGCGTCAACCTCGTCGCGCCGGGCACGATCCGCACCGACGCCTGGGCGGGCCGCGACGCGGCGCTGGAGCGGGCGAGCGCCCTCTACCCGCTCGGCCGGATCGGCGAGCCGGAGGACATCGCCTCCGCCGTCGCCTTCCTCGCCTCCCGGGACGCGGCCTGGATCACCGGTACGACGCTGCGCGTGGACGGCGGTCTCCTCGGGGTCAACACGGGCTTCCGCACGGCGATGGCCGGGGAGCCGACGCCAGGGGAGCGCGTGGCGGAGGAGCGCTGAAACGGGGTCGCCGGGACCGGGTCGCGCCGCCTAACCTGCCCGGATGACCGATCACGGACTCATCGACCACGGCCTCACGGACCGGACGGGCCGTCATGTCACTCTGCGCGAGGTGGACGGCGACAACTGGCGCGCGGTCGCCGACATCGCACCGCTGGACGGCCAGCGCGACCATGTCGCCCCGCTGGCCGCCCGCTACCTGCTGCTGTCCCTGTACGAGGACACCTGGCACTCCCTCGCCGTCCACGGCGACGACACCGTGACCGGGCACGTGATGTGGGCCCGGGACGACGACGGCTCGTACTGGATCGGCGGGATGGTCGTGGACGGTCTCGAGCAGGGCAAGGGCCTCGGCCGCGCTGCCGTACGCACGCTCACCGGGTGGCTCGCGCGCCGCGAGGACTGCGAGGTGATCCGGCTCTCCTACGACCCGGCCAACACGGTGGCCGCGCACCTCTACACCTCGCTCGGCTTCCGTCCCACGGGTGCGCGGGAGGACGACGAGGTGGTGGTGGAGCTGGTCGCCCCGACGGGCGGGTTCTGAGCCGCCCGGTCAACTCGTGTGCAGCATCAGCCCGATGCCGATCACCATCAGCCCGGCGGCCGCGATCCGTGGAGCGCCGAACCGCTCCTTGAAGACCATGGTCCCGATCGCGGCGCCCACGATGATCGACGACTCGCGGAGCGCGGCGATCGGAGCGAGCGGGGCCTTCGTCTGCGCCCACAGGACGAGGCCGTACGCGGAGACCGACAGGGCGGCGCCCAGGAGCCCGCGCGCGGTGAAGGGGGCGACCTGGCGCACCAGTTCACCCCGCCTGCGCCAGTAGGCGTACGCGGGGATGACGACGCCCTGCACGAGCATCAGCCAGCCGATGTAGCCGAGAGGCGTGCCCGAGGCGCGCACCCCGGCCCCGTCGACCGTCGTGTAGCCGGCGATGGCCAGGCCGGTCGCGAGGGCCGCCAGGACCGCCGGCCGGTGGGGGCGCTCCCCGGAGCCGCGGATGCCCCACAGGGCGAGCCCGACGAGTCCCGCGGAGGCCACCGCCACACCCGCCGTCGCCCAGCCGTCCGGGCGTTCGCCGAGGAAGACGGCGGCCAGCACCGTCACGACGAGGGGAGCGGTGCCCCGGGCGATCGGATACATCTGGCCGAAGTCGCCCAGGGTGAACGACCGCATCAGCAGCAGCATGTACGCCACGTGCAGGCCCGCCGAGGCGAGCAGGTAGGGCCAGGCCCCGGCCGCCGGGAGGGGCGCGGCACAGGCCAGCAGGAGGCCGAACAGCGCCCCGCCGCCGGAGATCAGGGTGAAGGACAGCAGCTGGTCGCGGATGGCGTGGGCGATGGCGTTCCAGCTGGCGTGCGTGATCGCGGCGGCCAGGACGGCAGCCGCCACCAGAGGGGTCACGCGGTCCGCTCGCGGACGTCGACGAGGGTGCCGCCCGCGAGCTCGATCAGGGTGGCGGGGTCGAGCCGGAAGACGGCGTGCGGGTGGCCCGCCGCGGCCCACACCGCCTGGTGGGCGAGCAGGCCCCGGTCGGCCAGTACCCGGGTCCGCGTGCGGTGGCCGAAGGGCGGCACGCCGCCGATCGCGTAACCGGTGGTCTCCCGCACCAGGTCGGCCCGGGCCCGCCCGACCTTTCCGGCGCCCAGCTCACTGCGTACGAGCTCCACGTCCACCCGCGAGGCGCCGTCCATCAGAACCAGGACGGGCTCGCCGTCCGCCTCGAAGATCAGGGACTTGACGATCTGGCTGAGGTCGCAGCCGATCGCCGCAGCGGCCTCGACCGCGGTACGGGTGGCGTCGGGGAAGCGGCGTACCTCCACCTGGAGCCCCAGCTCCTGGAGGGCCTCCGCGAACCGGGGGTGGGCGTCCGAGGAGGACGCGACGGGTGTGGCGTCGGAAGTGCTCATGCCCCGCACGCTACTGAACCGGCCGCGCGCACACCACAACGATCCCCTAGGGCCTCGGCAGCGTGAGGATCTCGGCGCCGTCCTCGGTGATGGCGATGGTGTGCTCGCTGTGCGCCGTACGGCAGCCCGTGGCGCTCCGGAGGGTCCACCCGTCGGCGTCCGTGACGAGCTCGGCGGTGTCCGCCATGACCCACGGCTCCAGAGCCAGCAGGAGGCCGGGGCGCAGGGTGTATCCGCGTCCGGGTCGCCCGGTGTTCGGGACGTGCGGGTCCTGGTGCATCGTCGACCCGATGCCGTGGCCGCCGAACTCGGTGTTGACCGGATATCCGTCCCGGCCGAGCGACGTGCCGATGGCGTGGGAGAGGTCGCCGATGCGGGCTCCCGGGCCGGCGGCGGCGATCCCCGCGGCCAGTGCGCGCTCGGTCGCCTCGATCATCGCGACGCTCTCCGCGGGCCGCGCGGTGCCCACGACGAAGCTGATGGCGGCGTCCGCGGCGATTCCGCGCCTGGAGACGGCCAGGTCGAGGGTGAGCAGGTCGCCGTCGGCGAGCGTGTAGTCATGGGGCCGCCCGTGGAGCACGGCGTCGTTGACGGCGGTGCAGATGTAGTGGCCGAACGGGCCGCGCCCGAAGGACGGCGCGTAGTCGACGTAGCAGGATTCGGCCCCCGCTTCGGCGATCATGGTTTTGGTCCACCGGTCGATGTCCAGGAGGTTCGTGCCGACCGTGCTCCGGCTCCTCATCGTCCGCAGGATCTCCGCGACCAGGGCGCCCGTGTCTCTCGCCCGGTCCAGCAGGGCGGGGTTCAGGATCTCGATCATGTGCCACTTCCCTCAGGTACCAACAACTATACCGGTCAAACTATACCGGTACTAGAATCGGCCCCATGGTCAGACTGCCGCTCACTCCCGAAGAGGTCGCACGCGGCCGGCACCTCGGCGTCCTGCTGCGCCGGGCCCGGGGGGAACGCTCGATGCTGGAGGTCGCGCTCGCCGCGCGTGTCTCCCCGGAGACGCTCAGGAAGATCGAGTCGGGGCGGGTGGCCACCCCCGCCTTTCCGACGATCGCGGTGATCGCGGACGTCCTCGGCCTCTCCCTGGACGCCGTGTGGGCCGAGATCAGCCGGTCCGACGACGGGGCCGGACCGGCGGACGCCGGGCACCTCGCGCCCGAGCAGCTGAGCGCGTAGGCGGCTCCCCAGGCGGCCGCCCGGGGGACGGGCGTCGACCGTGCCTCGCAGGCACGGCCTTCGGGCGCCCCTGCCGTCGCAGCCGGCCCGGCGCCGTCCGTCGGCCGGCGTCCGCCGTCCGCCGTCCGCCGTCCGTCGGCCGTCGGACGGCAGACGGCGGGCAAGGGTGGCCCGCCGCCGCTCCGGGGTCAGCTGCCGAGGTCGACGCGGGTGCCCGTGCCCCGCTCGTGGGCGGCGTCGATCAGCAGCCGGGCCACCGCCAGGTCCTGGAGGCCGACGCCCACCGAGTCGAAGAGCGTGAGGTCGGCCTCCGAGGTCCGGCCGGGCTTCGATCCCGCGAGGACCTCGCCGAGTTCGCAGCGGAAGTCGTCCTCGGTGAGCGCGCCTTCGGCGAGCGGGATCAGGACCTCGCCGGACTTCGCGCGGGCCGTCGTGAAGGCGTCGACGACGATCCGGCTGCGTACGACCCCCTCCGTGTCGATCTCCCGGTGGTCGGGGCGCGGCGGGGCGCCCACGGCGTTGACGTGCTGGCCGGGGGAGAGCCACGCGCCCCGGACCAGCGGTTCCCGCGACGGCGTCAGCGTGCACAGGACGTCCGCGGCCTCCACGACGGCCCGCGGTCCGGCCAGCACCGCCGCGTCCACACCGAGCTCCGAGCCGATCCAGGCGGCCAGCTCGTGGCTCCGGCCCGGATCACGCCCCCACAGCACGATCCGGTCGTAGGAGCGGCCGGGAAGCAGGGCACGGGCATGGGCGCGGGCCAGCGGGCCCGTCCCGACGAGCCCGAGCACCCGCGCGTCCTGCCTGGCCAGGGCACGGGTGGCGACGGCGGTGGCGGCGGCGGTCCGGGCGCGGGTGACCTCGGCGCCGTCCAGGAGCGCCTCGCACGCACCCGTCGCGGCGGACACCGCCAGCACGGCCGAGCGCTGCACGGGCAGGCCCCGTTCGCGGTTGGCAGGGAGGTCCGCGAGGAGCTTCACGGTCGCGAGGCCGGCCGGGGCGGAGGCCGACGCCATCGCGAGGAACGTCCCGTCCGACCCCGGCAGCGGCATCGCCGGCGGGGGAGGCAGGACCGCCCTGCCCAGGGCCAGATCCAGATGGCAGTCCGCCACCGCCTTCTCGACGTCCTCCCGTACGTCCGCGAGCAGCGCCGCGATGTCCGAGCGGGTCAGGATCAGTGTCATGTCTCTACGTCCTCAGGGGAGTGGTCAGGTGCCGCGAAGGAAGGGGACGGTGAGCACGGACGGCGCCCGGCTCCGGCCGACCAGCCCGCTCACCGCGAGCAGCGCGATGACGTACGGCAGCGTGGTCAGGAGCGGGGCGGACAGGTGCAGCCCCAGTGCGGGCGCCGCGAACTGCAGTGCCTGCGCGACCCCGAAGAAGAGGCAGGCCGCGATCGTGGGCCAGGCACGCCAACGGCCCGCGATCACCGCGACGACCGCGAGGTATCCGATGCCGCCGGTGATGTTGTCGCTGAAGGCGTGCACCTCGGACAGGGCGAGCTGGGCGCCCGCCAGGCCCGAGACGGCCCCGGTGAGCAGCACGGCCGCGAACCGTACGGCCCGTACCGGAAGACCGCAGCGGTCCGCCGTGGTCGCGTCCTCCCCGATCGCGTCGACCGCCAGACCCCACCCCGTACGCCTGCTGAAGCCCAGGGCCAGGGCGGCGGCGACGGCGAACGCCGCGTAACCGAGGACGGTCTGCTCGAAGAGGGCGGGGCCCAGCACGGGTATGCGGTGCAGGACGGGAACGGCGATCGGATCGAACCCGGGCACCGAGTCCGCCGCCCCGTCGCCGAAGAAGACACGGGAGCCGTACGTCGTCGCCCCGAGCGCCAAGGCGTTCGCGGTGATGCCCGTGACGATCTGGTCGGCGCGCAGGACCACGCTGAGCAGGGCCTGGAGAGCCGCGAAGAGCAGGCCCGCGGCGAGGGCCGCCAGCACGCCCACCCCCGCGCTCCCCGAGGCCAGGGCCCCGGCGGCGCCCGCGAAGGCGCCGGTCAGCATCATGCCCTCGACGGAGAGGTTGAGGACGCCGGCGCGTTCGCTCAGCAGCTCACCCGAGGAGGCGAGCAGGAGCGGCACCGCGAGGCGCACCCCACCGGAGGCGAGTTCCTCCACGACCGCGCTCATGAGGCCCTCCCGTTGCGTGTGGTCCCGAACATGGCCGCGGCGACGAACAGGACGAGCAGGCTCTGCACGATCTGTACGGAGGAGGCGGGAACCCCGGCCGCGAGCTGGAGGTTGATGCCGCCGTTGGTGAGGAAGCCGAAGAGGAGCGACACGGCTGCCACGGCTGTCAGCGAGCCGCGCGCGAGCAGGCCCACCACGAGCCCGGAGAAGCCGTAGCCGGAGGAGAAGTGTTCGGCCAGCACGTACGGCGCGACCGCGACGAGCGCCGCGCCGGCGAGACCCGCAGCGGCCCCGGCGAAGGCCAGACCGCCCGACTCCAGACGGGCCACGGGGAGTCCCAGCCGGGCCGAGGCCGCCGGCGAGTGGCCGACGGAGCGCAGCCGCAGTCCGACGGCCGTGTGGCGCAGCACCACACCGGTGACCAGGGCGGCGACGGCCGCGACGACGACGATCGCGGTCGCGGGCGACTCGACGGAACCGATCAGCGGAAGCCGGGCACCCTCGGGGAGCGGCGCGGACTGCGGCAGCGTCTCCGACGAGGTCACCGGCTGGCGCAGCAGTGCCTCCTCGTGGACGGCCACCGAGACGAGTCCCACGCCGACGAAGTTGAGCAGGAGCGTGGTGATGACCTCGCTGGTGCCCCGCTTCGCCCGCAGCCAGCCGGCGATCCCCGCCCAGGCGCCGCCCGCCACGCACCCCGCGACGAGGACCAGCGGCACACCGAGCGCGGCCGGGACGCCCGCGGGCAGCGCCGTCCCCACCGCGGCGGCGGCCAGTCCGCCCGCACAGAGCTGCCCCTCGCCGCCCACGTTCACCAGCCCCGCGCGGTGGGCGACGGTGAACCCGGTGGCGATGAGGGCCAGCACAGCGGCCGAGTTGAGCGAACTCCCGACGGCGTACGGCGACCCGAACATGCCCTCGACGAGGGCGTCCCAGGCGACCGCGGGGTCCGTCCCGGCGCCCTGCACGAGTCCGAGCCCCGCCGCGCCCGCGAGCACGACCGCGAGGAGGCCGACGGCGACCGGGTGCCTCAGGGCCGGAGCGATGCGGGCCCGCGCCGTGCGGAGCGCGGGAACCGGGGCGGGGGTGGATAGGGGAAGCGGTGGGGGCGACATGGCGGCTCCTCGGGGTGGCGGGTGTGCACGCGTCCGGGCCGGGTGGGGGCGACCGGGAGGCGGGTGGTGCGGGGGACGGTCTGCGCCGCGGCCCCGGACGGCCGGGCGGGCGCCGTCCTCGCCGGTGGGCGTGTCGGGCATCGGAGGCTGGGGGGCGTCGTGCGTCGGCGGGGGTCGTGGGGCGTCGGGGGTCGTCGTACGTCGGGGGGGCAGTGGGGCTGTGGGACGTCGTGCGTCGGGGCGGCGTCAGTGGGGCTGTGGGACGGGTGCGCCGAGCATCAGGGCGCCGATGCGCTCCCGGGCGCCGGGCTCCGAAGGGTCGACGGGGCCCAGCAGTTCGCCCCGGTAGGCCACGACGATCCGGTCGCACAGGACGAGCAGCTCGGACAGCTCGCTGGAGACCACCAGGACGCCCGTCCCGGCGGCGGCCGCGTCACGGATGCGCGCGTGCACGGCGGCCACCGCTCCGACGTCCAGGCCGCGGGTGGGCTGGGCGGCCGCCAGGCAGATCAGCGGATCGAGCGCCAACTCCCGTGCCAGGACGACCTTCTGCTGGTTGCCGCCGGACAGCGACGACATGAGCGCTCCCGGGCCGCCGGCCCGGACGCCGTGCTCCGTGAGCACCGCCTCCGCGGCCCGGGCCATGGCACGCCGGTCGAGGAGGAACCCGTACCGGCGGAACCGGTCGAGCCGGCCGAGGAACAGGTTGTCGGTGACCGTCAGGTGCGGCACGCACCCCTCGTGGAGCCGGTCCTCGGGCACCACGCCCAGCCCTGCCAGGCTCCGCTCGCGCGGCCCGGCACGGCTGACGTCCCGCCCGTCGAGCTCCACTCCGCCCCGGCCGGGGGCGAGCGAGCCGCCGAGCAGCGCCATGAGCTCGCTCTGGCCGTTGCCCTCGACCCCCGCGATCCCGACGATCTCCCCGAACCCGACGTCCAGGTCGACCCCGTCGAGCGCGGAGGTACCGTCGGGACGCCGTACGCCGACCTCGCGCAGGCGCAGCGCCGTCCCCGTGCGGCGCCGAGCGGTGACGGCACGCCCTTGCGGCGGTCCCCCGGTCTGCGGGGCCGGCTCGGAGGCCAGCCCGATCGTCCCGGCGAGCCCGGCGTCCAGCGCGTCGGCGGGGCGTCCGATCATCAGCGGGACGAGCCGCTCCGGCGGCAGTCCGGACAGCGGCCCGCCGCCCGACACCCGCCCGCCGCGCAGGACGGTGGCCGCGTCACCGGCCCGCGCCACCTCGCCGAGCTTGTGCGTCACCAGGACCACCGCGTGCCCCGCCCCGGCGATCCGGCGGCAGGTTGCGAGCAGGGCGTCCGTCTCCGCCGGGCCCAGCACCCCTGTGGGTTCGTCCAGGACGAGGAGGCGGGGCTCCCGCAGCAACGCCTTGACGATCTCGGCACGCTGGCGCACGCCGACGGGCAGCTCGCCCACCCGTGCCTCCAGGTCCAGTTCGAGCCCGTACTCCTCGCGCACCCGCGCTACCCGCCGCGGCAGGTCCCGCAGCCGCAGCAGGCGCAGGTTCTCGCCGACGGTCAGGGTCGGTACGAGGCTGAAGTGCTGGTGGACCATGGCGATCCCGGCAGCCAGCGCGTCGGCGGGCCGGCGGGGGGCGTAGGGCGAGCCGTAGAGGCGCAGACCGCCCTCGTCCGGGGTCAGGGAGCCGCCCACGACGTGGCAGAGGGTCGATTTGCCGGCGCCGTTCTCCCCGAGCACGCAGTGCACGGTGCCGGCCTCGACGACGACGTCCACCGCGTCCAGGGCCCTCGTCGTGCCGAAGGACTTGGTGAGTCCGGAGATCTCCAGCGCGGGAGCGGCCGTGCTCATCGGGTGGTGATCTCCCCGGCCGTGATCTTCCGCTTCAGCTCGTCGAGCTTCCCGGCGACCGCCGGGTCGCCGGTATCGCAGAGCACGATGTCGTTGTGCGGATCCTCGAAGGTCAGTCCGAAGTGGACGGCCTCGGCCTTCCAGTCCCCGGCGACCAGGTGGTCCACCGCGTACTCGATCTCCGCGCCGGTGTCCGTCTCCACGTACCCGGCGTACGCGGGGTCGCTGCCGCACTCGTGGGCGATCGGGCCGCCGATGAGCGACCCGCCGCGCCGGCCGGCCGCCTGGGCGACCCCCTTGTGGCCGAGGTTGAGGACCTGGCCCAGGACGTCCGCGCCGGCGCCGAAGTCGGCGAGGGCGGACTGCTTGGCCTTGGCGACGTCGTTGAAGTCGCCGACGTACTGCGGGGGGAGGACCTTCACCGCCGGGTCGGCCGCGGCGGCGCCGTTGCCGAACTCCCCGGCTGCGTTCACGATGGCCGGGAGCTCCGCGCCGCCGACGAAGCCGATCTTCCCGCTCTCGGTGAGCAGCGCGGCGGCGGCCCCCGCGAGGAACGCGGCCTCGGCCTGCTGCGGGTCGTACAGCGAGAGGTTCGCCGTGGGCTTGCCGTCGGCAGGCCCGCCGATCTCGGCGAACTTCACGTCCGGGAAGCGCGCGGCCACGTTGCGCACGTCGGCGTCGGTCTGCCCGCCGAGGGAGATGACGAGGTCGGAGCCGGTGGCGAAACGGACCAGCGCCTTCTCGTAGTCGGCCGTCGCCACCTGCTCGACCTTGCTGAACTCCACCGCGCCGGCGTGTTTCTTCGCCGCCCGCTGGTAGCCGAGGTACGCCGAGCCCATGAAGCCGTCGTCGGAGAGCGAACCGGGGAAGAGGACGCCGACCTTGAGCGTGCCGTCGTCGTCCTCGGCCGCCGAGGACCCTCCGCAGGCGGTCAGGAGGAGGAGCCCCGACAGGACGGACGCGGCGACGGCGACGGGAGGGAGGAGCGTTCGGGATGGTGCCACTGGGATGCCTCCAGGAGACGGGGCCCGCGAGCCAGTTAGTGGTATACCGCTATGGCGCACCAGTGTCCGGGGCATTTGTTGCCGTCGTGTCACCGAGCGGTTAGCAGTGGCGGACCGGCCGCGCGATCCGCATACGGTGGGACCGTCCCGATCCGGAGGAAAAGCCTTGGTGACAGCAGCCCGACCGTCCGAAGCAGGGCGTCCCTCGCTGCGCGACCTTGCGTACGAGACCCTGCGGCGTCGCATCATCGAGGTCGAACTCCAGCCGGGCGAACGGCTCGTGGAGCGCGACCTCGCCACCGAGCTGGAGGTCTCACGCATCCCCCTGCGTGAGGCCCTGCGCCTCCTGGCGGCCGAGGGGCTCGTGGTGCTCGTGCCGCACCGGGGCGCCCTGGTCGCACCCTTCACCCCCGGCGATGTGCGCGACCTCTTCGACGTACGAGAGTCGCTGGAGTCGCTCGCGGCCCGGCTGGCGGCGGAGCGGGCCGACGAGGACGGGCTGGCCCGTCTCGCGGCCGGACTCGACGCCGCCCGGGAGGCGACCCGCGCCCACGACCGCGCCGCGATCGCCGCGGCCAACGCGGCGTTCCACACCGACATCGTCGAACTCGCGTCCAACGCGCTGCTCAGCGGGGTGATGCGGCCGCTGGAGGCGCGCATGCACTGGCTCTTCCGGCTGACCGCGCGGCGGGACCCGGATCAGCAGTGCGCGGAGCACGAGCGGATGTACGAGGCCATCGCGGCCCGTGACGCCGACCTCGCGGCACGCCTGGCGCACGAGCACGTCGCGGACGGCCGCGCGGCCAGCCTCGCGCTGGCGGAGCGGTGGTCGCGGCCGGACATCGACCCCGAGGCCGTCGCCGCGCGCCGGCGGCGAGGCCGGGGCGACGCGGGAAAGCAGGCCGGGCCGGAGGCGTGATCCGCCTCCGGCCCGGCCGGTCGTGCCCGAGTGTCCGTCCGGGCCCGTTCAGGACGTGTCCGTCCGCGCCCGTTCAGGACGTGCCCGTCCGGGGCCCGTTCAGGACCCGGCGCTCAGCACCGCCGCCACCACGGGACCGGCCGCGTCGCCGCCGTGGCCGCCGGACTGGACGACCGCCGCCGCCGCGAGGTCGTTGTTGAAGCCGGTGAACCAGCTGTTGGACGTGCCCTGTCCGTCGACCTCGGCCGATCCGGTCTTGGCACCCTTGTCGCCGTGGACCGGGGCCATGGCGGCCTGGCCGGTGCCCCAGGAGGCCGTGGCCCGCATCATGTCGTTCAGCTGCCCGGTGACGCTCGGGGACAGCGAGCGCGAGGCGGTGGCGATCGGACGGTCGTCCAGGGACTGCGGGACGATCACGGGCTGACGGAACGTGCCGTTGCGGGCGGTCGCCGTGATGGACGCGATGTTGAGGGCATTCATCTGCACGGTGCCCTGGCCTATGTACTGGGCGGCCGCCTCACCGCCGCTCTCCTCGGGCACGCTCCCGTCGAACGAGGGGATGCCGGTCTTCCACTGCAGACCGATCCCGAAGACGTCCCGGGCCTCCTTGGCGAGCGCGGAGTCGTCCTTCGTGTCGTCGATCAGCTTGATGAAGGCGGTGTTGCACGAGCGGGCGAAGCTCGTGCTGAACGTGTCGGTGGGCGGGAGCTCGAAGTACTTGAGGTTGTGGAACGTCCGGCCCTGCCAGGTCGCTTCCTTCGGGCACTCGACCGGGCTGTTCGCCGAGACGAGTCCCTTGTCCATCAGCATCGCCGCGGTCATGATCTTCAGGGTGGAGCCGGGTGCCTGCTTGCCCAGCATCGCCGCGTTGAAGCCGGTCGCCGGGTTGTTGGCGACCGCGCGGATCGACCCGGTCGACGGCCGCACCGCGACCACCGACGCCGCGCTGAACTGCTTGACCGCCTTCTCGGCGGCGGCCTGCGCGTCCGCGTCGAGTGTGGTCCGGAGCTTGCCCGGCTTCCCCTTCGCGAGCGTCAGCAGTGTGGTGTCCGGCAGCTGTTCGTCCGCGGGCTCGATCCACGTCTCGATCCCGGGGGAGCCGCCGGTGGTGTCGCCGTACTTGTCCCGCAGGCCGTCGAGGATCGGCCCGAGCGACGGGTAGGTCTCCTTGTCCAGCACCTTGCCGTTGTGGTCGACGGCCTCGATCGCCGCCGTCGAGGACTCGCCCGTCTTCAGTGTGGCGCCCTCGGTCAGCTCCGGGTGGATCACCGTGGGCTCCCAGTCGACGAGGGCCTTCCCGGTCGTCAGGCCGCGCACCACGGTCAGTTCGGAGGAATAGGACCAGGGCTTGGTCCTTCCCTCGTACGACACCGTCGCCTTCACCGTGTACGGCACCTTCGCGCCGACGGCGGGACCCGGCGTGATCACCGCCTTGGTGACGTGGGCCTCCGCGCCGTAGCCGGCCAGCAGGGGCTCGGCGACGGCGTCGTTGTTCGTGAACCGGGCCGCGGTCGGTGCGTCTCCGGACGCCCAGGCCGCGAGGAAACTCCTGGCGGTCTCCTCGATCTCCTTCTTGTCGGGCGGTCCGGTCCTCACCTCCGACGACGCGGCGGCGGTCTCCGTCCCTCCGCCGTCACCGCCCCCCAGCAGCACGTCGTACACGCCGTAGCCGAGCCCTCCGGCCACCAGTACGAACACCCCGCCGACCACCGCGACCTTCGCTCCACTGCGCATCTGCGCCTTCCCCCTCCCCGTGGACCTTCTTGAACACGTTCAAGAAGTCTTGCCGTTCGGCACTGTACGGGACGACGGGGGCTTCCGAGGAGGTTGTTACCGGACCGCGACGCTTGCGGGAGAGCGCTTTCTGGCCAACCTGCGAGCAGATACGACGTACGGGCCGCCGCGACAGGTCCCGCTATCGCCCGGAAGGCATCTGCCCGGCGCCGTCCGGGCCGTGGGCGTAGAGACGGCTGTGGGCGCCGCTCGCGAAGCTCATCATCTGCGACTGGAGCGCGGCCGTCGTGCGCCCGAAGCGCGGAGCATCCCCCGGCCTCCTCGGGCTGCCCGGCTCGGCAGTCGTCAGCCACGCGTCGACGTCCTCGCCGAGCGCATCGTGGCTGGCGTAGACGGCGTCCGTCAGTTCGGACACCGCTGCCTGCTCCTCGTCGGCCAGCATCAGTCGCAGGACCCACTCGGCGGCCTGCATGTCCCGTATCCGGTCGTGCACGGCCGCACGATCCGCCGTCAGCACATCCTCGTCGGCACCCTCCCGCACGCGCTGCCGGACGATCCGCATCTGACGCCGGACCGTGTCCACACGAAGCACCAGGTCCTCGTAGGCGGCACGCCTGCGGGTCACCGCCTCCGCGCGCTCCTGCGCCGCGTACTGCAACTGAGCCACGCTCAGTTGTGTGCGGGTCTGGAGCCGCGTGCTCACCCAGCCGGTCAGTGCCCCGACCGCGGCACCACCGGCCCCGAGCCCTGCCCCGACCACCACGGCCCACTGCCCGTCCATGGACACCACCGTAGGCGTTCCGCCGTTCCCGGAGGGGAGGTTCGCGCACCTCCACGACCGCTCGCACGCACCCACGGACGCTCGGGTACGGCGGCGGGGCGCGCCCTCAGGACGCGCCCCGCCGCCGTACCGCCTGCTACACCCAGGTGTCCAGCCACATCCGGTCGCGCCAGGAGGTGTCCGGGATCGACTGGCCCGTGTAGAGCGGCCAGAAGTACACGAAGTTCCAGACGATCAGCAGCACCAGCACCCCCGCCGCGATCGCGCCCAGGGTGCGTCTGCGTTCGCCCGTGGGGTCGGCCTTCTCCAGGCCGAGGCGGTGTCTGGTGCTCGTGCCGGCGGCCGGGCCCAGGAGGGCGCCGATCATCATCGTGACCGCCAGGCAGAGGAACGGCACGAACACGACCGCGTAGAAGAGGAAGATCGTCCGCTCCTGGTAGAAGAACCAGGGCACCCAGCCCGCCGCCACCCCGCAGGCGATCGCGCCCGCACGCCAGTCGCGGCGGAAGAACCAGCGCCACAGCACGTACAGCAGTGCCACGCACGCCGCCCACCACAGCAGTGGGGTGCCCAGGGCCAGGACCTCGCGGGCGCACTTTCCCGTCCCTGACGTGAGGCAGCCGGTCTGCTCCTCGTAGAAGTACGAGACGGGCCGGCCCAGGACGATCCAGCTCCACGGATTGGACTGGTAGGTGTGGCCGGAGGTCAGGCCGACGTGGAACTCGTACACCTGGTACTCGTAGTGCCACAGGCTCCGCAGCCAGTCCGGGAGCCAGGTCCAGCTGCCGCCCTTGCCCTCGGTGGCCGCCCAGTTGCGGTAGTAGCCCTTGTCCGTGACGATCCAGCCGGTCCACGAGACGAGGTACGTGCCGATCGCGACCGGCACCGTGGAGACGAAGGCCGGCAGCAGGTCGCGCAGGACCACGGCCCGGTAGGGCTGCACGGCGCCCGCCGTGCGGCGTGCGCCGACGTCCCAGAGCACCGCCATCACGCCGAACGCGGCCAGGATGTAGAGCCCGTTCCACTTCGTGGCGAAGGCCAGGCCGAGCATCAGCCCGGCCGCGATCCGCCACGGACGCCACCCCAGGCGGAGCGTCTCGGCGACGTGCGCGTCCGGGCGCAGCAGTCCCTCCTCGTCGACGGGGAGCGCCGCGGCCAGCCTGCGGCGGGACCGGTCGCGGTCGACGAGGAGGCAGCCGAAGGCCGCGAGCACGAAGAACATCAGCACCAGGTCGAGCAGCGCGGTGCGGCTCATCACGAAGTGCAGCCCGTCCACGGCCAGCAGGGTGCCCGCCAGGCAGCCCAGGAACGTCGAGCGGAACAGCCGCCGGCCGATCCGGCAGAGCATCAGGACCGAGACGGTGCCGAGCAGCGCCACCATGAAGCGCCAGCCGAACGGGGTGAACCCGAAGAGCTGCTCACCGATCCCGATGATCCACTTGCCGACCGGAGGATGGACGACGTAGCCCGGGTCCACCGGGATGTCCACCGACGACGGGTCCGAGAGGATCTGCTTGTCGATGTCCTTGGGCCAGGAACCCTCGTACCCCTGGTTGATCAGCGCCCAGGCGTCCTTGGCGTAGTACGTCTCGTCGAATATCACCGCCTTCGGGCTGCCCAGGTTCCAGAACCGCAGCACCCCGGCGATCAGGGCGACCAGCAGCGGGCCGCCCCAGGCGGACCAGCGCACCAGGTGGCCGGCGAGG
Organism: Streptomyces sp. NPDC055962; assembly: GCF_042270185.1. Lineage (NCBI taxonomy): Bacteria > Bacillati > Actinomycetota > Actinomycetes > Kitasatosporales > Streptomycetaceae > Streptomyces > Streptomyces sp. NPDC055962. Next base: position 199,568 of record NZ_JBHJYN010000008.1, read on the forward strand.
CCCGGCGGCACGGCGAGCACGTTCCAGAACTGGCGGCCGGGGCGGGTGTAGGGCGGGACCAGGCGCTCGCGCAGCCCCGTCTCCGGCCGTGGGGCATGGCCGAAGCGGCGCAGCCGCTGCTGCCAGGAAGGCGGCTGGTCACCGGCGTGGTCCCCGGCGTCGTTGCCCTGCTGGGCTTCGGGCGCAGTACTCGTCACCGCGCCATCGTAGGGAACGCATCTGTGCGAGTGGTGCCGCCCGTGCTGGGAGGATGGCCCATGTGACTGGAACGACTGGAACGCTCGTACTCGCAGGGACCCCCATCGGCGACGTGGCGGACGCCCCGCCACGGCTCGCCGCCGAGCTGGAGACGGCCGACGTCGTGGCCGCCGAGGACACCCGGCGGCTGCGCCGGCTCACCCAGGCGCTGGGCATCCACACGACGGGGCGTGTCGTCTCCTACTTCGAGGGCAACGAGTCGGCGCGCACGCCCGAGCTCGTCGAGGCGCTGGCCGGCGGGGCGCGCGTCCTGCTCGTCACGGACGCCGGGATGCCGTCCGTCTCCGACCCCGGATACCGGCTCGTCGCAGCCGCCGTGGAGCAGGACATCAAGGTCACCGCAGTACCGGGACCGTCGGCCGTGCTCACCGCGCTCGCGCTGTCCGCGCTGCCCGTGGACCGCTTCTGCTTCGAGGGCTTCTTGCCGCGCAAGGCGGGCGAGCGGCTCGGGAAGCTCCGCGAGGTCGCCGACGAGCGCCGCACGATGGTCTTCTTCGAGGCCCCGCACCGGCTGGACGACACCCTGGCCGCGATGGCCGAGGTGTTCGGGTCCGGCCGCAGGGCCGCCGTGTGCCGCGAGCTGACCAAGACGTACGAGGAAGTGAAGCGCGGCCCGCTGGGAGACCTGGCGGTCTGGGCGGCAGAAGGCGTGCGCGGGGAGATCACCGTCGTGGTCGAGGGCGCCACCGATTCCGGCGAGGAACTGGACGCCGAGGAGCTGGTGCGCAGGGTGCAGGTGCGCGAGGAGGCGGGGGAGCGGCGCAAGGAGGCGATCGCGGCGGTCGCCGCCGAGGCCGGGCTGCCCAAGCGCGAGGTCTTCGATGCGGTGGTCGCGGCAAAGAACGCGGCTCGGACCGGCCAGGAACAAGGCAAAGGACTAGCCTGAAACGTAAAGCTCCGGCCGCGTACCGGGCCCATTGCCCACGGATCGGCCAAAACCGTTCCAACACTCGGCAGGCCTGGTGCGCCGCCCCCGGGTGAAGGCGTCCACTTGAGGTGGAACGCATCATCCGGAGTGCTTGTCCGGAGTGCTTGTCCATCGGACAAGAGGAGCAGGCATGAGTGACATCGCAGCAACCACCGTGCACGAGGCATACGCCTTCGCCTGCATGCGGTGCGGACACGGCTGGGAACAGGCCTACGAGATAGAGCACCACGTCGACGGCTCGGGCAACGCCTTCGTCGTGTACAAGGCGGACGGGGAACGCGTCCCCTCACCGCTGTCCACCCCGACCTGCACCAACTGCGGCGGCCATGTGGTCCGGATCATGCGCGCCGGCCGCGTCTCCACCGTCCAGCGACTGCTCCAGCCGCAGAAGGGCACGCCCCCGGAGGCCGGGGCGGACAGGATCGCCGCGACCGCCGTGGCGCCCGCGGGCTCCGGCACACACCACTGGCAGCTGTCCGATCTGCTGCGCCCCTTCCACCGGCGGTGAACCCACCCCCGGCGGTGAACCCGGCCACCGGCGGTGAACCCACCCCCGGCGGTGAGCCCGCCCACCCGCGCTGAGCGAGGGCCCACGCCCTCGTAGAGTCGTGGGCATGAGCCGTACCGACGCCCCTCCGCTCCCCGAACCCCTCAGGGTTCCGGTCGCCGATTCGCACACCCACCTGGACATGCAGGACGGAACCGTCGAGGAGGGCCTGGCCCGCGCCGCGGCGGTCAACGTGACCGCCGTCGTCCAGGTGGGCTGCGACGTGAAGGGCTCGCGCTGGGCCGCCGAGACCGCGGCCGCCCACCCGTCCGTGCACGCCGCCGTGGCGCTGCACCCCAACGAGGCGCCGCGCATCGTGCACGGGGACCCGGACGGCTGGTCCCGCCAGGAGGCCCGTGAGCCGGGCGGCAGGGCGGCGCTCGACGAGGCACTCGCCGAGATCGACGCGCTGGCCGCCCTCCCCCACGTACGCGCGGTAGGCGAGACAGGCCTCGACTTCTTCCGTACGGGCCCCGAGGGCGTCGCCGCCCAGGAGGAGTCCTTCCGGGCGCACATCGAGATCGCCAAGCGGCACGGCAAGGCCCTGGTCATCCACGACCGCGAGGCCCACGAGGACGTGCTGCGCGTCCTCGCCGACGCGGGCGCCCCGGAGCGGACCGTCTTCCACTGCTACTCCGGCGACGCCGAGATGGCCCGGCTCTGCGCGGCCGCCGGCTACTTCATGTCCTTCGCGGGCAACGTCACGTTCAAGAACGCGCAACCGCTGCGCGACGCCCTGGCCGTCGCCCCCGCCGAGCTGGTGCTCGTCGAGACGGACGCGCCCTTCCTCACCCCCGCCCCGTACCGCGGACGGCCCAACGCGCCCTACCTCGTCCCGGTCACGCTCCGTGCGATGGCCGAGGTGCGGGGCGTCGACGAGGACACGCTCGCCGCGGCCGTCTACGACAACACCGCCAGGGCGTTCGACTTCTGACCTCCCGGCCCGGCCCACCCCGACACATGGGGTGATCGCATGACTTTGGACGGTGACGGAATTCGGCTATCGTGCCCGCGCATCAGGGTCGGCAGCCGGATCTCCTGGAGCGTCGTGGGCCATAGGCAGGGCAGTCACCGCGCACCGCGCGGCGGAGGGTGGACCGGCCGGGCCCCGGTGCGGGTGCCCGCCCCGGCTCCGCCGCGCTCCCTCCACGAGGAGCGGACGATCGTCGCGGCGCTCCGGGCCGGCCCGTTCCCGGTCCACGACCCGACCGTCCTGGACACCCCGCTGGTGCCCGCGCCGGCGGCGGTGCGCGTGCGGCCCGCCGGCCACCGCGCGGTCCGCCGGCACCGGGGCGCGCCGGAGGGGCTGCGGCGGCTCGTCCCCCGCGCACTGGTCCTGGCCGTCCTGGCGGGCGGCACCGCCGCCTTCCTCGCCCAGGACAAGACCGTCCAGGTCAGCGTGGACGGGACCTCGCACACGCTGCACACCTTCGCCGACGACGTCGGCGAGCTCCTGGACACGGAGGGCGTCACGGTCGGTGCCCGTGACAGCGTCGCCCCCGCCCCCGCCACGGGGCTGGACGACGGGGACGAGGTCGTCGTACGCCGGGAGACGCGCGGCCCCGGGCCCGTGCCGGGCGGGGGCGGCCCGGGGCCCCGCGGCGGCCGTAGGCTTAACGGGTGAGCACCACAGAGCCCGACGCCCTCCTGGGCCCCGCAGACATCCGCGAGCTGGCCGCAGCGCTGGGCGTACGCCCCACCAAGCAGCGCGGCCAGAACTTCGTCATCGACGCCAACACGGTCCGCAGGATCGTACGGACCGCCGAGGTGCGGCCCGACGACGTGGTGGTCGAGGTGGGGCCCGGTCTCGGGTCGCTGACCCTGGCCCTGCTGGAGGCGGCCGACCGGGTCGTCGCCGTCGAGATCGACGACGTGCTCGCCGGAGCCCTGCCGGCCACGGTCGCCGCCCGGCTCCCCGGCCGCGCGGACCGCTTCGCCCTGGTCCACTCGGACGCGATGCTGGTCACCGAGCTGCCCGGCCCGGCGCCGACCGCGCTCGTCGCCAACCTTCCGTACAACGTCGCCGTGCCGGTCCTGCTCACCATGCTGGAGCGCTTCCCCACCATCGAGCGGACGCTCGTGATGGTGCAGTCCGAGGTCGCCGACCGGCTGGCCGCCCGGCCCGGCAACAAGGTGTACGGCGTGCCGTCGGTCAAGGCCAACTGGTACGCCGACGTCAAGCGCGCCGGATCGATCGGCCGTACCGTGTTCTGGCCCGCGCCCAACGTCGACTCGGGCCTGGTGTCCCTGGTGCGGCGTGCGGAGCCGGTCCGGACCACCGCGAGCAGGGCCGAGGTCTTCGCCGTCGTCGACGCGGCCTTCGCCCAGCGCCGCAAGACGCTGCGCGCGGCCCTCGCCGGCTGGGCGGGTTCCGCGCCGGCCGCCGAGGCCGCCCTGACCGCCGCGGGGATCTCACCGCAGGCGCGGGGCGAGGCCCTGACCGTCGAGGAGTTCGCCGCCGTCGCCGAGAACAAGCCGGAGCCCTCCGCATGACCCGCAGCGTCACCGTCCGCGTCCCCGCCAAGGTCAACGCGCAGCTCGCGGTCGGCGCACCCCGCCCCGACGGCTTCCACGACCTGGCCAACGTCTTCCTCGCCGTCGGCCTGTACGACGAGGTCACCGTCACCCCCGCCGACGCCCTGCGCGTCACCTGCTCCGGACCGGACGCCGGTCAGGTCCCGCTGGACGCCACCAACCTCGCGGCCCGCGCTGCGATCGCCCTGGCCGCCCGCCACGGCATCGCGCCCGACGTGCACATCCACATCGCCAAGGACATCCCCGTCGCCGGCGGCATGGCCGGCGGCAGCGCCGACGGCGCTGCCGCCCTGCTGGCCTGCGACACCCTGTGGTCCACCGGTGCGAGCCGGGAGGAACTCCTGGAGATCTGCGCCGAGCTGGGCAGCGACGTACCGTTCAGCCTGGTCGGCGGGGCGGCGCTCGGGGTCGGGCGCGGTGAGCGTCTCACCCCCGTCGAGGTCGGCGGCACCTTCCACTGGGTCTTCGCCGTCGCCGACGGCGGGCTCTCCACCCCGGCCGTCTACGGCGAGTTCGACCGCCTGACCGCCGGCACCGACGTCCCCGAGCCGGCCGCGTCCCCCGCGCTCCTGACCGCCCTGGGCAAGGGCGACGCCACCGCGCTCGCGGACGCCCTCGGCAACGACCTCCAGGCCGCCGCGCTCTCCCTGCGCCCGTCCCTCGCCGACACCCTCGCGGCGGGCACCGCCGCGGGCGCCCTGGCCGCGCTCGTCTCCGGATCCGGGCCGACCACGGCGTTCCTGACCGCCGACGAGGAGTCGGCGCACAAGGTGGCCGACGCCCTGCTCGCGTCGGGCACCTGCCGCAGCGCACGCGTGGCACTCGCCCCCGCCCCCGGTGCCACCGTCGTCTGACTGCCGCTACTCAGACGGGAATTGAGTACGGTCGCGCTGCCGCACCCCCGGTGCCCGGCGCGACCGTGGGCGCATGGGATCACACCTGCGCGACCTGGCCGAGGCCACACCCGCCACCCGGGACCGCTACATCGACCTGCTGCGGGTCGCCTCGCTGGGCACCGTCGTCCTCGGCCACTGGCTGATGGCCGCCGTCACCACCGACGGGGTGGGCAACCTCCTCGCCGTCGTGCCCGGGCTCCAGCTGCTCACCTGGGTCCTCCAGGTCATGCCGGTGTTCTTCTTCGTCGGCGGCTTCTCCCACGCCCTGTCCTACCGGTCCCTGCTCCGCGGACGGCCGGAGGGCTCCACGGCGTCCGTCTACCCGTCCTTCCTGCGGGCGCGGCTCCAGCGGCTCCTGAGGCCGACCATGGTCTTCGTCCTCGTCTGGGGAGCCGCCGCGCTCGCCGTGCAACTGCTGGGCGGTGGCGGCGGACTGACCGGTGTGACGCTGAGGCTGGTGACCCAGCCCCTCTGGTTCATAGGGATCTACCTGGCGATGGTCGCCTTCACGCCCGCCCTGCTGAAGCTCCACGACCGCCACGGCTGGGGCGCTTTCGCCGCGCTCGTCGGCGCCGCCGCGGCGGTGGACCTCCTGCGGTTCGCGGCGGGCGTCCCCCACGTCGAGTTCCTCAACTTCGCCTTCGTCTGGCTCGCGGTGCACCAGCTCGGCTTCCTGCGCGCCGACGGACGCATCCGCCGCCCCGCACTCCTCGCCGGCGCCGGGCTCGCCTCAGCCGTGGCGCTGGTGGCCCTCGGCCCGTATCCGCTCTCCATGGTCGGCATGCCCGGCGAGAGGATCAGCAACATGGCGCCGCCCACGCTCGCCCTGCTCGGCCATGGACTCTGGCTGGTCGGAGCCGTCGAGCTGCTGCGCGCACCCGGAGCCCGGCTGGCCGTCAGGCCCCGCGTCTGGCGCGCCGTCGTGGCCGCCAACGGCGTCGCGATGACCGCGTTCCTGTGGCACCTCACGGCGATGCTCGGCGTGTACGGGGCGATGCTGGGCCTGGGCCTCCCGCTGCCCGAACCGGCCACCGCCGCCTGGTGGGCGCAGGTCCCGCCGCGGATCGCCGCTGCCGTCGCGGTCACCGCGGTGCTCGTCGCGGCCTTCCGTACGTTCGAACGCCCCGTCCGCCTCGCCCCCGGCCGCGGCGCGAGCGGCGCGGGAGCCCTCTCGGCGACCGGCGTGGCCCTCGCCCTGCTGGGCGTGCTCGGCCTGTCCATGGTCGGCTACGCCGGCCTGCTGGACGGGCACACCGCGCTGCTGGTCGCCTTCCACGTCAGCGCCCCGACGGCCGTGGCGATGGCACTGGGCGGCTGGCTGCTCGTCGAGCGCGCGGGCCGGTGAGCCGGTGGGGCGGCTCGCGCGGGGGCGGCCGGCCGGAGCGGCGGACCTCGCCGGGCGTGCGGCCCCCGAGGACCGCCGGGCGGTCGGCCACCCCCGCACCCTCAGCCCAGTTCGAGCGACTTCTTCGCCAGCTCGTACGCCGGGAGCATCTCCTCGTGCTCCTGCGAGTCCAGCCCGCCCAGATGCACCACGACCGGACCCTTCGGGGTGGCGACCGCGAAGGCACGCTCCTTCTTGGGTTCGTCCAGCAGCTCGCCGCTCACCGTGTAGGTCACCTCGGCGGCCGGCACCCGCCCCGCCTCGGTCTCCTCGTACGCGGCCTCCGACGCGTTCCGGTCGCCCGCCACGAAGTCCTCCAGCGCCGCCCTCGGGGTGGTCGAGGCGCCCTTGCCCTGCCAGACCCGGATGTAGCCGATGTTCCCGGCCGGTTTGGCGTCGATCTCGCAGACCATCGTGGCCGAGCCCTGCTGTCCCAGGGCGGCGAACTCGGAACCCGGCTCCACCTCCACGGACTCCGGCTTCCAGTCCGCGGCCAGGTCGAAGGTCACCGGCAGCTCGCAGGCCGACCCGGCGCCACCGAGCGGGGCGCCCTTCTCCGCAGCGGTGCTCTCCGCGGCGGCCACGGGGTCGGTGTCCCCGTTCTTCCCCGCGTCGGCGTCCGTGCCGGCGGACGACGAGCAGCCGGACAGCACCGCCGTCGCCAGGACCGCCGGAACCAGTGCCCGTATCGCGCCACGCATCATGAAGTCCCCACCCCAGAGATGTTCCGAACCGCTCCGACCTGGGGTTACTCCCCATGATCGATCGCCGCACGCTATCGCACCCCGCGCGGCGACTACTCTGGGACGTCGAGCGGTCCCCGACGCAGGGATCCCCGAGGCAGGAGTGAAATGGCCGTCAATCTGGTCAATGTCGAGCAGGTCAGCAAGGTGTACGGCACCCGTGCCCTGCTCGACGGTGTATCCCTCGGGGTGTCCGAGGGCGACCGGATCGGCGTCGTCGGCCGTAACGGCGACGGCAAGACGACGCTCATCCGGATGCTCGCCAAGCTGGAGGAGGCGGACAGCGGCCGCGTCACCCACAACGGCGGGCTGCGCCTCGGTGTCCTCACCCAGCACGACTCGCTGGACCCGCAGGCCACCATCCGGCACGAGGTGATCGGCGACCTCGCCGACCACGAGTGGGCCGGCAGCGCCAAGATCCGCGACGTGCTGACCGGGCTCTTCGGCGGCCTCGCCCTCCCCGGCTTCGAACACGGCCTCGACACCGTCATCGCCCCGCTCTCCGGTGGCGAGCGCCGCCGGATCGCCCTGGCGAAGCTGCTCATCGCCGAGCAGGACCTGATCGTGCTCGACGAGCCGACCAACCACCTCGACGTCGAGGGCATCTCCTGGCTCGCCGGACACCTGCGGACCCGGCGCTCCGCGCTGGTCTGCGTCACCCACGACCGGTGGTTCCTGGACCAGGTCTGCACCCGCATGTGGGACGTCCAGCGGGGCACCGTCCACGAGTACGAGGGCGGCTACAGCGACTACGTCTTCGCGCGGGCCGAGCGGGAGCGGATCGCCGCGACCGAGGAGTCCAAGCGGCAGAACCTGATGCGCAAGGAGCTGGCCTGGCTGCGGCGCGGTGCTCCCGCCCGTACGTCCAAGCCGCGCTACCGCATCGAGGCGGCCAACGAGCTGATCGCCGACGTGCCGCCCCCGCGCGACACCAGCGAGCTGATGAAGTTCGCCAACGCCCGCCTCGGCAAGACCGTCTTCGACCTGGAGGACGTGACCGTCCAGGCCGGGCCCAAGACCCTGCTCACCCACCTCACCTGGCAGCTCGGTCCGGGCGACCGCATCGGCCTCGTCGGTGTCAACGGCGCCGGCAAGACCTCGCTGCTGCGGGCCCTCGCGGAGGCGTCCCGCAGCCAGGGCGACGTACAGCCCGCCGACGGGAAGATCGTCGTCGGCAAGACGGTCAAGCTCGCCTACCTCTCCCAGGAGGTCGCGGAGCTCGACAAGAACCTGCGCGTACTCGAAGCCGTCCAGCAGGTGCGCGACCGCGTCGACCTGGGCAAGGGCCGGGAGATGACGGCCGGGCAGCTCTGCGAGCAGTTCGGCTTCGCCAAGGAGAAGCAGTGGACCCCGGTCGGCGACCTCTCCGGTGGTGAGCGCAGGCGGCTCCAGATCCTGCGCCTGCTGATGGACGAGCCCAACGTCCTCTTCCTCGACGAGCCCACCAACGACCTGGACATCGAGACCCTGACCCAGCTGGAGGACCTCCTCGACGGCTGGCCCGGATCGATGATCGTGATCTCCCACGACCGGTTCTTCATCGAGCGGACCACCGACAAGGTCATGGCGCTCCTGGGCGACCGGGCGCTGCGGATGCTGCCGCGTGGCATCGACGAGTACATCGAGCGCCGGAAGCGCATGGAGGAGACGGCCACGCCCGCCTCCGCCGCTGCCGCCGCGCCCCGGGCCGCGGCGGCCGAGACCGCCTCGCCGCAGGCGACGCGCGCCGCGAAGAAGGAGCTGCAGAAGGTCGAGCGCCAGCTCGACAAGATGTCGACCCGGGAGACCACGCTGCACGCCCAGATCGCCGACAACGCCACCGACTTCGAGAAGGTCGCCAAGCTCGACGCCGAGCTGCGCGAACTGGTCGCGGAGCGGGACGTGCTGGAGATGCGCTGGCTTGAGCTGGCCGAGGACGCCTGAGGGACTGTCACGGAGCGGGTGGTAGAAAGTAGGGCCGCTCCGCAGGTGTGACCCGCGGAGCCATGTCCGCACGAGGGGGATCACCGATGACTCAGCCTTCCGGCCGGCCACCGCAGGAAGGCTTCGGGGCTCCGTACGACCCCCCGCCGGTCACCGCTCCGGGACCGTACGCCCAGCAGCCCGGTCCGTACGGGCAGCCCCCGCAGGGCGGTTACGGATTTCCGCCGCAACCCGGCCCGTACCCGCCGCACGCGGGGCCGTACGGGCAGCCGCCGCAGCCCGGCCCGCACGGGCAGCCGCCGACCGTCACCGCGCCGGGCGGGCCGGGCAGCGGCCGCTCCCAGCGCAGGACGCGTGTGGCCGTAGGGGCGGTGCTCGCGCTGGTACTGCTGACCGGCGGAGGGATCTGGCTCGCCACGGGCGGCGAAGGGGGTGGGCAGAAGAAGCCCGTCGTCGGCCCCGCACACGACAACGGGCAGCCGTCCCCCTCGCCCACGAGCGGCCAGGACGGCACGAGCGTCGCCGGGCCGACCGCGGCCGAACTCAACGCCGGGCGCGAGCCGGGCGAGGCGAAGGTGGAGTGGCTGACGGAGAACGGGGCAGACCTCCCGCCGTACGGGGAGGAGACCCACGGCCCCTGGTTCGCCGGGGACATCGTCGCCAAGGGCATGTACCGCACGGTGACCGGCTACGCGGTCGCCGACGGGGCCGAGAGGTGGAGCCTGCGACTGCCCACCGACCTGTGCGCCGCACCCTCCGCCCCCACCGCCGACGGAAAGGTCGTCGTCGGTCTGGAGGACGACGTCATGGAGACCGAGGCCACCTGCTCCGTCCTGCAGATGATCGACCTGCGCACCGGCAAGGCGGGCTGGAAGAAGACGGTCGACAGGTCCGGGATGCAGGACGGCCTGTCGCACGTGGCCATGTCGATCAGCGGGGACACCGTGACGTTCGGGCGGACCAGCTCCTCGGACGCCTTCCGGGTCAGTGACGGCAAGGAACTGTTCGGCAGGCGGAAGGAAGGCGTGTGCCAGCCCTTCGCGTTCACCGGCGGCACCCGCATGCTGGCGGCCGTCAGCTGCCAGCCGGAGCCCGCAGATCCCGTCCGCCAGCAGGTCCAGGAGGTCGACCCGGTCACCGGGACGCCGAAATGGACCTACGCCGTGGAGCCGGGCTGGTCGGTGACACACATCTTCACCGTGAGCCCGCCCGTCCTCTCGATCGCCAAGGACGACGAGTGGGCCGTCCTCGTCCTCGACGGGAACGGCGCCTACCGCTCCCGGATGGCGGGCGGTGACGAGGACTACGGCTTCCGGTGCGGCGAGGACTCCGTGCAGGAGGGCGGCAACCTGGACGGCTGCGCAGGGGTCACGGCGGACGCGAGCAGGTTCTACTTCTCGACGCAGCCCGATTCCACGGCGGAGGTGAAGACGAACAAGGTCGTCGCCTTCGCCCTGGCCACCGGCAAGCCGGTATGGAAGACGCCCTCGCCGGGCGGGCGTTTCATGATGCCGCTGCGCATGGAGGGCGGGAAGGTGGTGGTGCATGTGCAGGCCGCGTACCGCAAGAGCGGTGAGATCGGCGCGCTGGACCCTTCGACCGGGGCGTACACGACCCTGCTGAAACATCCGGAGTCGGCGGAGGACACCGAGAACTCCCTCTTCCTTCCGAAGGTCACCTACCGCGACGGGCGTTCCTTCCTCCTCCCGCAGCGAATCAGCGCGGAGGAGGACGAGGAGGAGAAGGCGGCGACGGCCGTGCTGGTCTACGGCGGGTAGGGCCCGGCCTGCGGGGATCCCGTGAAATCAGCCCCTTGCGGAACGAGTTGACGCAGCATCGGGAAACGGGCTCCGCACGGGCCCCGACCGGCGCATAACGGAGGCATCACAGCCCGGTTCTCCCTTGGGAACAGGGGGTGGACCGATCCGGTACCCGGCGTGGTGCGGGTGGTACAAAGAAGCCCCGCTCGACTGTCGCAACACCGCGGAAGCCATGCCCGATTCGCTCCTTTCCGGGGGGAATTCAGAGATCTCCTGCACCTGATCCTCTGAGCCCAGCGGAATCGCGGGGGAGACCGGAACGGGCACCGGCCCGCACGAAGGGGGACGTGCTGATGACCCAGCCGCCCAGCCAGCAACCGCCGCAGGGGGGCTTCGGGGCTCCGCAGGAACCGCAGGGCACTCCTCAGCCGCCGCCCCAGCCGCAGTCACCGCCGCCGGCTCCGCAGACGCCGCCCGCGCCTCCGCAGACGCCTCCCGCCGGTGCTCCGCAGACGCCGCCCGCGCCTCCGCAGACGCCTCCCGCCGGTGCTCCGCAGACGCCCCCGGCGCAGCCCGGCTACGGCTACCCGCAGGCACCCGGGACGCAGCCCGGCTACGGCTACCCCCAGGCCCCCGGACAGCAGGCCCCCGGCCCGTACGCCCAGCAGCCCGGCCCCTACGGCGCAACGGCCGGCCCGTACGCCCAGCAGCCCGGCCCGTACGCGCAGCAGCCCGGCCCCTACGGCCAGCCGGGCCCGTACGGACAGCAGCCCGGTTACGGCTACCCGCAGCAGCAGTACCCGGGTGCGCCCGTGCCCGGCGGCTCCGGCGGCGGCCCCTTCAAGGGCAAGCCCGCCGTCATCATCGGTGCGGCGCTCGCCGGTCTCCTCGTCGTCGGCGGAGGCATCTTCCTCCTGACGAGCGGCGGCGACGACGGCGAAAAGAAGCCCGTCGCGAAGTCCAGCAGCGGCGCCGTCGACCCGAGCGCCTCTCCCAGCGTCGACCAGGGCGACGGCAAGGGGGACGGCCGCGAGGCCGACGACGACCTCAACGCCGGGCGCAAGGCGGGCGAGGCGAAGGTCCTCTGGCTGACGAAGAACGACATCGACCTGCCGCGCAACGGCGCAGGGGTGCACGGCCCGTGGATCGTCGGCGACACCCTCGTCAAGGGCATGTACCGCTCGGTGACCGGCTATTCGGTGGCCGACGGCAAGAAGAAGTGGGACCTGCCCCTGCCCGCGGACATCTGCTCGGCACCCGGGACGCCCACCGCCGACGGCAAGATCGTCATCGGTGTGAAGAACGGCACCACCGACCGTGCCGACTGCTCCGACCTCCAGATGATCGACCTCAACACCGGCAAGGCCGGCTGGAAGAAGTCGGTCAAGAAGAACGGCACCTGGGACATGATGACGGACATCGGTCTCGCGATCAGCGGCGACACCGTCACCGTCGGCCGCACCGGCAACTCCAACGCCTACCGGGTCAGCGACGGCAAGGACCTGTTCGGCAAGCCGTCGGGCAACTGCCAGCCCTTCGCCTTCGCGGGCGGACCCAAGCTGATCGCCGCGGCCGCCTGCCGCACCGACGACGTCGACAACCCGCAGCACCAGATCCAGGAGATCGACCCGACCACGGGGAAGGCCAAGTGGACCTACCAGCCCAAGCGCGGCTGGGAGGTCGAGAAGGTCTACTCGGTGAGCCCGCTCGTCGTCTCGCTGACCCAGCGCGAGGAGAAGAAGTGGGGCATCATCGCGCTCAAGGAGAACGGGACGCTCCGCTCCCAGCTGATCAGTGACAAGGGGGACAACCCCGCCGTCGACTGCGGCAACGACTTCGGCATCTTCGGCGAGAAGCTCGAAGGATGCACCGGCGTCGCCGCCGACGCCAACACCCTCTACATGATGACCGCGGACGACACCAGCGGCACCTCCCGCACCAACAAGGTCCTGGCGTTCGACCTGAACACCGGCAAGACCAAGTGGAAGTCCGCGGCCCCCGCCGAGCGCACCATGAAGCCGCTGCGGATGGAGGGCGGCGACGTCCTGGTCTACCTGGAGCCCACGTACGACAAGGGCGGGGCGGTCGCGACGATCGCGGCCACCGGAGGAGCGCCCAAGGTGCTGCTCCAGCACCCGGCCTCGACAAGCGGGATCGAGAACTTCTTCTCGTCCAGGACCCTCTACGCGGGGGGCCGCTCCTTCGTCGTCAGCGACCGCGTCTCCGCGAGCAACGACGAGGAGGAGAAGGAGCAGACGACCATGATGGCCTTCGGCAAGTAACGGCCGACGACGGCCAGAGCAGCTCCCCCCTTCCCCCCCCCTCGGACTCCGCAGAGGTACGTACGCCATGAGCCAGCCGCCCCAGCCGCCGCAGCCGCCCAACGAACCGCCCCAGGGCGGATTCGGCGCCCCGCAGGACCCGCCGCCCGGCGGATTCGGCGCGCCCACCCCGCCGCCCGCCGACCCCTTCGGGAAGCAGCCCCCCGCAGCACCGCCGACCCCGCCGGCCGGCGGCTACGGCAGCCCGCCCATCCCCCCGGCCGGCGGCTACGGCAGCCCGCCGCCTCCGCCCCCCGGTGGGTACGGCGCCCCGCAGGGGCCCCCGCCCGGACAGCCGCCGCACAACCCCGCGTACGGCTACCCGCAGGCGCCGCCCCCCGGGCAGCCGCCGGCCCAGCCCGGATACGGCTTCCCGCAGGGGCCGCCCGGACAGCCCGGCATGCCTCCGCAGCAGGGATACGGCTACCCGACCGCCCCGATGCACCCGCAGTACGCCGCACCCGGGCCGGGCGGCGGCAAGAAGTTCGACACCCGGATGCAGATCATCGTCGCCGCGGTGGTCGCCGTGCTGCTGATCGTCGGCGGCGGGATCGTCTACTCCTCCAGCAGTGGTGACGACGGCGGCAAGCAGGACGACGTCGCCTCGGCCGGAACCGAGGGCGGCGAGGGCAAGGGCGGAGAGGGCGGCGGCCTGGCCGGAGGCGCCGAGAAGGCGCCGTCCGACACCAAGTCCAAGGTCGGCTTCCAGCTCCCCCACCCGAAGGTCACCGACACCACCGTCGTCGACGGATCCTGGGTCACCGACAAGGCGTACGTGAAGACCGGCGTCTACGAGATCGTCGGCTACGACCTCGACAAGGGCACCAAGCTCTGGTCGATCCCGCTCGAGGGCCAGGTCTGCGCCGCGTCCCGGCACATGAGCAAGGACTACAAGACGGCCATCGCCTTCCAGGAGGGCAAGCCCAGCGCCGCGGACAAGTACCCGTCCTGCAACCAGGTCGGCGCGCTCGACCTGGCCACCGGCAAGCTGATGTGGAGCAAGTCCGTCACCTCGGCGTCCAGCGGTGACGAGCCCGTCCGGTTCAACGAGGTCACCCTCAGCGGCTCCACGGTCGCCGCGGGCGGCACCAGCGGCGGGGCCGCCTTCAACCTGGCGAACGGCGCCGAGCTCTGGAAGCCGAAGACGGACACCAACAACTGCTACGACATGGGCTACGGCGGCGGCGACGCCCTCGCGGTGGTCCGCAAGTGCGGCAGCTACGACGATCCGCAGCTCACTGTCCAGGCGCTGAACCCGACCACGGGTGCACCGCTCTCCTCGTTCACCATGCCCGCCGGCGTCGAGTACGCGAGCATCGTGTCCACCAAGCCGCTCGTCGTCGCGGCCGACGTCGGCGACACCGCCGGCGACGGCAGCAGCATCTCGGACTTCTTCTCCATCGACGCGGCCACCGGCAAGCTCATCGTCAGGATCTCGGCCGACGCGGACAAGTACGCCGCGGACTGCGGCTCCACCGAGGTCGAGAAGTGCACCTCCCTGGCGGTCGGCAACAACAAGATCTACGTGCCGACCGAGGAGCACGAGGGCGGCGGCGAGTACGGCGACACCAACGAGATCGTCGCCTTCGACCTCACCACCGGCAAGCTCGTCGGCGGCAGGGCGGACGCGGGCGACCGCTACACGCTGACCCCGCTGCGCATGGACGGCTCCAACCTCATCGCGTACAAGCGGCCCCCGTACGACAAGGGCGGCCAGATCGTCTCCATCGACGGCTCGACCTTCAAGGAGACGGTGCTGATGGTCAACCCGGACGACGAGGCGGTGCGCGAGGCGGAGACCAGCTTCTCCATCGACTACGCCGAGTTCATCTACGAGAAGGGCCGGCTGTTCATCTCCGAGCAGATGATCAGTGAGCCGAGCAAGTCCTCCTCGCTGGACGACAAGCAGTACCTCGTCGTCTCCTTCCGTACGGGCTGACCCCCGGCCCGTGCCCGGGCGAACAGTGACGGCCCTGCCGGTTGATCATCAGACCGGCAGGGCCGGTCGTTTTCTGACGGGCACGTAGGCAAGTAGCCCTGAATGACTCAGAATTCGGCACTCTGGGGGGCTTCTGCCCGGGAGAGGGCGCGCAGCGTCGAACAAGCGTGTAACTTGCCGGGTCAGAGGGGCCGGGGGGCCATTTCAGGGTTACGCAGCGACACAGCGCTGTACACATGGGGGCATTTCCGATGGGCGTGCGGCTCATGGTGGTCGATGACCACCGTCTGCTCGCCGAGGCACTCGCCTCGGCACTGAAACTGCGGGGGCACCGCGTGCTCGCGGCGGCCGCGCCGACGTCCGGTGCTGCGGAACTGGTCGTCAGCAGGGCGCCCGAGGTCTGCCTGTTCGGCACGGCGGCACCCGCCGAGCCCGGCGTGTTCGACCCGATCGTCCGGATCGGGCGCGAGCGTCCGCAGGTGGCCGTGGTGGTGCTCGGCCCGGTGCCGAGCCCGCGCGGCATCGCGGCGGCCTTCGCCGCGGGAGCGGCCGGCTACGTCCGGCACGACGAACGCATCGAGGGCGTCGAGCGCGCGATGATCAAGGCGCGCGCGGGGGAGGCGGCGATAGCCCCGCAGCTGCTGCGGGGCGCCTTCGCCGAACTGCTGCATCCGGCGGCCCAGCCGGACGACGAGGGGCAGCGGCTGCTGCGCATGCTGACCCCGCGTGAGGTCGAGGTGCTGGTGCGGGTCGCCGAGGGCGAGGACACCCGGCTGATCGCGGCCGGCATGGGGATCGCGCCGAGCACCGCGCGCACGCATGTGCAGCGGGTGCTGATGAAGCTCGGCGTCGGCTCCCGGCTGGAGGCCGCCGCGCTCGCCGCCCGGACCGGGCTCCTGGACCGGGCGGGAACGCCGCGGGGGCCGGACGGTCCCGCGTGAACGCGTGATCGTCCGGCCCCCGCGGGGTACCGGTCAGCTCTCCGGCGTACCGGGCGCCGTGTCCGGCACCTGCGCCGGGCGCAGCTTCATCCAGATGAGGAAGAACAGCCCGAGCGCCAGCATGGCCAGGCCGGTCCAGAGGTTGATGTGGACGCCCTCGGCCTTCTTCAGGTCGGCGTCGGACGGGTTGATGCCGGCGATGGTGACGATCACTCCGTAGACCACGAAGAGACCGCCGATGATCCGCCGGATGTCGAAGAGCCGGGCCGCGGTCGCGGACGTGCGCTCCAGCTCGGAGACTTCCTTGTGTGCTTCGTGTGCGTCGGACATGGTGAGTGCCTCCGATCAGAGCGAGTAGGGCAGGTAGCACAGGGTGGCGAGGACGATCGCGCCCCAGCCGAGCAGGGCGGGCTTGCGGTACCACGCGCTGTCGCCCTCGTCCGGCACCTCCTCGGAGTCCGGTGCCTCCGTCCCGTAGACCAGACCGGCCAGTTCGGCCTCCGGCTTGGGAGCGGTGAAGAGGGTGACGGCGACCATGACGACCGCGCCGGCGACGAATCCGACGATCGCGGAGACGAAGTTGGCGCCCTGGTCGGACGGGATGTCGATGATGCCCTGCTTGTAGATGACGAAGTAGTTCACCATCGCGGCCGTGGTGCCCGCCAGCAGGCCCCAGACGCCCGACTTCATCGAGGCGCGCTTCCAGAACATGCCGATGATGAAGACGACGAACAGCGGGACGTTGAAGAACGAGAACAGCGTCTGGAGGTACGTCATGATGTTGGAGAAGCTGGCGGCGATGAACGCGGTGCCGATCGAGGCCAGCACACCCACGGCGGTGATCAGCCGGCCGAAGCGCAGGTAGTACGCGTCGGGCTGGTCCTTCTTCACGTACCGCTGCCAGATGTCCGTGGTGAACACCGTGTTGAACGACGAGACGTTGGCGGCCATACCGGCCATGAACGCGGCCAGCAGACCGGTCACCGCGATGCCGAGCACACCGTTGGGCAGCAGCTCCTGCATCAGCAGCGGGATGGCGTCGTTGTACGTGAGGTCGGAGCCGGGCGTCCCGATCTTCGGCACCAGCACGGCCGCGACCAGGCCCGGGATCATCACGACGAAGACGATGAAGATCTTCGGGAAGGCGGCGATCAGCGGGGTGCGCTGGGCGGCCGAGAGGTTCTTCGCGGACAGGGCGCGCTGCACCTCGGCGAAGTTCGTCGTCCAGTAGCCGAAGGAGAGGACGAAGCCCAGGCCGAGGATGATCGTCAGCCAGTTGGCGCCCAGCGGGTTGGCGTCACCGATGCCCGTGCCGCCCCAGGCGGTCATGAAGTCCGCACCGTGCTGCTTCTCCAGGGAGCCGCTCAGCCCGTCCCAGCCACCGACGCGCTTGAGGCCCAGCAGGGTCAGCGGGATCAGCGCGGCGAGGATGACGAAGAACTGCAGCACCTCGTTGTAGATGGCGGAGGAGAGGCCGCCGATGGTGATGTAGACCAGCACGAAGAGGCCGGCGACCACGATCGCGACCCACTGCGGCCAGCCCAGCAGCGCCTCCACGACGATCGCGAGGGCGTAGAGGTTCACGCCCGCGATCAGGATCGCCGAGAAGGCGAAGAGTATGGAGCTCAGCAGGTGTGCCGACTTGTCGAAGCGGTGCAGCAGGAACTCCGGCACGGAGCGGACCTTCGACCGGTAGTAGAAGGGCATCATCACCAGGCCGAGGAAGACCATGGCGGGGATGGCGCCGATCCAGTACCAGTGGACGACCGCGACGCCGTACTGCGCGCCGGTCGCCGCCATGCCGAGGATCTCGGTCGCGCCGAGATTCGCCGCGACGAAGGCCAGACCGGTCACCCATGCGGGCAGTGACCGTCCGGAGAGGAAGAAGTCGAGACTCGTCTTCACACTGGCCCGGGCGGCGAAGCCGATGCCGAGCACCACGACGAAGTAGATCGCCAGGATTGTGTAATCGAGCCCGTTCGTGGGGAGCCGGAGCCCTTCGGCCAGATATTGCATGGGGGGTACTCGCTTCGTTGCGCGAACTGAACCTGTCGGAACCTACGCCTTTGTGTTCAGAAAATGAACAGCTTGAATGGCGTTCTTTGTTTGATCGTGATCGCGCGGGGCGGAATGTCCGGTTCTGGCGACCCTCGGTCACAGGGTGGCCACAGGATTCAGTGGCATTGACTGGCGTGTTGAGTTGTGATTTGTTATGTGCGGTTATGTTTGGGAGGGCGTCACATGGAGGAGCCTGGTGAAGAAGACGGTTACGACCCTCGCCGACGGCCGTGAGCTGATCTACTACGACTCCGCGGACGACACCGTCCGCGACGCCGTCGACACCCGGCCGCTGGACGCCGTGTCGACGTCCTCGGAGATCCGCCACGACCCGCTGCTCGGCGACTCGGTGGCCATCGCCTCGCACCGGCAGGGGCGCACCTACCACCCGCCGGCCGACGAGTGCCCGCTCTGCCCCTCGCAGGAGGGCCGCCTCAGCGAGATCCCCGACACCGGCTACGACGTCGCCGTCTTCGAGAACCGCTTCCCCTCCCTCGCCGGTGACTCCGGCCGCTGCGAGGTCGTCTGCTTCACCTCCGACCACGACGTGTCCTTCGCCGGCCTCACCGAGGACCAGGCCGCCCTGGTCCTGGAGGCATGGACCGACCGCACCGCCGACCTCGCCGAGCTCCCGCAGGTCACCCAGGTGTTCTGCTTCGAGAACCGGGGCGCCGAGATCGGCGTCACCCTCGGCCATCCGCACGGACAGATCTACGGCTACCCCTTCGTCACCCCGCGCACCGAGCAGATGCTCCGCTCCCTGGAGACCCACCGCGCGGAGACCGGCCGCAACCTCTTCGACGACGTCGTCGCGCGCGAGCTGGCCGACGGCGACCGGATCGTCCTGGAGGGCGAGCACTGGGTCGCCTTCGTGCCGTACGCCGCGCACTGGCCCTACGAGGTCCACCTCCACCCGCGCCGCCGCGTCCCCGACCTCCGGGAACTCGACGCGGGCGCGCGGACAGAGTTCCCACAGATCTATCTGGAACTCTTGAGGCGATTCGACCGGATCTTCGGCCCCGGCGAGCCGCCCACGCCGTACATCTCCGCCTGGCACCAGGCCCCCTTCCGGGTCGCCGGGCGGGAGGAGTTCGGACTGCACCTGGAGCTCTTCACCATCAGGCGGACCACCGGCAAGCTGAAGTTCCTCGCGGGCTCCGAGTCCGGCATGGGCGTCTTCATCAACGACGTGCCGCCGGAGGCCGCGGCCCAGCGACTGCGAGAGGTAGCGAGCGAGTGAGCAACACCGGCAAGAAGTACCTGGTGACGGGCGGCGCGGGATACGTCGGCAGCGTCGTCGCGGCACACCTGCTGGAGGCCGGTCACACCGTGACCGTCCTCGACGACCTGTCGACCGGCTTCCGCGAAGGCGTCCCCCAGGGCGCCGAGTTCATCGAGGGCCGCATCCAGGACGCCGCCACCTGGCTGGACCCCTCCTACGACGGGGTGCTGCACTTCGCGGCGTTCTCCCAGGTCGGCGAGTCCGTCGTCGACCCCGAGAAGTACTGGGTGAACAACGTCGGCGGCACCACCGCCCTCCTCGCCGCCATGCGTGACGCGGGCGTGCGCACCCTCGTCTTCTCCTCCACCGCGGCGACCTACGGCGAGCCGGTCTCCAGCCCCATCACGGAGTCCGACCCCACCGCGCCCACCAGCCCGTACGGCGCCTCCAAGCTCGCCGTCGACCACATGATCACCGGTGAGGCGGCCGCCCACGGCCTGGCCGCCGTCTCCCTGCGCTACTTCAACGTCGCCGGCGCGTACGGCAGCTGCGGCGAGCGCCACAGCCCCGAGTCCCACCTCATCCCGCTGGTCCTCCAGGTCGCCCTCGGGCAGCGCGAGTCGATCTCCGTGTACGGCGACGACTACCCGACCCCCGACGGCACCTGCGTACGCGACTACATCCACGTCGCCGACCTCGCCGAGGCCCACCTGCTGGCCCTGGAGACGGCCACCGCGGGCGAGCACCTCATCTGCAACCTCGGCAACGGCAACGGCTTCTCGGTGCGCGAGGTCATCGAGACCGTCCGCCGGGTCACCGGCCACCCGGTCCCCGAGACCGCGGCCCCCCGGCGCGGCGGCGACCCGGCCGTCCTCGTCGCCTCCGCCGCCACCGCCAGGGAGCGGCTGGGCTGGAAGCCGTCCCGCGCCGACCTGGCCGCCATCGTCGCCGACGCCTGGACGTTCGCCCGCCGAGAGGAGCCCACCGCACCATGACCGACAACGCCGAGCTCACCGCCTCGTTCACCGAGCTCTACGGGAGCGCGCCCGAAGGGATCTGGGCAGCACCCGGACGGGTGAACCTCATCGGTGAGTACACCGACTTCAACGACGGCTTCGTCATGCCGCTCGCCCTCCCGCACCACGCCCGCGCCGCCGTCGCCCGCCGCACCGACGGGCAGCTCCGCCTGCACTCCACCGACGTACCGGGCGGCGTCGTCTCGCTGCGCGTCGACGAGCTGACCCCGCACTCCGGCCACGGCTGGGCCGCCTACCCGGCCGGGGTCGTCTGGGCGCTCCGCGAGGCCGGGCATCCCGTCACGGGCGCCGACATCCAGCTCACCTCCACCGTCCCCGTCGGCGCCGGGCTCTCCTCGTCCGCCGCGCTCGAAGTCGTCACCGCCCTCGCGCTCAACGACCTCTTCGAACTGGGCCTCGGCGCACCGGAGATCGCGGTGCTCGGCCAGCGTGCCGAGAACGCCTTCGTCGGTGTCCCCTGCGGCGTCATGGACCAGATGGCCTCCGCCTGCGCCACCGAGGGGCACGCCCTGCACCTCGACACCCGCGACCTCACCGTGCGCCAGGTCCCCTTCGACCTGGCCTCGCACGGACTGCAGCTGCTCGTCGTCGACACCCGGGTCAAGCACGCCCTGGGCGACGGCGCGTACGCGGAGCGCCGGGCCGGCTGCGAGGCCGGAGCCCGGGCCCTCGGCATCGGCACCCTCCGCGACCTCCCGTACGAGGGCCTGGACGCCGCCCTGGAGACCCTCGCGGCGGCGGGCGAGGACGAGTCGGTCGTGCGCTACGTCCGCCATGTCGTGAGCGACAACCACCGGGTGGAGCAGGTCATCGCGCTGCTCGACGCGGGCGACGTGCGCGCGGCGGGCCCGGTGCTCGACGAGGGGCACCGCTCGCTCCGCGACGACCTGCGGGTCTCGTGCCCGGAGCTGGACCTCGTGGTCTCGGCCGCGCACACCGCCGGGGCGCTCGGGGCGAGGATGACCGGCGGCGGCTTCGGCGGCTCCGCGATCGTCCTGGTGGAGGAGGCGATGGCGGACACCGTCGCCAAGGCCGTCTCGGAGGCGTTCACCTCGGCCGGGTACGCCGCCCCAGGGGTCTTTCCCGCGGTTCCTTCGGCGGGGGCACGCCGGCTCGCTCCAGCTGCTTGACCAAGGTCAGTTCCGCGACACCGGGCGGGCAGTCCTCGACCGCGCCGACCACCTCGTACCCCTGCTTCCGGTAGAACTCCGGGGCCTGGAAGTCGCAGGTCTCCAGCCGGGAGCGGGTGCACGCCCGGTCGTCGCGGGCGAGGCGCTCCGCCTCGGTGAGGAGCCGCGCGCCGAGACCGAGGCCGCGGTGCCGGGCGTCGACCCGGAGCAGGTCCACATGGAGCCAGTGGGCCCAGGTCCGCCCGCTCAGTCCGCCGGCCGGCGTTCCCCGGCCGTCCAGGAGCCGGACCTCCAGCGGCACTTCGTGCGCGGCGGAGGTCGAATGCAGGGCGCGCAGCTCCGGTGATCCGTCCCGGTTGTCGTCGTGCAGCCGACGGCCCAGCAGAAGACGACGTTCCTTGTCCACTTCTGTCTCAAGACGGAACATGAACAACACCCTGAACACCTCGACCGGTCAGTTCTGCGAATCGCCTTCCGGCGCCCACCACCCCCCGTACGCTGATGCTCAGCACCGGTGGGGGCCGGTGCCGTTTCAGGGGACGAGACAGGTCGGACACGACGCCCGGAGCGGGTGACGGCCGGCACACGGCGGCGGCCGTGCGCCGGCGGTTCACCGGAGTGCTCCGGGCGTCGTGTCCGCAGGATCCGTCCCCGTCGGGGCCGGTCGTGAACGGGCGCCCCAGGGGTTCACACAGCATGGGGGTGTCTGTGGCTCGTATCCGGGTTCTGGTGGTCGACGACCACCGCATCTTTGCCGAGTCCCTCGCCGCGGCCCTCGCGGCCGAACCGGACGTCGACGTGTCCGCGGCGGGCAGCGGCCCGGCCGCGCTGCGCTGTCTGGAACGCGCGGCCGCCGAGGGGCGCCGTTACGACGTGATGCTGGTCGACGCCGAGCTGGGCGTCCTCGCCACGGGCGGCGCCCGGCCGGTCCCCGCGCCGCGCGGTGCACCGGACGACGGCGGCGGGGGCGGTCCGGTGGACGGCATCTCGCTGGTGGCCGGCGTCCGTTCGGGGCGCCCGCACATCCGCACGGTGGTGCTCGCAGAGAAGGACGACCCGCGCCGCGCGGCGATGGCGCTCCAGGCCGGCGCCTCGGGCTGGGTCGCCAAGGACTGTTCCCTGCAACGGCTGCTGACCGTCATCCGGGGGGTGCTGAGGGACGAGACGCACCTGCCGCCCGCCCTGCTCACCGGTGTGCTCCGGGAGCTGACAGCGGCCCGCAAGCACCGCACCGAGAGCGAGCAGCTCGTGGAGTCGCTGACGCCGCGCGAGCGTGAGGTGCTGCGCTGCATGGTGGCGGGCCTGGGCCGCAAGGCGGTCGCGGAGCGTCTCTTCCTGTCCCCGCACACGGTGCGGACGCACATGCAGAACGTGCTGGGGAAGCTGGGCGTGCACTCGACGCTGGCAGCCGTGGCGCTGGCCCGGCGGGCCGGGGTGGGCCCGGCCCCGCTATCCGGGGATGTTGTCGAACGGGGCGGTCAACTGGCGTAGCAGTCCGGCGAGTTCGGAGCGCTGCTGGCGTGAGAGCTCGCCGAGGATGGCCCGCTCCTGGTCGAGCAGGCCGGCCAGCGACTGGTCGGCCTTGTCGCGGCCCAGGTCGGTCAGCCGCACGAGGACACCGCGCCGGTCGCTCGGATCGGGGAGCCGCTCCACCAGGTTCTTCTTGGTCAGCCGGTCGATGCGGTTCGTCATGGTGCCCGAGGTGACCAGTGTCTGCGTGAGGAGCTGGCCGGGGGAGAGCTGGTACGGGGCGCCCGCGCGTCGCAGCGACGTCAGCACGTCGAACTCCCACGGCTCCAGCTGGTGCTCCGCGAAGGCGATCCTGCGGGCCCGGTCGAGATGCCTGGCCAGGCGGGAGACGCGGCTCAGGACCTCGAGTGGTTCCACGTCGAGGTCAGGGCGCTCGCGGCGCCACGCAGCGACCAGCCGGTCGACCTCGTCCTCCATGTCGATCAGTGTAGAGGGTCCCTCGACATGAAGTCTCTTGAATTCAAGTGTCTTGACATCAAGAGACTCGCCTGGTGATCCTGGACAGCATGACAGCACCCGTCTGGGACCCCGGCCAGTACCTCCGTCACGCCGGCCACCGCACCCGCCCCTTCCACGACCTCCTGGCCCGCATCGGACCCCTCCCGCACGAACCCGCACCCCGGATCGCCGACCTCGGCTGCGGCGCCGGAAACGTCACCACCGTCCTCGCCGACCGCTGGCCCGCCGCCCGCATCACCGGCTACGACAACTCCCCCCGGATGCTGGAGCGCGCCCGCACCCACGCCGGGCCCCTCCTCGACTTCGCCGAGGCGGACGCCGCCACCTGGGAACCCACCGAGACGTACGACCTCATCGTCTCCAACGCCCTGCTCCAGTGGGTCCCCGGACACACGGCCCGCCTCCCCCGCTGGCTCGACGCCCTCACCCCCGGCGGCACCCTCGCCTTCCAGGTGCCCGGCAACTTCGACGCCCCCAGCCACACCCTCATGCGCGAACTCGCCGAATCCCCCCGCTGGCGGACACGCCTCGGCGGTCTCCTGCGCCACGGCGACGCCGTCGACACCCCCACCGGCTACCTGGAACACCTCACCGCACCCGGACGCACCGTCGACGTCTGGGAGACCACCTACCTGCACCTGCTCCAGGGGGAGGACGCCGTCCTCGACTGGGTCAAGGGCACCGGCCTGCGCCCCGTCCTCACCGCCCTCGCCGACGACCCCCGGGCCCACGACGCCTTCCTCGGCGCCTACCGCGACCTGCTGCGCACCGCCTACCCGGCCGGCCCGCACGGCACGGTCTTCCCGTTCCGCCGGATCTTCGCCGTGGCGCGCACGGCGGGCTGAACGCCCGCGCCGGGCTCGCGGGCTGTCCAGGGCCGCCGGTGACAGGAGCACACGCCACCGCGCCGAGTGATCACGCACCGGCCGGGGCGGCTCAGTTCTTCCGGTGCCCTATCAGCCGCGGCTTCGACTCCAGGTTCTCCAGCCCGTGCCACGCCAGATTCACCAGATGGGCGGCGACCTCCGCCTTCCTCGGCTTCCGCACGTCCAGCCACCACTGACCCGTCAGCGCCACCATCCCGACCAGCGCCTGCGCGTACAGCGGCGCCAGCTTCGGGTCGAAGCCCCTCGCCTTGAACTCCAGGCCCAGGATGTCCTCGACCTGCGTGGCGATGTCACTGATCAGTGAGGCGAACGTGCCCGTGGACTGCGCGACCGGGGAATCACGCACCAGGATCCGGAAACCGTCCGTGTACGTCTCGATGTAGTCGAGCAGCGCGAACGCCGCCTGCTCCAGCAGCTCACGGGGGTGCCCCGCGGTGAGCGCCCCCGTCACCAGATCCAGCAGCTGGCGCATCTCACGGTCCACCACGACGGCGTACAGACCCTCCTTGCCGCCGAAGTGCTCGTACACCACCGGCTTGGAGACCCCGGCGCGCGCCGCGATCTCCTCCACCGAGGTGCCCTCGAAGCCCTTGTCGGCGAACAAGGTGCGGCCGATGTCCAGGAGCTGCTCGCGGCGCTCCTTGCCCGTCATGCGGACCCGCCGGGCCCTTCGCGTGGGGGCAGGCATGCTCTTCTCGCCGCTGGTGCTTCCGTCGGTCGCCACGTCGTCAATCATGCCGGGTCGGCGGCCGCGGCCTTGCGCCGGGCAGCGATACGCGACGCGTCGGGCCACCGCACGTCGTGCGCCCAGCCCAGCTTCTCGAACCAGCGGATCAGCCGGGCACTCGAATCGATCTGGCCCTTCAGCACCCCGTGCCGCGCGCTCGTCGGGTCCGCGTGGTGCAGGTTGTGCCAGGACTCGCCGCACGAGAGGACCGCCAGCCACCACACGTTCCCGGAGCGGTCACGCGACTTGAACGGCCGCTTGCCGACCGCGTGGCAGATCGAGTTGATCGACCACGTCACGTGGTGCAGGAGCGCGACCCGGACCAGCGAACCCCAGAAGAACCCGGTGAACGCACCCCACCACGACCACGTCACCAGACCGCCGACCAGCGGCGGAATCGCCAGCGACAGGATCGTGAAGCTGAGGAAGTGACGCGAGATCCCGCGGATCGCCGGGTCCCTGACCAGGTCCGGGGCGTACTTCTGCTGCGGCGTCTGCTCCTCGTTGAACATCCAGCCGATGTGGGCCCACCACAGGCCCTTCACCAGCGCAGGCAGGTTCTCACCGAACCGCCACGGCGAATGAGGATCGCCCTCGGCGTCCGAGAACCGGTGGTGCTTGCGGTGGTCGGCGACCCACCGCACGAGAGGGCCCTCCACCGCCATCGAACCGGCGACCGCCAGGGCGATACGGAGCGGACGCTTCGCCTTGAACGAGCCGTGCGTGAAGTAGCGGTGGAAACCGATCGTCACGCCGTGGCAGCCCCAGTAGTACATGAAGACCAGCAGGCCCAGATCGAGCCAGCTGACACCGCGGCCCCAGGCCAGCGGCACCGCCGCGACCAGGGCGGCGAACGGCACCACGATGAACAGCAGCAGGGCGATCTGTTCGATCGAACGTTTCTTGTCGCCGCCGAGCGTGGCGGAGGCGGCTGTGGAGTCGCCTGCCGCCGTCGGCAGGCCGTCGTCGATCACGTCGGGGCTGGTGGGCATTGGGGAGTCCCCTGTGAGGTGAGGAAATATGACGGAATGAGCGGGCTACGCTTCCGTAACCTACGGCAACGTAAGTATGGCAGCGAAAAGGCCCGCGACACGTGAACACCGACGGGGCAACCCTTGTGCGAGCGGCCCTCCAGCCCTCGTCTACCCCGGATCGGTCCCACCCCCGCAGGGCAACGAGCACGCCCGTCGTCAGGACACCTATCCTGGGGGCGTCGGACAGCGCGGTCCGCACTCTGCATATCCGGGGTGACCCGTCAGCACCGCGAGCGCCCCGGCCCCCCTGACAGACGTGCTCAACCACTGCAAGGAGCCGCACACTGTGAGCAGTGCCGACCAGACCCCCGCCGCCACCACCGAACTGCGGGCCGACATCCGCCGCCTAGGCGACCTCCTGGGCGAGACCCTCGTACGCCAGGAAGGCCAGGACCTCCTCGACCTCGTCGAACGCGTCCGCGCCCTGACCCGCGAGGACGGCGAGGCAGCTGCCGAGCTCCTCGGCGACACCGACCTGGAGACCGCCGCACAGCTCGTGCGCGCCTTCTCCACCTACTTCCACCTCGCCAACGTCACCGAGCAGGTCCACCGCGCCCACGAGATGCGCGACCGACGGGCCGCCGAAGGCGGGCTCCTCGCCCGCACCGCCGACCGCCTCAAGGACGCCGACCCCGAACACCTGCGCGAGACGGTCAAGAACCTCAACGTCCGGCCCGTCTTCACCGCACACCCCACCGAGGCCGCACGGCGCTCCGTGCTCAACAAGCTCCGCCGCATCGCCGAACTCCTCGAAACCCCCGTCATCGAGGCCGACCGCCGACGCCAGGACATCCGCCTGGCCGAGAACATCGACCTCATCTGGCAGACCGACGAACTCCGCGTCGTACGCCCGGAGCCCGCCGACGAGGCCCGCAACGCCATCTACTACCTCGACGAACTCCACGCCAACGCGGTGGGCGACGTCCTGGAGGACCTGGCCGCGGAACTGGAGCGCGTCGGCGTCGAACTGCCCGCCGGCACCCGCCCCCTCACCTTCGGCACCTGGATCGGCGGCGACCGCGACGGCAACCCCAACGTCACGCCCACCGTCACCTGGGACGTGCTCATCCTCCAGCACGAGCACGGCATCACCGACGCCCTCGAACTCGTCGACCAGCTGCGCGGACTGCTCTCCAACTCCATCCGCTACACCGGAGCCACCGACGAGCTCCTCACCTCGCTCCAGACCGACCTGGAGCTGCTCCCCGAGATCAGCCCCCGCTACAAGCGGCTGAACGCCGAGGAGCCCTACCGGCTCAAGGCCACCTGCGTCCGCCAGAAGCTCGTCAACACCCGCGAGCGCCTCGCCTCCGGCACCCCCCACCGCCCCGGCTGCGACTACCTCGGCACCGCCGAGCTCATCGCCGACCTGGTCCTCATCCAGACCTCCCTGCGCGCGCACCGCGGCGGACTCTTCGCCGACGGCCGCATGGACCGCACCATCCGCACGCTCACCGCGTTCGGCCTCCAGCTCGCCACCATGGACGTCCGCGAACACGCCGACGCCCACCACCACGCGCTCGGCCAGCTCTTCGACCGCCTCGGCGAGGAGTCCTGGCGCTACACCGACATGCCGCGCGACTACCGGCAGAAGCTCCTCGCCAAGGAACTGCGCTCCCGCCGCCCCCTCGCCCCCACCCCGGCCCCCCTGGACGCCGCGGGCGAGAAGACCCTCGGCGTCTTCCACACCATCAGCCAGGCCTTCGAACGCTTCGGCCCCGAAGTCATCGAGTCCTACATCATCTCGATGTGCCAGGGCGCCGACGACGTCTTCGCCGCAGCCGTCCTCGCCCGCGAGGCCGGCCTCCTCGACCTCCACGGCGGCTGGGCCAAGATCGGCATCGTGCCGCTCCTGGAGACCACCGACGAGCTCAAGGCCGCCGACGTCATCCTCGACGAGATGCTCGCCGACCCCTCCTACCGCCGCCTCGTCTCGCTCCGCGGCGACGTCCAGGAGGTCATGCTCGGCTACTCCGACTCCTCCAAGTTCGGCGGCATCACCACCTCCCAGTGGGAGATCCACCGCGCCCAGCGCCGGCTCCGCGACGTGGCCCACCGCTACGGCGTACGCCTGCGCCTCTTCCACGGCCGCGGCGGCACCGTCGGCCGCGGCGGCGGCCCCTCCCACGACGCGATCCTCGCGCAGCCCTGGGGCACCCTCGAGGGCGAGATCAAGGTGACCGAACAGGGCGAGGTCATCTCCGACAAGTACCTCATCCCCGCCCTCGCCCGCGAGAACCTGGAACTGACCGTCGCGGCCACCCTCCAGGCCTCCGCACTCCACACCGCACCCCGCCAGTCCGACGAAGCGCTCGCCCGCTGGGACGCGGCCATGGACACCGTCTCGGACGCCGCCCACGCGGCGTACCGCAAGCTGGTCGAGGACCCCGACCTGCCGACGTACTTCCTCGCCTCCACCCCGGTGGACCAGCTCGCCGACCTGCACCTGGGATCCCGGCCCTCCCGCCGCCCCGGCTCGGGCGTCTCGCTCGACGGCCTCCGCGCCATCCCGTGGGTCTTCGGCTGGACCCAGTCACGGCAGATCGTGCCCGGCTGGTTCGGCGTCGGATCCGGCCTCAAGGCCCTCCGCGAAGCCGGCCTCGGCACCGTCCTCGAAGAAATGCACGAGCAGTGGCACTTCTTCCGGAACTTCATCTCCAACGTCGAGATGACCCTGGCCAAGACCGACCTGCGCATCGCCCGGCACTACGTCGACACCCTCGTCCCCGACGAGCTCAAGCACGTCTTCGACGACATCGTCGCCGAGCACGAACTCACCGTGCAGGAAGTCCTCAAGGTCACCGGCGGCAAGGAACTCCTCGGCACCAGCCCGGTGCTCCAGCAGACCTTCGCCATCCGCGACGCCTACCTGGACCCGATCAGCTACCTCCAGGTCTCCCTGCTCGCCCGCCAGCGACAGGCAGCCGAACGCGGCGAGGAGCCCGACCCGCTGCTCGCACGGGCCCTCCTGCTCACCGTCAACGGTGTCGCAGCGGGCCTCCGCAACACGGGCTGACGCCCTGCGGGTCCCGCACCACGGGCTGAGACCCACCCGGGACGACCGAGCGGGTGCGGCCCTGTCAGAGGGCGACGAACGTCGCCGTCAACAGGACCGCACCCGCGATCCCCGTCCCCCACGCCGTGCGCGTCAGCCGCATCCCGCCGCCGATCACCAGGGCGGCCAGCAGCAGAGCACCACCCAACGGCACCCAGGCATGCAGGAAGCCCGGCGTCCCGGTACGCACCACGTCCCCGGTCCCGGGCTTCACCACGACGGGGAAACGCTCACCCTTCTTCACCGCCACGGACCGCTCGATCGTCACCGCGGCCCGCTCCTGCGCATCCGCGCCCGGAGCGAACGACCCCGTGCACGCGTCCTCACCGCACGCCGTCACCGCCATCGTGCCGTGCTCACGCCCCTTGGCCAGGACGATGTGGTGCGCCGTGTCCCACGACGACCACACGCCCGCTACCAGCAGCAACACGACGACACAGCCGGCGGCGAACGTACGGCCATGAGCCAGCAGCCGGTGGGAGGAACTCCGTTTCATGGGGGCAGATCCTTGGGCAGAGCCCTGCCACCGGTCAACCTGTGGCCGAAAAACACCCAGGAACCAGCAGGAATGTCAGGAGTTGTACGCGGACTGAGCCCGCTCCAGCCCCTCCGCCAGCAACGACTCCACCGCATCCGCCGACCGGTCCACCAGATACCCGAGCTCCTTGCGCTCCGTACCCGAGAAATCCTTCAGCACGAAGTCGGCGACCTGCATCCGCCCCGGCGGCCGGCCGATTCCGAACCGCACCCGGTGATACTCCGGACCCATCGCCTTCGTCATCGACTTCAGCCCGTTGTGCCCGTTGTCCCCGCCACCGAGCTTCAGCCGCAGCATGCCGAAATCGATGTCCAGCTCGTCATGCACCGCCACCACATGATCCAGCGGCACCTTGTAGAAATCACGCAGCGCCGTCACCGGACCACCCGACAGATTCATGTACGACATCGGCTTCGCCAGCACCACCCGACGGCTCAGCGGACCCGGCGGACCGATCCGCCCCTCCACCACCTGCGCCTGCGCCTTCTGCGCCCGCTTGAACTTCCCGCCGATCCGCTCCGCCAGCAGATCCGCCACCATGAAACCCACGTTGTGCCGGTTCGCCGCATAGTCGGGACCGGGATTGCCGAGGCCCACGATCAGCCAGGGGTCGTTGACGTCGGACATCGCGCGGAGTCTCCTCGGATACGGGCGAACGGCTGTCCACAGGGCTGTGGACACAGGGAAACGGGGCGGCGGAACCCCCGAAAGGGAACCGCCACCCCGTCAGTGAAGCAGGTGGAGCGAGGCTCAGGCCTCGGCGCCCTCGGCCTCGGTGCCCTCGGCCGGGGCCTCCTCGGCCTGCGCGGCGACGACCTGCAGCACGATGGCGTCCTCGTCACCGGCGAGCACGGCACCCTTGGGCAGCTCGATGTCCTTGGCGGCGATCGAGTCACCCGCGTCCAGACCGGCGACGGAGACCGTGACCGACTCGGGGATGTGCGTGGCCTCGGCCTCGACGAGCAGGGTGTTCTGCACGTACTCCAGCAGGTTGGCACCCGGCGCCAGGTCGCCCTCGGCGTGCACCGCGATCTCGACGTTGACCTTCTCGCCGCGCTTCACGGTCAGCAGGTCGACGTGCTCGATGTTGCCCTTGAGGGCGTTGCGCTGCACGGCCTTCGGGATGACCAGGGCGTCCTTGCCGTCGATCTCGAGACCGATGAGGACGTTGGCCGTACGGAGCGCGAGCTGCAGCTCGTGGCCCGGCAGGTTGATGTGAACCGGCTCAGCACCGTGGCCGTAGACGACCCCGGGAACCAGGTTGGCGCGACGGGTGCGACGGGCAGCGCCCTTGCCGAACTCCGAACGGACCGATGCTTCGAGCTTGATCTCAGCCATGCTGCACTCCTCGTAAGGTGACGAAAAACCGATGGTCACCCGGCCCACGACAGGCCTGCTACGAAGAGCGCGTCGATAACGGACCACCGATCCCCATGACCACGCATGAGAACGGCCTCCCTCGCCGAGCAACTCACTGAGTCTACCCGGCGGGGAGGCCGCACCCAAAGTCGATCACCCGCAGGCGGTCACTCCTGCTCCTCGAAGAGGCTCGTCACCGAACCGTCCTCGAAGACCTCGCGGACCGCACGCGCGATCGTCGGCGCGATGGACAGCACCGTGATCTTGTCGATCTCCAGCTCACCAGGCGTCGGAAGCGTGTCCGTGAACACGAACTCACTGACCTTGGAGTTCTTCAGACGGTCCGCGGCGGGGCCGGAGAGCACCCCGTGCGTCGCCGTCACTATGACGTCCTCGGCGCCGTGCGCGAACAGCGCGTCCGCGGCCGCGCAGATCGTGCCACCCGTGTCGATCATGTCGTCGACCAGCACACACACCCGGCCCTCGACGTTACCGACGACCTCGTGCACGCTGACCTGGTTCGGAACGTCCTTGTCACGGCGCTTGTGCACGATCGCCAGCGGCGCGTCCAGACGGTCGCACCAGCGGTCGGCGACACGCACACGGCCGGCGTCCGGCGACACGATCGTCAGCTTCGACCGGTCCACCTTCGCACCCACGTAGTCCGCCAGGATCGGCAGCGCGAACAGGTGGTCCACCGGGCCGTCGAAGAAGCCCTGGATCTGGTCCGTGTGCAGATCGACGGTGAGGATCCGGTCCGCACCCGCCGTCTTCATCAGGTCCGCGACCAGACGCGCCGAGATCGGCTCACGGCCGCGGTGCTTCTTGTCCTGACGGGCGTACCCGTAGAACGGCACGATCACCGTGATGGACCGTGCCGACGCGCGCTTCAGCGCGTCCAGCATGATCAGCTGCTCCATGATCCACTTGTTGATCGGAGCCGTGTGGCTCTGGATCAGGAAGCAGTCGGCACCGCGTGCGGACTCCTGGAAACGCACATAGATCTCACCGTTGGCGAAATCGAAGGCCTTCGTCGGCACGAGGCCGACACCCAGCTGGTGCGCGACCTCCTCGGCCAGCTCGGGGTGGGCGCGGCCGGAGAAGAGCATCAGTTTCTTCTCGCCGGTCGTCTTGATCCCGGTCACAGCACAGTCTCCTCAGACGTGTATCTGGCGCCGCGCGCATGTGTCCCGATGTGCGACGAGCCAGCCGAAATGGGTGAGCATCTATCACGGTACGCCGCCTTCGGCGTACCTGTTTCCGGTCAGCTTTCGCCGTCGGACTCCTGGGCGGCGGCCTGAGCGGCCTGCGCCGCAGCGCTCCCGGGACGCTTGCGGGCGACCCAACCCTCGATATTCCGCTGCTGGCCCCGGGCGACGGCCAGCGAGCCGGACGGTACGTCCTTGGTGATGACCGAACCCGCGGCCGTGTAAACGCCGTCCCCGACCGTGACAGGCGCCACAAACATATTGTCCGACCCGGTCCTGCAGTGCGACCCGATCGTGGTGTGGTGCTTGGCCACCCCGTCGTAGTTCACGAACACGCTCGCCGCACCGATGTTGGTGTGGTCACCGATCGTCGCGTCCCCGACATAGCTCAGGTGCGGCACCTTCGTGCCCTCGCCGATCGTCGCGTTCTTCATCTCGACGTACGTACCCGCCTTGGCCTTCGCCCCCAGCCGCGTACCCGGACGCAGATAGGCGAACGGCCCCACGGTCGCCCCGGGGCCCACCTCGGCGCCGTCCGCGACCGAGTTGTCCAGCCGGGCGCCCGCGTGGACCACCGTGTCCTTCAGGCGGGAGTTCGGGCCCACCTCGGCGTCCTCCGCCAGGTGCGTCGTGCCCAGCAGCTGCGTCCCCGGGTGCACGATGGCGTCGCGCTCGTACGTCACCGTCGCGTCGATCAGCGTCGACGCCGGGTCCACGACCGTCACGCCGGCGAGCATGGCGCGCTCCAGCAGCCGCTCGTTGAGCAGGCGCCGCGCCTCCGCCAGCTGGAGGCGGTTGTTGATCCCCAGGATCTCCCGGTGGTCACCCGCGACCGAGGCGCCGACGCGGTGCCCCTCCCCGCGCAGGATCGACAGCACGTCGGTGAGGTACTCCTCGCCCTGGCTGTTGTCCGTACGCAGCTTGCCGAGGGCCTCGCCGAGCAGCCGCCCGTCGAAGGCGAACACCCCGGAGTTGATCTCACGGATCGCACGCTGCGTCTCGGTGGCGTCCTTGTGCTCGACGATCTCGGTGACCGCCCCGGTGCCCGCGTCGCGGACGATCCGGCCGTAGCCGGTGGAGTCCGGGACCTCCGCGGTCAGGACGGTGACGGCGTTCGCGTCGGCGACGTGGGTGGAGGCCAGCGCCGAGAGGGTCTCGCCGGAGAGCAGCGGGGTGTCGCCGCAGACCACGATGACGGTGCCGTCCACGGCGCCGCCGAGCTCCCCGAGCGCCATCCGTACGGCGTGACCGGTGCCGTTCTGCTCGGCCTGGTAGGCGGTGCGCACGGGGGTGTCCCCGGCGGAGAGGTGCGCGGTGACCTGCTCGGCGGCATGGCCGACGACCACGACGAGGTGCTGGGGACCGAGCTCACGGGAGGCGGCGACGACATGTCCGACGAGCGAGCGCCCGGAGATCTCGTGCAGGACCTTGGGGGTCTTCGACTTCATGCGGGTGCCCTCACCCGCTGCGAGGACGACGACGGCTGCCGGGCTGATGGCGCTCACGGATGTGCCCTTCGGCTTCGGGTGGTGGACACCCGCAGGATACCGGGGGCGTTTACGCCCGAAACGAGCGCGGGCCCCGACCGGTGAGGTCGGGGCCCGCGCGCGGAGCTCCCGGGGAAGGAATCGAACCCTCATTCAATGGACCAAAACCATTTGTCCTGCCATTAGACGACCCGGGATGGTCTATGGCGTTATGTCCGATTCTCTTGATCGGTGCATTTCGCAGCCCCTACTATGCCGCACCACCAGCCCTCGATGCGACGGTAGAGGTCCGCACTTTTCAGAACTCGGACCACAAGGCAACCGCGGTACCCCTCACCTGTGTTCTTCCGGTTCGTCTTCGGGGTGTGCCTTTTGAGCGTGGTCTTGCCGAATGCGGAGGCGGTAGCGCCTGTGAGGTCGGCCCAGTAGCGCTCCGCCGCTCTGACGTCGGCCGTCTCGTGGATGTGGACGTGGAACCGGAGGTGTTGCGGAGAGACGCCCAGGAGGCGTAGCCATGCGAGGTAGACGGAGATCATGTCGGGGTCGCTGTTGGTGAAGGTGACCCTCTCCTGTGAACGGTAGGGCTTCGACTTGCTTCCCTCCGCCCAATAGAGGCCCACGCCTACCAGGAACAGTTCGCGCGGGCTGAGTGAGCTGATCTCGGCCGCCGCCGCCTTCTTCGTCCGCAACCGTTCATCATCGCGCCGTTGGAGAGTCGCTTCCCAGCCGCGGCGAGCGATCTCGGAGGCCTGTTCGGCGATGCGTTTGCGCTCGGGCTTCGGCAGGTCCCGTACCCATAGCGAGATCGAGCCCTTGGAGCACCCCAGCTCCAGCTGGATCTGGTCGTAGGTCATGCCCTGGAGCCGCAGCTCCCGGGCCTTCGTGCTCAGGTCGTCCTTGGCGTTCGGGCGCTTCGTCCACTCCGGGGCCGGCTCGCCCTCTAGGAGGCGATTGAGGATGTCGTTGTTGCCGACGCGCAGGCGGTCGCGGATCTGGCGACGGCTCAACCCCTCCCTGCGCAGTGAGATCGCCTTCTCGCGCAGCCCTTCGAAGTCCGCGTACTTGCCTGTGGCATGTGTCATACGGACAGCGTCGTCCGGAATGCGGACGTCCGGGTCGAAAGAGTGCTCGGTTCACCGGATCGTGCGGTCTGCCTGCCTTTGCGGCGCGACGGGTCGCTTTCCGTGCTGACGGAGTCTCCCGAAAAAGAGATGCGGCCGCCCGTAGGCTGGATGCCATGACCGCAACGGGGGCAGACCGGGAAGCGGCGGGACCGACCACCCGCGGCTACTGGTGGTGGGAGCGGCGGCGCAGTGTCGTTCTGGACGTGGGGCTGGCGCTGGTCTCGGCGCTGGAGTGTGCGCTGGAGGGGGTGGAGTTCGCCGGGGACACCGGGCTGCCGGTGCCGCTCGGGGTGCTCTTCGGGTTGCTCGCGGGTTCGGTCCTGGTGCTGCGCAGGCGGTGGCCGATCGCCGTGGTGCTGGTGTCGATCGCGACGACCCCGGCCGAGATGGGCTTCCTGATGGGGATCGTGGGGCTGTACACCCTGGCGGCCTCCGAGGTGCCGCGCAGGATCACGGTGGTGCTGACGGGGATGACCCTGGTCGGCACCTTCATCGTGTCGTACGTGCGGCTCCGGCAGAGCGTGGACGCCCACGCCGATTTCGGGCCGGGGGTCTGGTACGTCCCGGTGGTGTCCCTGTTCATGTCGCTGGGGCTGACGGCGCCCTCGGCGATCTTCGGTCTCTACATCGGTGCGAGGCGCAGGCTGATGGAGAGCCTGCGGGAGCGTGCGGATTCGCTGGAGCGGGAGCTGTCGCTGCTGGCGGACCGTGCGGAGGAGCGTGCCGAGTGGGCGCGTACGGAGGAGCGGACCCGGATCGCCCGGGAGATGCACGACGTGGTGGCCCACCGGGTGAGTCTGATGGTGGTGCACGCGGCGGCGTTGCAGGCGGTGGCCCCGAAGGACCCGGCGAAGGCGGTGCGCAACGCGGCGCTGGTGGGGGACATGGGCCGGCAGGCGCTGACGGAGCTGCGGGAGATGCTCGGGGTGCTGCGGAGCGGGGACGCGCTGGTGGCGCCGCGGACGGGGCGGGTGCCGCTCGCGTCGGTGGGGCGGGTGGCGGCCGTCGTCGTGGCCGCGGCGGTGGAGGACGGGCCGCGGTTGTGCGAGGTGGAGGCGCTGGTGGCGCAGTCCCGTGAGGCGGGGATGACGGTGGAGCTGTCGGTGGAGGGGGAGTTGCGTCCGTACGCCCCGGAGGTGGAGCAGACGGCGTACCGGGTGGTGCAGGAGGCGTTGACGAACGTCCACAAGCATGCGGCGGGTGCGAGGACGTGGGTGCGGCTCGCGCATCGTGGGGCGGAGGTGGCGATGCAGGTGGAGAACGGTCCGACGGACGGGGTGACGGCGGACGCGGGGCTGCCGAGTGGCGGCAACGGTCTGGTGGGGATGCGGGAGCGGGTGCTGGGGCTCGGGGGTGTGTTCGTGTCGGGGCCGACGGACGCGGGGGGTTTCCGGGTGTCGGCGGTGCTGCCGGACGGCGGGGCGGCGTAGGGCTGCCTTCCGGCGGGTCCTCTCCGGTGTGGTTCTCCGGCACGGTCTCTTCCGGCGCGGTCCTCTCCGGCGCGGTCTCTCCCGGTGTGCTCCGCCGGTGTGACGTCCGCTCGGTCGGTCGGCTCAGCCGGAGGTGAGGCGCGCGGGCTGGGCTCCGGTCATGAGGGTTTCGAGGGCGCGGTCGATGTCGGAGCCGAGGTACCAGTCGCCGGTGTGGTCGATGGAGTAGACGCGTCCTTCGCTGTCGATGGCGAGGACGGCCTGTCCGTCGCCTTCTTCGCCGAGGGGGGCGACCTCGGTCTCCAGGGCGCGTCCGAGGTCGCCGAGCGTGCGGGCCAGGTGGAGTCCGCTGAGCGGGTCGATGCGCACGGTGGTGGTGGCGATCTGGCGGCCGGGTGCGGACGAGGTGAGGCTCAGTCCGCCGAATTCGGCCCAGGCCTCGACGGCGGCGGGGAAGACGGCGTGCTGGTGTCCGGCGGGGGAGGCGTGGGAGCGGAGGGCGTCGGCCCATTCCTCGGCCTGGCGGATGTCCCAGCGTCCGGGCTGCCATCCGGCGTCGCGGAGGGCGGCGTCCACGGCGACGGGGAAGCGGGTGGTGGAGGTGCGGCTCTGCTGGGCGGGTACGTCGTTCCGGTCGTGCATGGTGGTGTGCTCAGCCCTTCTCGGCGGTGGTCGACGCACCTGTGGTGAGGTCGACGGGGCGTACGCCGAAGTGGGCGAGCATCACCGTGCAGGAACGGCAGGGGGGTGCGTAGCTGCCGTGGAGGGGGTCGCCGTCCTCGCGGATGCGGCGGGCGGTGAGGCGGGCGTGTTTGAGTGCGCGGCGGGCCTCACCGCTGGTGAGGGGTTTGCGCTGGGCCCGTTTGGAGCGGCTGTCGTCGGCGGCGGTGAGCTGCCGGGACAGGAGTATGGCTTCGGGGCAGCGTCCGGTGAAGCGTTCGCGCTGGTTGCTGGGGAGGGTGTCGAGGAAGTCCTGTACGAGCGGGTGGAGGACCGGTGGCTGGTCGCCCTTGCCGGCGGTGCAGGTGAGTGTTTCCCCGCGTACGGACAGCGCTGCGGCCACCGCGGGCAGGATGCCGTCGCGGCGGTGGTGGAGCCGGGGCGCGCGGTGGGGCTCGGTGGTGCTCCAACTGAGTCGCGGATCTCCGGATGTGACTGTTTGTGCTGAGCGCATGGTGCTGGTTTCCCTCCCTGCAATCCCCCGAGTTGCGGGGGACAGCCTGCCAAATATGCAGGGTGCTGCGGAAGCTGGGTCGGTGAAACGTGTCTGCGTGTCGCGGCTCGGTGGCCGGGTTGTCGCGTGTCCGTCACGCGCCGGTGACGTTCGGTGAGTGGGTGCGGGGGGCGGGGGGCGTTGTTGCGCCACGGCATAGGCTGTGCGGAACACCGGACGCAGCAGGGGGCAACCGCCATGACGACAGGTCGGCTCGGGCAGCAAGCCGCGCCACCGAACGCGGCCTATGCCGGGCAGGTCGTTCATTTCCCGGATCCTGTCCGGGCGTCCCGCCACCCTAGAGGTGTGCGCGTGGACGGGAACGGCTATCCGGTTCTTTCGCCGTACGCGCGCGCGG
This sequence comes from Streptomyces sp. NPDC055962, assembly GCF_042270185.1. Taxonomy (NCBI): domain Bacteria; kingdom Bacillati; phylum Actinomycetota; class Actinomycetes; order Kitasatosporales; family Streptomycetaceae; genus Streptomyces; species Streptomyces sp. NPDC055962. The sequence continues at coordinate 237,599 of NZ_JBHJYN010000008.1, forward strand.
CGGCGGAGATCGCGGATCCGCCTCCGGGGTTCGGTGTCGACGAGTTGCGGCTGACGGACTACGTGTCGGCGAACGCGGCGCTGGCGGCGAGCGGTCATGAGCTGTGGGACACGATTCCCTCGGTGGCGACCCCGCACGGCTGGACGTGGCATCACGTGGCGGGTGGCCGGCGTATGGAGCTGGTGCCGGTCGAGGTGAAGGCCCTGCTCCGTCATCACGGTGGCCTGGCGACGACGGCGGTGGACCAGAACCGCCGGGGGACGCGGCCGTTGCAGGAGACCCGGCCGGCGCATTTCCGGCTGCCGAAGGGTTCTGTGGCGGTGGGTGAGCAGCAGGTCCTGGGTGTCGAGGAGGATCTGGGCTACCGGCTTCCGGGCGCGTACCGGTCGTTCCTGAAGGCGGCGGGCGGTTCGGCTCCGGTGGGTGCGGCGTTGGACGCGGAGCTCGGTCTGCTGGTGGACCAGCCGTTCTTCACGGTGCGTGAGGAAGCGGCGATGAACGACCTGGTGTATGTGAACAAGTGTCTGCGGGATCACTTCACGAAGGATTTCCTGGGTGTGGGTTTCGTCCAGGGCGGCATCCTGGCGGTGAAGGTGCGGGGGGACGCCGTGGGGTCGGTGTGGTTCTGCGCGTACGACGACGCGCGGGATCAGGACGGCTGGGGTGTGCAGGAGCGGGTGGACCGGCTCCTGCTGCCGTGCGGTGAGGATTTCGATGCTTTCCTCCAGCGGCTCGCGGGTAATCCGCCGGAGCTGGAGACGGTGGCGAACCTGATGGTGGACGGTGGCTTCGCGCGGGCCGTCCCGGTGGAGGGGTGAGCGCGGTGGTGACCTTCGCGCAGGCGCAGGAGCGGGCGGACGAGTGGGTCAACGGTGACGTGCCCGCGTATCAGCACCGTGAGGTCCGGGTCCGTGAGTTCGAGCTGGGTTTCGTGGTGTGGGCCGAGGACCGGGCGGAGGGCCCTGTCTCGGACGGTGGCCGTCAGCGGCTGGTGATCGCCCGGGACAGCGGTGAGGCCACGTTGTGGCCGGGGCTGCCGGTGGGCGAGGTGATACGGCGTTACGAGGAGGACTACGGGGCGTCGGCCGAGGTGCGGTCCGCTCCGGAGCCGCCGCAGCGCATCGATCTGAATCAGACGTCGTTCCTGCTGACTCCGCCGGAGTGGTTGCAGGAGGCGGCGGACAAGCTGGGAATCCCGGACCGGCGCGGGGAGGCGGGCGGGTCGTCTGCCGATGCGGTGCCGTCCTCTTCGTCCGCCCGGGTTCCGGACGCGTCCTCTGCGTCGGTTCCCGCGCCCGCTCCTTCCCCTCCTTCCTCCCTCTCCGCTCCTTCCGGTGCGGGGGCGGCGTGGCCTGCTGCCGGTGGGCAGCAGGATCACGAGCCGACGGCGAACGACGGGGTGCCGGCCGGGGCGACTCCCTGGGCGGGTACGGACACGAACGCGGACGGGGACGGGGGAGCCGTGCCGTTGCCCGCGACGGTGTTCGCGCCGCCGCTCTCGGGTTCGGACGACGACGGGACTCCGCCGCCGGTCGTTTCCGCGGAGGCTCCTACGGCGTTGATGTCGGGTGGCAGTCAGCTGCCGTCGACCGCGGTCGTTCCGGGTCTCGATCCGCATGCGTCGCCTCCGGGTGCCGCGGCTCCCGCCGCTCCGGCTCCAGGGGCTCCCGTTCCTCCCGGCCGGGCGGCGCCCGGTGCGGGTGACATCGCCGACGCGGCGACGAGCAAGGCCGTCGTCCCGCCGCGGGGGGCGCGTGGGTCGGGTCCGACGACTCCGCCGCCTCCGGGTGCCCCCGGTACGCCGGGCGCCCGGCCGGGGCCTCCTGCGCCGCCGCAGTCGGGGCCGGGTGCACCGGGTGCGCCGGCGGGGGGCTACGTGCCCACGCAGATGGTCTCCCAGCTCGGTCCTCCGGGGGCTCCGGCTCCCGGTGCGACGCCCCCTCCCGGTGCGCCGCAGCCGCCTGCCCCTCCCGGTCCTCCTGGTCCTCCTGGTCCTCCCGGTCCGCCGCCGGGTGCGACGCCGCCTCCGGGCGGCGGGGTGCATCACGCGGCGACGATGTTCGCCGACGCGAGCATCGGCGGGCCGAACGCGCCGCGCCCCCCGGGGCCTCCGGGTCCGCCCGGCGCTCCGGGCGCTCCTGGTGCGGTGCCGCCTCCTCCGCCCGGTTCCACGCCGCCGCCGGGGCCCCCCGGGCCCCCCGGGCCTCCCGGGCCTCCGCCGGGTGGCGGGGTCCACCACGCCGCGACGATGCTGGCGGGTCCGGGCCAGGCCGGTCCGGGCGCGCCGCAGCCTCCGGGACCGCCCGGTCCTCCCGGGGTGCCGGGTCCGCACACTCCGCCGCCGCCTCCGGGCGCGTACGGCTATCCGCAGCAGCCGGCGGGGCAGCCGACGGTCGGTCCGGGCTATCAGGCCGTGCTGCGCTTCCGTGCGGCCGACGGCAGCGAGCAGCAGCTGATCCGGCGTTCGGCGCCGGGTACGCCGCATCCGGAGTGGCAGATGCTGCACGAGCTGCGTGCGATGGGCGTGCCCCCGCAGCAGGTCATCGAGCTGCACACGGAGCTGGAGTCGTGCGAGCTCCCGGGTGGTTACTGCGCGCGGATGATCCGGGAGACCTGGCCGCAGGTCCGTATCACGAGTGTGGCGCCGTACGGGACGGATCACGCGAGCCGACAGCAGGGGATGCAGCATCTGCTGACGCATCAGGGTGAGCTGCACCAGGTGGCCGACGGTCCGGCGCGGCCCGCTCCGGTGCGGGCGCCGCTGCCGCAGATGCCGCCCGCCGCGGCGGTGCCTCCGGAGGCGCTGGCGGAGGAGCTGCACGGCGCGTTCGGTCCGGGTGTGCTGCGCTTCGACCAGCGGGCGGTGTCCCGTCAGGGTGTGCCCGAGGTGGTGGCGCGGACGCTGGTGTGGGCGGGGCTGCCCGCTGATTTCGGGCCGTTCTTCTGGGCGCAGCCGGGGCATCCCGTGGTGCCGACGCTGGCGGAGCTGGCGGCGCAGCGCCAGGTGCAGCCGGCGTCGGACGCGGGGTCGTACCTGGTGATGGGTTCGGACTTCGGCCGGGCGATCTGTGTGCAGTACGGCACGGCGAACATCGTGGCCGTGCCGGTGGAGGCGGGGCCGGGTGGTCAGCCGGTGCCGCCGCAGTTCGTGAACACGGGGCTGCCGGAGTTCGTGCGGTCGATGGCGTTGCTGGGCCGGATGTGGCGGCTGCGGTACGGGCTGAATCCGGAGCAGGCGGGCCGTTGGACGGTCGATTTCCAGGCGCAGCTGGTGGCGGTCGACCCGGCGGCGCTGGCGTCGCCGGAGGGCTGGTGGTCGGTCCTGCTGGAGCAGATGTGGGACGGGCTGCTGTGATCCGTTCCGGTCGGTTCTGATCGGTGGTGTGGTGTGAGGCGCTCGTCCCCTGGTGGGGGCGGGCGCCTTTTGTGCGGGGCGCTGTGATGCGGGTCGCTTCCGTCCTGAATGCAGCTGATCGATTCCGACTTCCGGGCCAATTACCGCATCCTTGACGTATTGCTGAACGGTCGGGGCGTCGGAGAGCGGGAAAGAGGCTTCAGGGATGAGTGGTGGACCGGTGTCCGCGCACGGTTTCGTCGGTGGACGGGGGCGTGGTTACCGTCCTGAACAGGTGGACCGCGCGGTGGCCTCGCTCTCCGCCGAGCGGGACGGTGCCCTGGACCGGCTGTCCCGGCTGACGGCGCTGGCGGAGGAGCTGGCCGCGGAGTCGGCGCGGCTGGGTGAGGTGGTGGCCTCGCTCGCGCCGCAGACGTACCAGTCGCTGGGGGAGCGGGCGCAGCAGATCCTGGCGCTGGCGGAGGCCGAGGCGGAGGCGGCGGGGAGTGCCGCGCAGGACGAGGCGCAGGCGCTGCGGGACGCGGCGGACGCGGCCGGCCGGGAGGCGCGTGAGGCGGCCCGTGAGGCGGCGGGAGCGGTGCGGGACGCGGCGGACGCCCGTGCGGAGGAGATCCTGGCCGAGGCGCGGGACGCCGCGGGGGCGCTGGCGGAGGAGGCGCGCCGGGACGCCGGTGAGGTGCGGTCCGCCGCGGAGGCGCAGATGGCGGAGACGCGTCGCCGTACGGCGGGCGTGCTGGCGCATCAGGACCAGGAGCATGCCGAGCGGGGGAAGGCGGCGGACGTGGAGATCGCGGGGGCCGAGGCGGCGGCGTCGGAGCGTGAGTCGGAGCTGACGGCCCGTGGGGAGGCGTTGCTGGCGGGGGCCCGTCGGGAGCTCGCGGAGGCGGAGGAGGCGGCCCGGCACCGGCAGGAGGACGCGGACGCGCGCGCGGCGGAGCTGCTGTCGGGGGCCGCGGCGGCGGAGGAGCGTGTGGTGCGGGAGACGGAGCGGGTCCTGCGGGAGCACGAGGAGGGCCGTGAAGAGGTGCAGGCCCACATGACGCACGTGCGTAATTCGCTGGCGGCGCTGACGGGGCGTGCGGTGGCGGGGCCCGCGGGGGACTGAGGGTGGCGCCGGCGGGGCGGGTTCAGTGCCGTCCCGCGGGCGGGGCTCCGGCGAGGATCCAGGGTTCGGCCGCCTCGTACCTGCGGCGTTGTCCGGTGGTGTCGGTGTCCCGGCCGTACAGGGTGCCGAGCCAGCCGGCCAGGAAGCCGAAGGGGATGGAGACGAGGCCGGTGGTGGTGAGCGGGAACCAGTTGAAGTCGCGGTGGGGGAAGACGGATCCGGGGGATCCGGAGACGAGGTTGGTGCCGGTGATGAGGACGAGGACGCAGGCGGTGCCGCCGACGAGGGTGCAGAGCAGGCCGGTGCGGGTGAAGCGGCGCCAGAACATGCTGTAGACGAGTGCCGGTGCGATGGCGGACGCGCCGATGCAGAAGGACAGGGTCACCAGGGCCTGGACGTTCCAGTGGCGGGCGAGCACGGCGAGGGTGACGGCGAGTGCTCCGACGCCGACGGCCGCGCCCCGGGCGGTGGCCGTCTCGGCGCGTTCCCTCATCGGTGCGCCGGTCCGCAGGCCGTGGGCGAAGAGGTCGTGGGCGAGGGAGTTGGCGCAGGCGAGGATCATTCCGGCGACGGAGGCGAGCAGGGTCAGGAAGATCGCGGTGGTCATGGTGGTGACGACGAGCGCCCCGGTCCCGCCGCTGCCGGCGACGGCACCGGTGACCTGGAGGATCGCGCTGTTGCCCTGGGCTCCGGCGGCGGTGATGCGGGCGTGTCCGACGAGTGCGGAGGCTCCGAAGCCGATGACGGTGAGGAGGAGGCAGAGGCCGACGACGGCGAGGACGGCCCAGGACAGGGAGCGGCGGACCGCCCGGGCGTCGCGCACGCCGGTCATGCGCATGGTGATGTGGGGCAGGCAGGCGGCGCCGAGTACGACGGTCAGTTCGGAGCTGATCATGTCGAGGCCGCTCCCGCCGAACTGGAGTCCGGAGTGCAGGTAGGCGGTGCCGGCGCCGCTGCCGTTCGCGGCGGCGTGGAGGAGGGCGCCGGTGTCCCAGTCGAAGCGGTCGAGGACGCGTACGGAGACGAGGAGCCCAGCGCCGAGGAGCGCGGGGGTCTTGATGATCTGGATGAGGGCGGTGCCCTTCATGCCGCCGACCGCCGCGTAGCCGATCATGACGACGCCGAGGGTGATGATGGATCCGGTGCGGAATCCGGAGCTGTCGAAGCCGAGGATGAAGGCGAGCAGGTCGCCGCTGCCGGCGAGCTGCACGACCATCAGCGGGAGCAGTGCGGCGAGGGTGACGGCGCAGGAGGCGATGCGGGCGGCCCGGCCGGGGGTGCGGCGGGTGAGCATGTCGCCCATGGTGAACCGGCCCGCGTTGTGCAGGGGTTCGGCGAGCAGGAACATCAGCAGGACCAGGGAGAGGGCCGTGCTGAGGGCGAGGACGAGACCGTCGTGGCCGGTGAGGGCGATGACTCCGGTGGTGCCGAGGACGGTGGCTGCGGAGACGTAGTCGCCGGCGACGGCGAGGCCGTTCCGCACGGGTGGGAGTGAGCGGTAGCCGGTGTAGAACGCGTCGAGGTCGTCGCGGTCGGGGCCGGTCATGACGCAGAGCAGCAGGGTGATGCTGGCGACGGCGATGAACGCGGTGAGGGACATCGTCTGGGCGGACTCGTCGAATCCGTTCATCGGCCGGTTCCCGTCCTGCGGTCCCCGCCCGGGGTGCGGGTGGTGGTGTGGCGGGGGTGGCCGGCCCGTTCGCGGAGCCCGGCGCTGAGCGGGTCGACGGCGCGGCGGGCGGTCCGTTCGTAGACGGCGACCGCGGCGAGGGTGACGGGGAGCTGGCACAGGCCGAGGAGGAGGCCGGTGGTGAGTCCGCTGTCGCCGACGGGGCGGGTCATGAGGGCGGGTGCGTAGCCGGACAGCAGGAGGAACAGGGTGAAGTAGCCGAGTGCGGTGAGGGTCGAGACGCGGCGCAGCAGGCGGTAGGCGGTGCGGAGCCGTCGCAGGTCGCTGTGGTGTCCGGGTGCGGGAGCGGGGCGTGCCGCGGGTGCCGGTGGGCGGGGTGGTGGCGGGGGCGGGGAGCTCTGCCAGGGCATGAGGTAGTCGCCGGGGTACGGGGGCGGGGCGGGGCGGTGGGGTGCCTGCCGGGGCGGGGGAGGGGGCGGTGAGGGGTGCGGCATGGCAGTGCTCCTTGCATGGCTCGGGTCCGGGGCGGACTGCAAGGCAGGTGCGCGGGTGCGCTGTCGGGAGCGCGTACGTTACTCGCGGGTATCGCGGAGGGGGAGGGTTACGGACGAACTACCTCAGGTAACACGCCAGTTGTCTAGTCCTTCGGCGTACGGGAAGCGCTCTCGTGCTCGTCCAGGACCGGGAAGCGGCGCGGCGCCAGGGCGATGAGGACCAGCAGGGCGAGAGCTGCGGCGGCCGCGGCTCCGGTGAACACGTGGTCGACTGCCGTGTCGACGGCCCGCCGCAACTGGTCCGTCGCCGCGGCGGAGAGGGCGGCCGGGTCCTCCAGGGCGTGCGAGACGGCGTCCAGGTCGCCGGGCAGCCCCGGGACGGGGGAGGCGGTGAGCCGGGAGGTGAGCACCCCGTTGGCGACGGCGCCGAAGACCGCGGCGCCCAGGCTCTGGCCGACCTGGCGGCAGAAGAGGACGGACGCCGTCGTCGTGCCCCGCTCGGCCCATCCCACCGTCGACTGGACTCCGACGATCAGCGGGAGCTGGAAGAGGCCGAGCGTCGCGCCGAGCAGCAGCATGAGCAGGGCGGGCTGCCAGGCGGCGCCGGGGTAGGGCAGCAGCGGGAAGCAGAGCAGGACCAGCAGGGAGCCGGTCATGCCGGTGATCGCGGTGCGGCGGAAGCCGATGCGGGTGTAGACCCGGTCGGAGAGCGCGGCGGAGACGGGCCAGCTCAGGGTCATCACCGACAGGACGAACCCGGCGGCGATCGGGCCCAGTCCGAGGACGGACTGGGCGTACGTCGGCAGGAAGACCGTCGGCGCGACCATGAGCAGGCCCATGGCGCCGAGGGCCAGATTGACCGAGGCGATCGTGCGGCGCCTCCAGACCCAGCCCGGGATGACGGGCTCCGCGGCCCGCCGCTCGATCAGGACCGTGAGGCCGGCCAGCGCCGCGCTCGCCCCGAGCAGCCCGAGCGAGGGGGCGGAGAGCCAGGGCCAGGCCACGCCGCCCTGGACGAGCGCGGTCAGCAGGAGCGCGCCCGTGGCGAACACCCCGAGGGCGCCCGCCCAGTCGATGCGGGGACGGGCCGAGGGGCGCGGCCTGGCGGGTTCGTGGAGGTGGCGGACGACCAGCCACAGGGCGACGGCGCCGACGGGCAGGTTGATCAGGAAGATCCAGCGCCAGTCGGCGTACGCGGCGAGCAGCCCGCCGACCGCCGGGCCCGCCACCGCCGAAGTCGCCCAGACCGTGGAGAGCTTGGCCTGGATCTTCGGGCGTTCCTTGAGCGGGTACAGGTCGGCGGCGATGGTCTGCACCGTGCCCTGGAGGGCGCCGCCGCCGAGGCCCTGGACGACGCGGAAGGCGATGAGGGCGGCCATGTTCCAGGCGGCGGCGCACAGGACCGAGCCCGCGAGGAAGAGGATGATGCCCGCGACCAGGACGGGCTTGCGGCCGAAGGTGTCGGAGAGCTTCCCGTAGACCGGCAGGGTGACGGTCACGGCGAGCAGGTAGCCGGAGAACAGCCAGGAGAAGACGGCGAATCCGCCGAGGTCGCCGACGATCTGCGGGACGGCGGTCGCGACGATCGTGCCGTCGATCGCGGCGAGGCCCATGCCGAGCATGAGGGCCGCGGCGACCGGGCGGCGGTCGCGTGCGGTGTCCTGGGAAGCGGCCGGGGCGGCCTCCCCGAGCGCCGCTTCCGGGCTGTCCGTACCGCCGGTGCCGTCCGTGCCGCCCACAGGGGTCCCTTCCCTATGCATCTGTTCTCCCTGGCGACACTGTCCCACCGTCCACCGCCGGGCGGGAGTCGCAGGCCGAAGGGTGAGACCCCTACCCAGGTCCTGCTCCGGTGGCCCGGACCCCTAGGGGGAGCTCCGTACCAGGGCCCGGGGCGCGTTCCTCCCGGCGGAGGACGAGGCGGCGGTGCCCCGTTCCCTACGGTGGTCCTGCACCGGGGGATGCGGTCGGCCGCAGGGGACGGGGTGGGGAAAACCCCCCGTGAAGACTGCGCCGGGCACCACTGCGCTCGACCCCCTCCGCCACCGAGACTCGGAACGTACACAGAGACGTCCGTGCATCGACCGACATAGGAGAAAAACCGTGACAACGGCTGTAACCATTCCCAGGCACGGGGACACTGGAGGGCGTACGGCCGTCGCTGCGCGGGCGCGGCAGGTCGTCAAGGCGTACGGGGCGGGCGAGACCCGGGTCGTGGCGCTCGACCACGTCGACGTGGACATCGTCCGCGGGCAGTTCACGGCGATCATGGGACCGTCCGGCTCCGGCAAGTCGACGCTGATGCACTGCCTGGCGGGTCTGGACACGGTGACCTCGGGCACCATCCACCTCGCCGACACCGAGATCACCGGCCTCAAGGACAAGAAGCTCACACAGCTGCGCCGTGACCGGATCGGCTTCATCTTCCAGGCGTTCAACCTGCTTCCGACGCTCAACGCGATCGAGAACATCACGCTGCCGATGGACATCGCGGGCCGCAGGCCCGACGCCGACTGGCTGCGGCAGGTCGTGGAGACCGTCGGTCTCGCCGAGCGTCTGAAGCACCGGCCCACGCAGCTCTCCGGCGGTCAGCAGCAGCGTGTCGCGGTCGCCCGGGCGCTCGCCGCGCGCCCCGAGATCATCTTCGGCGACGAGCCCACCGGGAACCTGGACTCGCGTGCCGGCGCCGAGGTGCTGTCCTTCCTGCGCAGGTCCGTCGACGAGCTCGGGCAGACCATCGTGATGGTCACCCACGACCCGGTGGCCGCCTCCTACGCGGACCGGGTCCTCTACCTCGCGGACGGATCCATCGTCGACGAGATGAAGAACCCCACGGCCGAGCAGGTTCTGGACCGGATGAAGGACTTCGACGCGCGCGGGCGGACCTCATGACCGTCTGGAAGACCTCGATGCGCAACTTCCTCGCGCACAAGGGGCGGATGGCGCTCTCCGCCGTCGCCGTCCTGCTGTCGGTGGCGTTCGTCTGCGGCACGCTCGTCTTCACCGACACCATGAACACCACCTTCGACAAGCTCTTCGCGGCGACGTCCGCCGACGTCACGGTCAGCCCGAAGAAGGCGGCCGGCGCCGACGACCTCCCGGAGAACGGCAAGCCCGAAGCGCTCCCCGCGTCCGTCGTGACCGAGGTCGCGGGCGCCGACGGGGTCGAGAAGGCCGAGGGCGCGGTCACCAGCATGGCCGTCACCCTCGTCGACGGCCACGACAAGAACCTCGGGTCGGACACCGGAGCCCCCACCATCGCGGGCAACTGGACCACCAACGACCTGCGTTCCATGGAGATCACCTCCGGCCACGCCCCGCGCGGCCCGACCGAGGCGATGATCGACGCCGACACCGCGGAGAAGCACCACCTGACGCTCGGCGACGAGGTGCGCACCATCTCCGTCACCGGCGACATCGAGGCGCGCATCAGCGGCATCGCCTCGTTCACCGTGACCAACCCCGGCGCGGCCGTCGTCTACCTCGACACCGCCACCGCGCAGCAGAAGCTGCTGGGCGCCTCCGGTGTCTTCACCCACGTCTCGGTCACCGCCGAACCCGGGATCAGCGACACTCAGTTGAAGAAGAACGTCGCCACCGCCCTGGGCGACACGGCCGCGTACAAGCTGCAGACCCAGAAGGAGGCCGCGGCCGCCGGCAAGGACTCCATGGGGTCCTTCCTGGACGTCATGAAGTACGCGATGCTCGGCTTCGCGGGGATCGCCTTCCTCGTCGGCATCTTCCTGATCGTCAACACCTTCTCGATGCTGGTCGCCCAGCGCACCCGTGAGATCGGCCTGATGCGGGCCATCGGCTCCAGCCGCAAGCAGGTCAACCGGTCCGTGCTGGTCGAGGCGGTGCTCCTGGGTGTCGTCGGATCGGTCCTGGGGGTCGGCGCCGGCATCGGACTCGCCGTCGGGCTGATGAAGCTCATGGGCGCCGTGGGCATGGAGCTGTCCACCAAGGACCTCACCGTGGCCTGGACGACGCCGGTGACGGGGCTGGTGCTCGGCATCGTCGTCACCGTCCTCGCCGCGTACGTCCCGGCCCGCCGGGCCGGCAAGGTCTCCCCGATGGCCGCCCTGCGGGACGCGGGGACCCCGGCTGACGCCAGGTCCGGCTGGATCAGGGCCGGTATCGGCCTGGTCCTCACCGGTGCCGGCGTCGCGGGCCTGTGGGCGACGACCCGGGTGGACGAGGCGAGCGAGGGCTCGCTCTACCTCGGCCTGGGCGTGGTGCTCACCCTCATCGGCTTCATCGTGATCGGCCCGCTGCTGGCCGGCGCGGTCGTGCGGGTCCTCGGCCTCGTCGTCCTGCGGCTGTTCGGCCCGGTCGGGCGGCTGGCGGAGCGCAACGCGCTCCGCAACCCCCGGCGTACGGGAGCAACCGGTGCGGCGCTGATGATCGGCCTCGCGCTGGTGGCGTGCCTCTCGGTCGTCGGCTCCTCCATGGTCGCCTCGGCCACCGAGGAGCTCGACAAGTCGGTCGGTACGGACTTCATCGTCCAGTCGAACACCGGCCAGCTCCTCGTGCCGCAGGCCGCCGAGGCCATCGGGAAGGTGCCCGGCATCGAGCACGTCACGGACTACAAGGTCCTGGCGGCGAAGCTCACCAACCCCGACGGCTCGACCGCCGACGAGGAGGTCACCGCCGCCGACCCGACGTACCCCCAGGACCTGCGGCGCACGACCGTCGCCGGCGACCTGGCGAAGGCGTACGGGGAGAACGCCATGTCGGTCGGTTCGGACTACGCCACCCTGCACAAGATCGAGGTCGGGGACGAGCTGACCGTCGCCTTCAAGGCCGGCGACACCGCGAAGCTGAAGGTCGCCGCGATCACCTCCGACGAGACGAACGTCGACCGGGGCGCGAAGTACATCAACGTCACCACCGCCGAGCGTCACGTCACCGCCGACCGGATGCCCGGAAACATGATCATGTTCGCCTCGGCGCAGGACGGCAAGGAGAAGGAGGCCTATGCCGCCCTCAAGAGCGCGCTCGCCGCGTACCCGCAGTACAAGGTGCAGAACCAGGCCGACTTCAAGGAGGACCTGAAGGACCAGATCGGCCAGCTGCTGAACATCGTGTACGGCCTGCTCGCCCTGGCGATCATCGTCGCGGTGCTCGGTGTGGTGAACACCCTCGCCCTGTCGGTGGTCGAGCGGACCCGTGAGATCGGCCTGATGCGGGCGATCGGCCTCTCCCGCCGCCAGCTGCGGCGCATGATCCGGCTGGAGTCCGTCGTCATCGCCCTGTTCGGCGCGCTGCTCGGACTCGGCCTGGGGATGGGCTGGGGCACCTCCGCCCAGAAGCTGCTGGCGCTGGAGGGGCTCGAGGTCCTGGAGATCCCCTGGCCGACGATCGTCACCGTCTTCGTCGCCTCGGCGTTCGTCGGACTGTTCGCCGCCCTGGTCCCGGCCTTCCGGGCCGGCCGGATGAACGTCCTGAACGCGATCGCCACGGACGGGTGATCGTGCCGGACGTAGGATGACTGATCCGGCCCCGGGGCGTTCCTCCAAACGCTCCGGGGCCGGTCCGCGTCCGTCCACCGCTCTCAGGCGTGCATGACCGGTACGTCGTACTGGGGGATCCACTTGTCGCGGGTGACGATCGTCAGCCCTTCGGTCTGGGCCTGGGCGACGATGATGCGGTCGAAGGGGTCACGGTGGATCGGGGGGAGGCGGCCGGCGCGCACGCCGTGCTCGGCGGTGATCGGGAAGGGCCGGAACTGCATGTCTCTTGCGCGCTCGGCAAGGTCCGGGGCGCCCTCCAGCTTGCCGAGGCCTTGCTTGATCGCGATCTCCCACGGCGTGGCGGCGCTGACGTAGACATCGGACTCGGTGCGCAGGAGTTCCCTCGTGTCCTCGGCGAGCTCCGGTGAGGCATCGAGCCACCACAGGACGACGTGGGTGTCGAGCAGGAGCCTCATCCACGCATCCCGAACGCCTCGGCGATGTCGTCAGGGAGCTCGTCGAAGTCCTCGGGGATACGGATCTTTCCCCGGAGTGCGCCGTAGTCGGTCCGGTTGACCTTGGACCGGAGGGGCACGACCTTCGCGATGGGCTCTCCGGCCCGGCTGATCACTACTTCCTCGCCGGTCTCGACCTGTTGCAGGATGCGCGAGAAGTGGGTTTTCGCCTCGTGCACGTTGTACTGCCGAGCTGGTTCCATGACTGCCTCGCAGGGGCCACAGGTGGACTAGCTGCCAGACTAAGGCTAGCCCCGCTGCCGCCGTACGGACAACGGCGTTCCCTCGCGCGGGTGACACACCGGCGTCGTACGCTGGACACCCCGGCCCGTGCCACGTGTCGGGCCCTTCGCGTTGCTCACTCGCCACACCGGACGGAACCTTCATGAGCCTGCACGGTCTGCTGGATGTCGTCGTCACCGACCCGGCGCTCTCCGAAGCGGTGAAGGCCGCCTCCGACGGCCACCGGGCCCATGTCGAGCTGGTCGGCCCGCCCGCCGCCCGCCCCTTCGCCGTGGCCGCCCTGGCCCGTGACGCCGGGCGGACCGTGCTCGCCGTCACCGCGACCGGCCGGGAGGCCGAGGACCTGGCGGCCGCGCTGCGGACCCTGCTGCCCCCGGACACCGTGGCGGAGTTCCCCTCCTGGGAGACGCTGCCCCACGAGCGCCTCTCGCCCCGCTCGGACACCGTGGGCCGCCGTCTCGCGGTGCTGCGCCGGCTCGCGCACCCCCGGCCGGACGACCCGGAGACCGGTCCGGTCAGCGTGGTCGTCGCGCCCGTCCGCTCCGTGCTCCAGCCGCAGGTCAAGGGCCTCGGCGACCTGGAGCCCGTCGCGCTGAGCAGCGGGCAGACCGCGGATCTGGGTGAGGTCGTGGACGCGCTCGCGGCAGCGGCGTACGCCCGGGTGGAGCTGGTCGAGAAGCGCGGCGAGTTCGCCGTGCGCGGCGGCATCCTGGACGTCTTCCCGCCCACCGAGGAGCACCCCCTGCGGGTGGAGTTCTGGGGCGACGACGTCGAGGAGATCCGCTACTTCAAGATCGCCGACCAGCGGTCCCTGGAGGTCGCCGAGCACGGGCTGTGGGCCCCGCCCTGCCGTGAACTGCTGCTCACCGAGGACGTGCGGTCGAGGGCGGCGGCCCTCGCGGAGGCCCACCCCGAGCTGGGCGAGCTGCTCGGGAAGATCGCCGAGGGCATCGCGGTCGAGGGCATGGAATCCCTGGCCCCGGTGCTCGTCGACGAGATGGAGCTGCTGCTCGACGTCCTGCCGCAGGGCTCGATGGCGCTGGTCTGCGACCCGGAGCGGGTGCGGACCCGGGCGGCCGACCTCGTCGCGACCAGCCAGGAGTTCCTCCAGGCGTCCTGGGCGGCCACGGCGGGCGGCGGGGAGGCCCCGATCGACGTCGGCGCGGCGTCCCTGTGGGGCATCGCCGACGTCCGGGACCGGGCCCGTGAGCTGGGCATGATGTGGTGGTCGGTGGCCCCCTTCGCCGCCGCGGCCGACGACGAGCACGCCGACGACGACACCCTGAAGCTGGGGATGCGCGCCCCGGAGACGTACCGCGGGGACACCGCGAGGGCGCTCGCCGACACCAAGGGCTGGCTGGCCGACGGCTGGCGCACGGTGTACGTCACCGAGGGCCAGGGGCCCGCCTCCCGCACCGTGGAGGTGCTCGGCGGCGAAGGCATCGCCGCCCGCCTCGACCAGGACCTGACCGAGATCACGCCGTCGCTCGTGCACGTCTCCTGCGGCGCCGTCGACAACGGCTTCGTCGACCCGGCCCTGAAGCTGGCGGTGCTGACCGAGACGGATCTGACCGGCCAGCGCACCGCCAGCAAGGACCTGGGGCGGATGCCGGCCCGGCGCCGCAAGTCCATCGACCCGCTGACCCTTCAGGCGGGGGACTACATCGTCCACGAGCAGCACGGCGTGGGCCGCTACATCGAGATGGTGCAGCGCGCCGTGCAGGGCGCGACCCGCGAGTACCTCCTCGTCGAGTACGCCCCCGCCAAGCGCGGCCAGCCGGGGGACCGCCTCTACATCCCCACCGACCAGCTGGAGCAGGTCACCAAGTACGTCGGCGGCGAGGCCCCGACCCTGCACCGGCTCGGCGGCGCCGACTGGACGAAGACGAAGCAGCGGGCCAAGAAGGCCGTCAAGGAGATCGCCGCCGACCTGATCAAGCTGTACTCGGCGCGGATGGCCGCCCCCGGCCACGCCTTCGGCCCGGACACACCTTGGCAGCGCGAGCTGGAGGACGCGTTCCCGTACGCGGAGACGCCCGACCAGCTGTCCACGATCGCCGAGGTCAAGGAGGACATGGAGAAGTCCGTCCCGATGGACCGGCTGATCTGCGGCGACGTCGGCTACGGCAAGACGGAGATCGCGGTGCGCGCCGCCTTCAAGGCGGTCCAGGACGGCAAGCAGGTCGCGGTCCTGGTGCCCACGACGCTCCTGGTCCAGCAGCACTTCGGCACGTTCACCGAGCGGTACGCCCAGTTCCCCGTCAATGTGCGGGCGCTGAGCCGCTTCCAGTCGGACACCGAGTCGAAGGCGACGCTGGAGGGGCTCAAGGACGGCTCGGTCGACCTGGTCATCGGCACGCACCGGCTGTTCTCGTCGGAGACGAAGTTCAAGGACCTGGGCCTGGTCATCGTCGACGAGGAGCAGCGCTTCGGCGTCGAGCACAAGGAGCAGCTGAAGAAGCTCCGGGCCAACGTGGACGTGCTCACCATGTCGGCGACGCCCATCCCCCGTACGCTCGAGATGGCCGTCACCGGCATCCGCGAGATGTCGACGATCACCACGCCCCCGGAGGAGCGGCACCCGGTCCTGACGTTCGTCGGGCCGTACGAGGAGAAGCAGATCGGTGCCGCCGTGCGCCGTGAACTCCTGCGCGAGGGCCAGGTCTTCTACATCCACAACCGGGTGGAGTCCATCGACCGGGCGGCGGCGCGGCTGCGTGAGATCGTGCCCGAGGCGCGGATCGCCACGGCGCACGGCCAGATGGGCGAGAGCCAGCTGGAACAGGTGGTCGTCGACTTCTGGGAGAAGAGGTTCGACGTGCTGGTCTCGACGACGATCGTCGAGTCCGGCATCGACATCTCCAACGCCAACACCCTGATCGTGGAGCGCGGCGACAACTTCGGCCTCTCCCAGCTGCACCAGCTGCGCGGCCGTGTCGGACGCGGCCGGGACCGGGGCTACTCCTACTTCCTGTATCCGCCGGAGAAGCCGCTGACCGAGACGGCGCACGAGCGGCTGGCCACGATCGCCCAGCACACCGAGATGGGCGCGGGCATGTACGTGGCGATGAAGGACCTGGAGATCCGCGGCGCCGGGAACCTGCTCGGCGGCGAGCAGTCCGGCCACATCGCGGGTGTCGGCTTCGACCTGTACATCCGGATGGTCGGCGAGGCGGTGGCGGACTACCGGGCGGCGGTGGACGGTTCCGTGGAGGAGGAGCCGCCGCTGGAGGTCAAGATCGAGCTCCCGGTCGACGCGCACGTCCCGCACGACTACGCCCCGGGCGAGCGGCTGCGTCTCCAGGCGTACCGTGCGATCGCCTCCGCGAATTCGGAGGAGGACATCAGGGCGGTGCGCGAGGAGCTCACCGACCGCTACGGCAAGCTGCCGGAGCCGGTGGAGAACCTCCTGCTGGTCGCGGGGCTGCGGATGCTGGCCCGGGCCTGCGGGGTCGGCGAGATCGTGCTCCAGGGGCCGAACATCCGCTTCGCCCCGGTGGAGCTGCGGGAGTCGCAGGAGCTGCGGCTGAAGCGGCTGCACCCGAAGACGATCTTCAAGCCGGCCACGCGTCAGATCCTGGTGCCGCGCCCGACGGCGGGCCGGATCGGCGGGAAGCCGGTGATGGGCCGCGAACTCCTGTCGTGGACCGGGGAGTTCCTCACGACGATCCTGGGTTCGTAGGGCTGCCGAAGAGGAGCCCGGCGAGGGTGCGGAACACCTCGGCGGGGTCCCGGCCGTCGACGGGTCCTTCCAGGTTGCCGCTGAGCAGCAGGGTGGCGAAGCCGTGGGCGAGGGACCAGGCGGCGACGCCCGCGAGCCGGGGGTCCCCGCCGCGGTCGGCGTCGGAGAGCCCGTCGATCCCGGCGCGCAGGGCCTCGGTGGCGCGTGCCTTCGCGGCGAGCAGCTCCGGATCGCCGGTGCGGTGGAGCTCGGGGCGGAACATCACCTGGAAGTGCGCGGGGTGCCCGGTCGCGAAGCGCACGTAGGCCACGCCGCGCTCCCGCAGGTCCGGTGCGTCCGCGAGGGCGTCGGCGAAGAGCGCGTAGCCCTCGGCCGCGACGGCCGTGAGCAGCCCGGTGCGGTCCTTGAAGTGGTGGGCCGGTGCGGCGTGCGAGACACCCGCGCGGCGGGCCAGGTCGCGCAGGGACAGGGCGTCGGGGCCGTCGGTCCCGATGACGTCGAGCGCGGCGGTGAGGACGGCGCGGCGCAGGTCGCCGTGGTGGTAGGTGCGGTCACTGGTCACAGGACGTACGGTACGCCGAATCTAGGCATTGACAAGTTTGCCGTTCCGTCGCACGCTGGGTATCTGGTCACTGACAAGATGGTGGTACGGGAGGTCGGGACATGTCCGTGGATCGGGGATTCGCACGCCGCGTCTGGCATCTGCTGGAGCCGTTGCACGCCGTTTTCTACTACGCGCCCGAGGTGTTCGAGGAGGCCGCCGCGCTCGGCTACTCCACTCAGGAGCGCTGGCCCAGCTACTTCGCGTGGCGGGCGGCGCCGCTGGGTGCGGCCGGCGCGGAGCGCGTCACCGCCGTGTTCCACAGCTTCAGCCCGGTGACGGTCGCCCGCCATGTCCCGTCGGGGTGGGACGTGGCGGACCCGGAGAAGGTGCTCGCGGCCCGTACGCGGGCGGTCGACCGCGCCTACCGGGTGCTGTTCGGCGACCTGGCCGACGGCCCCGATCTCGCCGCTGCCGCCGCCCTGGCGCGGAGGGCCGCCGAGGCGGCGGACGTCACCGGCCGCCCGCTCGCGGCGGCCAACGCCGCCCTCCCCTGGCCCGACGACCCCCTTCCCGTGCTCTGGCAGGCCGCCACGATCCTGCGGGAGCACCGCGGTGACGGCCATGTCGCGGCTCTCGTCGGGGCGGGCCTCGACCCCGTGGAGTCGCTGGTCTCCTTCGCGGCCGTCGGAGCCGCGCGGCCGGAGGTCTTCGCGAGCCGGGGGTGGACGCCGGCCGAGTGGGGGGCGGCGCGCGGCCGTCTGGCCGCCCGGGGACTGCTGGCGGAGGACGGGACGGCCACGGCGGCCGGGCGGGCGCTGCGCGCGGAGGTGGAACGGCGCACGGACGAGGAGGCGTCGGGGCCCTGGGCGGCCCTCGGCCCCGGGGAGCGGGAGCGGCTCGTGGAACTGCTGGGGCCGCTGTGGGTGGAGGCCATCGGCTCGGGGCTCCTCCCGTCCGAGACGACACTGGGGATCGGGAAGGTCTGAGCGGGCGGCGCCCCGTGGACGCCGGGGCGGTGCGGGCGGCCGTCGGCGAGTCGTGCCGGTGGTGGGTGAGGCCGCAGGTGGGTGCCCGGGGCGGTGGTGGGTGAGGCCGGAGGTGCCTGCCCCGTGCCGGGAGCCCGGCCTGACGCCTAATCTGGTTCGCTGTGAAGCCATCTGACGCAGCGATCCCCCGAACCCGTTTCCTCGCCCTGGTGACCGTGGCCCTGACGGGGGCCCTGGCCCTCGCCGGGTGCGACTCCCTCGACGAACTGCCGGACCCCGCGCGTTCCGAGGCGGCACCGGCGCCCGGCGGCAGCGCGCTGCAGGCCGCCGAGGGGCTGACCGTCAAGGGCCGTGCCCCGAAGACCGGTTACGAGCGCGACGCGTTCGGATCGGCCTGGGCCGACACCGACCGCAACGGATGCGGTACCCGCGACGACATCCTCGCCGACCAGCTCGACGACGTGTCCCGGGACGCCGACGGCTGCAAGGTCCTCAGCGGGGTGCTGGACCCCGACCCGTACACCGGGACCCGCATCGCGTTCGAACGCGGACGCAGCAAGGTGGACATAGACCACCTCGTCGCCCTCTCCGACGCCTGGCAGAAGGGCGCCCAGAAGTGGAGCGACGGCAAGAGGCGGGCGTTCGCCAACGACCCGCTGAACCTGGTGGCCGCCGACTCGTCCACCAACCGCCGCAAGGGGGACGGTGACACCGCGACCTGGCTGCCTCCCAACAAGGACTACCGCTGTGCCTACGTCGCGGGGCAGGTCTCGGTGAAGAAGAAGTACGGGCTGTGGGTGACGCAGGCGGAACAGGACGCCATGAAGGAGGTGCTGACCACCTGCCCCAGGCAGAAGGTCCTCGCCGGCGGCAACCCGACGGAAGCCCCGACCGGGTGAGCGCCGACGCGCCGGGAGCGGCCGCGACGGGCGGAACGGACGCGGCACGCCCCTGGGGATGGTGGCTGACGGCCGTCGGCATCAACCTGGCGCTCGGCGTGCCCGGGATCGTCCCGGTCTGGCTGATCTGGTACGTCCTCGCGAACGGTCCGCTCGCGGAGGGCGGTTGGACGCAGCGGGAGCCGACGGAGAACGACGGCATGATGCTGTGGCTGGTCATCGTCGTGCCGGTGGTCGCGGTCT
Source organism: Streptomyces sp. NPDC055962 (assembly GCF_042270185.1). Classification (NCBI taxonomy): domain Bacteria; kingdom Bacillati; phylum Actinomycetota; class Actinomycetes; order Kitasatosporales; family Streptomycetaceae; genus Streptomyces; species Streptomyces sp. NPDC055962. Next base: position 256,745 of record NZ_JBHJYN010000008.1, read on the forward strand.
TCGGTCTCCTGTGGTGGCTCGCCAACGACTCCGTGTCCCGTAGGGCTGCGGTGGACCCGCGCCTGTACTGGACGGCCGGCGGGCTGCTGACGCTCGTGCCGACGGCGGCGCTGCTCGCGCAGACCTACGTGTGAGGTCCGGCCCCGTCGCCGTCGCCGGAGGCGGGAGCGTGTGCCGCGGAATTCTGTTGGTGCGTCCGGCGGCAGCACCTACGGTGACGCGCATGGACCTGAAGATCACCACGCTCGCGGAGCGGCCCGAGCTGGCCGGTGCGCTCGACGGGATGCCCGTCACCTGGCCCGGATTCGTGCTGGAGGACCTCATCGGCTGGGCGAACTTCCCCCGCATCGCCGTGGACTTCCCCGAGTACGTCCTCGTCGCCACCGGCCCGGACGGAGCGGTGGCGGCCCGGGGGTACAGCGTGCCCTTCGCCCTCCACGCCCACGGGCGCGGCTCCCTGCCCGCGGGCGGGTGGGACCAGGTGCTGCTGTGGGCGTTCTCCGACCTGCGCCACGGGCGCACCCCGGACACGGTCAGCGCCATCGAGATCGCCGTGGCCACCGGGCTGCAGGGGCAGGGTGTCTCCGGCCGGATGCTCGCCGCGATGCGGGAGAACGCGCGGCGCCTCGGCTTCGGCGAGCTCGTCGCCCCGGTGCGGCCGAGCGCGAAGCACACGGACGCGGCGTCCCCCATGGAGGAGTACGCCCGCCGCACCCGGGAGGAGGACGGTCTGCCGGCCGACCCGTGGCTGCGCGTCCATGTGCGGGCGGGCGGGGTGATCGACTCGGTGGCGCCGACGTCGATGACCGTGAGCGCGCCGCTCGACCGGTGGCGGTCCTGGACGGGGCTGCCCTTCGACGCCGAGGGCCCGGTGGAGGTGCCCGGCGCACTGGTGCCGGTGCAGTGCTCGGTGCGGCACGGCTACGCGGTGTACGTCGAGCCGAACGTGTGGGTGCGCCACCGCGCGTGAGGCGGCGTCCGCACGCCTGTGCGCGCCGGTCCGCGCATACGGGGCCACCGCGCGGGGGCATGCGGACAGGGCCTCCGCCCGGACCGTGCGATGGTCCGGGGAGGAGGCCCTGTGCGGACCGGCGGCGGGTGCCCGCGGTGCGTCGGCGGGAGTGGCCGCGGACCGGCGGCGGGGCGCCCGCGGGTGTCCGCGGGTGTCCGAGGCGTGGGAGGGGCCGGGGCCCGTCAGAGCTTCAGCTCCCACTGGCTCGCGTCCCACTCGAAGCCCGGGGCGACCTCGACCGTGAGGTTCTTGGCGTCGGCCGGGGCGTCGAAGGCGTACTTCGCCGTGACCTTCTTGCCCGGCAGGACCGTGCCGCTGAAGCCCTCGCCGGTCTTGTCGTCGTAGATCTGCTCGGCGTTCACACCGTCCTCGCCGGCGCGGGCGTCCACGGTGACGAGCGCCGCGTCGAACTTCTCCTTGCCCTTGTTCTCGATGACGACCGACACCGTGTAGGCACTGTTGCCCTTGGTGTGACCGACCGCGAACTCACCGGCGGTGTACGCGGACGGGGCGCCGACCGTGATCTCCAGGCCGTCGTCGTACGCGGCGGAGTCGCCGCCTCTCAGGACGTCGTCCTTGCCCTCGGTGCCCCCGGCCGCGCCCTCGCCTCCGCCGGCGGCCGGCTTCGCCGAGGCCGAACTGTCCGTCAGCGCCTTGTCGATGTCGCTCACCGCGTCGTCCACGGCCTTGTACGTCAGGACGGCTCCGACCACCGACAGGATCAGCGCGACCAGACCGAGCACCGCCCCGAAGGTCGTCACCCCCTTGTTCGTGGCCTCACCGCGCTTCGCGCGGCCCCGCCCCGCCAGGCCGAGGATCAGCGCGATGAGCCCGAGGATGCCCGCGAGCCAGAAGAGCAGCGGGACGAGCCCCGACACCGTCCCGATGATGCCGAGCACGAGGGCGGCGATGCCCAGGCCGTTGCGGGCGGGCCGCGTACCCGGCGACTGCGCCGGGACGTACGGCTGCTGGGGCTGGTGCGGCTGCGTGTACTGGGACATGGCTGTGCCCTTCCGATGAAGACGAAGGCTGTGAGCGGGAGAATCCGCCGGGCCGGTGTGCGGTGGGTCAATAAGAACACTCGGTGTGAACCGAGTCAACACGATAATCCGTGTGAACCGATTGTGGTGTGGGGTCGGTATGCTCACCCCCACACAGCAGGCGACGGCGACACCGACGTGCGCGGAACGGGAGACAGGCCAGTGCCGGACGACTCGACAGAGGTGACCGCGGCCGGAATCGCCAGGCTCGCGGGCGTGGGCCGCGCGGCGGTCAGCAACTGGCGTCGCCGGCACGCGGATTTTCCGAAACCCGTCGGGGGCACCGAGGCCAGCCCCTCCTTCGCGCTCCCCGAGGTCGAGCAGTGGCTGCGCGGCCAGGGCAAGCTCGCCGAGGTGCCGTTGCGGGAGCGGGTCTGGCAGCAGCTGGCCGGCCACCCCGACGGCACGGTCACCGCGCTGGTCCACGCGGGATGCGCCCTGCTGCTCGTCCGGGACAGGCCCACCGCCTGGCTGGAGATCACCGCGGTGTCGGACGCCCGGATGGCCGGTGTCCTGCCGGCGGCCCTCGACCACGTGCTCGACGACCGCTTCGGGCCGGGGCGGGCGGTCCCCACCCCCACGGCGTCCGCGCTCCTGCCGTCGGTCCCCCTGCTGCGCGCCGCCGCCGACCTGGCGGCGGAGACCGGCGCCCGGCAGGCCTTCGACTTCCTCTTCGGCCGACAGCTGGACGCCAATCCGCGTCAGTACACGCTCACGCCTCCCGGCCTCGCCGAGCTGATGGCCGACCTCGCGGAGCCGGCGAGGGACGCCGCCGGCAAGAGCGGCCGACGCGGTTCACGCACGGTCCTCGACCCCGCCGCGGGGACCGGCGCCCTGCTGTGCGCCGTCGGCCGCCCCACCGCCCTGTACGCGCAGGAGGCCGACCCCGACCTGGCGGCGCTCTCCGCCCTCCGCCTCGCCCTGCACCCCACGGGCAGCGGAACGGACCGGCCCGCGCTCGCCGTCAGGACCGGCGACACCCTGCGTGCCGACGCGTTCCCCGGGCTCACCGTGGACACGGTGCTCTGCCACCCGCCGTTCAACGAGCGCAACTGGGGCCACGGTGAACTGGCCTACGACCCGCGCTGGGAGTACGGCTTCCCCGCCCGTACGGAATCCGAGCTCGCCTGGGTCCAGCACGCCCTCGCCCATCTCCGCGACGGCGGCACCGCCGTCGTCCTCATGCCCCCGGCCGCCGCCTCCCGCCGCTCCGGCCGGCGGATCCGCGCCGACCTGCTGCGTCGCGGCGCCCTCCGCGCCGTCGTCGCGCTCCCGGCCGGCGCCGCGCCCCCGTACGGCATCCCGCTCCACATCTGGGTGCTGCGCAAGCCGGACGCCGAGCAGCCCCCGGTGCCCGAACTGCTCCTCGTCGACACGGCCGACCCCGAGGCCGCCGGCGCCTCGTCGGGCCGCGACCGGCTGGACTGGCCGGCGGTGCGGCGCGCGGTGCTCGACGCCTGGGCCCCCTTCGACGCACCGGGGCGCCGCGAGCCCGTCGAGGAGCGGCCCGGGACCAGCCGCGTCGTACCCGTCATCGAACTCCTCGACGACGACGTGGACCTGGCCCCCGCCCGTCACCTCCCGCCCCCGGCCGCCGGAGGCGGCGCGGCCGAGCTGGTGCGTGTCCGCGAGCGGCTGGACGACACCCTGAAACTGGCAGCCCGGCTCGCCCCGCCCCCCGCCGCCCCCGGCGAACCCGCACGGCGCCCCTTCACCACGGTCGGTGAACTGGCCCGCGCCGGTGCCCTGCACCTGCGCGCGGGCACCGGATCCGGCACCGGCCCCGTCCTCACCGAGCACGACGTCCTCGCCGGGACGGCACCCAGCGGTACGCCCTCCCCGCCCGCCGCGCCCACGGAGGGCGAGCCGCTCCTGCTGGAGGCCGGCGACGTCATCGTGCCCGTCCTGGGGGGCGGTTCGGTCGCCAGAGTCGTCGACGAGGCCACCGCGGGCGCCGTGCTCGGACGCAACCTCCAGCTGCTGCGCCCCGATCCGGCCGCCCTGGACTCCTGGTTCCTCGCCGGGTTCCTGCGCGGTACCGCCAACAACCGCCAGGCCAGCAGCTACGCCTCCACCGCGACGCGGCTCGACGCCCGCCGTCTCCAGGTGCCGCGGCTGCCCCTCGCCGAACAGCGGCGGTACGGAGAGCAGTTCAGCGCCCTCGCCGCGTTCGAGGAGGCCCTGCGCACGGCGGGCCGGCTCGGCGGACAGCTGGTGCAGGGGATGTACGACGGGCTCACGGACGGCACGGTCGCCCCGAAGTGAGGTGAAGCACAACGGTTGTGCACAACCCGGGACCGGTTGTCCGTGTCGGTGTATACGCTCACTGCACACGTCCGATCCACGCCCTCCGGGAGCAGCACATGCACGGCTACGGCTATCCGCCGGAGCAGCGGCCGACACGTCGTCCGTCCTCGGCCACGCTGGTCACCCTGCGCGTGGTCTTCGTGGCGCTCGCCCTGCTGAGCTGCGGCCTCCTCGCCTGGGCGGCCATGCTGCGCCTGGCCGTCGTCACCCGCAAGGCGCGCGACTGGTGGCTGTTCGGCCTCGTGCTGGCTCTGAACATCGGGCTCATCGCCTACCTGGGCTCGCTGCCCGAGGAGGAAGAGGTGATGACGGACGGACAGGCGGTCGTCACCCTGTCCTGGATGCTCGTCGTCTTCGCCGGCACGGTCACCTACTACCTGTACACGGAGATACGGCACTTCGGGCCGTACGGCGTCGCGCAGGCGCGCCTGCAGGCGGGCCCCTACGCCGGTGCCGGACCCTACGGCGGCCCGTACGGCGGACACCCGGGGGTGTCCGCGTCCGGCGGGTACGCCTCGCGGCAGACCGCGCCCGCCCCGCCCGCGCCCGCCCCGTCCTACGGCTACCCGCCCGCGCCCGGGCGGGGCCCCGTACCCGCGCCGCCGCCCGACGCGCCGAGGGCCACCCCGCCCCAGCGTCTCGACCAGGTGCGCGCCGAGCTCGACGAGCTGAGCGACTACCTCCGCAAGGAGGGCGACGGCCGGTGAACGGGCGTGTCATCGCCGGGCGTTACGAGCTGGCGACCATCCTCGGCCAGGGCGGCATGGGCCAGGTCTGGACGGCGTACGACCAGCGCCTCGACCGCAGGGTCGCGGTGAAGCTCCTGCGCCCCGACCGGGTCGCGGGCCCCTCCGGCAGCGAGGCCGCCGACGACCTGCGCCGCCGGTTCGTCCGCGAGTGCCGGGTCACCGCACAGGTCGACCACCCCGGCCTGGTCACCGTCCATGACGCGGGGAGTGACGGCGAGGACCTCTTCCTCGTCATGCAGTACGTCGAGGGCGCCGACCTCGCCGACCACCTCGCCGAGCACGACCCCTACCCGTGGCCCTGGGCCGTGGCCGTCGCCGCCCAGCTGTGCGCGGTGCTCTCCGCCGTGCACGCCGTGCCGATCGTCCACCGGGACCTCAAGCCCCGCAACGCCATGGTGCGGCCCGACGGCACCGTCACAGTGCTCGACCTGGGCATCGCCTCCGTCATGGACACCGACACGACCCGGCTGACGCACACGGGCTCACCGATCGGCTCCCCGGCCTACATGGCCCCCGAGCAGGCGATGGGCGGCGCCGTGGGCCCGTACACCGACCTGTACGCCCTCGGGGTGCTCCTGCACGAACTCCTCAGCGGCGACGTGCCGTTCGCCGGGTCCACGGCCCTGGGCGTCCTGCACCGACACCTCTACGAGCCGCCCCTCCCCGTCCGCCACCTCAGGCCCGAGGTCCCCGAGGCGCTGGAGGCGCTCGTCCTGCGGCTGCTCTCCAAGGACCCGCAGCACCGCCCCGCCTCCGCCCAGGAGGTCTACGAGTCCCTGCGTCCCCTGCTGCCCGCCGGCGGCGCTCCGTCCGGGCCCCTCGACCCGACCCGTCCCTTCCTCCGCCCGCACGCCCCCTGGCCCGACCGGGCGGCAGCCCCGCCGCCCGTGGCGGCCCCGCCCGTTCCCCCCGTGCCCCGGGAGCCGCCCGCCCGTCCCGACGTGGCGCGGGCCGTCGACGACGTGAAGCGGCTGCTCGGCGAGGGCCGCATCACCCAGGCCGTCGACATCCTCGGGGGGATCCTTCCGGCCGCCGCCGCGGAGCACGGCGAGCACTCACCGGTGGTGCGGATCCTGCGCAAGCAGTACGCCGCCACGCTGATGGACGACGGCCAGTACCGCCGGGCCCTCCCCGAGCTCCGCCGCCTCGCCGACGACCGCGCCGCGGAAGCGGGTCCGGCCGACCCGCAGACCCTGCAGTTCCGTTACGACGCCGCCCAGTGCCTGGAGCAGCTCGGCGAGGCGGCCTCCGCGCTCGCCGAGTACCGGGCGGTCCTCCCGTACTACGAGAACGGCCACGCCACCTCCCTGGGCCCCGGCCGGGCGTTCGACATCCGGCACCGGATCGGCCACCTCCTGCTCGGGGTGGGCGACCACACGGCGGGCCGCGCCCAGCTGCAGGCCCTCCTGTACGACACGGAGCGCGCCTACGGCCCCCACCACGCACTCCCCACGGAGCTGCGCCGACAGCTGACCCACCACCGGGACGTACGCGGCTCGATGTGAGCCGAGGACGGCCGAAAAGGGTGAGACGGACGGGATTTCGTCCGTGACCCCACACAGACCGGTCCGGAAATCGTTGGTCGAAGCAGTGGCCCGAATCACGTCCACTGCCTAACATCGATCACCGCAAGGCTTTGTGCACTGATGCACAAACTCTCCCCGGGAGGCTCCTTTGCACCGCCGTCGTCGCACCGCGCTCGCCCTGTCCGCCGCCACGCTCGTCGCGGCGCCGCTCCTGACCGCCTGCGGCAGCGAGGCCCATCCCGGTGCCGCGGCCGTCGTCGGCGGCGACCGGATCGACGTGGCCACGGTCCAGGCGCAGGCGGCCGACGTGCGGGACGCGCAGCAGGCCCCGGGGAAGTCCGAGGAGCTGGTGAAGAAGTCCGGACAGCTGAACCGCGCCAAGCTGCACGGCCTGATCTTCGGCCGGGTCCTCGACCGGGCGGCGAAGGACGCAGGGGTGAGCGTCAGCCGCAAGGAGATCCAGCAGATCCGTGCGGCGGCCGCCGCGCAGTCCGGGGGCGACAAGGGCCTGCGGACGGTCATGCTGGAGCAGCGCTGGGTCGCCCCGGGCCAGATCGAGGCCGACCTGCGCCAGGAGGTCCAGCTCCCGAAGCTCGCGCAGGCACTCGGCGCGGACCTGCAGTCCCCGGCCGGCCAGCAGGCAGTCCAGGAGGCCCTCACCAAGGCGTCGAAGTCGCTGCACATCGACGTCAACCCGCGCTACGGCAGCTGGGACGACCAGAAGGTCCAGCTCAGCACCTACGACGCCCCGTGGATCAACCAGGTCACCCGCGCGCAGGGCCAGGAGCCCGAGGCGGGCGCCTGACCCCGTACGGCCGGGGGTAGGTTCGGGGCGTGAACGCTGAAGACCCCGGCCGTATCGTCCTGCTCACCGCCAGCCACCGGGTCGCCCCCGGTCTGCTGTCCTGGCCCGCCTGGCAGACGCTGCGGGCCGCCGACCGGGTGCTGTGCGCCGGGCGGGACCACCCGCAGCTGCCGTATCTGCGGGAGGCGGAGGTCGCCGTGGAGCACGCCGCGCCCTCGGCCGAGGAGCTCGTGGACGCCTGCGCGGGCGGCCGGACCGTGGTGGTCCTGGTGGGAGGCGAGGGCGACCAGCGGCTCACCGACGGCCTGGCCAGGCTCGGCGGGTCCGGCCGGGTGCAGATGCCCGACCTGGAGCTGCTGCCCGGTTCGTACGACCTGCCCGGCGCCCGCCTCCTCGATCTGGTCCAGGTCATGGACCGGATCCGGCTGGAGTGCCCGTGGACCTCGCAGAAGACGCACGAGGGTCTCGCGAAGTACGCCATCGAGGAGGCCTACGAACTCGTCGAGGCCATCGAGGACGGCGACCGCGAGGAGCTGCGCGAGGAACTCGGCGACGTCCTGCTCCAGGTCGTCCTCCACGCGCGCATCGCCGAGGACGACCAGGAGGAGCCGTTCGGCGTCGACGACGTCGCGGCCACCCTCGTGGAGAAGCTGATCCACCGTCATCCGCACGTCTTCGGTGACGAGACCGCCGAGACCCCGGAGGACGTCCGCGCCCACTGGCTGCGCACGAAGGCGATCGAGAAGCAGCGCGAGTCCGTCACCGACGGGGTCCCGCTCGGGCAGCCGGCTCTGGCGCTCGCGGCCAAACTCGGCAGCAGGGTCCGTACCGCCGGTCTGGGCGTGGAGCTCCCCGCGGGCGACGGCATCGGCCACCGGCTGCTCGCCCTCGCCGTGCGGGCCGAACAGGACGGCGTCGACCCGGAGGCCGCCCTGCGGGCCGCCGCCCGCGCCTACCGGGACGCCGTCCGGGCGGCCGAGGGGCTCGGCTCCACGCCGGACGGCGTCGAGGAGTGAACGACAGCTCCGGCACGGCCTCCGTGCCCGACGCAGCACCCGAACTCTTCACCTGGGAGTTCGCCACCGACCCGTACCCCGCCTACGCCTGGCTCCGGGAGCACAGCCCCGTGCACCGCACGGCGCTGCCCAGCGGTGTCGAGGCGTGGCTCGTGACGCGGTACGCGGACGCCCGGCAGGCCCTCGCCGACACCCGGCTCTCCAAGAACCCGGCCCACCACTCGGGGTCGGCGACCGCCAAGGGCAGGACGGGCATCCCGGGGGAGCGCAAGGCGGAGCTGATGACGCACCTGCTGAACATCGACCCGCCCGACCACACGCGGCTGCGCCGGCTCGTCTCCAAGGCGTTCACCCCGCGCCGGGTCGCGGAGTTCGCGCCGCGCGTACAGGAACTGACGGACCGCCTCATCGACGCGTTCGTGGAGGAGGGGAAGGCGGACCTCATCCACGACTTCGCCTTCCCCCTCCCCATCTACGCGATCTGCGACCTGCTGGGCGTGCCCCGCGAGGACCAGGACGACTTCCGTGACTGGGCGGGCATGATGATCCGGCACGGCGGCGGGCCGCGCGGCGGGGTGGCCAGGTCGGTCAAGAAGATGCGCGGCTATCTCGCCGAACTCATCCACCGGAAGCGGGAGAACCCCGGCGACGACCTGATCTCCGGGCTGATCCGGGCCAGCGACCACGGTGAGCACCTCAGCGAGAACGAGGCCGCGGCGATGGCCTTCATCCTCCTGTTCGCCGGGTTCGAGACCACGGTCAACCTCATCGGCAACGGCACCTACGCCCTGCTGCGCGACCCGGTCCAGCGCGCCCGCCTGGAGCGCTCGCTGGCCGCCGGTGAGACGGACCTGCTCGCCACGGGCCTCGAGGAGCTCCTGCGCTACGACGGCCCCGTGGAGCTCGCCACCTGGCGCTACGCCACCGAGCCCGTGACGCTGGGAGGGCAGGACATCGCCCCGGGGGACCCCGTCCTCGTGGTGCTGGCGGCGGCCGACCGCGATCCGGAGCGATTCCAGCATGCGGACACCCTGGATCTCGCACGCAGTGACAATCAGCACCTCGGATACGGGCACGGAATCCACTACTGCCTGGGGGCCCCGCTGGCCCGGCTGGAGGGGCAGGTGGCACTGGCGACACTGCTGCGCCGCCTCCCCGACCTGCGACTTGCCGCAGATCCTGCCGATTTGCGCTGGCGCGGCGGGCTCATCATGCGTGGACTGCGCACGCTTCCGGTGGAGTTCGGAGCCGGGCGCTCCGCCGAAAAAAGTGACAGCCTGTCAACTCTGTGACTTTCACGTGATCTCCGCTGCATCGACTTGTGACACACGTTCGAGTAGGGCTAGGTTCACCCCTCGACCCACCCGTCACATGTCAGTCACACGGAAGGCAATCCCATGGGCTCCGCGACCGGCAGACACCGTCGCCCTCGTCAGGCACCCGCCATCGTCGTCGCCGCAGGCGTCACAGGATCGGCCATCGCCATTCCGCTGCTCGGTGCGGGCGGCGCGCAGGCGGCCGACGCGACGACCTGGGACAGGGTCGCCGAATGTGAGAGCGGCGGCATGTGGAGTGCCGACCTCGGCAACGGCTACTACGGCGGTCTGCAGTTCTCGCAGGACACCTGGTCGGCCTACGGCGGCACGTCGTACGCGCCCCGCGCCGACCTGGCGAGCCGCTCCCAGCAGATAGCGGTGGCGGAGAAGGTGCTGGACGACAAGGGCCCGCAGGCGTGGCCCAGCTGTGCCGTGATCTCCGGCCTCGCCCTGGACGGGACGCTTCCGGGCGTCGACCCGGGCGGCGAGCCGTCCGCCGAGCCCTCGGACACCGCGACGCCGTCCGGCACCCCCTCCTCCGAGACGGAGGACCCGGCGGACGCGGCCGACGAGAAGGCCGACGCGGACGCGAAGGGCCAGGAGAGCGGGAACGCGTCCGACGACGCGGCGGACGAGAGCGACAAGGCCGGCGAGCCCTCGGACGCCGCCACTCCGTCCAAGACCCCCTCCTCCGAGGCGTCCGGGACGTCCGGCGCCTCGAAGGGTGACGCGGCCAAGGGCGGGAAGCACCGCGGCACGCCGGCTCCCGAGGCCGGCGCGGAGTCGGGGACCGACGCGCGCGAGTCCGGCCGCCACGCCTCCCGCGGCGACTCCGGCGCACGACAGGGCGCGGAGGGCACGTACACCGTCCGCGAGGGCGACAACCTCTGGGCGATCGCCGACGCGCAGGACCTGACCGGTGGGTGGACCGCGCTCTACGAGGCCAACAAGGACGAGCTCGGCTCCGACCCGGACCTGATTCTTCCCGGCCAGAACCTGGACCTCGGCCTCGGGGCGGACGCGCAGGACGCCCCGGCGGAGACGCAGAGCGCCCCGGCGGAGACGCCCGCCGCCAACTGATCGAAAGCGGGAAAACACCCCGAAAACAGGGGTAGTTAAGAGACCTATGTCCACTTATGTGTAAGTGAGACATGGGTCTCTTTGCGTCAACTGCCGCGCCCCGTCCGTCCGGTCCGTCCATATTGCGTCCGACCTGCGAAAACGCTTCTCGCAGGCGAACCGATTCGGGCTGATTGGTCGTTATGTCCATCTTTGAATGTGGGGGTTGCGTGTGTCTACGGTCGGAGCCGCTCGCACCGCGGGCACCCTCGACCGTCACGCCGAATCCTGCCGTCGGCCGAGGGGTACCGACGCGTAAAGCGCCGTAGGCAGGAGCGGGGGAACCAGGTAGGCGCCGGACCCGGCCGTCGGAAGACGGGCGCAGGGAACGGCTAGGGGTGGAGCCGCCCGCGGAAGCGGGCGGCCGGGCAACTCACAGGCCCGAACCCGACAGCTCACCTCGTAGGCGTCGGTGAGGAGAACCATGCTGCTTTCCAGCAAGGGCAAGCACCGTCGCCCGTCCAAGGCCGTCCGTATCGCGACCCTGGCCGGCGTCACCGGTGCGGCCGTCGCCGTCCCGCTCATGGGCGCGACCGGTGCCTCCGCCGCCTCCGTCGACACCTGGGACGCCGTCGCCCAGTGCGAGTCCGGTGGCAACTGGTCCATCAACACCGGCAACGGCTACTACGGCGGTCTGCAGTTCTCGCAGTCCAGCTGGGCCGCCGCCGGTGGCACGCAGTACGCCGCCCGCGCCGACCTGGCCACCAAGGGCCAGCAGATAGCCGCCGCCGAGAAGCTCCTCGCCCTCCAGGGCCCGGGTGCCTGGTCCTGCGCCGGTGCCGGCGGCCTGACGAACGACGGTGTGGACCCGGGTGTCGACACCGGCTCCGGCCAGAGCACCGACAAGGCCGAGACGAAGGCCCAGCCGGAGCGCAAGGCCGAGCAGCCCACCACGCGCAGCGAGAAGCGCACGGCCCCCGAGAAGACCGTCACCACCCCGACCGGCAAGAAGGTCGAGAAGGGTGACGGCGAGTACAAGGTGAAGACCGGCGACACCCTCAGCACGATCGCCGACGCGAAGAAGGTCAAGGGCGGCTGGCAGAAGCTGTTCAAGCTGAACGACGACATCGTCGACGACGCCGACATGATCTTCCCGGGTCAGCAGCTCCACCTGAAGTAGTCGGAAACGGCCCGGGGTCCCCCTCCTGCCCCGGTGGCCCGGCCCGGCGCGCAGACCCCCCGCGCGCCGGGCCGCGGCCGTGTCCGGCACCCGTCGTCAGGGTGCCGGCGTGTGCCCGCCTCAGCGGCGAGCGTTCAACAGTTGTGGTTACTGGCCAGTAGAATTCTGGAGCTTTGCCCGTAATGCGGGCCCTTGGGTCCTTTTTCGTCCCAGGGGACGGGCGGACGGCCGACGGAGCGGGCCGAGCCGGTTAGGCTCGTGGCGCAAGGCCACAGTGACCCTGCACAACCAGTGTCAGATCCCAGAAGGAGATGCCTCGTGCCGTCCATCGACGTCGTCGTAGCCAGGGAAATCCTCGACTCCCGGGGCAACCCCACGGTCGAGGTCGAGGTTGGCCTCGACGACGGCAGCACGGGACGTGCTGCTGTTCCGTCCGGAGCCTCCACCGGCGCGTTCGAGGCCATCGAGCTTCGCGACGGTGACCCCAACCGCTACCAGGGCAAGGGCGTCGAGAAGGCCGTCCTCGCCGTGATCGAGCAGATCGGCCCGGAGCTCGTCGGCTACGACGCCACCGAGCAGCGCCTCATCGACCAGGCGATGTTCGACCTGGACGCGACCGAGAACAAGGGCTCCCTCGGCGCCAACGCCATCCTCGGTGTCTCGCTGGCCGTGGCGCACGCCGCGTCCGAGGCCTCCGACCTCCCGCTGTTCCGCTACCTCGGCGGCCCGAACGCGCACCTGCTGCCCGTTCCGATGATGAACATCCTGAACGGCGGCTCGCACGCCGACTCCAACGTGGACATCCAGGAGTTCATGATCGCGCCGATCGGCGCCGAGTCCTTCTCCGAGGCCCTGCGCTGGGGCGCGGAGATCTACCACACGCTGAAGAAGGTCCTGAAGACCAAGGGCCTGTCGACCGGTCTCGGTGACGAGGGCGGCTTCGCCCCCAACCTCGAGTCCAACCGCGCCGCCCTCGACCTCATCCTCGAGGCCATCAAGGAGGCCGGCTACGTCCCCGGCCGTGACATCGCGCTCGCGCTCGACGTCGCCGCGTCCGAGTTCTACAAGGACGGCGTCTACGAGTTCGAGGGCAAGTCCCGCTCGGCCGCCGAGATGACGGAGTACTACGAGGAGCTCGTCTCCGCGTACCCGCTCGTCTCCATCGAGGACCCGCTGTACGAGGACGACTGGGCGGGCTGGAAGGTCATCACCGACAAGCTCGGCTCCAAGGTGCAGATCGTCGGTGACGACCTGTTCGTCACCAACCCTGAGCGCCTCGCCCGCGGCATCGAGGAGGGCTCGGCCAACGCCCTGCTCGTCAAGGTCAACCAGATCGGTTCGCTGACCGAGACCCTGGACGCCGTCGAGCTGGCCCAGCGCAACGGCTTCAAGTGCATGATGTCGCACCGTTCCGGTGAGACCGAGGACGTCACCATCGCCGACCTCGCCGTCGCCGTGAACTGCGGCCAGATCAAGACCGGCGCCCCGGCCCGCTCGGACCGTGTCGCCAAGTACAACCAGCTGCTGCGCATCGAGGAGATCCTCGACGACGCCGCGGTGTACGCCGGACGTTCGGCGTTCCCGCGCTTCCGCTTCGACGGCTGACAGCCCGAGTCCGGAGCACCAGCCTCCGTCCGTCCCCGCATCCGGTCCCGTACCGTGTGCGGGGACGGACGTGCGTAACGGGGAGGCGTGAGACATGGCCGGGAAGGACCGCGACCGGTTCTCCACCGCGACCAGGCTGCGGCTGCTCGGGGAGCAGACCGCGGCCCGCGTCTACCGGTCCCAGAACCGCCGCCAGGCCCGCCGCTCGCGGCTCACGGGCCGTGCCGCGTTCCTCGCGCTGATCGTCTGCTCGCTGGTGGTCGCGCTCGCGTACCCCATGCGCCAGTACGTCTCCCAGCGCGACCAGATCGCCGACCAGGAGAGGCTCTCCCGGGAGGCCCACCAGCGGACCGAGGAGCTGCGCGACGAGAAGGCGCGGCTCAAGGACGACGCGTACATCCGCCGTCTCGCGCGCCAGCACCTCCACTACGTCATGCCCGGCGAGACCGCCTACACGGTGGTCGACCCGGACGCGGCGGAGGTGCGCCGGGGCGAGCCGGGGGCGACGGGACGGCCCTGGCACTCGAACCTCTGGGACGGCGTCGACAGCGCGGACCGCGAGTGATCTCGCGTCCGCGCGGGGCCCCCGCCCCGCACCGATTCATACAGTCCGACCGATGACATTCAAGGCAGGCATGGACACGCCCCCTCCGCAGACCGAATCCACCACGCCCACCGACACGGACATCGCCGCGTTCGGGCTCCAGCTCGGCCGGCCGCCGCGCGGGCTGCGCGCCATCGCGCACCGCTGCCCGTGCGGCAACCCGGACGTGGTCGAGACGCAGCCCCGTCTGGAGGACGGCACGCCGTTCCCGACGACGTACTACCTGACCTGCCCGCGTGCCGCGTCCGCGATCGGCACGCTGGAGGCCAACGGGGTCATGAAGGAGATGACCGAGCGGCTCACGACGGACCCGGAGCTGGCCGCCGCCTACCGCGCCGCGCACGAGGACTACCTCGCCCGGCGCGACGCCATCGAGGTCCTGGAGGGCTTCCCGAGCGCGGGCGGCATGCCGGACCGGGTGAAGTGCCTGCACGTCCTGGTCGGCCACTCGCTGGCCGCGGGTCCGGGTGTGAACCCGCTGGGCGACGAGGCGATCGCGATGCTGCCGGAGTGGTGGGCCAAGGGCCCGTGCGTCACGCCGTGCGGCCCCGACGCCGGATCCGACGCGTCCTGACCCCGCGGTACCCGTCGTACAACCACAGGAGCCCCATGACCCGCGTTGCCGCCATCGACTGCGGTACCAACTCCATCCGCCTGCTCGTCGCGGACGTGGACCCCGCCACCGGTGACTTCACCGAGCTCGACCGCCGGATGGAGATCGTCCGGCTCGGCCAAGGGGTCGACCGGACCGGCCGGCTGGCCCCCGAGGCGCTGGAGCGGACCTTCGCCGCCTGTCGTACGTACGCGGCGGTGATCAAGGAGCTGGGCGCCGAGCGGGTCCGGTTCGTCGCCACGTCCGCCTCGCGCGACGCGGAGAACAGCGGCACCTTCGTCCGCGGCGTCCTGGACATCCTGGGCGTCGAGCCCGAGGTCGTCACGGGCGCCCAGGAGGCGCAGCTCTCGTTCGACGGCGCCACCAAGGAACTGGTGGGCGGCGACCACCTGGAGAAGCCGTACCTGGTGGTGGACATCGGCGGCGGCTCCACGGAGTTCGTCGTCGGTGACGACCGTGTCCGCGCGGCCCGTTCCGTGGACATCGGCTGCGTCCGCATGACGGAGCGTCATCTCGTCGCGGACGGGGCCGCCGTGGACCCGCCCACGCCCGACCGGATCGCCGCGATCCGTGCGGACATCGGCTCCGCGCTGGATCTGGCCGAGGAGACCGTGCCGCTCTCCTCGGCGGCGACGCTCGTCGGCCTGGCAGGGACGGTCACCACCGTCGCCGCGATCGCTCTCGGGCTGGAGGAGTACGACTCCGAGGCGATCCACCACTCCCGGGTCTCCCTGGAGCGGGTCAGGGAGATCACCGGGCGGCTGCTGGCCTCGACGCACGAGGAGCGCGCGGCGATCCCCGCGATGCACCCGGGCCGGGTCGACGTCATCGCTTCCGGGGCGCTCGTCCTGCTCGCGGTGATGGAGCGGTGCGGAGCCCGGGAGGTCGTCGTCAGCGAGCACGACATCCTGGACGGAATCGCCTGGTCCGCCGCCTGACCACAGGGCGGGCGCGGGCGCGGTGAGATGCTGCTCAAACGCATTCCGGCCTGCACCTTTGAGCTGGGAGAGGCCCCTTCGGACCCGTCCGGAGGGGTCTTCCGCGAGGCGCCGCGGGAAACTTCGTGAACTTCTTCACAAGGAATTCGGTCCCTCTGGGCGAAGTTCTTCGCCCGAGGGGCCGTGCGGGCGGTCCACAGCTCCGTGCGGCGGTGATGCGGGAGTGTTTCGGGGGTGTGGCCACGGGGTGTCCCGGGCAGGTGGTTCACCCCGGGCCAAGGCTCAAGAGCCAGCTCACAAGTGGTGAACAACGTTCGCCGGGGCGTCGTGGTTCCCCGTCCGCACCATGACCTGGGTCACGTGGGCGGCGAAGTGTAGCAGAGGGTCGCGCATACCTTGTGAAGGGGCTCACGAGCATGCCCTCCGAGGGGGGTGGATACTCGATGGCATGAGCACCACGGAGCGTCCCAGGATCCTCGTTGTAGGCGGTGGGTACGTAGGCCTGTACGCAGCTCGTCGCATTCTGAAGAAGATGCGGTATGGAGAGGCGACCGTCACGGTCGTCGACCCGCGCTCGTACATGACGTACCAGCCCTTCCTCCCCGAAGCTGCTGCCGGCAGCATCTCGCCTCGGCATGTCGTCGTCCCGCTGCGACGCGTGCTGCCCAAGGCAGAGGTTCTCACCGGCCGTGTCACGACCATCGATCAGGACCGCAAGGTCGCCACGGTCGCGCCGCTCGTCGGCGAGGCCTACGAGCTGCCCTTCGACTACCTGGTCATCGCGATGGGCGCGGTCTCCCGCACCTTCCCGATCCCCGGCCTCGCCGAGCAGGGCATCGGCATGAAGGGCATCGAGGAGTCCATCGGTCTGCGCAACCACGTCCTCGAGCAGCTGGACAAGGCCGACTCGACGACCGATGAGGACGTCCGCCGCAAGGCGCTGACGTTCGTCTTCGTGGGCGGCGGCTTCGCCGGCGCGGAGACCATCGGCGAGGTCGAGGACATGGCCCGCGATGCGGCGAAGTACTACACCAGCGTGAAGCGCGAGGACATGCGCTTCATCCTGGTCGACGCCGCCGACAAGATCCTTCCCGAGGTCGGCCCGAAGCTGGGCGCGTACGGCAAGGAGCACCTGGAGAGCCGCGGTGTCGAGGTCTACCTCTCGACGTCCATGGACTCCTGCGTCGACGGCCACGTCGTCCTGAAGAACGGCCTGGAGGTCGACTCCAGCACGATCGTGTGGACCGCCGGTGTGAAGCCGAACCCGGCGCTGGCCCGCTTCGGCCTGCCGCTCGGCCCCCGCGGCCACGTGGACACCTCCGAGAAGCTCCAGGTGCAGGGCACCGACTACATCTGGGCCGCGGGCGACAACGCCCAGGTCCCGGACATGGTCGGCCGCCGCGCGGGCAACCCGAACGCCTGGTGCCCGCCGAACGCCCAGCACGCGCTGCGCCAGGCGAAGGTCCTCGGTGACAACGTCATCTCCGGCATGCGGGGCTTCCCGCAGAAGGAGTACAGCCACGCCAACAAGGGTGCGGTCGCCGGTCTCGGCCTGCACAAGGGCGTCGCGATGATCGTCATGGGCAAGGTGAAGATCAAGGTCAAGGGCCGTCTCGCCTGGTACATGCACCGCGGCTACCACGGCATGGCCATGCCGACCTGGAACCGCAAGATCCGGATCTTCGCCGACTGGACGCTGGCGATGTTCCTGAAGCGCGAGGTCGTCTCGCTCGGCGCCATGGAGACTCCGCGCGAGGAGTTCTACGAGGCCGCCAAGCCGAGCCCGGCTCCGGTCGCGGCCAAGGCCGGCGACGACAAGAGCAAGGCCGGCGAGAAGGCCAAGGCCTCCTAGCGCCAGTACGTCACCGAAGGGGTCGTCCGCCATCCGTGGTGCGGACGGCCCCTTCGGCGTTCCCGGGCGGGCTTCGGTGTTCCTGGGCGACGCCAACTAGATGGTCAGTGCAGGTATTTTGCCGTTCCCTTGCCCGGGGGCGGGATGGCCCGGCTGCCGGGCGGCGTTGACGTCGGTGTACCTCGCCGCGGCCCCGAGGTGTCGCGGCCCGGTTCGGGTGCGTATATGCGAATTTAGGCACGTTCGGAAACACCACCACGGAGGTGTGCACCATGGCCGACGCCGCATCGCGGCTGACCGCTCTCGCCGAAGAGTTGCTGGGAGAACCCCTGCCGGTCCGGATCCGGGCCTGGGACGGCAGCGAATCCGGGCCGCCGGGTGCCCCCACCCTCGTGCTGCGCCACCGCCGCGCCCTGCGCCGGCTGCTCTGGAAGCCCGGCGAGCTGGGACTGGCCCGCGCCTGGGTCGCCGGCGAGATCGACGTCGAAGGGGACCTGTACGCCGCTCTGGACGCCCTGGCCGGGCTGCTCTGGGAGCGTGGCGCGGATGCCAAGGACACCGTCCACCCCGTCCGCGACCCGAAGGTACGGGCCTTCGCCCGCGGCCTCGTGGAGATCGCCGGGCCGTGGCCCCCGCCGCCCCCGCCGCCGGAGGAGATCCGCCGCCGCACCGGCGCGCTGCACACCCGGCGCCGCGACAAGGAAGCCATCAGCCACCACTACGACGTGGGCAACGACTTCTACGCCATGGTCCTCGGCCCGTCCATGGTGTACTCCTGCGCCTACTGGCAGGACGGCGCCACCCTCGAAGAGGCCCAGCGCGACAAGCTCGACCTCGTCTGCCGCAAGCTCGCCCTCCGGGAGGGCGACCGCCTCCTCGACGTCGGATGCGGATGGGGCTCCATGGCCGTCCACGCGGCCCGTGAGTACGGCGCCCGGGTCACCGGGGTGACCCTCTCCACCGAACAGGCCGCCTTCGCCCGCAAGCGCATCGCCGAGGAGGGGCTCACCGACCGGATCGAGATCCGGGTCCAGGACTACCGTGACGTCAGGGACGGCCCGTACGACGCCATCTCCTCGATCGGCATGGCCGAGCACGTCGGCTCGGTCCGCTTCCGTGAGTACGCCGACGACCTCTACGCCCTGCTCAAGCCCGGCGGCCGGCTGCTCAACCACCAGATCGCCCGTCGCCCGGAGCGGAACGAAGCGGCGTACCACGTCGACGAGTTCATCGACGCCTACGTCTTCCCCGACGGCGAGCTCGCCCCGGTCGGCCGCACCGTCGCCACCCTGGAGGAGGCCGGATTCGAGGCCCGTGACGTCGAGGCGATCCGCGAGCACTACGCGCTGACCCTGCGCCGGTGGGTGACGAACCTGGAGGAGAACTGGAGAGAGGCCCAACGGGTCACCTCGCCCGGCCGGGCCAGGGTGTGGCGGCTCTACATGGCCGCCAGCGCGCTCTCCTTCGAGCACAACAAGATCGGCGTCAACCAGATCCTCGCGGTGCGTCCGCAGGAGGGCGGTCCGTCCGGCATGCCGCTGCGGGCCCGTGACTGGACGGCGTCGGCGGAGAGCTGATCCGGGAGGGCCGGAGGCGGCCCCGACCGGGAAGCGCGGAGGGGCGGTACCCGCACCGCGGGTACCGCCCCTCCGTCATGCGTGACTACTCCGTCTTGATCGCCGTCAGCATGTTCAGCCTGGCGCCGCTGCGGGCCGGCCACAGGGAGGCGAGGACACCCACCAGGCCGGCGAGGACCAGGAAGACGGCCAGCCGGTCCCACGGGACGACCAGGGCGTAGCCGGGGATGGAGGCGGACAGGCTCTTCCCGATGGCCCAGCCGAGGAACGTCCCGAGGCCCACACCGACCACCGCTCCGAAGAGCGAGATGACGACGGCCTCCAGCCGGATCATGCGCTTGACCCTGCGCCGGTCCAGGCCGATCGCCCGCAGCATGCCGATCTCCTGCTGACGCTCGAAGACCGACATGGCCAGCGTGTTGACGACGCCGAGGACCGCGATGACCAAGGCCATCGCGAGCAGCCCGTACATGATGTTCAGCGCCGTGTTGATGAACCCGCCGAACATGTCGCGGATGCCCTGGCGGTCCATGACGCTCATCGCCGGGTTGTCGCCGAGCGCGTCGACCACGGCCTTCTCGTTGGCGTCGCTCTGGCCGCCGTCCATGGTCAGCCAGACCTCACGGATGTCGGAGAGGCTCTCGTGCGGGGCGACGAGGTCCTCGGGGATCAGGACCGGGGAGAGGAACTCGTTGCCTTCGTAGAGCGCGCCGACCTTCAGGGTCTGCTTCTTGTCGTCCTGGTAGGTCACGGGCACGCTGTCACCCGTCTTCCAGCCGTGCGACGCCGCGGTCTTGCGGTCGACCGCGATCTGGCCGTCCTCCAGCGAGGAGAGGGAGCCCGAGACCGTCTTCAGGGCGAAGGTCTTCTCGATGTCCCCGGGAGTGATTCCGGACGCCGAGATGCCCTCCTCCTCCTTCCCGACGGTCAGCCAGACGGCGCGCTGGGGGGTGGCCGCGGCGACCCCGTCGGCCTTCCGCAGGGCGGTGACGGCCGACTCGTCGAGCGAGTCCCCGCTGGCCATCGAGACCATGTAGTCGGCCCGGATGTTGTCCGTCGTCATCTTGTCGATGGCCTGGCCGAGCGTGACACCGAGCACCGAGATGCCGGTGACCAGGGTGAGCCCGATCGCGAGGGCGGACGCGGTGGCTCCGGTGCGGCGCGGATTGCGGACCGCGTTCTGCGCGGCCAGCTTGCCGGACACCCCGAACAGCTTCGCCAGCAGCGGGCGGGCCAGGGCGATCACCGGCCGCGAGAGCAGCGGGATGAGCACGATGACGCCGATCAGGGCCAGGAAGGCCCCGGCGCCCAGGATCCAGCGGCCGTCCTCGCCGCCCTGGGCGGCACCGGCGATGATGGCGGCCGACCCGAGGAGGGTGAGCACCCCGCCGATCGAGTTCCGCACGACCAGGGACTTGGTGGTGGCGACCGCGTGCACGCTGCTCATCGCGGCGACCGGCGGGATCTTGGCGGCGCGGCGGGCGGGCAGCCAGGCGGCGAACACGGTGATCAGCACGCCGACCGCGAAGGCGGAGGCCACCGCCGTCGGGGAGACGACCAGGGGTCCGGCCGGGATCTTCCCGCCGAACGCGCCCATCGCGGAGCGGAGGCCGGTGGCGAGCCCGAGGCCGAGCAGGAAGCCGGCCACCGAGGCGACGAGACCGACGACACCGGCCTCCAGCAGGACGGCCCGCTTGACCTGCCTGCGGGAGGCGCCGACGGCGCGCATCAGGGCGAGTTCCTTGGTGCGCTGGGCGATGAGCATGGTGAAGGTGTTGGCGATCAGGAACACGCCGACGAAGAGCGCGATGGCGGCGAAGGCCAGCAGCATCGAGTTCAGGCTCTTGAGGCCCGACTCGGTCATCTCGGCCTCCTCGTCCGCGAGGGCCGCGCCGGTCTTGGCCTCGGCGTCCTCGGGAAGGAGGGGCTTCACCGCTGCCAGCAGCGCGGTGTCGGACGCGCCGGGCCCGGCGACGACGTCGACGTCCTTGAACTCGCCGGGCCGCAGGTAGAGCTGCTGGGCCACGGCGGTGTCGAAGAGCACGAGGCTGCCACCCGCGTTCACGGCGCCGTCCTCGGTGGTGAAGACGCCGGAGAGGGTGTACTCCTTCACCGGCCCGTTCGTGGCGACCCGTACCGGGGAGCCCACGCGGTACTCGCCCTTCCTGGCGGTCTCCTTGTCGAGGGCGATCTGGCCGGCCTTCACCGGGCCCGTGCCCTCGGTGAACGTGTACTGCGCGTCCTTGCCGCCGGCGCCGGGGGAGAAGTTGGAGCCGGTGTTGGACCAGCCGTTGCCGATGAGCTTGCCGTCCGGGTCGGCGACCCCGGCGAAGCCGGAGACCCGGCCGGTGGCCTCCGCCACGCCGTCGAGGTGCCGGATCTTCTCGAGCGTCTCCTCGTCGACGGCCGCACTCTCCTCGTCGCCGCGTTCGGCCCGGGTCGTGACGGCGACCGCGACGTCGTCGTAGCTCTTGGCGGACTGGTTGCGGAAGGCGTTGCCGAGGGTGTCGGTGAAGACCAGGGTGCCGGAGACGAAGGCCACGCCGAGCATCACGGCGAGTACGGTCATCAGCAGCCTGGCCTTGTGCGCAAGCACGTTGCGCACGGCGGTACGGAGCATGTCGTCAGTTCCTGGGGGAGTTCGGTGTACGGAGGGGAGGGGGGCAGCAGCCGTCGCGTCAGCTGGTGCGGCCCTTCGCGTCGAACGCCTTCATGCGGTCCAGGACCCCGTCGGCGGTGGGGTGCATCATCTGGTCGACGACCGCGCCGTCCGCGAGGAAGACCACACGGTCCGCGTAGGAGGCGGCCACCGGGTCGTGGGTCACCATCACCACGGTCTGGCCGAGCTCGCGCACCGAGTTGCGCAGGAAGCCGAGGACCTCGGCGCCGGAGCGGGAGTCGAGGTTGCCGGTCGGCTCGTCGCCGAAGATGATCTCCGGCTGCGAGGCCAGGGCGCGGGCGACCGCCACGCGCTGCTGCTGACCGCCGGAGAGCTCGGTGGGCCGGTGCTTCAGCCGCTCCGAGAGCCCCACCATGTCGATGACCTTCTGCAGCCAGGCGGCATCGGGCTTACGGCCGGCGATGTCCATCGGCAGGGTGATGTTCTCCAGGGCGGTCAGGGTGGGCAGCAGGTTGAACGCCTGGAAGATGAAGCCGATCTTGTCCCGGCGCAGCTGGGTGAGCTGCTTGTCCTTCAGCGTCCCCAGCTCGGTCTCACCGATGCGCACGGAGCCGCTGCTGAAGCTGTCGAGGCCGGCCACGCAGTGCATCAGCGTGGACTTGCCGGAGCCCGAGGGGCCCATGATGGCGGTGAATTCACCCTGCGGGAAGTCCACGGTCACCCGGTCCAGGGCGACCACCTGGGTCTCACCCTGGCCGTAGACCTTCGACAGCTCCGTGGCTCGGGCGGCGACCGCGGTGGTGCGGTGGGCGGTGGTGGTGGTCACAGGGGTACTCCTGGTTCGGACGGCTCGTCGGGGACCCCTCCATCGTCACCGCCGTACCGCGCCGGGGCGTCAGCCCCCGTGCCCGTTCCCGGAACCCTCTTGAGTCGCACCCGCAGGGCGGCGGCGTAGTCCTGAGGTAGGAGAGGGACCCCGAGATCCCCGGCCCGCGCTCAGCGGGGCGGCGCGGTGGAACCGCGCGGCACCAGGCGGGCGGCGGCGTCCTCGAACCCCGGGGCCGATCCGTCGGCGACCATCGTCAGCAGGGTGCGGGCCGCGTGGGTCCCGTACGCGGGGATGTCCCTGCTCAGCGCGGTCAGCGGGGGCCGGACGACACGGGCGAGCTGGGAGTCGTCCCAGGCGACGAGCGAGAGGTCGGCGGGCACGTCCAGCCCCATCTCCTGGGCGACCGAGAGCCCCGCCACGGCCATGATGTCGTTGTCGTAGACGACGGCCGTCGGCCGCGGGGCCGAGCCGATCAGCCGCCGGGTGGCGTGCGCGCCCTCCTCGCCGGAGTAGTCGGTGTGCACCACCACCGGCTCGTCCAGCCCGAGCACCGCACTGATCTCGCGCTGGGCGCGGTCGCGCAGCCGGGTGTGGGTCAGCTCGGGCAGCCCGGCGACCCGGGCGACGGAGCGGTGCCCGAGCGCCCTGAGATACGTCAGGGTGTCCCGCAGCGCCGTACGTTCGTCGGACCACACGGGCGTGAGCGGCCCCGCGGCGGCCGGGTCGCCGATCACGACGGCGGGCATGCCCAGCTCGGCCACGCCCTCGATGCGCGGGTCGGGGGAGCGCACGTCGGCGAGGAAGACCCCGTCCACCCGGCCCTCACCCCACCAGCGCCGGTACATCTCCAGCTCCTGCACCGGGTCGGCGACGACCTGGAGGAGCAGGGCGCAGCCGCGGGCGGAGAGCTCGGTCTCGATGCCGCTGATCAGCTCCATGAAGAAGGGCTCCACCCCGAGCATCCTGGCCGGCCGGGACAGCGCGAGGCCCACGGTGTCGGCCCGGGCGCGGGTCAGGGCGCGGGCCGCGCTGTTGGGGCGCCAGCCGATCTCCTCGGCGATGGCCTTGATGGAGGCGCGGGTCGCCGGGGAGACACCCGGGCGGTCGTTCAAGGCGTACGACACCGCGACCTTCGAGACCCCGGCGCGGCGCGCGATGTCGGCGATCGTGGGGCGGTGCTTGGGCATGGGACCTCACTTAACCGGTTCGTGTTCAGAGCACATCCTAGCCGCAGGTCCCTGACCTCCGCCTTCCTCTCTTCGGTCCGGACCTCTCCGGATTTCCGGTGAGAAAACTGGAATGGGAGCGCTCCCGTTCCCTTGACACGGCTTCGGGGCACCCCTACCTTCACGGGCACTTACCCGGTTCAGTAACTCCGCTCGGCAGGGACGGCGGGGGAAAAGGAGGGGCTATGGGTTCGCGTACCCGGCTGCGGGTCACCACTGCGCTCGCCGTGTTCACACTCGCCGCGACCGCGTGCACGGGAGGCGGCTCCGGGGCGGGCGGCACCGGCGGCCCGGTCGGCAAGGGCGGCTCGCTGCCGCGCAACGAGACGCTCTACACGACCGGCACCCAGTGGGGGCCTCCGGCCAACTACAACCCGCTCCGCAACTGGGACCACGCGACCGGCACCAAGGGCCTGGTCTACGAGACCCTGTTCCACTTCGACCCCAACGAGGGCAAGCTGACGCCCTGGCTCGCGGAGTCGGGCAGCTGGACCGACGACAAGACCTACGAGGTGAAGCTGCGCTCCGGCATCACCTGGGCCGACGGCAAGCCGCTGACCGCGAAGGACGTGGCGTACTCCTACGGCCTGGGCAAGATCGAGGCCTCCTCCTTCCACTCGCTGTGGAGCTGGCTGTCCGACGCGAAGGCGGTGGACGGCCGCACGGTCCGCTTCACCTTCAAGGAGGCCCGCTACCAGGAGTGGGACTACACGCTCTACGGCCAGCCGATCGTCCCCGAGCACCTCTGGAGCACCCGCTCCGACGAGGACGTCCTCAACGGCGTCAACGACAAGCCGGTCGGCACCGGGGCGTACAAGCTCAGGAGCAAGACCCAGGACCGGGTCGTCTGGGAGCGGCGCGACGACTGGTGGGGTTCGAAGGCGCTCAGCATGACGCCGGCCCCGCGCTACATCGTCGACGTCTCCAACCCGAGCAACGAAGTGGTCATCGGCCAGCTGGGCCAGGGCCAGCTGGACCTCAGCAACAACTTCCTGCCCGGGGCCTCCTCGCTGATCAAGAGCAAGAAGGTCGTCTCGTACTACGACGAGGCCCCCTACATGCTCTCGGCCAACACCGCCTGGCTGGTGCCCAACACCACCAGGAAGCCGATGGACGACGCCGCCTTCCGCCGGGCGCTCGCCGCGTCCGTCGACACCGGGAAGATCGTCAAGGGTGTCTACGGCGACCTGGTCAAGCCGGCCTCGCCGACCGGACTGCTGCCGCAGTGGGAGCAGTACGAGGACAAGGCCCTCATCGCGGAGAAGGGCTTCACGCACGACGCCGCGGCGGCGAAGAAGGAGCTCGCCGAAGCCGGTTACAAGGACGAGGACGGTGACGGCTTCGTCGAGAACAAGGACGGCTCCACCCTCGCCCTGAAGCTGGCCGTGCCCTCCGGATGGACCGACTGGATGGAGGCCGCCAAGGTCATCGCCGCCGGGGCCAAGGAGGCGGGCATCAGGATCAGCACCGAGTTCCCCGACCAGAACGCCCTGAACGAGCAGCGGGGCAAGGGCGACTTCGACCTCGTCATCAACAACGAGCGCCAGCTGTCGAACACCCCCTGGACGTACTACGACTACGTGTTCCAGCTGCCCGTCCAGAAGCAGCAGAACACGGTCAACTTCGGGCGCTACGAGAACGAGGAGGCGTGGAAGCTGGTGCAGGAGCTGGGAGGCGTCAGGACCGACGACGCCGCGGGCATGAAGGCCGCCGTCTCGAAGATCCAGGACATCCAGCTGACCGAGATGCCCATCATTCCGCTCTGGTACAACGGCCTCTGGTCGCAGTCCACCACCGGTTCCTGGACGAACTGGCCGTCGGACTCGGAGGGGGCTCCCAGGACGGCACCGGCCCTGTGGCGCAACTGGCTGGAGATGGGCGGCTTCGAGACGCTCACGCAGCTGAAGCCCGCCAAGTAGCACGGCCGTCGCCGACTCCATGACCGCCCCGCCGTGCGCGCGCACCTGACCGCCCGCGCACGGCGGGGCTCTCCACCGGGGAGCACCCTTGCGCCGCTATTTCGCCCGCAAACTTCTGATCTACGCGCTGACGTTCGTCGTCGCCGTCACCGTCAACTGGATGATCCCGCGCTTCATGCCCGGCGACCCCGTCTCCGCCATGATCGCCCGCGCCCGCGTCTCACAGCCCGAGGCCGCCGAGGCGATGCGCACCTACTACAACAATCTCTTCGGCTTCGACGAACCCCTCTGGCAGCAGTACCTGCACTTCTGGGGCGCGCTGCTCCAGGGCGACTTCGGGATCTCGATCTTCGTCTTCCCCACGCCCGTCGGCGACGTCCTGCTCGACGCGCTCCCGTACACGCTCGGCCTGATGATCCCGGCCGTCCTGCTCAGCTGGTTCGCGGGCAACTGGATCGGCGCGCTGTCCGCCCGCCGCAAGGTCCTCGACAACACCGTGCTGCCGGCCGGCTATCTGCTGACGGCCATGCCCTACATGTGGATCGCGGTGATCCTCGCCTGGGCGCTGGGAGCCAAGGCGGGCTGGTTCCCCCTGTCCGGGGGGTACAGCCTGGACATCCAGCCGGGCCCGAGCGCCGACTTCGCGCTGGACGCGCTGCACCACTGGGTGCTGCCGTTCCTCTCGCTGTTCCTCGTCGCGCTCGGCGGCTGGGCCATCGGCATGCGCAACATGATCATCTACGAGCTGGAGTCCGACTACTCGTCCTATCTGGCGGCCCTCGGCGCACCCCAGCGGCTCATCCGCCGCTACGCCTTCCGCAACGCGGTCCTGCCCCAGGTCACCGGCCTGGCGCTCCAGCTGGGCGTGCTGGTCGCCGGAGCTCTCGTCACCGAGATCGTCTTCGCCTATCCCGGGCTCGGCTCGCTGATCCTGGCCGCGATCCAGAACCAGGACTTCTTCCTGCTCCAGGGCGCGTTCCTCTTCATCGTCATCGGCGTCCTCATCGCCAACTTCCTCATCGACATCGTGTACGTCGTCGTCGACCCCCGTACCCGTACGGGCATGGCAGGAGGCACGTCATGAGCACACTGCCCGACCCGGCGCCCGAGGCCCCGTCCGCCGACCCGCCCGTCGCCGAGCCGGGCCGCGAATCGCTGCACTACGCGGTCCGCAACCCCAAGCTGATCATCGGCGTGACGCTCGTCGCCGTCCTGCTCGCCGCCGGCCTCGTCGGCCCCCTGCTGCTCGGCAACGCCGACCCCAACGAATACGTGGGCCCGCAGGCGTCCGCACCCGACGGCACGTACTGGATGGGCACCACCACGTTCGGCCAGGACGTCTACGCGCAGTTCGTGCACGGCCTGCGCGCCACCTTCCTGGTGGGCGTCGTGGGCGGCGCCATCGCCGCCGTCATCGCCATGCTCGTCGGCTTCCTCGCCGGCTACCGGGGCGGAGTCACCGACGAGATCCTCAACATGCTCACCAACGTCGTCCTGGTGATCCCCGCCCTCGCCGTCCTGCTGATCATCAACGCCTACATGGGCGTGCGCAGCGTCGCCGTGCAGGGCCTGTTCATCGGCCTGACCTCGTGGCCCTGGGCGGCGCGCGCCATCCGGGCGCAGACGTTCTCGCTGCGCACCCGGGAGTTCGTGGACCTGGCCCGGCTCAGCGGCAGCGGCACCTGGCGGATCGTCTTCCGCGAGATCGCGCCCAACATGAGCTCGTACCTCTTCATGATGTTCATCCTGCTCTTCGGCGGGTCCGTCCTCATCGCCTCCTCCCTCGACTTCATCGGGCTCGGCCCGACCGAAGGGGTCTCGCTCGGCCTGATGCTCCAGAGCGCCCAGCAGTGGAGCGCGCTCCAGCTCGGCATGTGGTGGTGGTTCATCCCGCCGGGCGCCGGGATCACCGCGATCGTCGGCGCGCTCTACGTCGCCAACGTGGGCCTCGACGAGGTCTTCAACCCGAAGCTGAGGGAGTCCTGAGCACATGACCCTGACCGTCAACGACCTGCGGGTCCACTACCGCACGCTGCGCGGCGAGGTCCGGGCCCTGGACGGCGTCGGCTTCGACCTGGCGGACGGCGAGATCCTGGGCCTGGCCGGCGAGTCCGGCTGCGGCAAGACCACCCTGGGCAAGTCGCTCATCCGGCTCGACGGCCGGATGAAGCACGTGGGCGGCACCGTGACGCTGGACGGCGACGAACTGCCGCTCTCCGACGACCGGGCCATGAACGCCTACCGCTTCCACAGGATCTCGCTCGTCCCCCAGTACTCGATGAGCGCGCTCAACCCGACCCGGCGCATCGGCCGCATGATCCGCGAGCTCCTCGCCTCGCGCGGCGTCACCGTGGACACCGGCGAACTACACCGCCGCCTCGCCCTCGTGGGCCTGGAACCCGGGGTCCTGGACCGCTATCCCATCGAGCTGTCGGGGGGCATGAAGCAGCGCGCCGTCATGGTGATCTCCACGCTGCTCGACCCGTCCGTCCTCGTCGCCGACGAGGTCACCTCGGCGCTGGACGTCTCCAACCAGCAGGCCGTCGTGGGCGCCCTCACCGGCCTCCGTGACAAGGGGCTGGTCACCAGCATGATCTTCGTGACCCACGATCTCGGGCTGACCTCGCACATCGCCGACTCGATCATGGTGATGTACGCGGGCAAGCTCGCGGAGAAGGCACCCACGAGGGTGCTGACGACCGAGCCGCGCCACCCGTACACGAAGATGCTGATCGGCTCGCTGCCCCAGGTGGGCGCCCGCTACAAGGACAAGCCGCTCAGCGGCATCGAGGGCGCCCCTCCCTCGCTGCTGAACCCGCCGGCCGGATGCCGCTTCCGCGACCGCTGCCCGCTCGCCGACAGCGGGTGTGCCGAGGATCCGCCCGTCGTCGAGGTGGCCCCCCGCCACACCGTCGCATGCTGGAAGGCGGCCTGATGCTGACCCTCGACCGTGTCACCAAGACCTTCCGGGCCGGTGCCTTCGGCGGCGGCTCCGTCACCGCCGTGGACCGGGTCTCCTTCGAGGCGGCGCCCGGCGAACTCGTCTCGCTCATCGGCGAGAGCGGCAGCGGCAAGTCCACCATCGGACGCATGGTCCTGGGCCTCACCCCCGTCAGCGCGGGCCGCCTCACCCTGGACGGCGAACAGGTCCGTCCCGGCAAGGACTTCTACCGTCGCGTGCAGGGCGTCTTCCAGGACCCCTTCAGCTGCTACAACCCGGTCTTCAAGGCGGACCGCGTCTTCGCCCTCGTCCGCCACGCCTACCACCCCGGTGTCTCCGACAAGGAGTGGGCCGACCGTGTGGAGAAGGCCGTACGGGACGTACGCCTGGACCCCGGGCAGGTGCTCGGCCGCTACCCGCACCAGCTCAGCGGCGGCCAGCTCCAGCGCCTGCTGATCGCCCGGGCCCTCCTCCTGGACCTGCGGTTCCTGGTCGCCGACGAGATCACCAGCATGCTCGACGCGTCCACCCGCATCGATGTGCTCAACCTCCTCGCCGGGCTCAAGGAACGCGGCCTCGGCGTCCTCTACATCACCCACGACCTCTCCCTCGGCACCTACCTCGCCGAGCGGACGGTGGTGCTGAGGAACGGCCGTGTCGTCGAACGCGGCGACACGCAGAAGGTCTTCGGCACCCCCCTCCACCCCTACACCCGCACCCTCCTGGCCGCGGTGCCGCGGCTGAACCAGCCCTGGACGTCAGCCGAACCCGTCGAGTCCTGCGCCTACCACGAGGGGGGCGCACAGGACTCCGATCTGCACGAGACCGAACCGGACCACTTCGTCGCCTGCGCCCAACTCCCCGACTGCGGAAGGACCTCCGCGTGACCTCTCGCCACCTGCCCCTGCACGACGGCTGGACGCTCACCGCCGACGGCCCCGTACCGGTGGGGCTCCCCACGGGCGGCGTCCCCGCGGCCGTCCCCGGATGCGTGCACACGGACCTGCTGGCCGCCGGGCTGATCGACGACCCGTATCTGGACGACAACGAGAACCGGCTCGGCTGGATCGGCCGCACCGACTGGACGTACAGCACCGCCTTCGACTGGTCCGACGACGGGCACGAGTCCGCCGCGCTCCGCTTCGACGGCCTCGACACCGTCGCCACGGTCCTGCTCAACGGCACCGAGGTGGGCAGCACAGCCAACCAGCACCGCGCCTACCGCTTCCCCGTCAGGGAACTGCTGCGCGAGGGCTCCAACACCCTCGCCGTACGCTTCACCGCGCCGTACGCCTACGCCGAGGCACTGCGCGACAAGCTCGGCGACAGGCCGGGCGCCTACACCGAGCCGTACGCCTTCATCCGGAAGATGGCCTGCAACTTCGGCTGGGACTGGGGCCCGACCCTGGTCACCTCCGGCATCTGGCGGCCCGTCGCCCTGGAGTCCTGGACCGGCCCGAGGATCGCCGGGGTGAAGGTCCTCGCCGACCTCGACGGGGACGGGGTGCCCCGCCTGGCCCTCACCCTCGACGTCGACCGGGACGGCGGCGGCCCCCTCCAGGCGTCGGTGGAGGTGGCCGGCGAGCGGGCCGTGTTCACCGTCCCGGACGGGGAGGACCGCGCCGGCGCCACCCTCGCCGTCCCCGGGGCCGCCCGCTGGTGGCCGCACAGCCACGGCGAGCAGCCGCTGTACGACGTCACCGTCCGCCTCGGCGAGGACGCGTGGACCGGCAGGACCGGCTTCCGGGGCGTCGGCCTGGAACGGGAGGCGTTCCGGATCTCGGTGAACGACGAGCCCGTCTTCGTCCGCGGGGTGAACTGGATCCCCGACGACTGCTTCCCGTCCCGTCTCACCCGGCAGCGCGTCTCGGACCGGCTCGACCAGGCGGTCGCCGCGCACGTCAACCTGATCCGGGTCTGGGGCGGCGGCCTCTACGAGAGCGACGACTTCTACGAACTGTGCGACGAGAAGGGGCTGCTTGTCTGGCAGGACTTCCCGTTCGCCTGCGCCGCCTACCCGGAGGAGCAGCCGCTGTACGACGAGGTGGCCGCGGAGGTCCGCGAGAACCTCGTCCGGCTGGCCCCGCACCCCTCGCTGGTCCTGTGGTGCGGCAACAACGAGAACCTGGAGGGCCACGCGGACTGGGGCTGGCAGGAGGAGCTGGAGGGCCGCACCTGGGGTCACGGCTACTACCACGAGCTGCTGCCCGCGCTGTGTGCCGAGACCGACCCCTCCCGCCCGTACTGGCCGGGCTCGCCCTATTCCGGTGCCCCGGAGCTGCCCCCGCAGGACCCCGCCCGGGGCACGGTCCACCTCTGGGACGTCTGGAACCGCGTCGACTACCGCCACTACGCCGACACGGCCCACCGCTTCGTCGCGGAGTTCGGCTTCCAGGGGCCGCCCGCGTACGCCACCCTGCGCCGCGCGGTCGGCGGCCCCCTCGCGACGGACGCCCCGCTCGTCGCCCACCACCAGAAGGCGGAGGACGGCCGGGCCAAGCTGCTGCGCGGCCTGGGTGACCACCTCCCGCAGCCCGCCTCCTTCGACGACTGGCACTGGCTGACCCAGCTGAACCAGGCCCGCGCGGTGGCCTTCGGCATCCGGCACTTCCGCTCGCACAGCCCGTACTGCATGGGCTCGATCGTGTGGCAGCTCAACGACTGCTGGCCGGTCGTGTCCTGGGCCGCTGTGGACGGCGACGGCCGCCGCAAGCCCCTCTGGTACGCCCTGCGCGAGGTGTACGCGGACCGGCTCATGGCCGTACGCGACGGGGCCCTGCACCTCGTCAACGACTCCGCCCGCCTCTGGGAGGGCACGCTGCGGCTGACCCGTCGCTCCCTGGACGGCACCGTCCTGGCCGAGGAGACGGTCGTGGTGGGCACGGCGGCCCGCGGCGTCACCCGGGTGCACCTTCCGGACTCGGTCGCCGTACCGTGCGACGCCGCCCGCGAGCTGCTGGTGGCCGAGCTGGGCGGGATGCGGACGGTCGAGTTCTACGAGGAGGACACCCGTGTCGCACTGCCGCCGGCCCGCTACGACGTCGACGTCACCCAGGGTGACGAATCAGGCATCGGCCACCGGGTCACGGTGACGGCCAGGACGCTGCTGCGGGACCTCGCGCTCTTCCCCGACCGGCTGGATCCGGCGGCCGAGGTCGACACCATGCTGGTCACCCTGCTGCCCGGCGAGAGCGCCGTCTTCCACGTCACGGGCGCCGTGCTGAAGGACCCCGCGGCCCTGGGGGCGAGGCCGGTCCTCCGGTGCGTCAACGACACGGTCGACGGCTGACGTGGCGGGGCCCTGGCGAACGGTGGCGCGGCCCATGGCGTATGGGCCGTACGGGTGCGGCGAGTTTCCGTCATTCCCGTTTGCCGGGGTTCGTCCCCATCGGCCGGTCCGGGCGTGTGCTGATGCCGTGCGGGGTGTCTGACGGGCCCTCACACGATCAATAAAATAAGACAACATCGAGCGCATGTTCCGCTGTTCGAGGGATGCCCCCGGATAGGGTCTTTGCCAAACGCGGAGTCGCGCGCCCACGCCCGGGTGGTGGAATGCAGACACGGCGAGCTTAAACCTCGCTGCCTCCTCGGGGGCGTGCCGGTTCGAGTCCGGCTCCGGGCACTCGCTCGCCGAGGCGTGGGTGCCGGCGGACCGGCCGTACGGCGCGACGGACCGCCTTCCGTGCGGAGGGCGCGCTACGAAGGCACCCGGTCACCCTGCGTGTGTGATTGCCGGAGGCCGGCCCGGCGCGGGGCCGCGCGGACACACTCTCGCCACTGGTGCCCGGATCCCGGCAGGTCATGCGCACACCGGAGCCGTGCCCCCGGTGCGACTTCTCTCAAAGATCCTCCTCTGGCACTAGGGTGATTGTTTTGCCTACCCATTACTCTTGACGCAAGGCTGCGCACGGTGGCCATGGAGGAGTGAAATGAGGAGCAGCAACCCGGTCTTCTCGCGACGGGGGTTCAGCCGCGACAACGGCTACGCGGGCTTCAACGCGGCGCCGCAGGCCGGGGCCCCCGCAGCGGGTGCCAACCCGTACGCGCAGGGCACCGCCGCCAACCCGTACGCCACGAACCCCTACGCCCAGCAGGACACCCAGTACGGCGCCCCGCAGGCGCCGGCGCGCTCCGGCGCGATGACGATCGACGACGTCGTCACGCGTACGGCCATGACGCTGGGCACCGTGGTGCTCACCGCCGCGCTCTCCTGGGCCCTGCTCCCCGTCGACGAGGCCAACCTCGGCAAGTCGTACGGCATCGCCATCGGCGCGGCCCTGGTGGCGTTCGTCCTTGCGATGGTCCAGTCCTTCAAGCGCAAGGCCTCGCCCGCGCTGATCCTGGCCTACGCGGCCTTCGAGGGTGTCTTCCTCGGGGTGATCTCCAGCGCGGTCAGCACCTACATCAGCCCCGGCACGGTGATGCAGGCGGTGATGGGCACCATGTGTGTCTTCGCCGGTGTCCTCATCGCGTACAAGATGCGCTGGATCCGCGTCACCCGCCGTTTCTACGGCTTCGTGATGGCCGCGGCCATGGGCTTCGTGCTCCTGATGATGGTCAACCTGCTGTTCAGCGTCTTCGGCGGCGGTGACGGCCTCGGCTTCCGCAGCGGTGGCCTGGGCATCCTCTTCGGAGTCATCGGCATCATCCTCGGTGCGTGCTTCCTCGCCCTGGACTTCAAGCAGGTCGAGGACGGCATCAACTACGGCGCACCGCGTGAGGAGTCCTGGCTGGCGGCCTTCGGCCTCACCCTGACCCTGGTGTGGATCTACCTGGAGATGCTGCGTCTGCTCTCCATCCTCAACGGGGACGACTGACCCCGTAGGCGCGACGACGACGGAACGGCCCGCAGGCACCGCCTGCGGGCCGTTCCGTCGTCCGCGGGGAGTCGCGGGTGCGTCAGCGGAGCTTGCGCGCGGCTCTGCGCAGGTCGTACTCGTGGATGATCGCCTTGGCGTGGCCGTAGGTGAGGTCGTGCTCGCTCCGCAGCCAGCTGACCTTCTCCTCGAAGCGGAAGAGGGAGGGGCCCTCGTCGACGGTGCGGAGCCAGTCGGCGATGTCGCGACCGGTGCAGTGCGGGATCCGGGAGAGCAGGTTGCGATGGGTTTCTTCGGAGAAGACTTGGGACATCGGCGCCTCCGACGCAGTACGCGGTGCTGTTCCTTCCCGACACCGTGCCCGAGCGCCGGCGCGTTGGCAACCATCCTGCGGGGGCGCGTAGGGTCACGGCGTGCTCGATACGACCCCTTTGATCACTGCCGTGGACCGATTCGCCGACCGGCTGCGGAGCGCTCCGCAGAGCCGGCTCCAGCAGGGCGTGGCCGCGGAGGCCCTGGCGACGGCCAGGGAGCTGTCCGCGCGGGCCCAGCGGGCCGAGGCGCCGGGCCGGGAGCCGCGGACGATGCCGGACGCCGGGATATTCGCCGTCGGCGACCAGCTCGCGGTCGCGGGCCGGGACCTGGCCGTGGCACTGGAAACGGCCTCGTCCCAGGAGCTGGACGAGGCCGTGCGGGGTGTCGAGGAGGCGGCGGCGCGAGCCTTCGCGCCCGGCCCGCGCTAGAACGAGGCGATGACGCGGTCGGCGAGGATGTAGACGTTCTCCTTGCCGCACGAGAACGTCAGCGCGTAGGCGCCGGAGACACCGGAACCACCCAGCAGCACCGGCTGCTCACCGGAGCGCAGCGAGGCGGCGAGCCGCTCCGCGGTCTCCCGGTGGCCCGGGGTCATACAGAGCGTGGTGCCGTCGGCGAAGACGTACACGTCGAGCGTCCCCAGAGGCCCGGGGCGCACGTCGGTGAGCTCCGTGGCCATGTCCGCGAGCCGCTCCAGCCTGTTCACGGTGCGCTCGTGATCCGTGACCACCGGTGTCTGCACCGGGACGAAGTCCGGGTGCGACGGGTGACGGCGGCGGGCCGCCGCCAGCTCGGGGGAGTCCTCGGGGAACTCCGCGTACTCGGCGGCCTCGGGCAGGTCGGTGAGCTCCGCCAGCCCCACCAGCTCGTCCATGGCGTCTCCGGCCTCGAGGTCCATGGCCTCCAGGCCCACGAAGTCGCTCTGCCGCGGCATGAAGAACGGGGCGTCGTCGCCGAATCCGCCCAGCAGGGACGGGGCGTCGGCGGCGTCTCGTGCCTCCTGGGCGGCCCAGAAGGCACGGGCCTCGGCGAGTTCGCGCTCGCGCTCCTCGGCGAGGGCGTCGGCGACCGCCGCGCGTATCTCCTCGACGGGGGTGCTGGTGCTCCGGTTCTGCTGCTCGGGCACGGACGCGTGGGCGCGCCGCCCCTCCGCCAGCTCCGTGCGCAGGGCTGTGACCTGCTTGCGCAGCCCGTGAGCAGCGTGCAGAGCGGCGGCGCCGACAGCCGTGGCAGCGGCGGTGGTCAGCAACAGGGCAAACGGCATGGCGCTCACTGACATACTCCCGGTTTCAATCGACACCCCCGACTTCCTACATCAGCTTGTCCTGTACTGGTGCCTGCTGTCAGTGCATTACGTCACGAATTGGACAGGTCTTTGTGCCCGGTGTTTAACCCTGTGGCTGGTGTGACCTGGGGAAACGACTCTCCCCCGGGACGCAGATCACATCCTGGGGGAGATTCGGTCACGATCGGGGCTCGGCCCGATTCGGACCGGCCCCCGCGCGGGAGGGGCCGGGGCCCGAATGCCCGGATCGACGGCCCTCCGGCGCCCGCCGGGGACGACCCCGACCCTCCGCTGCGACTCAGCTCAGCCGCTCCGTGTTCGTGGTCGCGCTGGGCTGCGCCTCCGCTGCGACTCAGCTCAGCCGCTCGATGACCATCGCCATGCCCTGGCCGCCGCCCACGCACATCGTCTCCAGGCCGAACTGCTTGTCGTGGAACTGCAGGCTGTTGATCAGCGTGCCGGTGATGCGCGCGCCGGTCATGCCGAAGGGGTGGCCGACGGCGATCGCGCCACCGTTGACGTTGACCTTGTCCAGCGGCAGGCCGAGGTCACGGTAGGAGGGGATGACCTGGGCGGCGAACGCCTCGTTGATCTCGGCGAGGTCGATGTCGTCGATGGTGAGCCCGGCGCGCTTGAGCGCCTGCTTGCTGGCCTCGACCGGGCCGTAGCCCATGATCTCGGGGGAGAGGCCGGAGACGCCGGTCGACACGATGCGGGCCAGCGGGGTCAGGCCCAGCTCGCGCGCCTTGGTGTCGGACATGATCACGAGCGCGGCGGCGCCGTCGTTGAGCGGGCAGCAGTTGGCCGCGGTGACGAGTCCGTCGGGGCGGAACACGGGCTTGAGCCCCTGCACGCCCTCCAGGGTGACGCCGGCGCGGGGGCCGTCGTCCTTCGAGACGACCGTGCCGTCCGGGGTGGTCACGGGGGTGATCTCGCGCTCCCAGAAGCCGTTCTTGATGGCTTCCTCGGCGAGGTTCTGCGAGCGGACGCCGAACTCGTCCATGTCCTGGCGGGTGACGCCCTTGATCCGGGCCAGGTTCTCCGCGGTCTGCCCCATGGCGATGTACGCGTCCGGGACGAGACCCTCCTCGCGCGGGTCGCTCCAGCTCGTGCCCTCCTGCTCGGCACGGGCGGCGGTGCGGGCCTCGGCCTCGGCGAAGAACGGGTTGCGCGTGTCCGGAAGGCTGTCGGAGTTGCCCTTCGCGAAGCGGGACACCATCTCGACGCCGGCGGAGATGAAGACGTCGCCCTCGCCGGCCTTGATGGCGTGCAGCGCCATCCGGCTGGTCTGGAGGGACGACGAGCAGTAACGGGTGACCGTGCAGCCGGGGAGGTGGTCCATCCCCATCTGCACGGCGATGATGCGGCCCAGGTTGTTGCCCTGCTCGCCGCCGGGGAGGCCGCAGCCGAGCATCAGGTCGTCGATGTCCCTCGGGTCCAGCTCGGGGACCTTGGCCAGCGCGGTCCGGATGATGGTCGCGGTCAGGTCGTCGGCGCGCAGATCCTTGAGGGACCCCTTGAAGGCCCGGCCGATCGGGGAACGGGCAGCAGAGACGATCACGGCTTCGGGCATCACGCGGCTCCATGAGGGCTGGAAGGCAGGAAGGCTGGGCTGCCTTGGAAGTTACCCGGACGTATAGCTGAGGTCACCCGGCAGGCGATGTGATGCGGACCTCTTTTCTAAGCAACCGCTCAGTCGCCCGCAATGTTCCCCACGGGCGGGGGCGCCGCGCTCAGGCCCGCCGCCACGTCGCTCCCGACCCGTGTCCGGGCATCCGCCCGCCGTCCGTGCCCGCGCCCGTGCCCTCGGCGGCCTCGTCGTGGCGCACCGGCTCCGTGTGGGCGGGCAGACGCCGGCGCCTGCGGTGCTTGAGCAGGGCCCAGGGCGCCCTGGCCCCCGTCACCTCCGTGCCCGCCTCCCGTGCGGCGCGGGAGGCGGCCTTGGCGACCGGCAGCATGCCCTCGCGGCGCGAGCCGTCCAGATGGTCGGATTCCGGCCACAGTCCCAGGACGGCACAGAGGGTCGGCAGCATCGCCATCGCGGCGGTCGCGTACCCCTCGGCCGAGGGGTGGTAGTTGTCGGGGCCGAAGAGCTCCCGGGGGTTCGCCTCGAACTCCGGCCCGAGCAGGTCGCCCAGCGAGACCGTGCGGCCGCCCTGCTCCACCGCGCCGATCGTCTGGGCCGCCGCCAGCTGCCGGCTCACCCGCCGGGCCAGCCAGCGCAGCGGCTGGTAGACCGGCTCGATCGTGCCCAGGTCCGGGCAGGTGCCCACGACCACCTCCGCGCCGGCCGTCCGCAGCCTCCGCACCGCCGTGCCGAGGCAGCGCACCGACTGCGTCGCGGGCATCCGGTGGGTCACGTCGTTCGCACCGATCATGATCGCGCAGACGTCCGGCACCCCCGAGGGGTCCGCCAGCACCAGCGAGACCTGGCGCTCCAGGTCGTCCGACCGGGCCCCCGGCAGGGCCACGTTCCGAAGGTCCACCGGTCGTTCGGCCACGGCCGCGAGCCCGGACGCCAGCAGTGCCCCCGGGGTCTGCCCCGCCCTGCGCACGCCCTGCCCCGCCGCCGTCGAGTCGCCCAGCATGACGAAACGCAACGGGTCGGTGGGTCCGGCGAACGCCACCCCGTACCGCCCGTCCGCACTCGGCGGGACCGGTGCCTTGCCCCCGCCCACGGCCCTCTTCGCCAGCTGCACCTCGGCCAGTACCAGGCCCACCGTCGCCGCACCGATCAGCCCGACGCTGCCGCCCCCGTAGGCCGCACCCGCTGCGATCCGCCGTGCCACCCTCGCTCTCGACACAGTCCGGTCCACCTCCTCCGTGCCGTACAGCCGTACACAGCACTACCTGCCCCGTGGAGGGCGTTGCTCAATCGCTTCGTCCAATCTCCTGCCCGTACGCATACTCTTGGCGGACCATCACGGAGATCCCGGAGTACACGGTGCAATTCCACGATTCGATGATCAGTCTTGTCGGCAACACCCCGCTCGTCAGACTGCGCAATGTGTCGGCAGGCATGCAGGCGACGGTCCTGGCCAAGGTCGAGTACTTCAACCCCGGCGGGTCGGTGAAGGACCGCATCGCGCTGCGCATGATCGAGGCGGCCGAGGCGAGCGGTGAGCTGAAGCCCGGCGGCACGATCGTCGAGCCGACCAGTGGCAACACGGGTGTCGGCCTGGCCATCGTCGCCCAGCAGAAGGGCTACAAGTGCATCTTCGTCTGCCCGGACAAGGTGTCCACGGACAAGATCAACGTCCTGCGCGCGTACGGCGCCGAGGTCGTCGTCTGCCCGACGGCCGTCGACCCCGAGCACCCGGACTCCTACTACAACGTCTCCGACCGCCTGGTCCGTGAGACGCCCGGAGCCTGGAAGCCCGACCAGTACTCCAACCCCAACAACCCGCGCTCGCACTACGAGACGACGGGCCCCGAGCTCTGGGAGCAGACGGAGGGGAGGATCACCCACTTCGTCGCGGGAGTCGGCACAGGCGGCACGATCACCGGCACGGGCCGCTATCTCAAGGAGATCAGCGAGAACCGGGTGCAGGTCGTCGGCGCGGACCCGGAGGGCTCCGTCTACTCCGGCGGTTCCGGGCGCCCCTACCTGGTGGAGGGGGTCGGTGAGGACTTCTGGCCGAGCGCCTACGACCGTACGGTCACGGACGAGATCGTCGCGGTCTCGGACAAGGACTCCTTCCAGATGACCCGTCGCCTCGCCAAGGAGGAGGGGCTGCTCGTCGGCGGCTCCTGCGGCATGGCGGTCGTCGCGGCCCTGGAGGTGGCCAAGCGTCTCGGTCCCGAGGACGTGGTGGTCGTCCTGCTGCCCGACAGCGGCCGCGGCTACATGAGCAAGATCTTCA
Organism: Streptomyces sp. NPDC055962; assembly: GCF_042270185.1. Classification (NCBI taxonomy): domain Bacteria; kingdom Bacillati; phylum Actinomycetota; class Actinomycetes; order Kitasatosporales; family Streptomycetaceae; genus Streptomyces; species Streptomyces sp. NPDC055962. Next base: position 295,759 of record NZ_JBHJYN010000008.1, read on the forward strand.
ACGACGAGTGGATGGCCGACTACGGCTTCCTGGAGGACACCGGTCCCTCGGCCAGGGTCGGCGCGGTGCTCGACTTCAAGGACGGCCCGCTCCCCTCGCTCGTGCACATGCACCCCGAGGAGACGGTCGGCGAGGCCATCGACGTCCTCCGCGAGTACGGCGTCTCGCAGATGCCGATCGTGAAGCCGGGCGCGGGACACCCGGACGTGATGGCCGCCGAGGTCATCGGCTCCGTCGTGGAGCGCCAGCTCCTGGACGCGCTGTTCACCCAGCGGGCGACGCTGTCGGACCCGCTGGAGAAGCACATGTCGGCCCCGCTGCCGCAGGTCGGTTCCGGGGAACCGGTCGAGGACCTGATGGCCGTGCTCGGTGGGGCGGACGGTGCGGATGCGGCGATCGTCCTCGTCGAGGGCAAGCCCACAGGGGTCGTGAGCAGGCAGGACCTGCTGGCCTTCCTCGCGAAGGACGCCGCGCCCAAGCCGTAGCGGGCAGGTTTCCGGGGTTCGCGAAATCGGTACGAGCGCGACACGTCCGCGCAGCACCGGCTTAACACGGCTCCTGCACAGTAAGGGGTGTCGGCAGGGAAACCCGCCGGCCCACCTACGGCGACACGGACTACGGAGCGGCTCCCGGACCTCCACCGTCGCCAGGACGCGGCACCCGGCCCTGACCCGGGACCGCGTCCCTCGCGGGGACCGCCGTCGTCCCGCCCCCCGGCAACGGGGGTGCGGCGGTCCCCGCGACTATCCACGCGCGTGGACCCCGCGCGGAGCCCGAGGCCTCAGACGTCCCACTCGGAAGCGGTCCGCCGCTTCTCCCTGGTCCACGGCCACGCGCGGGCGGCATGGACGGCGTTCACGCCGAAGATCCCCAGCCAGGCCACGATCAGCCCCTTGATCCCCGCGTTGGCGACGCCGATCGCGGAGAGCGGCACGGCCAGGACCAGCGAGACGACCCCGAGGCCGAACCGCTCGCCGAAGGTCCCGAGCGGCCTGGCGGGATGCGTGACGCTCCGGGCCGCGGCCATCCGCTGCTCGGCGAGCTGCCGCCGTGCCTGCTGGTCGTGCGCGCCGCCGAACCGCTGCTCCACTTTCTCCAGGAACGAGTCGATCAGCACGGACTCGTACTCCGGCCCCAGCTCGCCGCGGGCCTGCAGGGTGGCATCGAGCTCTCGCCTGAGCTCAGGGTCACGGGCTTCCATGCGCCTCACGGTACGGAGCCGGGCCGCCCCGGTCAGTGGGGTTAGCCCCCCTGTTTCGGCGCCGTCCGCACAGGGCGGGGGGTGCCGCGTCGGCGTAGCGTGTGACCCAGCGAGACGGGAGGCGCGCCCATGGCCACCAACACATCGTCCGCACGTGCCATCCCCCGTACCTCAGGGACGCGGGCCCGCCTGGTCAACGAGGCCGAGCTGCGGGCGACGCTCTCCACGTTCCGTGAGCTCTCCGACGAGGACTGGCGGCGCCCCACGGTCTGTGAGGGCTGGACGGTCCGGGACATGCTCTCCCACACCGTCGGCCAGTACGAGGAGCTGCCGCGCCCCTGGGTGGCGGTGCGCCGGATCCGGCAGGCGGCCCGGACCCATCCCCACCTCGGCCGGCTGGACGGGCACAACGAGGTCCAGATCGAGGACCGGCGGGCCGTGCCGGGGCGCGAGCTGATCGGCGCCCTCGCCCACTTCGCCCCCCAGGCGCTCATCGCCCTGCGCCGCGTCCCGGTGCCCGTGCGCCGACGGATCCGCCCGAGTCTGCTCTACCCGGAGGCGAAGGCCCTGCCCGACGACTCGATGGACTACCTGGGCAACGTGCTGATCGCCCGCGACACCTGGATGCACCGGGTGGACCTCGCCGACGCCGTCGGGGCCGAGCCGGTCCTCGACGGGCACGACCGGGAGATCGTGGACCAGGTCGTGCTGGACCTGGCTCTGGCCTGGACGGGCCCCGCCGTGCAGATCGACCTCCGCGGCCCCGCCGGAGGCAGTCACCTGCTGGGCATCGGCGTCCCGGCGGCCACGCTTGCCGCGGAAGCGCTCGACTTCGCCCGGCACGTGTCGGGGCGCCCGCTGCGGGGCCGGCTGGAGGTCGAGGGCGCCCCCGGGGCGCGGGCGGCTCTGAGGGCGGCCCGCGTCGTGTTCTGAGGCCCGGTGCCCACGCATGCTCCGGGCCGCGGGCGTGCACGGCTCAGGGGTACGGGGACGGTGTCACGTCGTCGGCCCGGGGCGGGCGCCACCGGGCGGGCGTCACGTCGCCGGCGTCACGGGGCGTGCGGGTGTCGCGGGGCGGGCGTCACGGGGGCGTGACCTCGGCGAGGAAGGCCTCGGGCGTGACGGCGTACCCCTGGGAGTTGATGACGGGGACGGGGGTGCGGTCGATCAGGACCGTGGGGGTCGACCGGACACCGCTCGTCTCGAAGGCCGCCGAGACCTGTGCCGCCCAGGGCAGATAGGTGCGCTCCATGACCTTCTGCCGGAAGGCGTCGCTGTGCAGCGCCTGCACCTCGTCGGCCAGCCGCAACAGGGTCGCCCGGTCGGAGAAGGCGTCCACCTCCTCGCTGGGCTGATCGGCGTACAGCGCCCGCAGGTACTGCATGAACGGCTTCTGGCCCTCGTCCGCCGCGGCTCCCAGTGCGGCCAGCGCTTCGAGGGACCCGCTGCCACCCGCCGAGTCGTCGATGAACGTGGCGAAATGGTGGTCGATCGCGAATCTGCCCTCGTCCGCGGCCCGCTCCATCACCGCCCCGAGGTCCAGCTCCATGCGCTTGCAGTAGGGGCAGCGGAGATCGGCGTAGACGCTCAGCACGTGTGCGGCGTCGGCGTCGCCGTAGCGCACGACGTGGCCGCCGGGCCCTCTCGTATTGGCTGGAATCATGATCCCAGGGTCGGCAGGGCAGGGCCGTCCCGCAATGCGAGCGCCCGGACCCGGGCTGTATATGGACATGCAGAGCGCTTGCTGGCTGAATGGATTCCTCGGCGCCTGAGCGGTGCGACGGAACCCTGGAGGGGACAGCATGAGCGGGAGCAGCCCGGCTGCGCGGTTGCAGCGGCTCTTCGAGGGGCAGCGGCTCACCCCCACCCAGCGGCGGATCGCGCACTCCATGGTGCGGCGGGCCGCCGACGCCCCCTTCCTGTCGAGCGTGGAGCTGGCCGAACTGGCCGGGGTCAGCCAGCCGTCCGTCACCCGCTTCGCCGTGGCGCTCGGGTTCGACGGGTACCCCGCGCTGCGCAAGCACCTGAGGGACGTCACGCCCGACGGTCCGGCCGGCGAGGGGGGCGTGGAGGAGCGCTTCAACGAGTACCAGCAGGCGGTGCTCGCCGAGATCGAGAATCTGCGGCAGCTCTCCGCCCTGCTCGCCGATCCTGCTCCGGTCGAACGGGCGGGGCGGCTGCTCGCCGGATCGAGGCCGCTGCTCGTGCTCGGGCTGCGGGCCGCCTCCTCCCAGGCGCGGGGGTTCGGTTACTTCGCCTCCAAGGTGCACCCGGACGTCCGGGTGCTCGACGAGGGCGGAAGCATGCTCCACGACCGCGTCGACGCCGCCCGGCGGGCGGGTGCGAGCGCGCTGATGTGCTTCGCGCTGCCGCGGCACCCGAGGGAGGTCGTGGACGCGCTGGCGTACGCCCGGGAGCAGGGGCTGACCGTCGTCACCGTGGCCGATTCGGCGTTCGCGCCGGTGGCCGCCCACAGCGACCTGCTGATTCCGGGCGCCGTGGGCACGGGGCTGGCGTTCGACACCGCCTGCGCGCCCATGCTGTTGGGACGGGTACTGCTGGAGGCCATGTGCGACGGGCTGCCCGAGGCCCAGGCGCGGCTGGAGGAGTTCGACGCGAGGGCCGCCTCCCGGGGGCTCTTCGTCGAGTAGCCGACGCTGCGGGGCCGTCCGTCCGGCCGACTTCCGCCGATTCTCAGACGTCGCTCATGTGTGCCCGTTAATCTCCGCGCCCAGAGGGTCCACAGGGAACCGTGGGAGAGGGAGACGGACGTGGGGCGCGGAGCGCAGTCGTTGGCGAGGGTGGCCGTGATCGTTCGGGCCGGGGCCGCGCCGTTGTGGTGGCCCGGGCTGCTGGCTGCGGCCGTCGGGGCGTTCGTCCCGGGGCTCACCGGCCGCCGGATCGGGCTGCTGGCAGGAGCGGCACTCTTCCTGGTGGTCATGGCCGCCGTGGCGTTCACCCGCACGGGCCGCTACGCGGAGCTCGCGAGGGCTGCCTCACGCGCGGGGCGGAGCGACTTCCTCCAGGACCGGGACGTGACCGTACGGACCTGGCGGCGCGCCCACCGCTGGTGGCTGGCCGGAGCGTTCCTGGTGGCGGTCGCGAGCGCGTACCTGCTGCCGGGAGCCGGCGGGATGGCGCTGGCCGGAGCGGGCGCAGGGCTCTGGCTGAAGGCCGCCCGGTTCGGGCGGCGGGAACGGCGGGACGACGTCCTGTACTGGGTGCGTACCGACTGGGTGACGCGCGGACGGCCCGCGGGCAAGCAGGTGGGGGCCTATCGCACGACCGGTCCGGTGGCGGGGGACGCCGCGCCCGGTGGGGCGCGGCGTCGCCGCCGGTGAGGACGCCGGGTCAGACCTCCAGTTCGGCTTCGATCTTCTTCAGCTGGTGACGGGCCATCGCCAGGTTGGCCCGGGCCCCGTCCAGGACCAGGTAGAGGAACAGGCCGTTCCCCCCACGGGCCTTGAGCAGCCGGATCAGGTGGTACTGGGTGCCGAGGGTGATCAGGATGTCCTCGATCTCGTCCTTGATGCCCAGGTGTTCCATGGTCCTGAGCTTCGCCCGGACGACGTCCGTGTTGCCGGCGGCGGCGACGTCGAGGTTGAAGTCCTTGCCACCGCCCAGGGTGCCCAGGGCCATGCCGCTGGTGTAGTCGACGAGAGCGACACCGGTGGCCCCCTCGATCGACGCCATCGCGTCCTTCAGTGCCGTTTCGGTGTTGGCCATAGTGCTCGTTTCCTTTCCCTGGCCGGCCCGTTGGCCGGTCCGGTTTCCGACTGATGCGGGTGTCACGGGGAGTCCGGCGCGGTACCGCGCCGGGGGAGCGCCCTGGACTGCGGCGGGCGCGGGGGCGGCAGCGGGCGGTCCACGCGGTCCTGTGCGGCGTCGACGACCTCACCGATGCGCGCACCGGCGCGGCGGCCTTCCAGGTGGAGCCGGCCGACGTTGATGCGGTCCTCGGCCAGCAGGGTCAGTACGGCGGAGGCCCCCGCCGCGTAGGTGGCGATGTAGCCGTTCTCGCCGCGGATCAGGAGCTCGCGGAAGCCGCCGCGCCCGGTGGCGTCGGTCATCCGGATCGAGACGCCGAGCGCGGCGGCGGTCAGCGCGGCGACGCCCTCGGCCTCGATGCCGGGGGTGTCCTGGGCGACGATCAGGCCGTCGGTGCTGGCGGCCAGTGCGCCGGTCAGGAGCGGGACCCGGGCGCGTAACCGCTGGAGCTCGTCGAGGACATCCTTCACTTCGGCCTCGGGCACCATCAGCTGTCTCCTCCCGGCACGCTGTCTGAGCGCGCGAATCACAGGGCCTCCAATGCGTCTCTGAGCCGGCGCAACAGGGCGACGTCGGGGTCGGTCGTGACCTCGGGCAGTGAGATGCGGCTGGGTCCGGACGGCGCTGCGGACCCGGGTGCGGCAGGGCGGACCGCCTCCACCAGTCCGGCGGCGGCGAGGCGGCGCAGGTCGACCAGGACGTGGAAGGCGGAGCGGCCCAGCTCCTGGGCGATGTCCGTGGCCGTGCGTTCGCCGTTCACCAGGGCCAGGACGCGGCGCTGGCGCGGGGGCACCGGGGCGTCGACCGGGTGGGGCGAGGGGGTGAGCGGGGCGCTGTCGGTCAGCGCGTCCGGCCAGATCCTGTCCAGGAGTTCCCGGCGCCGGAGCGTCTCGCGCTGCACGGCGTGCACGGGCACGGGCCGGACGGGACCGATCCAGTGGGAGACCCCGTAACGGAAGCGGGCCGGGGTGTTCGTGGGGGCCAGGGCGAAGAAGGCGGCGTCGTACAGCGCCCCCAGGTGGCAGAGCTCCAGCGCTCCGCCGGGCACCCGGCCGCTGTCCACGAGGTAGCGCCCGACCCGCTGTCCGGCGCCGGCCTGGGCGACCGCGTCCCACCAGCCCTCGGAGCGCAGGGCCCCGCCCGTGGTGAGCAGGACGTCGATCCCGGGCGTCGCGGGGCTCTCGGCGTGGACGACCTCGCCGTCGGCGAGATACAGGGTTCCCCGGTCGCGCATCAGTGCGCCGGTTGCGCGCTCCGCCGCGAGCCGCTGCAGCATCGGGGAGGGCGAGGCGCGTTCGGGGACGTCGGGACGGTCGGTGACGGTGGGGCTCATGCCAGGACCAGCCGCTGTGCTATCTCGCCGAGCCGCATGCGGGCGAGGGCGAGATTGCCTTCCGCGCGGTCCAGCCAGAGGTGGAGGAAGACGCTGCTGTCGAAGGCGGTCTCGACGAAACGGAGTATGTGGTAGCCGGGTGCCGTGGTGACGATGACGTCCTCGACGGCCGGGGCCGACTGCCCGGAGGGCACGTCCGTCCCTGCGAAGACCGGTTGTTCGGCGGCCATTCTCGCCACCTCCGCCGTCTCGGCGGCCGTGGCCTCGTGGTCGCCGTTGGGCGACTCGCCGATGGTGCCGAGCGCCAGACCACTGGTCCAGTCGACCACGGCGGCACCACGGGCACCGGGCAGCCTCATGACCTCGATCAGGCACTCGTCGATTCCGGGCAACGCGAACTCCCCTCCCGACGTGGTGTACGGATGTAATGGAGAGGCTACGCAACGTGTGCACGGCTGGTGGGAGTTCTGGCATTTTCCACAGGTACATGCGCCGGGCCGTGTAAAGGGCACCAGGTGGGCGGGTGGGCGGCTGTCGGAACGTGTCCGTCGGGCTGTCGCTTCCTTGGCCGAGACTGATCGCTGCTGTCCTGTTCGCGACCCTTCAGGATCTCCGGTCACGTCACGTGAAGCCCGTCCGGGGACTTGCCGTGAAGGACGGGGAACCCCACCTGTTGACTAGGAGTATTCAGGAAGTCAGGATGTGAATAGAAGAATCACATTCGCGAGGAGGCATCGCCATGTCAGGACCCCGCCCCGTACGGGCACCGCGCGGTACGGAACTGAGCGCCCTGGGATGGCAGCAGGAAGCCGCTCTGCGCATGCTGCAGAACAACCTCGACCCCGAGGTCGCCGAACACCCGGACAAGCTCGTCGTCTACGGCGGCACCGGCAAGGCGGCCCGCGACTGGCGGTCCTTCGACGCCATGGTCCGGACGCTGCGGACGCTCAAGCAGGACGAGACGATGCTCGTCCAGTCCGGGCGGCCGGTCGGTGTCATGCAGACCCACGAGTGGGCGCCGCGTGTCCTCATCGCCAACTCCAACCTGGTGGGCGACTGGGCCAACTGGGAGGAGTTCCGCCGGCTGGAGTCCCTCGGACTCACCATGTACGGGCAGATGACCGCCGGTTCCTGGATCTACATCGGGACGCAGGGCATCCTCCAGGGCACGTACGAGACCTTCGCCGCCGTCGCCGCCAAGCGGTTCGGCGGGACGCTCGCCGGGACGATCACGCTGACGGCCGGACTCGGCGGCATGGGCGGGGCCCAGCCGCTGGCCGTCACGATGAACGACGGCGTCGCGATCTGCATCGACGTCGACCCGCGCGCCATCGAGCGCCGCATCGAGCACCGCTTCCTGGACGTACGGGCCGACTCCCTGGAGCACGCGCTCCAGCTGGCCGTCGAGGCCCGCGACGCGCGGCGTCCGCTCTCCATCGGCCTGCTCGGCAACGCGGCGGAGCTGCTGCCCCGGATGCTTGCCGAGGGAGCGCCGGTGGACATCGTCACCGACCAGACCAGCGCGCACGACCCGCTCGCCTACCTGCCCGTCGGCGTCGACTTCGACGACATGGCCTCCTACGCCGCCGAGAAGCCCGCCGACTTCACCCAGCGCGCCCGGGAGTCGATGGCCGCCCACGTCGAGGCCATGGTCGGCTTCATGGACGCGGGGGCCGAGGTCTTCGACTACGGCAACTCGATCAGGGGGGAGGCCCAGCTCGCCGGATACGCCCGGGCGTTCGACTTCCCCGGCTTCGTGCCCGCGTACATCCGGCCGCTCTTCTGCGAGGGCAAGGGCCCCTTCCGGTGGGCGGCCCTGTCGGGCGAGGCGTCGGACATCCACAAGACGGACAAGGCGCTGCTCGACCTCTTCCCGGAGAACGAGTCGCTGCACCGCTGGATCAGGATGGCCGGGGAGCGCGTCCACTTCCAGGGGCTGCCGGCCCGGATCTGCTGGCTCGGCCAGGGCGAGCGCGACAAGGCGGGCGACATGTTCAACGACATGGTCGGCGACGGCACCCTCGCCGCCCCGCTCGCGATCGGCCGCGACCACCTGGACTGCGGTTCGGTGGCCTCCCCGTACCGCGAGACGGAGGCCATGCTCGACGGCTCCGACGCGATCGCCGACTGGCCGCTGCTGAACGCCATGGTGAACGTCGCCTCGGGCGCCTCCTGGGTCTCCATCCACCACGGCGGAGGCGTCGGCATGGGCCGCTCCCTCCACGCCGGCCAGGTCTCGGTCGCCGACGGCACGAAGCTGGCCGGCGAGAAGATCCGCCGCGTTCTCACCAACGACCCCGGCATGGGCGTGATCCGGCACGTGGACGCCGGCTACGACATCGCGGAGACGGTGGCGGACGAGCGCGGCGTGCGCATCCCGATGCGGGAGGAAGGCACCGCGTGAGCGACACCTTCCACGCCATGTGGCGTTCGCTGCTGCCCATCGGCCGCAGCGACGCCTCCGGCGGCTACCGCCGCTACGCCTGGACCGGGGCGGACGCCGAGTGCCGCCTGTGGTTCCGGGCGCAGGCCGAGGCGCGCGGCCTCGTCACCGAGACCGACCGCAATGGCAACCAGTGGGCCTGGCTCGGTGATCCGCTCGCCGGCGACGCCGTGGTCACCGGGTCCCACCTCGACTCCGTACCCGACGGCGGCGCCTTCGACGGCCCGCTCGGCGTGGTGTCCGCCTTCGCCGCCCTGGACGAACTCCGCCGCAGGGGAGCGGTGTTCGCCAAGCCCTTCGCCATCACCAACTTCGGTGACGAGGAGGGTGCGCGCTTCGGCCTCGCCTGCGTCGGCTCCCGGCTCGCGGCAGGGCAGCTGAGCGTCGAGGACGCGCACCGGCTGCGCGACGGGGACGGCGTCTCGCTGCCGCAGGCCATGGAGGCCGCGGGCCAGGACCCCGACACCCTCGGGGCCGACCCCGAACGCCTCGCCCGGATCGGCGCGTTCGTCGAACTCCACGTGGAGCAGGGGCGCGCCCTCGACCTGACCGGAGACCCGGTCGGGGTCGCCTCGGCCATCTGGCCGCACGGCCGCTGGCGGTTCGACTTCCGCGGGGAGGCCAACCACGCGGGCACCACACGGCTCGCCGACCGGCGCGACCCGATGCTCACGTACGCGGAGACCGTGCTCGCGGCACGCCGCGAGGCGGAGCTCGCCGGCGGCCTCGCGACCTTCGGCAAGGTCGCGGTGGAGCCGAACGGGGTCAACGCGATCCCCTCCCTCGTCCGGGGCTGGCTCGACTCGCGGGCCGCCGACCAGGCCACCCTCGACGCCGTCGTCGCCGGTGTCGAGCGGGCCGCGCGGGAGCACGCCGAGCGCGCGGGGATCGATCTCGCCGTCGTACGCGAGTCGTTCACGCCGGTCGTGGAGTTCCAGCACGCGCTGCGCGACGAGATGCGCCGGGTGCTGGAGAAGCGGGAGGCGGGCGGCGCCGGGGGCGGAGGGCGCCCCGTGCCCGTGCTCGGCACGGGAGCGGGACACGACGCGGGTATTTTGTCCGCTTCCGTGCCGACCGCCATGCTGTTCGTACGGAACCCCACCGGGATCTCGCACTCGCCCGCCGAACACGCCTCGGAGGACGACTGCGTGGCCGGGGTGGAAGCACTCGCCGACGTACTGGAAGGTCTCGCGTGCAGCTGACAACGCAACCGACGGGCACACCGGTCACCGCGACGTACTGGACGGCGCACGCCTGGCTCGGCACCCACGTCGAGCCGGGCGTCGTGCTGGACGTGGCCGGAGGGCGCATCGCCGGTGTCCGGACGGGCATCGGCACACCACCGCCCGGGGCCACCGTGCTGGACGGCCTGACCCTCCCGGGGCTGGCCAACACCCACTCGCACGCCTTCCACCGAGCCCTGCGCTCCACCGTCCAGGTGGGCTCCGGCACCTTCTGGACCTGGCGCGAGACGATGTACCGGACGGCCGCCCGGCTCACCCCCGACACCTACTACGACCTGGCCCGCGCCACGTACGCGGAGATGGCGCTGGCCGGGATCACGGCCGTGGGGGAGTTCCACTACCTGCACCACGCGCCCGGCGGCACCCCGTACGACGACCCGAACGCCATGGGCGAGGCGCTCATCGCCGCGGCGGCCGAGGCGGGCATCCGCATCACCCTGCTCGACACCGCCTACCTCGCCGCCGGATTCGGCGAGAAGCCCAGCCGGCACCAGCTGCGCTTCTCCGACACCACCGCCGACGCCTGGGCCGAGCGCGCCTCCCTCCTCAAGGGCGACGACGACCTGGTGGTGATCGGGGCCGCGATCCACTCCGTACGGGCCGTGCCGGCGGGCCAGCTGTCCACCGTCGCCGAGTGGGCCCGGGAGCGGTCCGCCCCGCTGCACGTCCACCTCTCCGAGCAGACCGCCGAGAACGACGCCTGCCTCGCCGCCCACGGCCGCACCCCCGCGCGGCTCCTCGCCGACCACGGGGTCCTCGGGCCGCACACCACCGGCATCCACAACACCCACCTCACCGCCGAGGACATCGAGCTGCTGGGCACCTCCCGGACGGGCACCTGCATGTGCCCCACCACCGAACGCGACCTCGCGGACGGCATCGGCCCCGCCACGGCCCTCCAGCGCGCGGGTTCCCCCCTCTCGCTGGGCAGCGACAGCCACGCCGTGATCGACCTCTTCGAGGAGGCGCGGGCGATGGAGCTCGACGAACGCCTGCGCACGCATGTGCGGGGGCACTGGACGGCGGCCGCGCTGCTGAGGGCCGCCTCGGCCGACGGGCACGCCGCGCTCGGCCGACCGGACGCGGGCACGCTCGAACCGGGCGCGCCCGCCGATCTCACCACCGTGGCCCTGGACTCCGTCAGAACGGCGGGACCGGTGCCCCGACTGGCCGCCGAGACCGCCGTGTTCGCCGCCACCGCCGCCGATGTGCGGCACACCGTGGTGGCGGGGCGGCACATCGTCAAGGACGGCCGGCACACCCGGATCGAGGACGTGCCCGGAGCGCTCGCCTCGGCCGTCGCCGCCCTGCACGGGTGAGCACCCGCACCCCCGGCCCGACCGACCCGACGAAAGCTGTGCGCGGATGACGACGACCGCCCTCACCCACATCGCGAACCTGGTCACCAACGACCCCTCCCTCGGCGACGGCACCCCGCTGGGCCTGATCCGCGACGCGGCAGTCGTCATCGACGGCGACCGCGTCGTCTGGGCCGGCGAGTCCGGCGCGGCACCCGCCGCCGACACCGCCGTCGACGCCGGCGGCCGGGCGGTGATCCCCGGCTTCGTGGACTCCCACTCGCACCTCGTGTTCGGCGGGGACCGCACCGCCGAGTTCAACGCCCGCATGTCCGGCCGGGCCTACTCCGCCGGCGGCATCCGCACGACCGTGGCCGCCACCCGCGCCGCCTCCGACGACGAACTGTCCGCCAACGTCGGGCGCTACGTGGCCGAGGCCCTCCGGCAGGGCACCACCACCTTCGAGACCAAGTCCGGCTACGGCCTGACCGTCGAGGACGAGGCACGGTCCCTGCGCATCGCCGCGCGTCACACCGACGAGGTCACCTTCCTCGGCGCCCACATCGTGTCGCCCGACTTCGCCGACGACCCCGCCGGCTACGTGGACCTCGTCACCGGGCCGATGCTGGAGGCCTGTGCCCCGTACGCCCGCTGGATCGACGTCTTCTGCGAGCGCGGCGCCTTCGACGAGGACCAGGCGCGCGCCGTCCTCACCGCGGGCACGGCCGCGGGCCTGCACCCCCGCGTCCACGCCAACCAACTCGGCCACGGCCCCGGGGTCCGCCTCGCCGTCGAGCTGGGCGCCGCCTCCGCCGACCACTGCACCCACCTCGACGACGCCGACCTCGACGCGCTCGGCCAGGGCGACACCGTCGCCACGCTGCTCCCCGGCGCCGAGTTCTCCACCCGGGCGGCCTGGCCCGACGCCCGCCGCATCCTCGGCGCGGGCGCCACCGTCGCGCTGTCCACGGACTGCAACCCGGGCTCCTCCTTCACCTCGTCCATGCCCTTCTGCATCGCCCTCGCCGTACGGGACATGGGCATGACCCCTGACGAGGCGGTCTGGTCCGCCACCGCCGGCGGAGCCGCCGCACTGCGCCGGACCGACATCGGCCGCATCACCCCCGGCGCCCGCGCCGACCTCGTGATCCTCGACGCGCCGAGCCATGTCCACCTCGCCTACCGGCCGGGAGTCCCGCTGGCCGGAGCGGTGTGGAAGGGCGGCGAGAGGGTCGTGTGACGCCCCGCGCACGGACCGTCCCGCCCGACGGGCGGGGCGCCTCATACGGAAGGACCCGCCCCTGGGGGCGGGTCCTTCCGCAAGGCCGTTCATGTCATGCCGGTCGGGCGGGCGGCTCACTCCTCGACGGTCAGGCCCTTCCTGAGCTTGACCAGGGTCCGGGAGAGCAGCCGCGAGACGTGCATCTGCGAGATGCCGAGCTCCTCGCCGATCTCGGACTGCGTCATGTTGGAGACGAACCGCATGGAGAGGATGGTGCGGTCGCGCAGCGGCAGCGAGGCGATGAGCGGCTTGAGGGACTCGACGTACTCGATGCCCTCGATGCCGTGGTCCTCGTAGCCCAGGCGGTCCGCGAGTGCGGCCTCGTTGCCGTCGCCGCCGTCGTCGGGCTTGGCGTCGAGCGAGCTCGCGGTGTACGCGTTGCTCGCGGCCATGCCCTCGACGACCTCGTCCCTGCTGAGGCCGAGGCGTTCCGCCAGCTCGACGACGGTGGGCGCGCGGTCCAGCTTCTGGGCCAGCTCGTCGCCCGCCTTGGCCAGGTCCAGCCGCAGCTCCTGCAGTCGGCGCGGGACGCGCACGGACCAGCTGGTGTCACGGAAGAAGCGCTTGATCTCGCCGACGATGGTCGGCATCGCGAACGTCGGGAACTCGACGCCGCGGCTGAGCTCGAACCGGTCGATCGCCTTGATCAGGCCGATCGTGCCGACCTGGACGATGTCCTCCATGGGTTCGCTGCGGGAGCGGAACCGCGAGGCGGCGAACTTGACCAGGGCCAGATTGAGTTCGACGAGTGTGTTGCGGACGTACGCGTACTCGTGGGTGCCCTCCTCGAGGGCTTCGAGCCGCGCGAAGAGCGTCTTCGAGAGTGCCCTGGCGTCCAGCGCGCCCACTTCGGCGTACGGCGGGATCTCGGGGAGTCCCTCGAGTCCTTCGAACCCCTCGACCGGAAGGTGGTCGTCGGCGTTCGGGTCGGTGGTGCCGGTGCTGACGCGCGGGCCGGGTACGGCGTTCGCGGCAGCGGAGTCGGAATCGGTCGGTCCCTGAGGACATGCCGACGCCGCGATGTGGGTACGCGGTACGTCGAGCCGGGGTGACATGGTTCTCCTCCATCGTTCTCGGCATATGGCTGCCGATGCCCATACGTCTTCCTGCGGTGAAGCGGCGCCTCCGAAGCCGATCGAGATTGCTCGTGCAGATGTCCCTCCTACCCTTACCCGCTTCCAGCTGTGAGTTACAAGCGCCAAATACGCCTGTATGTCCGGTTTGTGGAGTTCTTCGACTACCGTGTGGCGAGGGAAACGCGTAATGTTTCACGCACGTCGGGGGCAGCCACGATGAAGCCGCGTCCACAGGGGCACGGGTAGTGACGGACGGCGAAGAGGGACGGGCATGGACCGCGGGACGGTCGGCAGCGCGAACCGGGGTCGGCTTGAGGTCGACGTCCGGACCGAGGGCCGCAGTGAAGTCGTGACGCCGGTGGGTGAGCTGGATCACCACACCGCCGACCTGCTGCGGGAGCCTCTGGAGAGCGCGGTCGAGGAAGGGCGGACACGTCTGGTGGTCGACTGCTCACGCCTCGACTTCTGTGACTCCACCGGGCTCAACGTGCTGCTCGGCGCGCGCCTGAAGGCCGAAGCGGCCGGGGGAGGGGTTCACCTGGCCGGAATGCAGCCCGTGGTGGCTCGCGTCTTCGAGATCACGGGGGCGGAGGCGGTCTTCACCGTCCACGCCTCGCTCGAAGACGCTCTGAGCAGCTGACAGCGGCGCCCTCCATGCGTATCCCCGGCCCCGGGAGTCCCGACTATCGCGCGAGTCACGCTCATGGCGTAGGCGAAGTGGGTGTCGTCACCATTCGGCCGGGCAGGAGACATCCCGTCGGGGTCATGAAGCCCGCACACTCTGTACCTGATCAGTATCTGTTCGATGGCAACACACGGTGAATCGGTGAGGTGAAGCGCTGATGAGCACCACCCGGCAGCATCCGCCGGGCGGCCTCGGCCGCGAGCCGGACGGCACGGGCACGCCCCCTGCCGTGCCCGCTGACCGGCAGTGGCGCGCGCTCTCGCTGAGAGACGCCACCGGCATCGTGCCGATGGCACGCGACTTCGCCCGGCAGGCGCTCCACGACTGGGGCTGGCTGCCCGCGTCGAGCGCCGACCGGCGGGCGGCCGCCGAGGACGTCCTGCTGGTCGTCTCCGAGCTCGTCACGAACGCGTGCCTGCACGCAGAGGGCCCTGACGAGCTCCGGATCGGCTGCTCGGCCAAGAGCCTGCGCGTCGAGGTCGCCGACGGCGGCGCGGGGCAGCCCGCGCCCCGCACCCCGCACCGCGCGGGGCGTCCCGGCGGACACGGCATGTTCATCGTGCAGCGGCTCTGCCTCGACTGGGGCGTGACGCGTACACCGGACCAGCCGGGCAAGACCGTATGGGCGGAGCTCGCCGCTCCGGCGTGATCCGCCCCGCCGCTTCCGCGACGGCGCCCTGACGACGCAGGCCCCGCACCGATATCGGTGCGGGGCCTGCGTCGTACGGCGGGTCCGTGTCAGCGGACGTCGCCCATCTGCGCCTTGACCTTGCCGCGGTACATGAAGATCGCGACACCGGCGGCCACCGCGAGCGCGGCCTGGAGCGCGACCACGCCGTTGCCGTTGAGGTCGACGCCCGCGATGGACAGCAGACCCGTGACGCAGTCACCGGCGGTCACGGCCAGGAACCAGACACCCATCATCTGGCTGGCGTACTTCGCCGGAGCCATCTTGGTGGTGACGGAGAGGCCCACCGGGGAGAGGGTCAGCTCCGCGACGGTCTGCACGAAGTAGATCGCGACCAGCCACATCGCCGCGGCCTTGTGGCCGTCGCCGGCGATGGCCAGGGGAGCCAGGAAGAGGAAGAACGACGCGCCGATCAGCACCAGGCCGGAGCTGAACTTCACGATCGTGCTGGGCTCCTTGCCCCGCCGGTTCAGCGCCAGCCAGAAGGCCGCGAAGACCGGGGCCAGGGCCATGATCAGGACCGGGTTGACCGACTGGTACCAGGAGACCGGGAAGGCCCATCCGAGGACGGAGTTCTCCGCCGAGGAGTCGGCGAAGATGGCCATGGTGGAGCCACCCTGGTCATAGATCATCCAGAAGATGGCGGCGGCCACGAAGAACCAGATGTAGCCGGACACCTTGCCCTGCTCGGCCTGGCTCAGCTCCTTGTCCCGCTTGATGCGGGCCAGGACCATCACGGGGATGACCAGACCGGCGATCGTGATCGGGACCAGCAGCCAGTTCAGCGTGTAGACGCCGGTGACGACCGTGCCGATGTAGAAGACGGCGGCGACGCCCAGCCAGATCATCGACTTGCGCAGGGTAGAGGCGCGCTCGTCGGCGGAGAGCGGCTTCGGCACGATGTGGCTGCGCGCGTCCAGGTGGCGGGTGCCCAGCAGGAACTGGCCGACGCCGAGGCCCATGCCGACCGCGGCCAGGGCGAAGCCCAGGTGCCAGTTGACGTTCTCGCCGACCGTGCCGATCACGAGCGGGGCGGCGAAGGAGCCCAGGTTGATGCCGATGTAGAAGATCGTGAAGCCACCGTCACGGCGCGGGTCGTCCGGGCCGTCGTAGAGGTGGCCGACCATCGTGGAGATGTTGGACTTCAGCAGGCCGGAACCGATGGCGACCAGGCCGAGCCCTGCGAAGAAGGTGCCCTCGGAGGGCAGGGCCAGGGTCAGGTGGCCGAGCATGATGACGCCGCCCGCGATGGCGACGGTCTTGCGCGGTCCCCAGACACGGTCGCCGAACCAGCCGCCGGGCATGGCGAGCAGGTACACCAGCGACAGGTAGACCGAGTAGATCGCGGTGGCCGTGGCGGGGTTCATGTGAAGCCCGTTGGGGGCGATCAGGTACAGCGGGAGGAGGGCGCGCATGCCGTAATAGCTGAAGCGCTCCCACATCTCCGTCATGAAGAGAGTGGCCAGGCCGCGGGGGTGGCCGAAGAAGGTCTTCTCCGAGCCGGCGGTGCCGGCGGAGTCCTTCGTCAGGCTGGACGCCATGGTCGATCCTTGCTGGTCGGGACGCGTCGCCTCGTGAGCGGTACGCGCCCGGTGGGGGGTAGCCGGCACCGGGACGGATGTGCCCACCCCCGACGCCTCGAGGGGATTCGGTCCGGCCACCCTCTCCAGGAGGAGTGCGGGGGCGGGACCGTGGGACCGACCGCTCCGGGATCCACGCCCGGCACGCTTCCTCGCGCTCCGGGCCCGGCCCACAGGTCATTCACTGGTCGGGGCCGGTGAGAACCGGCCCGTACACAAAAACGACCTTTGGCGCGAAACGCTGCCCAAAGGTCATCGGTGGTGCAACAGGCGTCGAGCCACCATACGACACGACACACGGCGATATGGAAGGACTTGAGACATGGATCACAGGTTTCGATGGAACCACGGTCCCATATTCAAAGGTGGATGACCGATTCGTGGCCCTGACCCGCAGGGCCTGCGGAGCGCCTCACCTCAGCGGCCTCCTGCGGACTACCATCACTGCATGACCCGTGTACTGCTCGCCGAGGACGACGCATCCATCTCGGAGCCACTGGCCCGCGCCCTGCGTCGTGAGGGTTACGAGGTCGAGGTCCGCGAGGACGGTCCGACCGCGCTCGACGCCGGACTCCAGGGAGGCGTCGACCTGGTCGTGCTCGACCTCGGGCTCCCCGGGATGGACGGGCTCGAGGTCGCCAGGCGGCTGCGGGCGGACGGTCACGCCGTGCCGATCCTGGTGCTGACCGCCCGGGCGGACGAGGTGGACACCGTCGTCGGCCTCGACGCCGGCGCCGACGACTACGTCACCAAGCCCTTCCGCCTCGCCGAGCTCCTCGCCCGCGTCCGCGCCCTGCTGCGCCGCGGTGCCACCGAGCCCGCCCCGCAGCCCGCCACGCACGGCGTCAGGATCGACGTCGAGTCGCACCGGGCCTGGATGGGTGACGAGGAACTCCAGCTCACCGCCAAGGAGTTCGACCTCCTCCGGGTGCTCGTGCGGGACGCCGGCCGGGTCGTCACCCGCGACCAGCTGATGCGCGAGGTCTGGGACACCACCTGGTGGTCCTCCACCAAGACCCTCGACATGCACATCTCCTGGCTCCGCAAGAAGCTCGGCGACGACGCGGCCAATCCGCGCTACATCGCCACCGTCCGGGGCGTCGGCTTCCGGTTCGAGAAGAGCTGACGTACAGAACAGTCATGCGCCGCCGACTGATCAACTCCACGCTCGCCGTGGTGCTCGTCGTGATCGCCGTCTTCGGCGTGTCCCTCGTCATCGTCGAGACCCGGACGATCAGCAACAGTGCCCAGGAGAGCGTCGACTCCGAGGCGTTCCGCCTGATCAGCGTGGTCGAGAGCAGACTGCTCGGAGCCGAACGGATCACCCCCGGCGTCCTCGCCGAGCAGGTGGACCCCAGCCGCTACGCCCGCGTCGAGATCCCCGGGAGGGCGCCGATCGAGGTCGGCGAGCGCTCCACGGACGGCGGTGTCATCCGCTCCACGGAGACGGGGGAGCAGGGCGAGAAGGTCACCGTCGAGGAGTCCCGCTCCGCCGTGACCCGCGAGGTGGGGCGGACCCTGCTGATCATCGGGGCGGTGGCACTGCTCGCGATCATCTCCGCCGTGCTCCTCGCCGTACGCCAGGCCGACCGGCTGACCTCCCCCCTCACCGACCTCGCGGAGACCGCCGAGCGCCTCGGGTCGGGCGACCCGCGCCCGCGGCACAAGCGGTACGGGGTGACGGAGCTCGACCGGGTCGCCGACGTCCTGGACTCCTCCGCCGAACGCATCGCCCGGATGCTGACGGCCGAGCGGCGCCTCGCCGCGGACGCCTCCCACCAGCTCCGTACCCCGCTGACGGCCCTCTCCATGAGGATCGAGGAGATCTCCGTCACCGACGACCCGGACACGGTGAAGGAGGAGGCGAACATCGCGCTCACCCAGGTCGAGCGGCTCACCGACGTGGTGCAGCGGCTGCTGACCAACGCGCGTGACCCGCGGACCGGCTCCGCCGTCGTCTTCGACCTCGACGAGATCGTCAAGCAGCAGATCGAGGAGTGGCGCCCGGCCTACCGCAGTGCCGGCCGTGCCGTCGTCTGCTCGGGCAAGCACGGACTGGAGGCCGTCGGCACCCCCGGCGCCGTCGCCCAGGTCCTCGCCGCGCTGATCGAGAACTCACTGATGCACGGGGGCGGCACCGTCGCCCTGCGGACCCGCGTCACCGGGAACCAGGTCGTCGTCGAGGTCACGGACGAGGGGCCCGGTGTCCCCGCCGACCTCGGGGCGCGGATCTTCGAGCGCACCATCAGCGGCCGCAACTCCACCGGAATCGGTCTCGCCGTGGCCCGGGACCTCGCCGAGGCCGACGGCGGCCGGCTCGAACTGCTCCAGCAGCAGCCGCCGGTCTTCGCGCTCTTCCTCAGCAGGGTCGCGCCGAGCCGCAAGGAATCGGTCCGCCCGGTGCGCTGAGCGGCACGGACGGTCTCAGTGGGGCACCGGGCCGGGCGCTACCTCGTCGGAGGGCCGTCGCTGTTCCAGAAATCGCTCCGTGTCGAGCACGGCCTCCTCGGCGGGCAGCGCCCTGAACACCCAGGTGCGGTAGGACCAGAAGCGGAACAGCGTGGCGATCCCGATGCCGAGGATCTTGAAGACGTTGCTCTGGACCGGGCTGTTCCACCCGAAGCCGTACGTCGCCGCGTAGAGCACGCCCGTCTCGATCACCGCGCCCACGGCGCTGAACAGCAGGAAGAGCATGAGCTCGCGGGTCCGGCCGGTCTTGTCGCGGTCCCGGTAGGTCCAGTAGCGGAAGCCGACGTAGTTGAAGAGGATGGCGACGACCGTCCCCATCAGCCCGGCCCGCACCACCGGAATGTCCGTCGTGCGCCAGATCAGGTTGGAGACGGCGATGTTGACGACCAGCCCGAGTGCGCCGACCGCGCCGAACTTGGCGACCTCCCGGGCCAGCAGCTCAAGCCGGGCCCGCAGTGCGCCCCGTTCGCTCATGGTGATCGTTCAGCCCCGTCCGTTCGGTTTCGTCGACCCGGCCATGCTAACCAGCCCTCCTGCGCGGTGCCGGTGAGCCGCCGGGCCCGTGCGACGGGGCCCTCCGGTCCACGGGGGCGGGGGCCCGGACGGAGAGGGTCAGGGGCGCTCCCGCGCGCCCGATACCCTGGAGAGGTGACGTTCCCTGTAGTCGGCATGGTCGGCGGCGGCCAGCTCGCCCGAATGACCCACGAGGCGGGCATCCCCCTCGGCCTGAAATTCAAGCTCCTGAGTGACACCCCCCAGGATTCGGCCGCCCAGGTGGTCGGCGAAGTCGTCGTAGGCGACTACCGCGACCTGGAGACACTGCGGGCCTTCGCGCGCGGCTGCGACGTGATCACCTTCGATCACGAGCATGTGCCGACCGAGCACCTGCGGGCCCTGGAGGCGGACGGCATCCCCGTGCGCCCCGGCCCCGACGCCCTGGTGCACGCTCAGGACAAGGGGGTGATGCGCGCCAGACTCGCGGAGATCGGAGCGCCGTGCCCCCGCAACCGGATCGTGGCGGACCCGGCGGACGCCGCGGCTTTCGCGGACGAGGTGGGCGGCTTCCCCGTCATCCTCAAGACGGTCCGCGGCGGCTACGACGGCAAGGGCGTGTGGGTGGTCCGCTCCGAGGCGGACGCCGCCGAGCCCTTCCGGGCCGGTGTCCCCGTCCTCGCCGAGGAGAAGGTCGACTTCACGCGGGAGCTGGCGGCCAACATCGTCCGCTCGCCGCACGGCCAGGCCGTCGCCTACCCCGTCGTGGAGTCCGTCCAGGTGGACGGCGTCTGCGACACGGTCATCGCCCCGGCGCCCGACCTGGACGAGCGGCTGGCCGGCGAGGCCCAGCAGCTCGCGCTGCGGATCGCCGCCGAGCTCGGCGTGGTGGGACACCTCGCGGTGGAGCTCTTCGAGACCCGCGGACCCGACGGGAAGCCCGGCATCCTGGTGAACGAGCTCGCGATGCGTCCGCACAACTCGGGGCACTGGACCCAGGACGGTGCGGTCACCTCGCAGTTCGCCAACCACGTGCGGGCCGTCCTCGACCTCCCGCTGGGCGACCCCAGGCCCCGTGCCACCTGGACGGTCATGTGCAACGTCCTCGGCGGCGACTACCCGGACATGTACCAGGCGTACCTGCACTGCATGGCCCGCGACCCGGGGCTCAAGATCCACATGTACGGCAAGGACGTGAAGCCCGGCCGCAAGGTGGGGCACGTCAACACCTACGGCGACGATCTGGCGGACGTGCGGGAGCGCGCCCGGCACGCGGCCGACTACCTGCGAGGAACGATCACCGAATGACCGCACCAGGCTCCGCACCCGTCGTCGGCATCGTCATGGGATCGGACTCCGACTGGCCCGTGATGGAGGCGGCCGCCAAGGCCCTCGACGAGTTCGAGATCCCCTACGAGGTCGACGTCGTCTCCGCCCACCGGATGCCGCACGAGATGATCGCGTACGGCGAGAAGGCCGCGGACCGCGGCCTCAAGGCGATCATCGCGGGGGCGGGCGGCGCGGCCCACCTGCCCGGCATGCTGGCCTCCGTCACCCCGCTGCCGGTGATCGGCGTCCCGGTCCCGCTGAAGTACCTCGACGGCATGGACAGCCTGCTCTCCATCGTCCAGATGCCGGCCGGCGTCCCCGTCGCCACCGTCTCCGTCGGCGGCGCCCGCAACGCGGGTCTGCTCGCGGCCCGCATCCTCGCCGCCCATGACGGCGAGTTGCTGGCACGGATGAAGGACTTCCAGCAGGAGCTCAAGGACCAGGCGACGGAGAAGGGCAAGCGGCTGCGGGCCAAGACCCAGGGCGCGGACTCCTTCGGCTTCGGGAAGTAGGCCCGTATGAGCACCTCCGACAACCTGGCCCGGGCCCGTGCCCTGCTCGACGGCAACCCCGTCGTCGACGGCCACAACGACCTCCCCTGGGCCCTGCGCGAGCAGGCCGGCTACGACCTCGACGCCCGGGACATCTCCCGCGACCAGACCGGCATCCTGCACACCGACATCCCCCGGCTGCGGGCCGGCGGCGTCGGCGCGCAGTTCTGGTCCGTCTACGTCCCGCCGAGCCGGGCCGGGGACGACGCGGTCAGCGCCACGCTGGAGCAGATCGACGTGGTCGCCGAGATGCTCGCGCGCTACCCGGACGACCTGCGGCGCGCCCTGACCGCCGACGACATGGAGAAGGCCCGCGCCGAGGGCCGTATCGCCTCCCTGATGGGGGCCGAGGGCGGCCACTCCATCAACAACTCGCTGGGCACCCTGCGCGCCCTGCACACCCTCGGCGTCCGCTACATGACGCTCACGCACAACGACAACACCGACTGGGCGGACTCGGCGACCGACTCCCCGCGCGTCGGCGGCCTGTCGGAGTTCGGGCGTGAGGTCGTACGCGAGATGAACCGCGTCGGGATGCTGGTCGACCTCTCCCACGTGGCGGCCACCACGATGCGGGACGCGCTCGCCACCTCGGTGGCACCGGTGATCTTCTCGCACTCCTCCGCGCGGGCGGTCTGCGACCACCCGCGCAACATCCCCGACGACGTGCTGCGGATGCTCGCGGCCAACGGCGGGGTGGCGATGGCGACCTTCGTACCGAAGTTCGTCCTGCCGGCGGCCGTGGAGTGGACGCTGGCCGCCGACCGAAACATGCGGGAACACGGTCTGCACCACCTGGACACCACGCAGGCCGCCATGCGGATCCACGCCGACTTCGAGGCGCAGAACCCCCGCCCGATGGCCACTCCGGGCACGATCGCCGACCACCTCGACCACATGCGCGAGATCGCCGGGGTCGACCACATCGGCATCGGCGGCGACTACGACGGCACGGCCTTCCTCCCGCTGGACCTGGAGGACGTCTCCGGCTATCCGTACCTGATCGCCGAGCTGCTCACGCGCGGCTGGTCGGAGCGCGACATCGCCAAGCTGACGTGGCAGAACGCGGTCCGGGTCCTGCGCGACGCGGAGGCGGTCTCCCGTGACCTGAGCGCCCGGACCGGCCCGTCGCACGCGACGATCGACGAGCTGGACGGTCCCGCCCGCTGACGGCGTGCGACCGATGCGAGGAGGCGGCGGCCCACCGGGCCGCCGCCTCCTCCGTGCTTCAGGCTCCGGGTCAGGCCTTCGGGCGGCCCATCGCCCGGTACGTCCAGCCGGCCTCGCGCCACACCGCGGGGTCCAGCGCGTTGCGGCCGTCCAGGATGATCCGCCGCCCGGCCACCTCGCCCAGCGCCGCCACGTCCAGCTCCCGGAACTCACGCCACTCCGTCAGGTGGAGCACGACGTCCGCGCCCCGCACCGCGTCCAGTGCCGTGTCCGCGTAGCCGAGGGTCGGGAAGAGCCTGCGGGCGTTGTCCATGCCCTTCGGGTCGAAGACGGTGACCTGACCGCCCTGCAGGTGGATCTGCCCGGCCACGTTCAGCGCGGGCGAGTCGCGTACGTCGTCGGAGTCCGGCTTGAAGGTGGCGCCCAGCACCGCGACGCGCGTGCCGAGGAACGAGCCCCCGCCCACCGCCTCTCGGGCCAGCTCCACCATGTGGCCGCGCCGGCGCATGTTGATGGAGTCGACCTCCCGCAGGAAGGTCAGCGCCTGGTCGGCGCCCAGCTCACCGGCGCGTGCCATGAAGGCCCGGATGTCCTTGGGCAGGCAGCCCCCGCCGAAGCCGATCCCGGCCCGCAGGAACTTGCTTCCGATGCGCTCGTCGTGGCCGATCGCCTCGGCGAGCTTCACCACGTCGCCGTCGGCGGCCTCGCAGACCTCGGCCATCGCGTTGATGAAGGAGATCTTGGTGGCGAGGAAGGAGTTGGCGGAGGTCTTCACGAGCTCGGCGGTCGGGAAGTCCGTCACCACGAAGGGGGAGCCCTCGGCGATCGGTCCCGCGTACACCTCGCGCAGCAGCTTCTCGGCCCGCTCGCTCTCGACCCCGATCACGACGCGGTCCGGGTGCAGCGTGTCCTTCACCGCGAAGCCCTCGCGCAGGAACTCCGGGTTCCAGGCCAGCTCCGCGCCCGTGCCCGCCGGCGCCAGCTCGGCCAGCCGTGCCGCCAGCCGGGCCGCGGAGCCCACCGGGACGGTGGACTTGCCGACGACCAGGGCGGGCCGGGTCAGCTGGGGGGCCAGCGATTCGAAGGCGCTGTCCACGTAGCTCATGTCGCAGGCGTACTCGCCGTGCTTCTGGGGAGTGTTCACGCAGACGAAGTGCACATCGCCGAACGCGCCGATCTCCTCCCAGGAGGTGGTGAACCGCAGCCGCCCGGTGGATCCCTCGATGCCCGCCACGTGCTTCCGCAGGATCTCCTCGAGCCCCGGCTCGTACATGGGCACCCTGCCCGCCGAGAGCATCTCGATCTTCTCGGGCACGACGTCGAGCCCGAGGACTTCGAAGCCCAGCTCCGCCATGGCCGCGGCATGGGTGGCGCCGAGGTAGCCGGTGCCGATCACGGTGATCCTGAGGGCCATGGGTGCTCCTGAACGATGCGGACAGACGTGCGGAGCCGAGCATAACCGTGCGTGCGGAACGCTGTTTTCCGGCCGTCTTCCCGACCGTCGCCGGTCTGTCGGATAGCTCACGTGCCCCGCCCGTATGCCTCCGCTCGGCCGGGCCACTAAAATTGGGTTACTTAACGGTAGTTAGCATCCTTGGGGAGTGAACATCTTGGCGGGTTCGACCGATTTCGACCTGTACCGTCCGGCCGAGGAGCACGACATGCTCCGCGAGACGATCCGTTCGCTCGCCGAGGCGAAGATCGCCCCGCACGCCGCCGCGGTGGACGAGGAGGGGCGCTTCCCGCGTGAGGCGCTGGACGCGCTGGTCGCCTCGGACCTGCACGCGGTCCACGTCCCGGAGGAGTACGGCGGCGCGGGCGCCGACGCGCTCGCCACGGTCATCGTGATCGAGGAGGTGGCCCGCGTCTGCGCGTCGTCCTCCCTGATCCCGGCCGTGAACAAGCTGGGTTCGCTCCCGGTGATCCTCTCCGGCTCCGAGGACCTCAAGAAGAAGTACCTGGGCCCGCTCGCCAAGGGCGACGCGATGTTCTCGTACGCCCTCTCGGAGCCGGACGCCGGCTCCGACGCGGCGGGCATGAAGACCAAGGCCGTGCGCGACGGGGACTTCTGGGTCCTCAACGGCGTGAAGCGCTGGATCACCAACGCGGGCGAGTCCGAGTACTACACGGTGATGGCCGTCACCGACCCGACGAAGCGCTCCAAGGGCATCTCGGCGTTCGTCGTCGAGAAGTCCGACGAGGGCGTCTCCTTCGGCGCCCCGGAGAAGAAGCTCGGCATCAAGGGCTCCCCGACGCGCGAGGTCTACCTCGACAACGTCCGCATCCCCGCCGACCGCATGATCGGCGAGGAGGGCACCGGCTTCGCCACCGCGATGAAGACCCTGGACCACACCCGCATCACGATCGCGGCCCAGGCGCTCGGCATCGCCCAGGGCGCCCTCGACTACGCCAAGGGCTACGTCCAGGAGCGCAAGCAGTTCGGCAAGCCGATCGCCGACTTCCAGGGCATCCAGTTCATGCTCGCCGACATGGCCATGAAGCTGGAGGCGGCCCGCCAGCTCACCTACAGCGCCGCCGCCAAGTCCGAGCGCCTCGACGGCGACCTGACCTTCTTCGGTGCCGCGGCCAAGTGCTTCGCCTCCGACGTCGCCATGGAGGTCACCACGGACGCCGTGCAGCTCCTCGGCGGCTACGGCTACACCCGTGACTACCCGGTCGAGCGCATGATGCGCGACGCCAAGATCACGCAGATCTACGAGGGCACCAACCAGGTCCAGCGGATCGTCATGGCCCGCAACCTGCCGTAACGGCGTCCACGCGGCGTACCGAGGCCCCCCGGCGTCATGCCGGGGGGCCTCGGTGCGGTGCGGCGTCATCGCGCGGGCGTCCCCGCGCGATGGTGCGGCCCGTCGGAAGCGAGGGTCAGCAGGGCTTGGTCGCCCCGTTGTCGCTCAGGTTGCCGTCGTAGATCCAGCCGTTGATCTGGGTGCCGTCGATGCGCGCGTGGGTCCACGTGTTGCCCGAGGAGTTGACCACGTAGCAGTGGTACCAGAGCTTCGCGCTGTAGACGGTGGCCGTCGTGGGGCAGCCCTCGTTCGGGCCGGTGCGCAGCGGCGCGGAGCTGCCCGACACGTAGCCGGAGCCGGCGTCGTTGTTGGACCACGACGGGTGCGTGCACGCGTCGGCGCCGGCGACCGCGGCGCCCGCGGTCGGAGCGGAGACGAGGGTGGCCGAGGCGGCCAGGAGGGGCAGGGCGAGGGCGGTCCACATCTTGCGTCTCATCGTGTTCCCCGTTCATGGATCGGCCGCCTGTTTGCGGCCTCCGGTTTCGGACAGGACGTGACGCTAGGGGCTGGAGTGGATGCTGTGACAGGTGCATATCAGTCACCGGGTTACCGGGAGCTGAACGCGGCGCAAAGTCGGTGCAACCTCCGGGGCGTGATCCTTGTGGTCTGCATGTACCGGCGGGGAGGGGGTGCGCGGTCCGACCGGATCGAGCCCCTGCCCGCCACCCGCGAGGGGGTGGAGGATCGGCGTCCGCCGGGGACGGCGGCCGAGAACACCTCATGTTCAAGCGGAGTTCGAGGTTCAGCGGGTGTGCCGGGCCGGCGCCGGTCGTGCGGCCTCCGGCACCACAGGGCGAAGGGCGGGCCGGGGAGATACCCGGCCCGCCCTTCGCCCTGTGACGCCGGCGGTCAGCTGCCCTTGACCGTGACCTTCTCGTCGTTCTTCAGCTGCTCCACGAGCTGCTTGACCTTGTCCTTGTCCCAGACCAGGTTGCCGTTCACGCTCTGGCCCGTGAGCGGGATGTTCATCGACGTGCCCTCGCCGCCCGTGACGCCCTTCATCGCGAAGAACATGTTGCCGAGCGACCAGAGCGACATGTCCTTGTCCACGACCAGGGTGTCCAGGCCCGCGCCCATCGTCGGGTAGAGCTTGAACGGGTTGAGGATCGTCGACGGGGTCGCCGTCTGGGAGGCCAGCGCCGCGAGGAACTTCTGCTGGTTCTTCGTGCGGTCCAGGTCGCTGCCCGCGAAGGCGTACCGGGTGCGGACGAAGGCGAGGGACTGCTCGCCGTTCAGCGTCTGCTTGCCGGCCTGGAAGTCGGCGCCGGACTTCTTGTCCTTGAAGGCCTTGGGGATGTCCATCTCGACGCCGCCGATGGCGTCCACGATGTTGGCGAAGCCGCCGAAGCCGATCTCGACGTAGTGGTCGATGTGCAGGCCGGTGTTGAACTCGACCGTGCGGACGAGGAGCTCCGGGCCGTCCTCGGCGTATGCGGCGTTCAGCTTCGTCGTGCGGCCCGTGCCCGCGAACTTCTTGCCGGACTCGGAGCCGATGAACGAGGGGATCTCGACGTTCGAGTCGCGCGGGAGCGAGACCAGCGTCGGGCCGTTGGAGCCGTCGTGCAGGATCATCATCGAGTCGGTCCGCTTGCCCTCGGCTGAACCGGTGTGCAGCTTCTTCTTGTCCTCGTCCGTCATGCCCTCACGGCTGTCGGAGCCGACGATGAGGTAGTTCGTGCCGTCGCCCTCGGAGGGGCGTTCGATGACCTTGGAGAGATCGACCTCGCGCTTGAGCTTGCCGTCGGCCCAGAAGTACGTGCCGACGGAGACGGCGAGCACGACGACCACCAGGGTGAGCACGCCCACCTTGATGCGCCGGCCCCAGTCCGGGGCGGGGCGGGTCCGGACGTAGCCGGCGTCCCCGCCGCGGCCGCCGCCGCCCTGGCCGCCGCCGTAGACCTGGCCCGTGTTGTAGCCGCTGTCGTAACCGGGGGTCTCGCCGTAGCCGTCGTACCCCTGTCCCTGCTGCGGGGGGATCCGGGGCGGGGACTGCGGGGGTGCGGGGCGCCGCCGGACGTGCGGCATGGCACGGGCACCCTCGGGCTGCGGGCTTCCGCTGCCCCGCCCGTAGCGCTCGCCGGGTCCGCCGTTCCGTCCTTCGGGCCAATCGCTCATGCGGACCAGTGTGCCGCCTCGCCCTGTGCCTCTTACAGGGTGTACGGAGGATCGGGTCACGGCTGTTGCGAAGCTGATGCAATGCAACCGGACGCAAGCCCCCGCATAAGGTGGAGGGCATGACAGATCAGTCCCAGCCACCGGAGGGCGATATTCCGGTCAAGCCGACCTCGGCCTCCCGGACCACCCTCAGCCACATCATGACCGGCAACGACACCAACCTCCTGGGTACGGTGCACGGCGGGGTGATCATGAAGCTGGTCGACGACGCGGCCGGGGCGGTCGCGGGCCGGCACTCCGGTGGTCCGGCGGTGACGGCCTCGATGGACGAGATGGTCTTCCTGGAGCCGGTGCGCGTGGGTGACCTCGTCCACGTCCGTGCCCAGGTGAACTGGACCGGCCGCTCCTCGATGGAGGTCGGCGTCCGCGTCATGGCCGAGCGGTGGAACGAGTCGACCCCCGCCCAGCAGGTCGGCAGCGCCTACCTGGTGTTCGCCGCGGTGGACGAGGAGGGCAAGCCGCGCCGCGTACCGCAGGTGGCCCCCGAGACGGAGCGCGACAAGCGGCGCTACCAGGAGGCGCAGATCAGGCGCACGCACCGCCTCGCCCGCCGCCGCGCGATCAAGGAGCTGCGGGAGCAGCGGGCCGCCGAGGGCATCGACGACTGACGAGCCGGTCGCGGTCCTCGCGTCCTCGCGGGCTGCGACCTGCCCCGGACGAGGGTGCGGACGAGGTGCGGGCGACGCCCGCCCGGGTGCGGTGGACCGGTGCCACCGCGCTCTCAGCGGGGCACGCGCAGCCGTTCCAGCAGGGCGTCCTCGGCCTGCTCCGCCCCGGGCTCCTCCCAGAACGTGACGGGCACGCCCCGGATGTGCCGGCCCCGGGGGTCCAGGAGGTGGCCGGCGATCTTGAGCTGCCACAGGGCCACCGCCCGGTCCACGACGTCGAGCTCGGGAAAGCGGTCCGCCAGCCGGGCCTCGAAGGCCCCGATGTCCTCGGCGGAACGCAGCCACACCGTGAGCATCAGGTTGTGCGGGCCCGTCAGGGAGGCGCAGAGCCGGGTCTCACGCATCCGGATGAGCTGGGAGGCGATGCGTGCGGTCTCGCCGGCCGGGGCGATGCCCCAGAGGGTGACGGAGATCGGCCAGCCGGAGAGGTAGCGGGCCACCTCGCAGCGGTAGACGAGCGCGTCCTGCCGGTGCATGCGGTCCAGCCTGCGGCGCACGGTGGAGGGGCTGACGCCCAGGCGTTCGGCGAGGCGGGCGGCGGGCTGCCGGAAGTCCTCGCTCAGCAGCAGGTAGAGCCTGGTGTCCAGCGCGTCGGGGGCGGGCAGCCCGCGCCGGGGCATGGCCGGTCCCCGGTCCTTCGCCAGCAGGTCCTGGCTGTCGGGGTCCAGCCGGTCCAGCCGCCATCGGCTGCCCTCGGTGTGGACGGCCGTCGCCGTCTGGGACCGGGTGGCCGACACCCCGGGCAGCCGGCCGAGCCGGAAGCCGACGTACCGGGCGAGCACCGCCAGGTCCGGGAAGGCCGCGGTGAGCACCAGGTCCCGGGCCCCGGTGACGTGCTCGATGGTGATCAGGTGCGGGTCGTCGGCGATCTCGGCCGCCACGTCGTGCAGGGCTCCGGCGGCGCAGTCGACCTCGATGAACGCGATGATCGGCACCGTCGGCCCGACCGCCACCGTGTAACAGCTGAGCCAGGCGTGTCCGGCCTCCGTGAGCCGGTTCCAGCGGCGCGCCGCTGTCGAGGCGTCCACCCCGAGCACCTTCCCGATCTGCGCCCACTCGGCCCGCGGGGAGGTCTGGAGCGCGGTGATGAGGAGGTAGTCCAGCTCGTCCAGCGGCTCCGGCTGCTCCGTGCGCAGCAGGCGCTCGGGGAACGCGGTGGCTGCGAGGCCGGTGGATTCATGCGTCGGTCGGCTCATGAACAGCGCTTTCCTGCGGATGATCATGGACAAGGGGTTCCGTTCCGCACGATACGCGCATGTCCTTGCTCCACGAGGCCCGTGACCTCGCCCCCGCCCTGACCGCCCTGCGTCACGCCCTGCACCGCGAACCGGAACTCGGCCTCGACCTGCCGCTGACCCAGGCGAAGATCCTCGCCGCGCTGGACGGCCTGGGCCTGGAGATACGTACCGGCACGGCGCTGAGCTCGGTCACCGCCGTGCTGCGCGGCGGCCGGCCGGGCCCCGCCGTGCTGCTCCGCGGTGACATGGACGCCCTCCCCGTCCAGGAGGACACGGGGCTTCCGTACGCCTCGGTCCTCGACGGCCGGATGCACGCCTGCGGCCACGACCTGCACGTCACCGGGCTCGTCGGTGCCGCCCGGCTGCTGGCCGCCCGGCGCGAGGAGCTCGCCGGGGACGTCGTCCTCATGTTCCAGCCCGGCGAGGAGGGCCAGGGCGGCGCGCAGATCATGATCGACGAGGGTGTCCTCGACGCCGCCGGGGACCGGGTCGTCGCCGCCTACGCGCTCCACGTCATCTCCACCGGCGCGCCCACCGGCTTCGCGGCGACCCGCCCGGGGCCCATGCTCGCCGCCTCCGACGCCGTCGAGGTCACGGTGCGCGGCCGGGGCGGCCACGGCTCCTCGCCGCACTCCGCGGCCGACCCGGTGCCCGCGCTGTGCGCGATGGTGACGGCACTCCAGACGGCCGTCACGCGGGAGATCGACGTCTTCGACCCGGCCGTCGTCACCGTCGGGAGGATCGAGGCGGGCACCGCCGCCAACGTCATCCCGGAGACCGCACGCTTCGCCGCCACGGTGCGGACCTTCTCCGACGCCTCCCACGCCCGGGTCCGCGCCGCCTTCGAGAGGACCGTGCGGGGCGTGGCCGCCGCCCACGGTGTGACCGCCGACATCGACTACGTCGAGCAGTACCCGCCGACCGTCAACGACGCGGACGAGGCGGCCTTCGCCCTGGAGACCGCCCGGCAGGTCCTGGGCGAGGGACACGTCTTCGAGGCGCCCAAGCCGATGGCGGGAGCGGAGGACTTCTCCTTCGTCCTGCGGAACGTGCCCGGCGCCTTCGTCGGCCTCGGCGCCTGCCCGCCCGGCACCGACCCGGCCACCGCCCCCATGAACCACTCGCCGCAGGCCGTCTACGACGACGACGCGCTGCCGCACGCCGCCGCCCTCCTCGCCGGTCTGGCGCTGCGCCGGCTCGGCACCCCGCTCGCGCGGGTGAGCGGGGTCTCCACCGGGACCGCGTCCGCCCCCGCCTCCCCGCAGGAGTAGCCGCATGACCGCCACCGCCACCCCGCCGCCGGAAGCTCCTGCCGAGCAGCCACTGCCCGCGTCCGTCACCGCCGTCGTCGGGCTCCTCGTCCTCTTCGAGGTGACCAGCGGATTCCTGCAGGTCGGCCTCGCCCCGCTGCTGCCGGACCTGGCCGGCCACCTCGGCATCGGCTCGGCCGCCCTGAACTGGGTCGTCTCCGTGCAGCTGCTGGCGGCGGCCGTGTGCGTCCCGCTCTTCGGCCGGCTCGGCGACCTGCACGGTCACCGGCGGATGCTCCGTATCGCCCTGGCCCTGATCGCGGTGGGCACCGTCGTGGTCGCGCTCGCCCCGGACTACGCGACGCTCCTCGCCGGCCGTGTGCTCCAGGGGCCGATCGCCGCCCTGCTGCCCCTGGAGATCGCCCTCGTGCGCGACCGGCTCCCGGTCGCCGACGCGCGGCGGGCGATCGCCCGGCTGGTGGGTGCGCTGACGGTGGGTGCGATGGCCGGCGGTGTCGTGATGGGCCTCGTGGACTCCGCCTTCGGCAGTCTGCGGCTGACCCTGCTGGTACCGGCCGCGCTCGCCGTGATCTGTGTGCCCGTCTCCTTCGTCGCGGTGCCGGAGTCGCGGAACAGGGCGGGCGGCCGGGTGGACCGGGCCGGGGTGGTGCTTCTCGGCGGCGCCATGGTGGCCCTGCTCGGCGGGGTGTCCGGGGCGGAGGGCGGCTCCTGGGTCTCCCTGCGGGTCCTGGGGCCCGTGGCGCTCGGTCTCGGCCTGCTGGCCGTCTGGGTGCTGGTGGAACTGCGCTGCCCGGATCCCCTGGTCGACGTACGGGCGCTGGCGGACAGGACCACGGCCCCGTTCTACTGCGCGGCCTTCCTGTTCGGTGTCTTCTACTTCGGGAGTCAGGCGCCCAACTCGACCTTCTACGCGGCGGACCCGGAGACCACCGGGTACGGGTTCGGGCTGAGCGCGCTCTCCATCTCGCTCGTCCTGCTGCCAGGTGCCGTGGGCAGCGTCGTCGGCTCGCTGGGCACGGCGGCCCTCGCCCGGCGGATCGGCTACCGGCCCACGCTGATGGCGGCGTTCGGGCTGGTGGCCCTGACCTTCCTGCAGTTCGCCTTCGTGCACGAGGAGATCTGGCAGATGGCGGCAGGGTCGGCGTTCACCGGTCTGGGCATCGGACTGGCCCTCGGAGCGATGCCGACGGTGATCGTCGAGGCGTCCGACCCGGCCAGGACAGGCATCGCCGCCGCGCTCTACAACAACGTGAAGACGCTGGGCGGAGCCGTGGCGGGCGGTGTCTTCGCCACCCTGCTCGGAGCGTTCCACTCGGACTCCACCGGCGAACCGGGCGAGGGCGGCTACACGGTTCTCTGGCTGGCCGCCTCCGCCGCAGCGGTCGTCGCCCTCGCGGCGACCGCGTTCGCTCGGCGCCGCGAGGGCTGACCCGACGCGTACGGCGCCCCCGAGGGTGTCCGGGTTCGTACGGTGCTCCCGTGGCGGTCCGGGTCGGTACTGCGCCCCGGTGGGTGTCCGGGTTCGTACGGTGCTGCGGTCGGTGTCCGTGCCCCGAGGGCCCGGCACGGTCAGGGGCAGACCACCTGGTCGCCCGTGACCGTGCCGAACTCACCGCGCCCCGGGTCCTCCGCCTTCACCCGCTTTACCTTGGTGAAGTCCGAGCCCGCCGTGACCTCCATCGTCGCGCCCTGCCCCTTCACCGCCCTCAGCTCGCAGCCGGGCAGCGCCGTGGCCAGGGACTTCGCCGACCGGTCCCACCTCGGGTCGTAGGTGACCTGGGTGCGGGTCAGATTGCTCGGGCCGCCGTTCAGCGGGGCACGGGTGGTGTTGAAGCCGGTGGCGCGCAGCCCTGCGTCGACCTCCTGGCCGAGCCCGTCCTTGGGGGTCCCGTTGTAGACCTGCACCCGGATCTGTTCCGGGGCGACGTCGACGAGCGTCGCCCTGGGCTGCTTCGGCAGGTGCGGGGCGAGCGGCCGGTCCTCACGCAGGGCCTGGAACATCTTCTTCGACTTCGCGGCGTCCCACTTCACCGTGGAGCCGATCCCCTTGACCGGGAAGCCCTTCTCCTCCAGGGGGACGGAGGCGAATTCCGACGAGGCCGGGGTGAAGCTCCGCATGGCCTTGCCGAGCTCCAGCATCTGCTCCGTACCGAAGCCCTTGTCGGCGCGGACCGATTCGAGCATCGAGCCGGCGACCTGCTGGAACTTCACCGGGTTCATCAGCACACCGCTGCTCGTCGTCCGCTTGATCAGCGCGGCCATGAACTTCTGCTGGCGCTGCATCCGGCCCAGGTCGGCCGCCCCGTCGAGATGGCGGGAGCGCACGTACTGGAGCGCCTGCCCGCCGTCGAGCTCGTGGGTGCCCGCCGTCAGGTCCAGGCCGGTGTAGGGGTCCTTGAGCGGCTTGGCGGTGCAGATCTCCACCCCGCCCAGGGTGTCGACCGTCTTCATGAAGCTGGTGAAGTCGACCTCCAGGTAGTGGTCGATCTTGACACCCGTCATCTGCTCGACGGTCCGCACCGTGAGGTGCGGTCCGCCCTCGGCGTAGGCGGCGTTCAGCTTCACCGGATGGGGGGAGTGCTCCTTGCCCGTGGTGCCGTCGGTGTGCGCCGGGAGCTCGGCGTAGCTGTCGCGCGGAAGGCTGACGACGCTGGCGCGCTGCTTGTCGGCCGAGACGTGGACGAGCATGAGGGTGTCGGTGCAGTGACAGGGCGCACCGCCCAGCTTGTACTTCTTCTTCTCCGCCGCGGTGATCTTGTCGCGGCCGTCCGTGCCGACGAGCAGGAAGTTCATGCCGTGGCCCCCCTGGGGGCGGTTCTTCATGTCCTTGAACGGGTCGACCCGGTCGATCCCCGTCTCCAGACCGCTCACCACGGCGTGGCCGATCCCGCCGGCGCCCAGCACCAGCACGGACAGCCCGGTGGCGACCCGCATCCCCCACCGGGGTGGCGGCTTCCGGCCGCCCGCCCGGTTCCGGGTCGCCGAGCGGCCGCCGGTGCCGGCGCCCGGCTGCCCTGGGGCCCTGCGGTGCGGGGGAGCGGTGCGGGGGTGCGGTGGACGGGGCGATCGGTGCGGCGTGGGCACGAGGGACACCTCCGCGGTGCGAGTGGGACTTTCGCACGGTAGGCCCATACGATCTGCAGACCGGGAGGAGACCCGGCGGCGCGCGCCGCTGTCCCCCGTTCGCGGTAACGTGGCGGCCGAATCACGCCGCCTCCTGGGGTGCGAAACCCCCGGAACCCTGGCACCCCCGAGGACCCCCCGAGGACCACATGTCTGCCGCGCAGTACCCCGCCGTCTCCGTGATCATGCCGGTGCTCAACGAGGAACGCCATCTCAGGAACTCGGTCCGGCACATCCTGGAGCAGGAGTACGCCGGTGAGATGGAGGTGGTGATCGCACTCGGCCCCTCGACCGACCGGACGGACGAGATCGCCGCCGAGCTGGTCCGGGAGGACTCCCGGGTCCACACCGTCCTCAATCCGACCGGCCGCACCCCGGCCGCGCTCAATGCCGCGATCAAGGCGTCGCGTCACCCGATCGTGGTACGGGTGGACGGCCACGGCATGCTCTCGCCGAACTACATCGCGACGGCGGTCCGGCTCCTGGAGGAGACCGGCGCGCAGAACGTCGGCGGCATCATGAACGCCGAGGGCGAGAACGCCTGGGAGGACGCCGTCGCCGCAGCGATGACGTCGAGGATCGGCGTCGGCAACGCGGCGTTCCACACCGGCGGCGAGGCCGGCCCGGCCGAGACCGTGTTCCTCGGGGTCTTCCGCCGGGAGGCGCTGGAGCGGGCCGACGGCTACAACGTGGAGTTCATCCGCGCCCAGGACTGGGAGCTGAACTTCCGCATCCGCGAGGCGGGCGGCCTGATCTGGTTTTCGCCCGAGCTGAAGGTGCAGTACCGCCCGAGGCCCAGCGTGCGTGCGCTCGCCAAGCAGTACAAGGACTACGGCCGCTGGCGCCACGTCGTGGCCCGCTACCACTCCGGTTCGATCAACCTGCGCTACCTGGCCCCGCCGGCCGCCGTCTGCGCCATCGCGGCGGGTGTCGTCGTGGGCGCCGCCGTCACCCCGTGGGCGTTCGTCGTGCCGGCCGGGTACGTCGCGGCGATCGTCGCCGGGTCGCTGCCCGCCGGGAAGGGCCTGCCGCTGAAGGCGCGGGCACAGATCCCCGTGGCGCTGGCCACCATGCACATGTCCTGGGGATACGGCTTCCTGACCAGCCCCCGCTCGCTGGCGAAGAAGGTCATCGCCAGCCGTCGTCCGGCCGTACGCGAGCAGACGGTCTGACCGCGGGAGACAGCGGCGAAGGGCCCCGCCGGCGCCGGCGGGGCCCTTCACGCGTCCGCGGCGCCGCTACCAGGTGTAGTTCGGGTTGACGTGCATGCACGCCTTCTCGTCCGCGCCGTTGAGCGGGTTCGCCGACTCCGGGGTCTTCTCCTCGGCCGCCTTCGCCGGGTAGGCCTCGTCCTCGCGCCAGTCCGCTCCCACCGCCAGCACGACGCCCGAGACGTCGGTCGACTTCTTCACCTGGGACACCGGGATGCCGAGCGCCTTGGCGACCGCCTGGGCGTCACCCTCCATGTCCGCGCTGGGGTAGAGGATGCCGGTCGTGGCGGCCGGCTCGACGTTCGAGGAGTCGACGGACGCCTTGGCGAAGCCCGCTTCCGTGAGCAGGTCCTTGACCGTGGTCGCACGGCCCTGGGCGGGGCCGAGGACGTCCGTGGCGGAGGCGTTGCGCACACTGACGGCGATCTCGTCGGCGGGGGCCGCGGCGTCCTTGGTGACCGGCGTCTTGCGCTTGGACGCCTTTCCGTCCAGCGGGATGTCCTCACGGATCATCCGGAACACCTGCTCGGCCTCTTCCGCCTTCGGGTACACGCGACCGGAGTTGACCCCCGTGCCGTAGACGTTGGGCATGGTCGTCATCGTGATCCGGTCCGTCGGGGCCTTCTTGAGCTCCTCCGCCAGGTCGTACAGCTTCTTGACCGTGTCGAGCCCCTTGTCGACCGTCAGCGCGCTGGTGGCAGCCTCGGCGAGGTTCATCAGCTTTCCGGGGTCGGTGAGCTTGGTGCCCTTGCGCAGCTCACGGACCATCGAGTTCAGGTACTGGTGCTGCGCCTTGGTCCGGCCGAGGTCCGTGTTGTCCTCGAAGCCGTACCGCGTGCGCAGCCACTGGAGCGCCTGCTCGCCCTGGACGGAGGTCGTGCCCTCCTTCAGCTTCAGCCCCGACCCCTTCCCGCCGCTCCTCGACAGGATGTTGGCGTCGACGCAGACCGGGACGCCGCCGACCGCGTCGGCCATGGAGACCACACCCGCGAAGTCGATCATCATGAAGTGGTCGATGGTGATGCCGGTGAGCTCGTACCAGGCGGCCACGGTGCACCCGGGGCCACCGCGGCCCAGGCTCTCGTTGGTCTGTACGTCGACCGTGCCGGCCGCGTACACCTTGCCCGATTCGGGATCGGTGCACTTGGGCATCTTCAGCATGGTGTCGCGCGGCATGCTGAGCACGGAGATGTTGCTCCGGTCCGCGGAGAGGTGGAGCAGCATCTGCACGTCGGCGAGCGGCGTGCCGCCGAAGGTCTCCTTCGCGCCGCCCAGCTTCTGGTTGGCCTTGGAGTCCCGGGCGTCCGATCCGATGAGCAGGACGTTCAGGGGCGTCTGTCCGGCCGAGTTGGCCTTGTGGTCGGCCATCTCCTTGTCACCGAGCGTCAGGTCCTCTTTGCGGATGTTCCCGTTGAGGTGCTTGTAGTACAGGTAACCGGCACCGCCGGTGCCGAGTATCAGCAGTGAGAGAACGGCGGCCACCCAGCGGAGTATGCGCCGCTTACCCCCCTTGGGGGCCCGGCGGTCGGTCCGGCCCTGCTGCGGCGGGCCGGACCGGCTCCGCCGCCCGCGACCGCTCCGTCCGGCAGGGGCGTCCGGACCGCCGGACGCGGCCTGCCCGTCGTGCCGGCCGCGCGGCCGTGTCCCCTCCCCGCGTACGCTGCTCCGTCCCACCAGGACCCCCCTGCTCCTCAGAATTCCGCTGATGCGCGACGACTCCCGTCACTTCGCGCATTCCGCCGTGTCGGCACTGGCCCGCTGGATGTCTTCCGGCGCCTTTGCCGGACCGGCGACGGGGATGCCCGCGCCCTTGAAGTCGGCCCCGAGGGTCAGCACCATTGCCTGGAGACCCTCGGCGTCCGCCGTGCCCTGCTTGAGCGCGGTGGCGGGCAGGCCCATCATGTCCGCGAGCGCGCGGGCCTGGTCCGCCTGGTTCGGCGCGTACGCCAGCGTCGTCCTGGCGATCTTCGCCGGGGCGTTCGCCTTGTTCGTGGACTTCGGTACGCCCTGTTCGTTCTGGAGCCAGGTGACGGTCGCCCCCGCCGCGCCGGGGATGTGGCCGCCGTTGAGGACGTCGACCCGGATGTCGGCCGGCTCGGCCCTGCTGCCCTGGAGGACCGCTTCCTGCTTGGTCCTGGCCGCCTTCTCCTTCTTCTTCACCTCGGTCAGGGAGGTGTCGGAGCGCAACATCGCGAAGAGCTGCTCGGTCTTCTCCGGCTCCACGACCACGGTGACGGGCTTCGGCTCGGCCGGGTTGTCCTTCACCGGCATCGTGACGAAGGTGATGTTCTTCGTGTCGATCGCGCCGAGCTCCCGGGCGAGCGAGGTCAGCTTCTTGATCGATCCGATCCCGGAGTCGACGGTGAGCGCCTTGGTCGCCGCGTCCGCGAGCGTGTAGAGCTTGCCCGGGTCGGTGAGGGTGTCGTCGGACTTCATCTGCCGGATCATGGAGCCGATGAACTGCTGCTGGGCCTTGATCCTGTCGAGGTCGCTCTGGTTCTGGAAGGCGTGCCGGGTGCGGACGAAGGCCAGGGCGTCCTCGCCCTCGATCGTGGACTCGCCCTTCGGGAGGTCGAGGTGCGAGTCGGGGTCCTTGACGGCTTGGGCGACGCAGACCTTCACCCCGCCGACCGCGGTGGAGAGCGTCTTGACCGCGTTGAAGTCGACCATCATGAAGTGGTCGACCGACAGGCCCGTGATCTCCTTGACGGTGCGCATCGTGCAGCCGGGATCGCGCCCGTCCTGGCCGAGGCTGACGTTGAAGCGCACGCCCTGCGAGCCGGGTATGACCTTCTCCGAACCGTCCGCCTGCTTGGTGGTGCAGTCGGGGACGTCCGTGATCAGGTCCCGGGGGATGCTCATCGCCGTCGCGTTGGTGCGGTCCGCGGAGACATGGAAGAGGATGTTCGTGTCGGCGTGGCCCTCGCTGCCCTTGTCGCCGTACCCCTCGTTCCCCTTGCCGGTCCGCTTGTCCGTGCCGATGACCAGGATGTCGAGCGGCCCGTCGCCGGCGACGTTCTTGCTGCCCGCGTCACCGATGTCGACGGTGTCGAGGTTGCCGTTGAACTTCTGGTAGAGGGCGTACGCCCCGGCCGATCCGGCGACGACGACGAAGGCCATGACCCCGCCGGTCCACAACAGGGCCTTCCTCCGCCGCGACTTCGGAGGCCTGCGGGTGCCGCGGCCGGTCTCCCGGCCACGGGCGCCCTCCGCCGCACGCCGGCTCCGCTGGGAGGGCACCTCGCCGCGGGAAGCCGTCGGTTCACGCCGTACGCCGGACCGGTCCGGCGTACGGGAACGGCCGTGGGGGCCGGACGGCTCTCTTCCGGAGTTGTCCGGTCGCAGTTCGTAAGTGCCGGTGTGCGGGTCGAGCACCCACTGGTCTGCGGGGTCGACATCCTCCGCCCGCCCACGGCTATGCGCATCCACGGTTGCCTGAATCCTCCGTCGGTGCCACGCGGGACGCTTCCCCCGACAGGGCGCCCGGTCGCTCGCTCCGGCCGTGCGCGGTCTGATGACCACGAGTACCGGATCGCGTCACACTATCCGGCGGAATCAGCCACAGGGGACGCGCGTGACACATTCCACGCTCCTTATAACCGGGCATTCCGCCTATTCCCCTCCGATTGGCGCCCATCGTTTGAGAATTGCTTTACGCGCCGCATGGGTCGTCCGCCGCATTCGACCCCGAATAGGTGGGAGCAGGCGTCGGGCTCCCGTCCGTATCGGCGGGCTTTTCTCCGGACGGGTCGTTCTCGGAGCTGTGATCCGCCTGTGAATCCCCGGAATCGGCCTTTTCGGCGGGGACCACGGCCACGGGTTCGTCCTTGCGCAGCTGGGTGAACAGCCGGTCCGCGTCCGGCTGTACGAGCTCGTCGCGATTCCGGTCGGCCCGGTACTCCCGCCGGGGCACGGTCAGGAACTGCACCTTCTCCGTCGGCACGTTCCGCATCCCGCGCACCAGGTCGTACAGGTCCCTCAGGGAGTCGAGGCCGGGGTCCGTGGTGAGTGACTTGGTCGCCGCGTCCAGCACCGGGTAGAGCCGCGTCGGGTTCAGCAGGACGCCGTTGCTCTGCATCTTGTTGACGAGGGCACCCAGGAACTTCTGCTGACGGTCCATGCGCTCGGTGTCGCTGCCGTTGCCGATGGACTTGCGGGCCCGTACGTATCCCAGGGCCGCCTCGCCGTCGAGTTCCTGGCGCCCCGCGGGGAGCTTGAGATGGGCGTCGTCGTCGTCGACGGGCTCCTTGAGGCAGACCTCGACACCGTCGACCGCGTCGACCATGTCCTTGAAGCCGTTGAAGTCGATGACCATGTGGTGGTCGACGCGAATGCCCGTCATCTTCTCGACCGTGCGGATCGTGCAAGCCGTGCCACCCAGCTCGAAGGCCCAGTTGAACTGGGCGAACTGCGCCTTCGTGGCCTTGCCGCCCGTCGTGTGGCAGCTGGGGATCTCGGTCATCAGGTCACGAGGGATCGACACCGCGGTCGCGCTCCTGCGGTCGGCCGCGAGGTGCAGCAGGATCGTCGTGTCCGAGCGCTGACTGCCGCCGTCGTCCCGTCCGTAGGCGCTGTTCTCGCCGGAGCGGGTGTCCGAGCCGATGAGCAGGATGTTCTGGGCGTTCCGCGCGATGGGCAGCGGGCGGTCCTTCTCGTACGCCTTGAGCTCGGCGGCCGCGCTGGTGTCGGTCGTGATGTTGCCGTCGAGCTTCCGGTACAGCCACCAGCCGACCCCGGCGGCGACCAGGACGAGGAAGGAGGCGGCGAGAGCGGTCCAGCGGAGCCAGTGGCTCCTGCCTTCCCGCGCGGGGCGCTCGGACCAGGTGCCGTCCGCGCCCGCGGTGTCCCCGGGCCCGCCGGCGTCTCCGGTGTCCTCCGCCGGTCCGTCCCCGCCGGGGGTCCGCCCCTGCTTGTCCTCGGCGGGGGCGTCCTTCTGGGGGGCGGCCCCGGACGCGTCCGGCGACTCGCCGGCCGGCCCGCCCCCGGCCGGGTCGTCCGGGCGGTCCGGTTCGGCCGGGGTACCGGGGCTGTCGCTCACGTCTGCGTCCATCCTTCATGTTCGGCGGCGCGATGAGCCGCCGGTCGCAGAAGTAGACGGCTGAACCTCACGCTTGGTTGTGCATGCAGGGGGCGTTCCCTGGCGGTGCCACGTACCGCCTGATCATGTACTGCCGTCGGTGCTCAGTCCCGGGGGCTCGGCCCGCCCTGGGCCGGACGAGTGGCCTTCAGGGCGCTTGTCATACCGCAGTGTTGGTGATCCGCTCGCTTTCGGTGCGCTGGGCCAGCGCACCGGCGTCCAGCTGCCCGAGGTGGCGGCACAGGACCACGGAGCCCCCCGCGGCCAACGGTGCGAAGAGTCCGGCGGAGAGTCCCTCCCACGTGTCGTACGAGCGCCCCGTCAGGAGCCTCGCACCCGGGCCGAGCCCCAGCTCCGCCGCGTCCTCACGGGCCCGGGCCACCAGCTGGTCCGCCGTCAGGCCCACGCCGCCCACGGTCAGTGCGGGGGCTGCCGGGTCCACCGGGGCGAACGGGGCGAAGCGGTCGCCCTGGCCCGGCACCTCCACCGCGTAGTCGGCGAACCCCTCGGGCGTCTGCGGGAACCGGCCGCCCAGCGGGCGCAGGGCCAGCGCGACGCGCTCGCCCCGGCAGGCGCGGGCCCGGTCGAGTGAGTCGGGTCCGCTGACGACCAGGTCGGCGGAGGCCGGGTCGCCCTGGACCTCGGCGACCACGCCCACCGACGAGCAGGCGAGCAGCCAGACGGCCGACTGCCAGTGCGCGGGGAGCAGCAGGGCGAGCCGGTCGCCAGGCTCGGCGGCCAGGTCGCCCTGGAGCAGGTTGGCGGTCTTGGCCACCCAATTGGCGAAGGTGGCCACCGACAGTTCGACGCGCTCTCCGGTTGCGTCGTCGTAGAAGGTGACGAGGGGGCGGGCCGGGTCCGCGGCGAGCGCGGATCGCAGCAGGTCGGCGGGGGTGCGATCACTGGCGTTCATCCGCGCAAGGGTACGCGGCGGGCGCGGGCCCGACCGTGCGTGACGGGTGCCCCGTACACCGGTTCGGCAGACGGTGTGTCAAGTGAGCGCGACGGCACTCCAGTAGCCGGAAATGACGGATTCCGTCAAGAATTTCCTGTATGCGTGCACTTCTTGCAACCTCGATCGGCGTCACCTGCGCGACGGCACTCACCCTTCCGCTCGCCGCGCCGGCACCCGCCGCCCCTGTCCGGACCCCGGTCGCACAGGCGCCCGCCGCCCCCGCCGAACCCGCGGGCTCGACCCAGTCACTGCCGCTGCGACCGCTCACCGGCGCGGTCCCGCGGACCACCGGTGAACCCACCGAATCCCTCAACCCGGAGGCCGCGCGGGGACTGCTCCGGCGCGACGCCCACCGCTTCTCGCTCGTCGGAGTGGTCTGGGACGACGCCGACGCCGAGCTGCACGGCAACGTCCAGGTCCGTACCCGCGCGACCGGCACCACCAGGTGGTCCGGCTGGCAGTCCCTGGAGACCCACAACACCGACCACGCCGCCGACTCGGGCAGCCCCGAACGCGAATCGGGCACGGTGCGGGGCTCGACCGCCCCCCTCTGGGTCGGCGACTCGGACGGGGTCGAGGTGCGCGTCCGTTCCGAGAGCGCCGGACCGCGGAGCGGCGCCGCTGACGCCGCACCCCTCCCCGCCGGCCTGCGGGTCGAACTCGTCGACCCCGGCGACGACACGGAGGAGCCGCGCGCCGACGACACCGTCACCCCGTCGGCAGGCACCCCGTCAGCAGGCACCCCCTCGGCGGGCACCGCGACGCCCGCCACGGCCGCCCAGCCTGCCACTGCGGGTCAGCCGGCCACTGCGGGTCAGCCGGCCACGGCTGCCCAGCCCGGCGTGCTCCCCGCGTCGGTGGCCCTCTCCATGGCCGCGGCGGAGAGTTCCGCGGTCAACGCCGACCTCGCCCCGCTGGGGGCCACCGAGATCTCCGCCCTGAGCAAGGCCCAGTCGGAGGAGCAGGCGGTCGTCGGGGCGGGCGCCAAGCCGTTCGTCGGGCCGCGCCCGCGCATCGTCACCCGTAAGGGCTGGGGCGCCGACGAGAGCCTGCGGGAGCGCACCTTCGCGTACACCTCGACCGTGAAGGCCGCCTTCATCCACCACAGCGCCACCGGCAACAACTACACCTGCGCCCAGGCGCCGTCCGTCCTGCGCGGCATCTACCGGTACCACGTCAAGAGCAGCGGCTGGCGCGACATCGGCTACAACTTCGCCGTCGACAAGTGCGGGAACATCTACGAGGGACGCGCCGGCGGCGTGACCAAGGCGGTCCTCGGCGCCCACACCCTCGGTTTCAACACGAACAGCATGGGCATCGCGGTACTCGGGACGTACAGCTCGAAGAACCCGCCCGCCGCCGCCGTCACCGCGATCGCCAAGCTCACGGCCTGGAAGCTCGGTCTGTTCGGCCGCAACCCCAAGGGCAAGGTGACACTCGTCTCCGGCGGAAGCGGCAAGTACAAGAAGGGTGCCAAGGCCACACTCAACGTCATCTCCGGGCACCGCGACGGCTTCGCAACCGAATGCCCCGGAATCCGTCTCTACAAGAAGCTCGGCACGGCACGGACCAGTTCCGCGAAGCTGCAGGGCCGCTGACCGGAAGGCTCCGGACAGTCTGCATACACTGGCCAGCCGAAACGAGGCCCGGCCCCAGCAGGAAGCAGAGACGGTGCTGTGACAGAGGCAAGAGAAGCGATCCTCCTGGTCGGTGGCAAGGGCACCCGGCTGCGTCCGCTCACGGTGCACACCCCGAAGCCGATGGTCCCGGCGGCGGGTGTGCCCTTCCTCACGCACCAGCTGGCGCGTGCCAGGGCGGCCGGCGTGGAGCACATCGTGCTCGCGACGTCCTACCTGGCGGAGGTGTTCGAGCCGTACTTCGGTGACGGTTCGTCGCTCGGCCTCTCGATCGAGTACGTCACCGAGGACGAACCCCTCGGCACCGGCGGAGCCATCCGGAACGTGGCGTCGCGGCTGACCGGGGGCCCGGACGAGCCCGTCATCGTGTTCAACGGGGACATCCTCACCGGCCTCGACATCCGGGCCCTCGTCGCCGCGCACTCCACCTCCGGGGCGGACGTCTCCCTGCACCTGACCAGGGTGGAGGACCCGCGCGCCTTCGGCCTCGTGCCGACGGACCCCACCGGCAGGGTGACGGCCTTCCTGGAGAAGCCGCAGACCCCCGAGGAGATAGTCACCGACCAGATCAACGCGGGGGCGTACGTCTTCCGCCGGTCGGTCATCGACACGATCCCGGTGGGCCGGCCGGTCTCCGTGGAGCGCGAGACCTTCCCCGGGCTGCTGGACTCCGGCGCCCACCTCCAGGGCATGGTCGACTCCACCTACTGGCTGGACCTCGGCACCCCGCAGGCGTTCGTACGCGGCTCGGCCGACCTGGTCATGGGCCGCGCCCCCTCCCCGGCGGTCCCCGGCCGCTGCGGCGACCGGCTCGTCCTGCCCACCGCCTCCGTGGCCCCCGACGCCAAGCTCACCGGCGGCACGGTCATCGGGGAGGGCGCCCTGATCGGCGCGGGCGCCAGGATCACCGGCTCCACCGTGCTGGACGGCGCCGTCGTCGAACCCGGCGCGGTGGTGACCGACTCGCTGGTCGGGGCCGGCGCCCGGATCGGCAGCCGTACGGTCCTCACGGGGGCGGTGATCGGTGACGGCGCCCAGGTCGGCGCCGACAACGAACTGCGTGACGGGGTCCGCGTCTGGTGCGGCGCGGTCCTCCCGGACGCCTCGCTCCGCTTCTCGTCCGACCAGTGAACACTCCCCGTCGGCCGTACCCTCGACAGGTACCCCCGACGACCTAGGACCTCACCCGTGGCAGGACGCTTCGTACCCCGCACCACCGCCGTGCCCCGGCAGGAGCCGGAGCCAGGGCCCGGTGACGCGTCCGCCCCGCCGCTGACCAGGAGCTGGACGCCGGCTGGCCCGCTCGACCTGCGGCTGGTCCTGAGCCCGCTGCGGCGCGGCCCGGCGGACCCCGCCTACCGGGCCCTGCCCGACGGGACCTTCTGGCGTGCGACGCGCACCCCGGCCGGTCCCGGCACCCTGCGCGTCTCGGCCTCCCACGACGGCCGGATCGCCGCGGCGGCCTGGGGACCGGGCGCGCAGTGGCTCCTGGACGGGCTCCCGGCCCTGC
Source organism: Streptomyces sp. NPDC055962 (assembly GCF_042270185.1). NCBI lineage: Bacteria > Bacillati > Actinomycetota > Actinomycetes > Kitasatosporales > Streptomycetaceae > Streptomyces > Streptomyces sp. NPDC055962. Next base: position 340,040 of record NZ_JBHJYN010000008.1, read on the forward strand.
TCGGCGCGCACGACACCCCGGAGGACTTCCGCCCGCGCCACCGGCTGCTCGCGCTGACGCAGCACCGCCGGCCGGGCCTGCGCCTGCTGCGCACCGGGCTGGTCATGGAGTCCCTGATCCCGTCGGTCCTGGAACAGAAGGTCACCACCGACGAGGCCTACCGCGCCTGGCGGCTGCTGCTCCGCACCTACGGCACCCCGGCCCCCGGCCCGGCCGGCACGACGTTCGGCACCCACGGCCTGTACGTCATGCCGGACGCGCGGACCTGGTCGCTGATCCCGTCCTGGGAGTGGCACCGCGCGGGCGTGGACGCCAAACGCTCCGCCACGATCCTGCGCGCCGTCCGGGTGGCGCGGCGGATGGAGGAGGCGGCCGCGATGGACCTCCCCGAGGCCATGGCCCGGCTGCAGCTGATCCCGGGCATCGGCCCCTGGACCGCGGCGGAGACCCTGCAGCGCTCGAACGGCGCGGCCGACGCGGTGACGGTCGGTGATCTCCATCTGCCGGGCATCGTCGGCCACGCGCTCGCGGACCACAGGGACGCCGACGACGAGGAGATGCTGGCCCTCCTCGCCCCGTACGAGGGGCAGCGCCACCGCGCGACGCGGCTGATCATGCTCTCCGGCCGCACCCCGGCCCGACGGGCTCCCAAGATGACGCCGCGCGACATCGCCCGGCTCTAGCCGGCCCCGCATCGGCGGCGCGGCGCCCGGCGCACCGCGACGAACGCAGCCCCGGGAACGCCCTGGCACACCGGCGCCTCAGCGCACCGTGACGAACGCCTCCACGTCCCGGGCCGCCCGCACGGGCGGTGTCCCCTTCGCGTGACCCACGGCCACCGCGCCCAGCGGGTCCCACGAGTCCGGCAGGTCCAGAACCTCACGCACCACGTCCCGGCAGAACATCGTCGAGGACACCCACGCAGAACCGAGCCGCTCACCGGCGAGCGCCACCAGGAAGTTCTGCACGCCCGCGCCGGCGGCGACCACGAACATCTCGCGTTCCGCGGTGTCCCGGCGCTCGTCCCCGTAGTGGTGCGACCCGTCCGCAACGAGGCACGGCACCGCCAGATACGGCGCGTTGCGCAGGACATCGCCCCGGCGCACCCGCTTCGCGACCGACTCCTCGCTGCGCCCGTCACGCCGCAGGTCCGCGATCCACGCGTCCCGCATGGCGTCCAGCAGCCGGTGACGCGATTCCTCCGACTCCAGCAGGACGAACCGCCAGGGCGTCGTGTGGTGGGGCGCCGGAGCCGTCACCGCCGCCGCCACCGCGCGTCGTACGGCCCCGGGGTCGACCGGCTCGTCGGTGAACTCACGCACCGTGCGCCGCAGGTTCAGCGCCTCCCGCACCGCCTCGGACGTCCCCAGCCGGAACATGTCGTCGGCCGCGACCCGCACCATCGCACGGGCACCCTCGTCGGGTGCGTCCGGGCCCGCGACGACGTGGGGCAGCCCGCGCACCACCGCCACCGGCAGCCCGGACGCCTTGCCCTTCACCAGATCGCCCGCCGAGGCCAGTTCGTCGGCCGTGGCCACGACGGTGGCGCTCAGCGGGTTGCCGTGTCCGTCGGTGCCGCCCCTGAGATCGTCGAGCACCCTGACGCCCGCCGCCCCGATCGCCACGTCCGTCAGGCCGTTCCGCCAGGGCCGGCCGAAGGTGTCCGTGACGACGACCCCGACCTCGACACCGAGCGCGTCCCGCAGGCCGTCCCGGATCAGCCGGGCCGAGGCGTCCGGGTCCTCGGGCAGCAGCAGTACCGTCCCGGCCGGGGTGTTCGAGGCGTCGACCCCTGCGGCGGCCATGACGAGGCCCTGCCGGTTCTCCACGATCCTGAGCGTCCCGCGCCTGGCGACCACCCGGACCGTCTCGGCGTCGATCGCCGCCTCCCGGTCCGTCGCCTCCACGATCCTGCCCTCGGCCTTGGAGACGATCTTCGAGGTGACGAGCAGGACGTCGCCGTCCACCAGGCCGGGCTCCGTCGTGGCGATCAGCTTCGCGAGGTCGTCCCCCTCCCGCACCTCGGGCATCCCGGGCAGCGCCCACACCCGGTACGAGGGCGTACCGTCCGCAGCTGCGCCGCTCATGCCCGTACCTCCTCGGCCAGCGCCAGGGCCTGCCGGGCCATCTCGGCGGTGGCGTCCACGTCCGTCATCATCAGCGGGACGGCGCGGCAGCGGATCCCGGCCGCCTCGACCTCGCCGACGGCTCCGGCGTCCACGCTGTCGACGAGCCAGCCGTCGAGCAGCCCCGAGCCGTAGTGCTGGGCGACGGCCGCGGCGGTGGACTCGACGCCCACGGCGGCCAGCACCTTGTCGGCCATGCCGCGCACGGGTGCGTCACCGACGATCGGGGAGAGCCCCACGACGGGGACCCCGGCCTCGGCGATCGCCTCCCGGATCCCGGGCACGGCGAGGATGGTGCCCACCGACACGACCGGGTTCGACGGGGGGAACAGGATGACGTCGGCCTCGGCGACGGCCTCCAGGACGCCCGGCGCGGGCTTCGCCTGGTCCGCGCCGACGGGCACGACGGCCTGCGCGGGTACGGAGGCGCGCATCTTCACCCAGTACTCCTGGAAGTGGACGGCCCGGCTCTCGCCGTCGACGTCCACCGCCACGTGCGTCTCGACGCGGTCGTCGGTCATCGGGATGAGCCGCACGCCCGGCTTCCACCGTGCGCAGAGCGCCTCGGTGACCGCGCTCAGGGGGTAGCCCGCGCCGAGCATCTGCGTACGGACGATGTGGGTCGCGAAGTCGCGGTCGCCGAGGCCGAACCACTCGGGTCCCACCCCGTACGCCGCGAGCTCGTCCTTGACGCGGAAACTCTCGTCGGTACGCCCCCAGCCCTGCTCCTCGTCGATGCCACCGCCCAGGGTGTACATCACGGTGTCGAGGTCGGGGCAGACCTTCAGCCCGAACAGATGGATGTCGTCGCCGGTGTTGCCGATCACCGTGATGTCCGCGTCGGGCGCGGCCTGTCTGAGGCCACGCAGGAAACGAGCACCACCGATACCGCCGGCCAGAACCACAATGCGCATGAAGAGCAGTCTGTCAGGCGGAGCCTGATCGTTGTGGGGGTGGTGGCGGGCGGCGGGTGGGACTGTCAGGCGGAGCCTGATCGATGTGGGGGTGGTGGGAGACGGGCGGGCAGGTGCCGGCCGCCCGCCCTGCGGGACACCGGGCGGCCCGTCAGGCGGGGACGGTGTCCTCGGACGCGGCGGCGCAGCGAGCCGCGTGCATCGGCATCTCGGTCAGGCCCGGGAAGTACACGTGGAGGCTGACGGCCGGCTCCAGGGCGTCGTTGACGACCTCGTGGACGTAGCCGGGGGCGAAGACGCGCTGCGCGCCGGAGCCCAGGGAGTGTGCCCCGCGCGCCGTGTGCTCGGTCAACTCCCCTTCCAGGACGGTGAGTACGCCGGAGGAGGGACCGTGGTCGTGGCGGCCGCTGCCCTGGCCGGGGACCCAGCTCAGCAGCCACACCTCGTAACCGGGGCCCTGCTGCAGCCGGTGGTACCAGCGGGTGGCCGTGTCGTACCGGACGAGCGGGGCCCACCGGTCACGGTCGGCCGCGATGGACCGGGCCAGGCCGGCGAACCCGGCCACGGTGGAGGGGTGGGGGCCGGCCGGGCGGAGGAGGTGCTGGACCTCGAGGATGTCGCCGGCGATCGAAAGGTCGCTGTCGCTGTTCATGGGTGCGGTGGTTCCTCGGCATGGGGAGGCGCGTGCGGGGGGTGTCGCGGAGACCGGAATGCGGTGAGGTGAAGCTGGATCAGAGCTGGAGCGCTACGGCTTCAACAGCTGTGACAGCTGGAACAGCAACAGCGGGCCTGGACAGCGGTACGGAACCCACGGACGTGGGTCGTGTACATCGCTGCGGTCGCTGGCATGCAGTCAAGGAGACCGGCTGGGTCTGTCTTCTGTCAACTCAATGACCGATTTGGCGGCAATGTTTCACCCCATCCGGTTGTGAGGGATGGAGAAAGGTTTTGGCACCCGCCGGAGAGGCAAGGTGGCGCAACAGCCGTGTCCTCGAACACGGCTGATGCGCCGTGACCCTCCTGTGATCCTGGTCGCTTCGGTGATCAAATCGAAACATCAGGGCGACCCCGCTCGTCTCACCCGGTGAGAAGCGCAGCGGATCGGCGCTGGTGGCATATGTCAGGTTTTTGGTGATTTGAACACTTTCCGCATACGCTTGGTTCCGCAGAGTGAATACCGAGGCCAATAGCAGATCCTCGCTTGACTGGCCCGAAGCTACACACTTGTAATTTCACTCGTGTCGTTCGGCCGCATCGATAACGGCCGCATCACGGGGACGCAAGAGACAGACGAGGGGCGCACATGACCGAGCTGTTCCAGCAACTGCTGGTCGAGGACGCGGACGAGGAACTCGGCTGGCAGGAGCGCGCACTGTGCGCCCAGACCGACCCCGAGTCCTTCTTTCCCGAGAAGGGCGGATCCACCCGCGAGGCCAAGAAGGTCTGCCTCGCCTGTGAAGTCCGTTCCGAATGCCTTGAGTACGCCCTCAACAACGACGAACGGTTCGGTATCTGGGGCGGCCTCTCGGAGCGTGAGCGCCGGCGCCTGAAGAAGGCCGCCATCTGACACGGCGCGCACAGCCGCAGGAACGCCGGTGGCCTGGGGGCCGCACCCCGCACGCGGGTGCGGCCCCCAGGCCATCGCCATGTCCGGCCATCTCCGGCATCTCCGGCCGTCCCGCGTTCCCGCCGGTCAACCGCTCGGCGCGGGGCGCACGGCCGTACCGTTAGTGTGGGGCCCCGTCCGAGAGACGCGCCAACGCCCCGCCGGGGCGCGCGTGTACACCGATGCAGCCCCCGGGGGGGACCCCCTCCGGACCCGGCCGGAGGGCCCGTACCCCGATGTCCGTGCACAGCCACTCGGCGGCGCCGAACGCGGCCGCCGCCGCCCCAGAGTTCCCCCGCCACGTCGTCACCGCCGTGCTCGTCTCGCACGACGGTGAGCGCTGGCTGCCCCGCGTGCTCGGCGGACTGCTCGGGCAGGAACGCCCCGTACAGAACGTCGTCGCCGCCGACACCGGCAGCGCCGACGACTCCGCCCGCCTGGTCACCGAGGCGCTCGGCGGCGAGCGCGTGCTCCACCTGGCGCGGCGTACGAGCTTTGGCACCGCCGTCGACGAGGCGACCCGCACGGCCGGCGTCCTCACCCCCGACGACCTGCCCTACCTGAAGCGCCCCAGCGGCTGGGACCCGGTCACCCGGAGCTGGCGCGACGACGCCTACGACCTCCCGGAGCTCCCGCACGGCGAACCCGTCCAGTGGCTCTGGCTCCTGCACGACGACAGCGCGCCCGAGCCGGACGCGCTCGCCGAGATGCTCCGCGTCGTCGACAACGACCCGCACGCCGCGATCGTCGGACCGAAGCTCCGTGGCTGGTACGACCGCAAGCAGCTCCTCGAGGTCGGCGTCTCCATCGCCAACAGCGGACGCCGCTGGACCGGGCTGGACCGCCGCGAGCAGGACCAGGGCCAGCACGACCAGGTCCGTACGGTGCTCTCCGTCTCCTCCGCCGGCATGCTCGTGCGCCGCGACGTCTGGGAGGAGCTCGGCGGCTTCGACCGCAGGCTCCCGCTGATGCGCGACGACGTCGACCTCTGCTGGCGCGCCCACATGGCCGGCCACCGGGTCCTCGTGGCCCCCGACGCCGTACTGCGGCACGCCGAGGCCTCGGCCAGGGAACGCCGCCCCATCGACTGCGCCGGGCGCTCCGTCTCCAGCCCGCACCGCGTCGACAAGGCGGGCGCCGTCTACACGATGCTGGTCAACGCCCGCGGCAAGCAGCTGCCGTGGGCCCTGCTCCGCCTCGTCGTCGGCACCCTGCTCCGTACCCTCGCCTACCTCGTCGGCAAGGTGCCGGGACAGGCTCTCGACGAGGTCGCCGGGCTCTTCGGCACCCTCCTGCGCCCCGGGCGCATCCTCGCCGCGCGGCGCGCCCGCGGACGGGGAGCGGTGGACGCGGCCGAACTGCGGTCCCTGTTCCCGCCGCCCGGCGCCACGGTCCGTGCCACCGTCGAACAGATCGCGGGCAACTTCGGCAACCGCACCGACTCCGACTCCGGCGGCTCACGGCACGGTGTGGTCGAGTCCGGCCCCGGCGGCGACGACGCCGACTTCCTGGAGATCGAGCAGTTCGCCCGGCTCAAGAAGGTCGGCCGCAAGCCCGGCCCCGTGCTCTTCCTGATCCTCCTCCTGGTCTCGCTCGTGGCCTGCCGGGGCCTGCTCGGCAGCGGCGCCCTCGCGGGTGGCGCACTGCTGCCCGCCCCGGCCGACGTCTCCGACCTCTGGGCGCGCTACGCCGACGGCTGGCATCCGGTCGGCACCGGCGGAACGCAGTCCGCACCGCCCTACCTCGCTCTGATCGCGGCCCTGTCGGCGCTCTTCCTCGGCTCCACGGGATTCGCCCTCACCCTGCTGCTCGTCTGCTCGGTCCCGCTCGCCGGGCTCACCGCGTACTTCGCCTCCCGGCCGCTGATCGAGTCCCGGCTCCTGCGTGCCTGGGCGAGCGTCGCGTACGCCTTCCTGCCCGCCGCGACCGGGGCGCTGGCCACCGGCCGGCTCGGTACCGCCGTACTGGCGGTCCTCCTCCCGCTGATCGCACGGGCGGCCGTCGCCGCGCACGGGCTGCGCGGCGACGGTTCCACCACCCGCGGCAGCTGGCGCGCCACCTGGGCGTACACCCTGCTGCTCACCTTCACGACGGCGTTCACCCCGATCGTCTGGCCGCTCGCGGTGGTCCTCGGCATCGGGGTGCTGGTGCTGCGGCGGAACGACATCGTGGCGTACGGCCTGCGCTTCCTGGCCATGGCCGGCACCCCGATGCTGGTCCTCGCGCCCTGGTCGCTCTCGCTGCTGGCCGGCCCGTCCGGATTCCTGAAGGAGGCCGGGCTCGACATCGGTACGGGCACCGCGTCCGCCCTCGACCTGCTCGGCATCAGCCCCGGCGGCCCCAAGGCCGCGGGCGGCGTCCTGCTGCTGGGCATCGTGCTTGCCGCGCTGGCCGCCCTGATGCGCGGGGAGCGGCAGTTCGCGATCCGCACCGCCTGGGCCGTCGTGCTCGTCGCCCTGGTCTTCGCCGCTCTCTCGAACGGCTCCACCTGGGCCGGTCCGGCCACCCTCGTCTACGGCATCGCCCTGCTCGCCGCCGCCCTGCTCGGCGCGGACGGCGCCCGGGTCCGCGTCGCCGCGCTGAGCTTCGGCTGGCGCCAGCCGGCCGCCGCACTGATCGCCCTGGCGGCCGGGCTCGCCCCGGTCCTCGCCGCGGTGGGCTGGATGATCGGAGGCGCGGCCGGTCCGGTGGAACGCCGCGACCCCGTGCAGGTGCCCGCCTTCGTCGCGGAGGAGAGCACCACGCGCGACCAGGCACGCACCCTGGTGCTCGGGGGCTCGTCGACGGACACCGTCTCCTACAGCCTGGTCCGCGGTTCGGGTGCCCGGCTCGGCGACGGCGAGCTCACCGAGGCGGGCGGCAGCAACACCCACCTCGACAAGGTCGTCGCCAACCTGGTCGCGGGCTCCGGAGCGGACCAGGGGAGCCAGCTCAGCGGCTTCGCCGTCCGCTACGTCCTCGTACGGGACGGGGCGCCGCGGCAGATGAGCCGGGTGCTGGACTCGACGCCCGGCCTGAGCCGGCTCAGCCAGCTGGACGGCAGTGCCCTGTGGCGCGTCGACCGCCAGGTCTCCAGGCTCGCGATCGTCCCCGCCGGCGCGGACAGCGAGCCCGTGCCCGTCGGTTCGCTGTCCGTCGAGGCGCACTCCACGATTCCCGAAGGTGACTCCGGCCGTGTGCTGCGGATCGCCGACGCGGCCGATCCGGGCTGGCAGGCCACCCTGAACGGCCGGGCCCTCACCCCGAAGACCGTGGACGGCTGGGCCCAGGGCTTCGAGCTGCCCACCGAGGGCGGCAGGCTCGACCTCACGTACGACGCCCCCTTCACGCACACCGTCTGGGTCTGGACGCAGGTGGCGCTCGGCGTCGTCCTGGTGGTCATGGCTCTGCCGGGCCGCCGCCGGGAGGTCGACGACGACCTGCCCGAGGAGACCGAGACCGTCCCCGCCGAGCCGGTCGCCGGGGAGGGACGCCGGGCCCGCAGGCTGCGCGCGGCCGCCCAGGCGGAAGCGGCGGCGGGCGACGACGCCGTCGGTGCGGCGGCGTACACGGAGGACGGTGGGGAGCCCGGATACGGCGAGTCCGCTCCGGGCATGCCGGAGCAGGTCCCGGACGAGTACATCCCGGCGCAGCAGAACGCCGATCCGTACGCGGCGGTTCCGGACCAGGACGGCACGGGCACGTACGCGGCGGTTCCGGACCAGGACGGCACGGGCACGTACGCGGCGGTACCCGCGGACCAGGACGGCACGGGCACGTACGCGGCTGTACCCGCGGACCAGGACGGGACCGGCACGTACGCGGCCGTGCCGCAGCAGGGGTACGGGGAGTGGGACGCCCAGCAGTACCAGGGCGCCGACTACAGCCAGTACCAGGGCGGGCAGGACGCCGGCCAGTACTACCAGGCCGACCCCTACCAGCAGGATCCGTACCAGCAGCAGGGTGCCTACGACCCGTACGGCTACGCCCAGCAGCAGCCGTACGCCCCGGGGACGGGTGAGTCCGTCCCGTACGACGGGCCTGACGGGTCTGAGGGGCACGACGGGCACGACGGGCACGACCGGCACGACCGGCACGACCGGCACGACCAGAACACAGCCCCGGGCCACGGCCCCTGGCAGACCGGCAACGGCAACGCATCGCGAGGCGAGTCCGAGTGAAGTCCACCTCCCTGTCCCTGATCGCGGGCGTCGTCGCCCTCGCCGCCGTCACCGGTTTCGCCGCGCTCACCGCGCCGGGCGACGAGGGCACGGCGGAGGCCGGGTCCGCCGCCCGGCTGCCCGTCGAGCGCTCCAGCCTGCTGTGCCCGGCGCCGAGCATGTCCGACCTGGCGGAGACGACGTACTCCTCCTTCACCCCGGCAGGGGAGGACGGCGGTGAGGCCGGTGCCGCCGAGCTGGAGCCGGCCGATCCCCTTCCGGCGGACGAGGACGCCCCGGCCGACAAGGACGCGGCCGACAAGGACGCGGACAAGAAGAAGGCCGCCGCGAGCAAGCCCGTCATCTCCCTGAAGGACCTCGGCAAGCCGGGCACCGCCGAGACCGCCAAGTCCGACGCCCCCGCCCTGGTCGGCACCGCGACCGGGAAGTTCGCCCCCGGCTGGACCGCGCAGCAGACCACCACGACCGCCGCGGGCGGCGCCCGCGGCCTGCTGGGCGTCAGCTGCACCGCCCCGGACACGGACTTCTGGTTCCCGGGAGCGAGCACCGGGGCGAGCCGCCAGGACTACGTCCACCTGACGAACCCCGACGACACCGCCGCCGTCGCCGACATCGAGCTGTACGGAGCGGACGGGCCCCTCAAGTCCGACGTGGGGGAGGGCATCACCGTCCCGGCGAGGTCGAGCGTCCCGATGCTGATCTCGACCCTCACGAGCGAGGCCGCCGAGAACGTGACCGTCCACGTCACCACCAGGACCGGACGTGTCGGCGCGGTCGTGAGCGCGGCCGAGGACGAGGTGGGCAGCGACTGGCTGACCGCCTCCGCCGACCCCGCGGGCACCCAGGTCCTGCCGGGCATCCCCGCCGACGCCACCTCCGTGCGCCTGGTGGCCTTCGCGCCGGGGGAGGACGACGCCGATGTGAAGATCCAGCTCCTCGGCAAGAACGCGGCGTTCTCACCGGCGGGGAACGCCACCCTGCACATCAAGTCGCGGATGACCGCGAGCGTCGACCTCAAGGACGTCACGCGGGGGGAGCCCGGCTCGCTCCGGCTGTCCCCGGCCGACGGCAGCACGACCCCGGTGGTCGCCGCGCTGCGCGTGGTGCGCGGCACCGGCGCCAAGCAGGAGATCGCCTTCATCCCGGCGACCGGGGCGGTGGGCGAGCGGGCGAGCGTCGCCGACAACCGTGCGAAGGGCTCGGTGCTCTCCCTGACGGCCCCGGGAGCCACGGCCAAGGTCAAGGTCACGGCCTCCGCGGGCAGCGAGGGCGGTGAGGCGACCGTCAAGACGTACACGGTCAAGGGCGGTACGACGCTGGAGGTGACCCCCGAAGCACCGGCCGGCCTCAAGGGCGGCTACGCCCTGACCGTGGAGACGGAGTCCGGCGGCCCGGTCCACGCGGCCCGCACGCTCACGATCCCGGAGGGCGGCGTCGACATGTTCACCGTGCAGACGCTGCCGGACGACGGGGGCACGGTCGAGGTGCCCGCGGCGGAGCAGGACCTGTCGGTCCTGGACGACTGAGGCGTGTGCTGCGGGCGGGCTTCAGTCCTGCCCGTAGCGCGGGTCGACCGATTCGGGCGAGAGGCCCAGCAGTTCGGCGACCTGCTCCACGACGACCTCGTGCACCAGCAGGGCGCGCTCGTCGCGGCTCTTGGTGCGGATCTCCACGGGGCGGCGGTAGACGACGATCTGCGCGGGCCGGCCCTTCGCGGCGGACACCGCGCGCCCCAGCGGCACGGTGTCCTCGAGCGAACCGGGCACGTCGAGGACCTGGAAGTCGACATCGGTCAGCTGCGGCCAACGCCGCTCCAGCCGCTCCACCGAATCCTGCACCAGGTCCCGGAAACTCTCGGCCCTGCTGACGGAGAGCGGTACCTGGGGCGGCGCGACCGGTCCGCGCATGCCACGGCCGTGGCGGTCGCGGCGGCGGGGCCGCGGCTCGGACGGCTGGGGCGGTACGGAACTGTCCATCACCGACGCAGCGTAACCCTCCCCGGGCGGGGCGCGATCACTCCTTCCCGGGCGGGCCCGGTGGATGTCCCGAGATGAACATTCCGGCCACGGTTGCGTGCGGTTCTGGTCCTTGCTCCGATCGCGGCCCCTCCGTCGTACGACCGCTCCTGTTCCCCCGGCGAACCGGACCGGTCCCGCGCGCAGCAGTTGCCGCGCAGGTGGGACAGGTTGCTCCGGAGCCGCGCGCGGCCCTGTCCACAGGGCGACACGAGGGGGTGAGCTGAGGGAGAGTCGTCGCAGCCCGCTCAAGAGTGCGGTACCGTCCAACATCGTGAGCCCTGTACGTCGCTGTTCGCGAACCGCGTGCGGCCGTCCCGCCGTCGCGACACTGACGTACGTCTATGCCGACTCGACCGCGGTCCTCGGCCCGCTCGCCACCTATGCCGAGCCCCACTGCTACGACCTCTGTGCCGAGCACGGCGAGCGGCTCACCGCGCCGCGCGGCTGGGAAGTGGTCCGGCTCTCCGACCCATCGGCCCCCACCCGCCCCAGTGGTGACGACCTCGAAGCGCTCGCCAACGCCGTCCGCGAGGCGGCCCGGCCCCAGGACAGGCAGCAGGGCGGCAGGGGGCCGCGAGCGGCCGACCCGGTCGAGGTCGCGCGCCGGGGGCATCTCCGGGTGCTGCGCTCCCCGGACTCCTGACGCCTCTCCGGCTCCTCTCCGGCTCGATTCCCGCCCCTTCCGGCTTCTCCCGATTCGTTCGGGCTCCTTCGGGCTCCTTCGGGTCCGGGCCTTCCGGCACGCTCTCCGGTTCCCCCGGCCCCGTTTCCGGACCCCTGGTACACCTCCCGCCCCATGAGTCCCGTCCGTCACGTCTGAGGCCGCACGAAGTTTTCCGGTACGGAGCATTGACGCCGACTTGGCGCGGACACGACCATTCCCCCACCCGTGAGAGATCGCTTCCGCATCACGGAATCCGGGGAGGTCTGTGTGTTTGTCCAGCAACTCGAACCCGTAGCCGATTCGCTCGGTCTGTCCGCTCTTGTCGCTTCCTTGCCGCTGGTGACCGTCCTGGTCCTGCTCGGTGCCGTACGCATGAAGGCCCACCGCGCCGGGCTCATCGGTCTCGCCGTCGCCGTGCTCGTCGGATGGCTGGCGTTCGGCATGCCCGTGGGGCAGACCCTGTCCGCAGGGGCGCAGGGCGTCCTCTTCGGGCTCTTCCCCATCATGTGGATCGTCGTCAACGCCCTCTGGGTGTACCGGATGACCGTCCGCACCCAGCACTTCGACATCCTGCGGCGCTCCTTCGGCAGGGTCTCCGACGACCCCCGCATCCAGGCCCTCGTCATCGCCTTCTGCTTCGGCGCGCTCCTGGAGGCGCTGGCCGGGTTCGGCGCGCCCGTCGCGATCTGCTCGGTCATGCTCGTCGCGCTCGGCTTCGACCCGGTGAAGGCCGCCGTCGTGTCCCTGGTCGCCAACACCGCCCCCGTCGCCTTCGGTGCCATGGGGACACCCGTGGTGACGCTGGCCCAGGTCACCGGCCTTCCGCTGGACGACGTCGCGACGGTCGTCGGGCGGCAGACACCCCTGCTCGCGCTCGTCGTCCCGCTGATCCTGGTCTTCCTGGTCGACGGAAGGCGCGGACTGCGCGAGACCTGGGTGCCGGCGTTCGTCTGCGGAGTGGCCTTCGCCGTCGCGCAGTTCGCCGCGTCCAACTTCGTGTCGGCCCAACTCGCCGACATCGCGGCGGCTCTGGTGGGCGCGGCCGCGCTGATCGCCGTACCCGGAGCGCGCAGGCCCGCCGACGAACCCGTACGCGCCGCCGTGCTGACGGGCGCGCGCAGCGAGGACCTGGACCAGGAGGACCCGCGCCGGGAGGTGCTGCGGGCCTACGCCCCGTACGCACTGATCGTCGCGGTGTTCTCCCTCGCCCAGATCCCTCCGGTCAAGGAGCTGCTGGCCGAGGCGACGCGTGTCTTCGACTGGCCGTTCCTCGACGTCGCGGGACCCGACGGCGAACCGGTGGGCGCCAACGTGTTCACCCTCCCGCTCCTCGGCACGGGCGGCACCCTCGTCCTGCTCGCCGGACTGGTCACCGCCGCCGTGCTCGGCGTACGGGCCGGCGCCGCGGCGCGGGAGTGGGCGGCCACCGTGCACGAACTGCGGTACGCGATCCTCACGGTGACGTCCGTGCTCGCCCTCGCCTACGTCATGAACCTCTCCGGACAGGCGGCCACCATCGGTCAGTCCGTCGCCGCGGCCGGTGCCGGACTCGCCTTCCTCTCTCCGGTGCTCGGCTGGTTCGGCGTCGCCGTCTCCGGCTCCGACACCTCGGCCAACGCCCTCTTCGGCGCGCTCCAGGTGTCCGCCGCACGGGAGTCGGGTCTCTCGCCGGAGCTCCTCGCCGCCGCCAACAGCTCCGGGGGAGTGCTCGGCAAGATGATCTCCCCGCAGAACCTGACCATCGCCTGCGCGGCCGTCGGCCTCGCCGGACGGGAGGGCGACCTGCTGCGCAAGGTCCTGCCCTGGAGCCTCGGCCTGCTGCTGGTGATGTGCCTGATCGTGATGGCGCAGAGCACGGCGGTGCTGGGCTGGATGCTCCCCTGAACCGGGGCCCGGGGCCGCCGGGTAGTTTGGGCGGTCCGCAGAGACCCCCCAGGAGGACCGGCCGTGGTTGCTGACCTGTCGCAGCTCGTGAAGGCGTACGACGTGCGCGGAGTCGTGCCCGACCAGTGGGACGAGGGCCTCGCCGAACTGTTCGGCGCCGCCTTCGTCCGGGTCACCGACGCGGACGCGATCGTGATCGGCCACGACATGAGGCCGTCCTCCCCCGGGCTGGCCGCCGCCTTCGCCCGCGGCGCCACTGCCCTCGGCGCCGACGTGACCCTCATCGGGCTCTGCTCGACGGACCAGCTCTACTACGCGTCCGGGGCGCTGGACCTGCCCGGAGCGATGTTCACGGCCTCGCACAACCCGGCGCGGTACAACGGCATCAAGCTGTGCCGTGCCGGGGCCGCGCCGGTGGGCCAGGACACCGGACTGACCGAGATCCGCACGCTGGTCGAGCAGTGGTCGGAGAGCGGCATGCCCGCCGCGGCCGCCGTCACCCCGGGCACGGTCACCGAGCGCGACACCCTCTCCGACTACGCCGCGCACCTGCTGGGCCTCGTCGCCCTGGAGGGAATCCGGCCGCTCAAGGTCGTCGTGGACGCCGGCAACGGCATGGGCGGCCACACCGTCCCGACCGTCTTCGCGGGGCTCCCCCTCGACCTCGTACCCATGTACTTCGAGCTCGACGGTACGTTCCCCAACCACGAGGCCAACCCCCTCGACCCGAAGAACATCCTCGACCTCCGCGCCCGCGTCCTCGCGGAGGGCGCCGACCTCGGTCTGGCCTTCGACGGCGACGCCGACCGCTGCTTCGTCGTCGACGAGCGCGGCGAAGGCGTCTCCCCGTCCGCGATCACGGCCCTGGTCGCCGCCCGCGAGCTGGCCCGCAACGGCGGCGAGGGCACCGTCATCCACAACCTGATCACCTCGTGGTCGGTCCCCGAGGTCGTCCGGGAGAACGGCGGGACCCCCGTCCGTACCCGCGTCGGCCACTCCTTCATCAAGGCCGAGATGGCCGAGCACGGCGCGATCTTCGGTGGCGAGCACTCCGCGCACTACTACTTCCGTGACTTCTGGAACGCCGACACGGGCATGCTCGCCGCCCTGCACGTCCTGGCAGCACTCGGAAGCCAGGAGGGCCCGCTCTCCGGCCTCCTCGACAGCTACGACCGCTACACCGGCTCCGGCGAGATCAACTCCACCGTCGACGACCAGGCGGGCCGGCTGAAGGCGATCAGGGCGGCGTACGAAGGCCGCGAGGGCGTCGGGTTCGACGAGCTCGACGGGCTCACGGTGACCGGTGCCGACTGGTGGTTCAACCTCCGCGCCTCCAACACCGAGCCGCTGCTGCGCCTGAACGTCGAGGCACGCGACGGGCGGACGATGGCAGCCGTACGCGACGAGGTCCTCGCCCTCGTCCGGGCGTGACCGGTAGGCATCGGGGCAGACGCACCGTGGGCACGCCGGACACGGGGTGCCCATGAGCCGGGAGGCGCCGCACGAGCCGTGAGGCGCCGGCCGAGAGAGCCGTGAGGTGACGATGCCGACCGTGACTCCTGAACCGACCGTGGTCCGTGGGGTACCCGTTCCGCGTGTCGACCGTGGGCCGTGCGCCCGTGCCGGCCGCGGTCCATGGGGTGCCGATGGGCCCCCGACCGCTCCTCCCGGGCACGCCGCCGACGCATGCCCTGACGGGGGAGGCCCGCCGGGCCGCGACGCTCCCGGCCCGGCGGTAGGCTGACCACGCCCGAAGCTCCGCCGGCCCCGACCCGGGCCGACCGGTTCCGCACCGCATGTCTGAAGGGACCCACCCCATGCCGCTCGAAGCCGGCCTCCTGGAGATCCTCGCCTGCCCGGCCTGCCACGCCGGGCTCGACGACCGCTCCGCGGCCGAGAGCCCCGAGCTGGTCTGCACCGGCACGGACTGCGGTCTCGCCTATCCGGTCCGCGACGACATCCCCGTGCTCCTCGTCGACGAGGCCCGCCGCCCCGCGTAACCCGCACCCTGATCAGCACGGTGATTCGGAGGCCACACCACATGCTCGACGAGTCGCTGCTCGACGCACCGGAAGCCCTGGCACGAGCCGACCGGCGAGGTCTGCTCCGCGGTGCCGCCGAGGCCGGAGCCCGCGTCCGCACCGCCGCCCGGCACGCCGCCGAGGCGGGCATCGGCACACTGGCGCCCGAGGGCCGGCCCCGCGCCGTCCTCGTCGCGGGCCCCGGCACCGCCGCCACAGGAGTCGCCGACCTGATCGGCGCCCTCGCCGGAGCCTCGGCGCCCGTCACGGCGATCCGGCCCACCGGGGTCGCGGCAGCCGCCGGTGCGCTGCGCTGGACCCTGCCGGGCTGGGCCGGGTCGGTCGACCTGCTGCTCATCGCCACGGCCGACGGATCGGAACCCGGCCTCGCCCTGCTCGCCGAGCAGGCGTACCGCCGCGGCTGCACGGTCGTCGCCGTCGCCCCCGTCCGGTCCCCGCTGCGCGAAGCGGTCGACGGGGTCCACGGGCTCGTCGTGCCGATGGCGGCCGCCCCGCACGGGGAGTACGACGCCGAGACCTCGGCGGCGGGCCCCGGCACGCTCTGGGCCCTCCTCACCCCGCTGCTCGCCCTGCTGGACCGGGTCGGACTGATCGACGCGCCCCCGGAGACCCTCCAGAAGGTCGCCGACCGCCTCGACCGCACAGCCGAGCGCTGCGGTCCGGCCATCGCCACGTACAGCAACCCGGCCAAGACCCTCGCCTCGGAGCTCGCCGACAGCCTCCCCCTCGTCTGGACGGAGGGCGAGGCCGCCGGCCCGGTCGGGCGCCGCTTCGCCGCCGTCCTGGCCGAGCTCGCCGGACGCCCGGCGCTCGTCGCCGAGCTGCCGCAGGCGCTGCCCTCCCACGGGGGCCTGCTCGCCGGAGCCTTCGCCGCGGGGGGCGACCCCGACGACTTCTTCCGCGACCGGGTCGACGAGCCCGAGGCGATGCGGGCCCGGGTCGTACTCCTCCGCGACCGGCCCGCCGGCGGTCTGACCGCGAGCCCGGCCGCCCGCGAGCTGGCCCTGAGCCACGACACGGCCATCAGCGAACTGGAACCGGAGGAGGGCAGCGAACTCGAAGCCCTCGCCGAGCTCCTCGCGGTCACCGACTTCGCCGCCGTCTACGCCTCCCTGGCCTCCGACAACCGGGCCTGACGGCCCTCACTCCCCGGGCACCCACGCCCCCGCGCATCCACGAGGACGAATCTCCATGGACCGGCTCTCCAACACCGTGCGCCCCTACGCCTGGGGGTCCACCACGGCCATCCCCGAGCTGCTGGGCACAGCCCCGACCGGCGAACCCCAGGCCGAGATGTGGATGGGCGCCCACCCGGGAGCCCCGTCGCGCCTCCGCCGTTCCCCGGGACCGGACGGCGCCGGCTCCGGAACGGGCGAGCGGTCCCTCACGGACGTGATCGCCGAGGACCCCGCACGCGAACTCGGTGCCGCCGCCGTACGTGCCTTCGGCCCCCGCCTCCCCTTCCTGCTCAAGCTGCTCGCGGCAGGCGCCCCGCTGTCGCTCCAGGTCCACCCCGACCTCGCACAGGCACAGCAGGGGTACGCGGACGAGGAGCGCCGGGGCGTCCCCGTCGACGCCCCCCACCGCACGTACAAGGACGCCAACCACAAGCCCGAACTGATCTGCGCGCTCACGCCCTTCGACGGGCTGTGCGGCTTCCGCAGGCCCGCCGAGGCCGCCGAACTGATAGCGGCCCTCGGCGTCGACTCCCTCAAGCCCTATGCGGACCTGCTCCTCGCCCACCCGGAGGACGGGGCCCTGCGCGAGGTCCTCACGGCGATCCTCACGGCCGACCCCGCAGAGATGGCGCACACGGTCGCCGAGGCGGCCGAGGCCGCGGAACGGCTCGGCGGCGCCCACGCCCCGTACGCCCAGATCGCCCACCACTACCCCGGCGACCCGGGCGTCATCGCGGCGATGCTGCTGAACTACGTACAACTCCAGCCCGGCGAGGCCATGTTCCTCGGTGCGGGCGTGCCGCACGCCTACCTCGGCGGCCTCGGCGTCGAGATCATGGCCAACTCCGACAACGTGCTGCGCTGCGGTCTGACCCCCAAGCACGTCGACGTCCCCGAACTCCTGCGCATCGTCCGCTTCGAAGCCACCGAGCCCGGCATCCTGCGCCCTGAGGCGTCGCCCACCGGCGAGGAGCTGTACCAGACACCCGTCGACGAGTTCCGGCTCTCGCGCTACGTCCTGTCCTCCGGCGGTGCCCCCGTCGACCTCACGGCCCCCACCCCGCAGATCCTGCTCTGCACCGCGGGCGCCCCGACGGCCGGCGACATCACCCTCGCACCCGGCGAATCCGTGTTCGTCCCGGCGGACGAAACGGTCGAAGCGACCGGTACGGGAACACTCTTCCGCGCGACCGTGATGGTCTGACGTACCGTCCGCACGAGCGGCTGCAACAATGTCCGGCCGTACCGCGGCGCCCGTGCCGCAGCACCGAGGAAGGGACACCACGCACCCATGAGCGCGTCAGGCGGAACCAAGGCGATCGTGGCGGCACTCGCCGCCAACCTCGCGATCGCAGTGGCCAAATTCGTGGCGTTCCTCTTCAGTGGCTCGTCGTCGATGCTGGCGGAGAGCGTCCACTCGCTCGCGGACTCGGGCAACCAGGGACTCCTGCTGCTCGGCGGCAAGAAGGCCCAGCGCGAGGCGACTCCCCAACACCCCTTCGGCTACGGGCGCGAGCGCTACATCTACGCCTTCCTCGTGTCGATCGTGCTGTTCTCGGTCGGTGGCATGTTCGCGATCTACGAGGGCTACGAGAAGATCAAGCACCCCCACGAGATCGAGGCCTGGTACTGGCCGGTCGGTGTGCTGGTCTTCGCGATCATCGCCGAGGGCTTCTCCTTCCGTACGGCCATCGCGGAGTCCAACCAGACCCGCGGCAAGCTCTCGTGGACGCAGTTCGTCCGCCGGGCCAAGGCGCCCGAGCTTCCGGTCGTCCTCCTCGAGGACTTCGGCGCGCTCGTCGGCCTCGTCCTGGCCCTCGGCGGTGTCGGCCTGGCGCTGGCCACCGGTGACGGCGTCTGGGACGGCATCGGCACCCTCTGCATCGGCATCCTGCTGATCGCCATCGCGATCGTCCTCGCCGCCGAGACGAAGTCGCTGCTGCTCGGTGAGGCGGCCGGTGTCGAGGACGTCGAGAAGATCCACGCCTCCGTGGTCGACGGCGACACCGTCACCCGCGTCATCCACATGCGCACGCTCCACCTGGGTCCGGAGGAACTGCTGGTGGCCGCCAAGATCGCCGTACGGGCGGAGGAGACCGCCGCCGAGGTCGCGGAGGCGATCAACGCCGCGGAGCACCGGATCCGCGAAGCCGTGCCGATCGCCCGGGTCATCTACCTCGAGCCCGACATCTACGACGAGTCGGCCGCCGCGGCAGGCATCAACCCCGGCAAGGCCCCGGGCGGCCCCACGCCCTCCGACGACGCGCCGACGGAATCCGGCCACTGACCTGCCCTGTACCGGCCCCGAACGGCCCGGTGACCCGATTCGCCCCCCGGGCGGACTGGGGCTCACTGGGCCGTTCGGTGTAGATTCGGGGGAGTACCAGACGTCGCTGCTGATGGCGGTCGATCGGTCCGCCCCGGCGGACCGGCCGAGGGAGAGAGGGCCTCCGACGGACTGCACTGCGGATCGCCCGGGCATTCGTGTGCCCGTGACTGCCGCAGAGCCAGCCAGTCCACCCTCGACCCACTACGAGGAGCAGCCCGTTATGACGACGGCCGCAAACCGCCAGGACTTCAAGGTCGCCGACCTCTCCCTCGCCGCCTTCGGGCGCAAGGAGATCACCCTCGCCGAGCACGAGATGCCCGGCCTGATGTCGATCCGCAAGGAGTACGCCGCCGCGCAGCCGCTGGCCGGCGCCCGGATCACCGGCTCGCTGCACATGACCGTGCAGACCGCGGTGCTCATCGAGACCCTCGTCGCCCTGGGCGCCGAGGTCCGCTGGGCCTCCTGCAACATCTTCTCCACCCAGGACCACGCCGCCGCCGCCATCGCGGTCGGCCCGAACGGCACCCCGGAGGCCCCCGCCGGCGTCCCGGTCTTCGCCTGGAAGGGCGAGAGCCTGGAGGAGTACTGGTGGTGCACGGAGCAGGCCCTGACGTGGCCCAACACCCCCACCGGCGGCCCGAACATGATCCTGGACGACGGTGGTGACGCCACCCTCCTGGTCCACAAGGGTGTCGAGTTCGAGAAGGCGGGCGAAGCCCCGGACCCGTCGACCGCGGACAGCGAGGAGTACGCGTACATCCTCACGCTGCTGAACCGCACCCTGGGTGAGTCCCCCCAGAAGTGGACGCAGCTGGCGTCGGAGATCCGCGGCGTGACCGAGGAGACCACGACCGGTGTGCACCGTCTCTACGAGATGCACCGTGACGGCACCCTCCTGTTCCCGGCGATCAACGTCAACGACGCGGTCACCAAGTCCAAGTTCGACAACAAGTACGGCTGCCGTCACTCGCTGATTGATGGCATCAACCGCGCCACCGACGTCCTGATCGGCGGCAAGACCGCCGTCGTCTGCGGCTACGGCGACGTGGGCAAGGGCTGCGCGGAGTCGCTGCGCGGCCAGGGTGCCCGGGTGATCATCACGGAGATCGACCCGATCTGCGCGCTGCAGGCGGCGATGGACGGTTACCAGGTCACGACGCTGGACGACGTGGTGGAGACCGCGGACATCTTCGTCACGACCACGGGCAACAAGGACATCATCATGGCCTCGGACATGGCCCGGATGAAGCACCAGGCCATCGTCGGCAACATCGGCCATTTCGACAACGAGATCGACATGGCCGGCCTGGCCAAGATCGACGGTGTCGTCAAGGACGAGGTCAAGCCGCAGGTCCACACCTGGACGTTCGCCGACGGCAAGGTCCTGATCGTGCTGTCCGAGGGCCGCCTGCTGAACCTCGGCAACGCGACCGGTCACCCCTCGTTCGTCATGTCCAACTCGTTCGCGGACCAGACCCTGGCCCAGATCGAGCTGTTCACCAAGCCCGAGGCGTACCCCACCGATGTCTACGTGCTGCCGAAGCACCTGGACGAGAAGGTCGCCCGTCTCCACCTCGACGCGCTGGGCGTGAAGCTCACGACCCTGCGCCAGGAGCAGGCCGACTACATCGGCGTCCCGGTCGAAGGACCGTTCAAGTCCGACCTCTACCGCTACTGAGCCGGCCGTCGGCCGACGGCCGGCTCAGCTCTAGCAGCAGGTCCGAGTGCAGGCCCCCGCACCCCCGTGTCGGGGGCCTGCCCCGTACCGCACCCGCACAGCCCGAGGAACCCGAAGGACCCCATGCCCCGCGGCCGTTATTCGCTCCACGATCCGCACGACCACACCCCCCTCGGCGAAGAACACTTCCACTGCGCGCCCGGTCCTTCCGGCTGGCGCTACGTCTCCCAGACCACGGCCCCCTCAGGCGCCCATCTGGGCTCCGTCGATCTGGCGCTGGACGAACTCGGCCGCCCCATCCGCCTCGAACTGCATGCCGCGAGCTGGCAGATCCGCGGCGCCGCCCTCGACGGAGTCACCTGGGTACGGACCGACCCCACCGGTTCCCACGCCACCGAAGGCAACGTCCGTGCCCACTGCTTCTCCGGCACCTCCCCCGCGTTCCTCGTCGCCACGGCCCGGCTCCTGCGCCTCACCCCCGATTCCCCCGCGACCCGCGTCCGTCTGGTCACCTTCACGGACCCGGTTCTCGCCCCTCGTACCGTCGACCAGTCCTGGTCGCTGCTGAACAGTGAAGCGCACGCCACTGACAACGGGCCTCTGATCGTGGACGCGTACCAGGTCAATGCACTGGACACCGGTGATCAGCACACCGTCCACATCGCGGGGGACGTGGTGCTGGCGGCACCGGGGATCGAGCTCGAACACCTCGAATCCCCGCCCTCGCCCATGCCCCGCCGGGCGGGCGAGGGCTGAGGGCGGAGCCGCCGGGGTGGGCGAGAGGTGACGTCGGAGCCGCGGGTGGGCAAGGGCTGAGGACGGAGCCGCCGGAGAGGCCGTTCCCGACCTGGGGAGGCCGGGGCAGGCAGGCAGAGGTCAGGCCGGAGGGGCGAATCCCGTCGGGGCGGGCCCCTCGGCGCCGTTCCCGTCCGCGGGAGCATCGAGGGGCCGGCCGCCGTCATCCGAACGGGCACGCGTGGGGAGGGAGCCGAAGCCCCCTCCGTCCGCGGGCACCGGCGCAGGTGCGGGCATGGACATGGGCATGTGCATGGGCATGGGCATGTGCATGGGCATGGGCATGGATACGGGTATCGCTGCGGCCGTCGGTGGACGGCCGGCTTCCCGGCCGGCAGCCGCTGCCACCCGCCGCACGTCGCGTGCCTGCCGCTCGTTCACCACTGCCGCGAGATAGGCGGCAGCCGGGACTCCCTGAGGTACGGGCACTCCCGTACGCACGGCGAGGTCGGAGGAGAGCCGTTCGGCCAGCGCCCCGCCCACCGTGGCGTCGAGCTGGTTCATCCGTGTCAGGTACTGACGTATCGCCAGCCAGAGGCCGTCCGGGACGCCCGAGAGATCCAGCTGCGTGAAGCGGCCCACGAGCCAGGGCGGTGGCGGCGGCACGGAGCGGCCCCGTCCGGCCGGCACCCGCTCACGCACGACCAGGGTCCCGGCGAACACGTCGCCGAGCCGGCGGCCACGGGCGGACACCAGCGAGGCGATGCAGCCCACCACGCCGAAGGTCCCAAGAATCTCGACCACGCCCATCGCCCCACGCACGAGCGCGTGCCGGAACCGGATCGGACCGCCGTCGTCCCGCACGACCCGGAGCCCGCAGGCGAGCTTCCCGAGCGAACGACCATGGCTCAGCGTCTCGACCGCCACAGGTCCGCCGACCAGTACGAGAAGGAACGTGGCCACGGCGATCGCGGCGACGGCCGCGTCGTCGAGGGTCACCGTCGCCACGGCCAGGCCGACGGACACCAGCACGAAGACGGTCAGGAGAACCGCGAGATCGATGGCGATCGCCAACGCGCGGCTCGGCAGCCTCGCCGGCCGCAACCCCAGTACGACCGCGTCCCCCGTCACGAGCTCATTCATCGCCACCCCACCCCTCGCCGCCCATGTCTGCCCCTCGGGTTCACAGTCTGCCAAGCTGGCCCGCAGCGCACCGCCGTAGTACGGACCCGTACGCACCTTGCCTGGAGCAGCAGCCGACCATGGATCTCGACGTCTTCGTGACCACCCACCGCATCGAGTGGGACCGCCTGGACCATCTTCTGCACCGAGGACGCAGCCTGACAGGGGAGGAGGCGGACGAACTCGTCTCCTTGTACCAGCGCACCGCCACCCATCTGTCGCTGATCCAGTCCAGCGCGCCGGACCCGCTGCTGACCGCCCGCCTCACCCAGCTCGTGGCCCGCGCGCGTTCGACGGTGACGGGGACCCGCCGCGCCTCGTGGCGCGATGCCGCGCGATTCCTGACCGCCGGCTTTCCCGCGGCCGTCTACCGCTCCCGGCACTGGTGGATACCCACGGCCGTGCTCTCCGTACTCCTGGCCGCCGTGATCGGCTGGTGGATCGGCACGCACCCGGAGGTCCAGGCGTCGATCGCCGCCCCGGACGACCTGCGCGCGCTGACACGTCCGGGGGGCGAGTACGAGACCTACTACTCCAGCCACCCGGCTGCCTCCTTCGCGGCCCAGGTGTGGACGAACAACGCTCAGGCGGCGGCCATGTGCCTGGTGCTGGGTGCCTTCCTCGGCATCCCGGTGATCTGGATCCTGTTCGTCAACGTGCTCAACCTCGCCGTAGGCATCGGCCTCATGTCCTCCGCAGGCCGTCTGGACACCTTCCTCGGACTCGTCCTGCCGCACGGCCTTCTGGAGCTCACGGCCGTCTTCGTCGCGGCGGGCACAGGCCTGCGCCTCGGCTGGACGGTCATCGAGCCGGGCCCGCGCTCCCGACGCTCTGCCCTGGCCCAGCAGGGCCGAGCCGCTATCGGCATGGCCATCGGGTTGGCGCTGGTCCTCTTCGTCTCCGGTCTGATCGAAGGCTTCGTCACTCCCTCGGGCCTTCCCACCTGGGCCCGCATCACCATCGGCATCGCCGCTGAGCTGGCCTTTCTCCTCTACGTCTATGTCCTGGGAGGCCGAGCCGCGCGTGCCGGGGAGACGGGAGACCTCGAAAGGGCGGAGCGGAGTGCGGAGCTGCCCTCCGCGGCGTGAGAGCCGATGTGCGTTCGGCTCCGCTGACCTGCTAGTCTCCTCTTCGCCCACAAAAACCGTTGACACGGTCCGCGTGGGGAGGTAGATTTTAACGGTTGCGACGAGCTGGACAGGCTTCGTCGGGACCAACTAAAGTTCATCTTGCTCGTGCAGGGGACGTGATCTCCGCAGAGCCGATCGATTCTTCTCTTTCACGCAGTCAAGCCGGATTCGCTTCGGCCGAATTGCTTCTGATAAAGTCGAGTCAGCCGAAAGGCAAAGGCCCTCCGCAGGCTGCTGGATTTCAGATTCGGACCGGAAACGGAACGGAAAAGAGTCTGGTAAAGTCGGACTCGCCGGAAAGGGAAACGCGAAAGCGAAGAACTGGAAAGCGAAAC
>NZ_JBHJYN010000009.1:0-15402 GCF_042270185.1 Streptomyces sp. NPDC055962
ACTCTTTCGTGTCCGATTCCCGGCCGAAGCGGGTTACTGCTTGTTTCGCTTTCCAGTTCTTCGCTTTCGCGTTTCCCTTTCCGGCGAGTCCGACTCTATCAGATCCTTTCGGGCCTGATTCCCAGTCAGCGGGGGTTGTCTTCCCGGCCCTCGGGCCGTTCCGACGCCCAAACTCTAGCGGATTTTCCCGGCGGCTCATAATCGAGCCTTCGAATTGAATTTCGGCATGCCGAAATTCTCCCCGGTGGGAGATCGTGCTGAGTTTGGTTGCCGCATTCGCGGCGGGATCGGCTGCCTCCGGACCGTGGTGGCTCCGGGACAACTCGAAGAACCTTACGGATGCGAGGGGGGCGTGTCAACCCCTCCCCGTGCGCCCGCATCGGGGCCGTCAGCCCAGGTCCGTGAGCCGGCCGCCGGCGTCCGGCTGCTCGTGCTCCACGCGGCGCAGGAGGCGGATCAGGATCTCGCCCAGCGCTCCGCGTTCGTCGCCGGAGAGGTCCTGGAGGAGGTCCTCCTCGAAGGTGGTGGCCATCCGCATCGCCTCGAGCCACTTCGTCCGGCCCTCGTCGGTCAGCTCGACGATGACGCGCACGCGGTTGTTCTCGTCCCGGTCCCTGGTCACCAGGCCCTCGCCCGCCATGCGGTCGATGCGGTGGGTCATCGCGGCGGGAGTGAGCCCGAGGCGCTTCGCGAGCTCGCCCGGACCCAGTCGGTACGGAGCGCCCGACAGGACCAGGGTCTTGAGGACCTCCCATTCGGCGTTGCTGATGCCGAGAGCCGCGACCTGTCTGCCGTAGGCGACGTTCATCCTTCGGTTCAGCCGGCCCAGCGCGGAGACGATCTGCTCGACCTGGGGGTCGAGGTCCCGGAACTCGCGCTGGTAGGCCGCGATCTGCTCGTCGAGGCTCGGCTCCTGGAGCTCGGGCTGCTCGGTGGTGTCAGACATGGCGGGCAGTATCGCACGCTCCCCATCGCCTTCGAAGTCCTTCACGATGAAGACTTCAGACTCTAACTTTAGTGCTAAAGTCTACGGGTCTGTGTTCTTCAAAGTTCTTCATGTTGTGAGGTAGGTGAGTGTGACCAGGGAGATGGGTGCAGCGCTGCGGCGGATCCAGGTGGGGAGCGCGCTGAGCGCGTTCGGCCTCGGATTCACCGTCCCGTATCTGTACGTCTACGTGGCGCAGGTGCGGGATCTCGGTGCCGGCACGGCAGGAGTCGTGCTGGCCGTGTTCGCCATGGCGGCGCTGGCCGTACTGCCGTTCACCGGTCGGGCCATCGACCGGCGCGGGCCCCTGCCCGTGCTGATCGTCGCCGCGGCTGCGGCCGCTGTAGGTGCCTGTGCCTTGGGTGTGTCCGGGGGCGTGACCTCCACCGTGCTCTCCGCCGCGGTCCTCGGCGCGGGGACCGCCGTCATGCAGCCGGCGCTCGCGACGATGCTGGTCTGGTGCTCGAGCGCCGCGACGCGCACCCGTGCCTTCGCCATGCAGTTCTTCCTGCAGAACCTCGGGCTGGGCATCGGCGGGCTGGTCGGCGGGCAGCTCGTGGACGTCGGCCGTCCGTCGAGCTTCACCCTGCTGTTCCTCATCGAGGCGGCGATGTTCCTGGTGCTCGGCGTGGTCGCTGCCACGGTGCGCATGCCCCGGGCCCCGTCCCTCACGGACGCGGTGCCCGGCGACGGCACGGAACACAAGGCCGGACTGCGGGCGCTCCTCTCCCACAAGGCCATGGTGCAGCTGTGCGTACTCGGCTTCGTGATCTTCTTCGCCTGCTACGGGCAGTTCGAGTCCGGCCTCGCCGCCTACGGCACCGAGGCCGCGGGAATCGATCCGTCCACCCTGGGCATCGCGCTCGCCGCCAACACGGCGGTCATCGTCGTCGCGCAGTTCGTCGTGCTCCGTCTCGTGGAGCGCCGCCGCCGCAGCCGGGTCATCGCCTGGGTCGGTCTGATCTGGGCCTTCGCCTGGATCGTTGCGGGCTACGCGGGCCTCGGGCACGGCAGCCAGACCATGGCGACGGCCGCGATGATCTCGACGTACGCCCTGTTCGGGCTCGGTGAGGCCATGCTGTCGCCGACGGTGGCCCCACTCGTCGCCGATCTGGCGCCGGAGGCCAGGGTCGGCCAGTACAACTCGGCGTTCGCCCTGGTGAAGCAGCTCGCCCTGGCCGTCGGTCCTGCCGTCGGCGGGCCGATGGGGGCGGCGCTGCCCGGGCCGTACATCGTGACCTTCGTGGTGTTCTCGCTGGGCATCACCGTCTTGGCGCTGAAGCTGGGCCGCCGGCTCACGCCCGTACAGGACAAGCCGTCCCTCGCGACGGTGCCGTCCCGGGTGGTCGCCGTGTCGATGCCGGAGAGCGAGACCGTCACCGCGCCCGGCGCCCTGCGCTGAGGCGGGTCAGCCGGGAAGGGCGAATTCGCACCAGACCGCCTTGCCGCCGCCGGGAGTGCGGCGGCTGCCCCAGGACGAGGCGATGGTCGCGACGATGGAGATACCGCGCCCCGCCTCGTCCGCGGGCTCGGCCCGGCGACGGCGCGGCAGGTGGTCGTCCCCGTCCGTCACCTCGATGATCAGACGGCGGTCGGTCCTGCGCAGGCCGAGCCGCATGGGCGGGGTGCCGTGCTGGAGGGAGTTGGCCACGAGCTCGCTGGCGGCCAGGACACCCAGGTCGCAGAGCTCCACGGGGAAGCGCCAGGACGCCAGGACGCCGGTGGCGAAGGCGCGGGCCCTGGGCGCGGCCTCGATGCCGCCGAGCAGTTCGAGCGAGGCGTTGTGGAAGAGCTCCGCGCTCGGCGCCGTGCGCGCGGGGTGCTGGACCACCAGGACCGCCACGTCGTCGTCGTGCTCCGCGGTGACGCCCAGGGAGCGGATGAGCCGGTCGCAGACCACCTGGGGCGAACCCTTGGCGCCGGACAGGGCGCGCTCCAGGGAGGCGACGCCCTCGTCGATGTCCTCGCTGCGCCGCTCGACCAGGCCGTCCGTGTAGAGGACGGCCGTGGAGCCGGGCGGCAGGGCGATCGTCCCCGAGGTGTGGACCCACCCGCCGGTGCCGAGCGGCGGTCCCGTCGGGTCCTCGGCCCGGTGCACCGTGCCGTCCTCGTCGCACACGAGGATCGGGAGGTGTCCGGCGGAGGCGTAGACGAGGTGCCCCTCGTTGGGGTCGTGGACGGCGTAGACGCAGGTGGCGATCTGGCTGGCGTCGATCTCGGCGGCGAGCACGTCGAGCAGCTGGAGCACCTCGTGCGGAGGGAGATCGAGGCGGGCGTAGGCGCGGACCGCGGTGCGCAGCTGGCCCATGACGGCCGCGGCCCGCACGCCGCGCCCCATCACGTCGCCGATGACGAGCGCGGTGCGGCCGGCGCCCAGCGTGATGACGTCGTACCAGTCGCCGCCCACCGCCGCGTCCGTGCCACCCGGCTGGTAGGTGGCGGCGATGCGCAGGTCGTCCGGCTGTTCGAGCTCCTGCGGGAGCAGGGAGCGCTGGAGGGTGACGGCCGTCTCGCGGTGGCGGCGTTCGCTGGCGCGGAGCCGCTCCGCAGCCTCGGCGTGGTCGGTGACGTCGGTGGCGTAGACGAGGACCCCCGCCTCGCCCTCCGGGCCGTCGGCCGCCACCGGGGTGCACGTCACCGTGTAGGAACCGCCGGCCAGGACCTTGCGGGACTTGACCGTACGAGGGGTGCCGCTGCGCAGGACCTGGTCCATGAGGGGAAACAGGCTGAGCTCGGCCAGTTCGGGCATCGCCTCGGCCGCCGGGGTGCCGCAGGGGCGCGGGCCGAAGGCCGACGTGTAGGCGGCGTTGACGTAGGTGATGCGGTGTTCGGGGCCGTGGAGCAGCGCGACGGGGGCGGGAAGCCGGCCCAGGATGTCGCGGGCGGACAGGGCTTCCAGGCCGGGGGCCTCCGTGGTGGCGGACGCCTGCGGTGTTCCTCCGGACGGCGCGGCCGCGGGCTTCGGCCGTGCGGACTCCGCGCGGGCGGCGGGGACGGAACTGTGGTCGTCCCGCGCGGCGGCTCGACGCTGCGTTCCAGGAAGGCGGGCGCTCCAGCGCGTGAAGTTCACGGAATTTCTGGCCTCGTGTGTCGGTCTGGTCCGCTCGGGCGAGCTTCTTCTGCTGGTCCTGTGGCCGGCACCCCGCCGGTCCTCATGCCGGATCGGGGTGCCGGGGCCAGGCTTCCGGGAACGCACAGCCGGGCCGCTTCGTGCTGTCGGTCGTCGCTTTCGTCACTTTAGGTGACTGCCTGCCGGGTAACTCTGCGCAGGTGTGAGCCCACCTATGGTCACACGCCCAGTGTGACCGACCGTACTGACAGTTGCCGTACGGCAGCGGGTCCGGCCGCTGAACTGCGCCCGTTCCCCGGACGTCGCGGTGGGGGTGGACGGGGTCAGCCGGACGTGTCCGGCGGCACGTCGCCCTTCGGCGGTGTGTCCCCGGGAGGTCCGGGGTGTGCGTGCCCCCGTGCGGCGAGGGCGAATTCGGCTCGCGGGTGTTCGAGCGACCCGAGGGAGACGATCTCCCGCTTGAAGAGCCCGGCCAGGGTCCACTCGGCAAGGACACGCGCCTTCCGGTTGAACGTGGGCACGCGGCTCAGGTGGTAGACGCGGTGCATGAGCCACGCCGGATACCCCTTGAGCTTGCGCCCGTAGACGTGCGCGACGCCCTTGTGCAGGCCGAGCGAGGCGACGGATCCGGCGTAGGAGTGCCGGTAGTCCTGGGCCGGGCGGCCGGCGAGGACGGCCAGGATGTTGTCGGCGAGGACCTTGGCCTGGCGCACCGCGTGCTGGGCGTTCGGCGCGGTCTCCGTGCCCGGATCGGCCGAGGTGAGGTCCGGGACGGCTGCCGCGTCACCGGCCGCCCAGGCGTGCGGAGCGCCGTCGACGGAGAGCGTGGCGGTACAGCGGATCCGGCCGCGCTCCGTAAGCGGCAGATCGGTGGCGGCGAGGATCGGTGCGGGCTTCACGCCGGCGGTCCACACCAGGGTGCGGGTCGGGAAGCGCGACCCGTCGCTGAGGACCGCGACCCGGCCCTCGCAGCTGTCCAGCCGGGTGTCGAGCCGTACGTCGATGTTGCGGCCCCGCAACTCCCTGACCGCGTACTTCCCCATGGCCTCGCCGACCTCCGGCAGGATGCGTCCGGTCGCCTCGACCAGGATCCACCGCAGGTCCGCGGGCTTGATGTTGTGGTAGTACCGCGAGGTGTAGCGGGCCATGTCCTCGAGCTCCGCGAGCGCCTCCACGCCCGCGTACCCGCCGCCGACGAAGACGAAGGTGAGCGCCGCGTCGCGGATGGCCGGGTCCCGCGTGGCGGAGGCGATGTCCATCTGCTCGATCACGTGGTTGCGGAGGCCGATGGCCTCCTCCACCGTCTTGAAGCCGATGCCGACGTCGGCCAGGCCGGGGACCGGGAGGGTGCGCGACACGGACCCGGGCGCGAGGACGAGTTCGTCGTACGGGATCTCGATCGCACCGGTGCCGTCCTCACCGGTGGCGAGCGTCGTGACCGTGGCGGTGCGCTTGGCGTGGTCGACGCGCTCCGCCTCGCCGATGACGATGGTGCAGTGCTTGAGGACCCGTCGCAGGGGGACGACGACATGCCGCGGCGAGATCGAGCCCGCGGCGGCCTCGGGCAGGAACGGCTGATAGGTCATGTAGGGCTCGGGCGTGACCACCACGATCTCGGCCTCGCCGCTCCTCAGTCTCTGCCGCAGCTTCCGCTGGAGACGCAGCGCGGTGTACATCCCCACGTAGCCGCCGCCGACGACGAGAATGCGCACACGTGGCCGGTTGTCGGGGGATGCCCCCGGGGTTTCTGGTGCCATCACCTTCCCATGACGCAACGGAGTCCGGTGTTTGTCCACAGGCCCGGCAAATTGTGTGACCGGAGGGCTTCGATCATCCGCCGGGCCGCGGCCACCGCGCGACGGCGGAGCTGCGCAGGTCAGGTGTGGCGGGGAGCCGGGCACGCAGGGGTCGAATCGGGGTTCAACCGGTCCTTGCTCCGATCGGGGGGCGCTCCGTGCGGAACTACCCCCTTCTGAATTGACCCGGGCTCAACTATGTTCGTACCCCGTCGGGGTGTCGGATTCGGACTGAGGTCCACACGCCGGCGGACACGGCGGGGAAGTCTCCGGGGGGAGACGTCATAACCGGGGGAAGTTATGCACATTCAGGATTTGCATGGGCCGAGCGCTGTCACCTCTTCCGTGGAGGGCCCTGGGCGGCTGAGCCCGCTGGGAGCGGTCGGTACGGTCGCGGAGGCCGGGGTCGCGGGGAACACGGCCCGCTCGGCGCCGCTCCGCGTGGACGCACAGCGCAATCTCGAACACGTCCTGCGCGCCGCGCGCGAGGTGTTCGGGGAGCTCGGCTACGGGGCGCCGATGGAGGACGTGGCACGGCGCGCGCGGGTCGGGGTGGGTACGGTCTACCGGCGTTTCCCCAGCAAGGACGTGCTGGTGCGCCGGATAGCCGAGGAGGAGACCGCGCGGCTGACGGATCAGGCGCGCTCGGCCCTCGGCCAGGAGGAGGAGCCGTGGTCGGCGCTCTCCCGTTTCCTGCGGACCTCGGTGGCGTCGGGTGCGGGACGGCTGCTGCCGCCGCAGGTGCTGCGGGTCGGCGCGGAGCAGGACGAGCAGCCGGCAGGCCCCGGTGCCGCCGACGGCGACACCCGCGTCCCGCACCAGCGGCAGGGCGTGGAAGCCGGCGGTCTCCGGGCGACCGGACAGCACGCGTCCTCCGAGGAAGGGCTCGACGACGATCCGGGCGCTGCCGAGCTGCTCGAAGTGGTGGGGCGCCTGGTGGACCGGGCCCGTGAGTCGGGTGAGCTCCGGGGCGACGTGACGGTGGCCGACGTGCTGCTGGTCATAGCCACGGCCGCACCGGCGCTGCCGGATCCCGCTCACCAGGCCGCTGCTTCCGCCCGGCTGCTGGACATCCTCCTCGAAGGCCTGCGCTCCCGTCCCGCGTAGCCCGCATGCCCCAGGCGTCTCGGTCGGCGGGACACCACCGCCGACCGGACGCCCGGTGCACCGCCGGACGCCGACGCATCGCGTGACGCCCGGTGCACCGCCGGACGCCGGTGCGCACGAGGGGCGTTGCTCTCGAGGGGCGTTGCTCCTTCCCCGACGGGGCGATGTCACGCCCACCGGGCAGGGGAAGACACCCCGGACGAGTGGTTGCTGCCGCTCGGGGGCCGTCGCGGGCACGCCTCTGTGGCAACCTTGCCCCCGTATCGGGGTCCGAGGGTGCATACGGGGGCTTCCGCGATGAGCGGTGACGCGCAGCAGGAGGAACCGGCCGACGGTGTGGCAGCCGCGGGCAAGGGCGGCAGGGACACGGGGACGCGCGCCGACGACGCGTCCACCGCCCGGATGCCCGAACAGGCGGGCCCCCCTGGGCAGGCACGACCGGGCCGGGTGGCACCGGACCCCGCGGGCCCGGAGGAGCAGGCCGTCCCGGTCGAGGGTGGCACGGTTCTGCCGGGTCCCTGGCCCGCGCCCGCCGACGACGAGGTGCGGCCGGAGCCCGGTGACGCCGCGTACGCCGTCCCCCTGCAACGGGAAGGGCGTGCGGGATCGGCTGATCTCGGGCCGTCCGACGCCCAGTTGATCCAGGGCATGCGCGGGGGCGACGACCAGGCGTACGAGGAGCTGTTCCGGCGCCATTCAGGAGCGGTCCGCCGCTACGCCCGTACCTGCTGCCGGGACGCGCACACCGCCGACGACCTGACCGCCGAGGTGTTCGCACGGACGCTCCAGGCGGTGCGCGGCGGGAAGGGGCCGGAGGAAGCGGTCCGGGCCTACCTCATGACGGCGGTACGGCATGTGGCCGCCGCGTGGACCAGGAGCGCGAAGCGCGAGCATCTCGTCGACGACTTCGCGGTGTTCGCGGCGCAGGCCACTCGCGCCTCGGAGCTCTCCGAGGCGGACACCCTCGATCTCGGCGCCGATGTGCTGGCCATGCACGAGGCGGACCGGTCGATGGCCATGCAGGCGTTCCGCAGCCTGCCGGAGCGCTGGCAGGCGGTGTTGTGGCACACCACCGTGGAGGAGGAGTCGCCGAGCGAGGTCGCCCCGCTCTTCGGCCTGACCGCCAACGCCACGGCGGTTCTCGCGGTCCGGGCCCGCGAAGGGCTCAAGCAGGCCTATCTGCAGGCCCATGTGAGTCAGTCGCTGACGTCCGGCGGTGACTGCGCCCGGTACGCCGACCGGCTCGGCGCCCATGCCCGGGGCGGCCTGCGCACCCGGGCCGAACGCGGGCTGCGCAAGCACCTGGAGGAATGCGCGAAGTGCCGGATCGCCGCCGGTGAGCTCGACCGGGTGAACGCCGGCATCCCGGCCCTGCTTCCGGTCGCGGTCATCGGCTGGTTCGCCGCGGGCTACTCGGTCAAGGCAGCGGGCATCGTGGCGGGCGGTGCGGCCGGCGCGGCCGGCGCCGGGGCCGCCGCAGCGGCCGCGGGAGGCGCGTCCTCCGGGAGCGGAACCGCGGGCGGGGCCGCGGCGTCGGAAGGGCTCGGCGCCCCGCTGAAGGCCGGCATCGCCGCCGCCGTGGCCGTGGCAGCGGCCGCCGGGCTCGTCTGGGCCCTGATCGGTGACGACCGGCCGGCTCCGGAGGAGAAGCCGGTGGCCAGGCCGCCGGTCGCGGCGCCAGCCGCCCCCACGCCCGCTCCCCCGCAGGAACCGGCGCCTGTCCCGCAGCCGCCCGCGCCGTCCGTTCCGCCCGCCTCCGATCCACCACCCGCACCGGAGGCACCTCCCGCACCGGAGCCGACGCCCACACCGTCCCCGACGCCCGACCCCGCACCCGAGCCGACCCGGCCGGAGCCCGCGCCGACACCCTCTCCGGAGCCGCCGGCACCACCGGCGCCGCCCGCGCCGCCCGCACCGGAGATCTACCAGGTGAACGAGCTGGCCTACTCGGTCACCGGTGATCACACCGGGCCGGAGATCCTGCTCGGCGCGAGCAGGGGAGTGTTCTGGCAGCGCCACGGGCTGTCGATCGCCTCCACGGCCTACGCCCACGGGGTGACCGCGCCCTCCCGCTCGTCGGTCGCCGTCCAGCTCAACCGTCCGTGCACGCGCTACGAGGCGATGGCAGGGGTCGACGACCTGACACTGGGGCTCGGCGCCGTGCGCTTCTCCGTGTACGACGGTGACGGGGCGCGGCTGTGGCGTTCCCCCGTGGTGCGGGGCGGTGACCCCGCGGTCCCGGTGAGCGTCGGCATCGAGGGCAGCACGACGATCCGCCTCGTCGTGGAACCCTCGGGTGCCCTCGGCGGGGTCGCCCTCGCCGACTGGGCGGCGTCCAGGATCAGCTGCCGCTGAGATCCCCGGCCACGCCGGTCAGCAGGCCGAGGACCTCGCCCGGGGTCATGCCGCGCCCCAGGGCGCTCTCCTCCGCGTAGCGACGGGGACCGAGCTCCTCGCGCAGCCGTTCCACCGCCGCGGCCACGTCGGCCTCCTCCACCGCCGAGCGGGGGCCGTTCACCCGCCAGAGCGCGCAGGCCCCCAGGACGCGGGCCGATATCCCGGGCAGGCCGAGTTCGGCCAGGACGATCGCCGCCACCTCCGCCAGATGCGCGGTGAAGACCTCCACGCACCGGGACTCCACGGCGAGCGCCAGCGCCTCGACCACCCCGCGCAGCCCCTCGGCGGGCCCGCCGGACGGTTCGGACACGCTGATGCGGGCCGAGAGCCCCAGGACAGCCGCCGCGAACTGCGGAGGCCGGCTGCCGTAGGGCCGGGCGGCGCGCGCGGAGTCGGCGTACCGGCGTGCCCTCGGGATCTCGCCGGCCGTCAGCGCGACGGCGGCACGCAGGTAGTACACGTAGGCGTAGGCGTCCGGCATGTGCTGGCGCTCCGCCTCGGCCTCGGCCTCGTCCAGGCTCTTCGTGGCCGCGTCCAGGTCCCCCGCCCGGTAGGAGAGTTCCGCGAGGCGTCCCAGGAGGAAGGGTGCCTCCCCATGGGCGCCGACCTCCCGGGCGAGTCCGAGCGCCTCCTGGTAGGCCGCGCGTGACTCCTCGTACCTCCCGCGCGTCATCCCCGCCTCCGCGGCGGCGCTCGCCACCTGGGCGCGGAGGTAGCGGTCCCCGACCCGGCGGCTGAGTGCTCGCAGTTCGGCGATGTCCTCGTCGATGCCGTCCATGCCGTCGGGGGTGTCCACCAGCATGTGGGTGCGCGTCATCAGGGTGACGCCGTACTCCCAGTCCCCTCCGTGCTCCCTGGTGTTGGCGACGGCCGCGTCGAAGTGCGCCTGTACGTCGGGGGTGTCCTCGCAGCGCATGTACGAGGTCATCGGCCAGAGCAGTCCGGGGAAGCGGGCGGACTCGGGGCCGCCCGAGCCGAAGGCCTCGCTGACCTTGGTGATCAGGGCCTGGAGCGCCTCGTCCTCGTAGACGTTCTCCGTCGGCCGGCTCTCCACTGCGAGGAAGAACCGCAGCATGTGCAGGTGCATGCGGGGCCAGTGGCGGGGGTCGGCCGGATCCGTGGGGTCCTCGCCTAGGGCGGCCGTGCGGTCGGCCCAGCCCACCCCCTCGATGCGGAAGTTGCGCAGCCACCAGAACCACCCCATGGCGAGCACCAGGCGCAGCGCCGCCTGTTCCGAGGGGTGGGTGACGACCGTGCGGTGCAGGGCGGCACGGATGTTGTCGAGGTCCGTCTCCAGGCGCCGGATCCACAGCAGTTGTTCGCCGGACCGCAGTCGCGGATCGGCGTCCTCGGCCAGCGCGGTGAAGTACGCGGTGTGGGCCGCGCACGTCGCCTCCAGGACGTCCGGGGTCTCGGCGGCCCGCTCGGAGGCGTACTCGTGGATGGTCTCCAGGAGGCGGTAGCGCATCTGCGAGTCGTGCGAAGGAGCCGCGACGACGAGTGACTTGTCGACGAGGGCGCCGAGCAGGTCAGCGGCGTCCGGTCCGGTCACCGCCTCGGCCGCCGTCAGGTCCCAGCCGCCCGCGAAGACGGAGACCTGCCGCAGCACGGTCCGCTCCTGCGGGGAGAGCAGGTCCCAGGACCAGTCCACGACCGCCCGGAGCGTCTGCTGGCGGGGCAGCACGGTCCGGCTGCCGCTGGTGAGCAGCCGGAAGCGGTCGTCGAGACGGTCGGCGATCTGACGCGGGGTGAGCAGCCGGAGCCGGGCGGCGGCCAGTTCGATGGCGAGCGGGAGTCCGTCGAGCCTGCGGCAGATCTCGTCGACGGCGCGCGGGTCGTCTGCCGTGTCCACCCCCGCCTCCGCCCCGAACTCCGGCCGCACGGCGCGGGCGCGCTCGGCGAACAGCCGGTACGCGGGGTCCGGAGGCAGCGGGCCGACGGGGCGGACGGCCTCGCCGGGCACGCCCAGGGGCTCGCGGCTGGTGGCGAGGATGCGCAGCCGTGGGCAGTGCGTGAGGAGGGTCTCGGCGAGGGCCGCCGCCGCACCGACGACGTGCTCGCAGTTGTCGAGCACCAGGAGGAACGGGCTGTGGCGCGACCGGTGCGAGAGGTTCTCGACCAGCCGCCCGGTCGGGTCCTCGCCTGCGGGGTGCCCGTCGCGGGGGCCTCCCTGGCGGAGGGTCGTCTCGCGGAGGCCCAGGGCGGAGAACACGGCTCCGGGGACGGCGGAGGGGTCGTCGAGCGGGGCGAGTTCGGCGATCCAGGCCCCCTGTCCGGCCGCCGACTCCTCCGCCAGCCTGGTCTTGCCGGAGCCACCGGGGCCCGTGAGGGTGACCAGGCGGGCGCGCGAGAGGTCGGAACGGATGAGGCGGAGTTCGGACTCCCGGCCGACGAAGGAGGTGAGCCGGGGGCGGATGTTGCCCTCCACGGCGTGCGGATCGGCCGCGAGCCGCACGGTGGGCTCCGCGACGGACCCGGCGAGGGGCTCGGCGAGGGGCTCGGCGAGGGGCTCCACATCGGACTCCGCTGGGGGCTCCGCGATGTACTCGGCCCCGGGCTCAGGCACAGCGAGGAGTTCCCGGTGGAGCGCGGCGAGCTCCGGTCCCGGATCGGTGCCCAGGCCGTCGGCGAGTACCCGGCGGGCCTCCTCGTACGCGACGAGTGCGTCGGCCTGCCGGCCCTCGGCACGCAGACCGCGCAGCAGTTGGGCGCGCAACGGCTCGTGGTAGGGGTGGGCGGCCGTGAGTTCCCTGAGCTCGGGTACGAGTGCGGCCGTGGCCCCGCGCCGGAGGTCGGCCTCGATGCGCTGCTGGAGCGCGCTCAGCCGGTGGGCCTCGGCCTGGAGGGCGCGGTCGCGCCCGGGGAGGTCGGCGAGGGCGGGGCCGCGCCACAGCGCGAGCGCGGAGCGCAGGGTACGGGCGGCGGCCTCGGGGCTGTCCGAGGCGAGCTCGGCGGCGCCCTCCCCGGCGAGCCGCTCGAAGACGTACAGGTCGATGTCGTCGGGCCCGGCGGCGAGGCGGTAGCCGCCCGGGCCCCCGACGACCGCGTCCCGGCCGAGCGCGCGCCGCAGCCGGCCCACGAGGGCCTGGAGGGCGGCGGGCGCGTCCTGCGGGGGGTCGTCGGCCCACACGTCGTCGATGAGGGCGGTGACCGGTGCGGGGCGGCCCGCGCGCAGGGCGAGGGCGGCGAGCAGGGCGCGCAGCCGCGCGCCGCCCACGGGCAGCACACCGCCGTGCTCGTCTCGCGCCTCGGTGACGCCCAGGACCAGGTACCGCACGTGGCCATTGTGTCCCGACGGGTGCACGCCCGTTGCCGGGGCGGCGGGAAACGGGCGGGGCGCGGCCGGGGTGGTGAGGGAAGGCGCGCGGGACGCCGTTCCGGTGCCGGGGAGGGGACGCGCGCCGGGCGGGTAGCGGTGGTGGTGGCGGTGACTACGGCTGGAGCGTCCGGCGGGCGGGCACCACGCCGCCCGCGACCGCCCGTTGCCTCGGTGCGGCCGTACCGGTCCAGCAGGTGCCCCGGCGGGTGACCAGGCGCCGCAGCCAGAGCTCCGTGGACGCCAGTTCCGCCAGGCCGTCCAGGGGAAGGGG
Source organism: Streptomyces sp. NPDC055962 (assembly GCF_042270185.1). Classification (NCBI taxonomy): domain Bacteria; kingdom Bacillati; phylum Actinomycetota; class Actinomycetes; order Kitasatosporales; family Streptomycetaceae; genus Streptomyces; species Streptomyces sp. NPDC055962. The sequence continues at coordinate 12,946 of NZ_JBHJYN010000009.1, forward strand.
CTCGCCTTCGGATGCCGCGCGCAGCGCCTTCCGTACGACGCGCGCCTCGACCAGCCCGGCGTCGGCGAGCAGCGGGGCGTCGAACAGCGCGATCAGTTCCGGGAGGGCGGTGCGCAGGCCGATGTGCCCGGCCGCGGTCGAGGTCGCCTGCGACGGGGTGCCCCAGCCGGGCGGAAGGTCGTGGATGCCCGCCCCCGCGAGGACCCGGCGCAGGATCGCCGCCCGGGCCCCCGGCTGGACCCTGAGCGATTCCGGGAGGGCGCGGGCCGCCCGTACGACCTGGTTGTCGAGGAAGGGGGCGTGCAGCCGCTGGCTTCGGATCTCCGCGGCCTGCTCCAGGATCCGCTGGTCGGCCGCGTGCCGGGCGAGCGCCGCGCGGGCACGGGCCTCCCCCGGGCGCTGGACCGACGCGGGCCGGATCGCCGCCTCCTGGAGGCGAACCGATACTTCCGCGAGCGCCTCCCCGGTGAGCCAGCGTGCGGCCGGCCCGGGCCGGGACCATGCGAGGGAGGCGAGGGAGGCGTCGGCCGGCGTGTCCAGGCCGGGGATGTCGCGGTTGGCCTCGGGCAGGAGGGACGCCGCCGTCTCGAGACCGGTGCGGTACGACGTGCGGGCCAGCCGGCGGGCGGCGCGGTACACGGCCAGCGGGACGAACAGGGAGTGCGTGGAAGGCCCTTCGGCTCGGGCGAGCGCGGCGACGGGCCGCAGGAGGTGGCGTCTGCGCCGGTCCATGAGCAGGTCGGCGAGGCGGGCCGGGTGCGCGTCCAGGACCTGACGGGCACCGTGGCCGACGAAGTGGTCCGCGCTGCCCGCGGCCAGCCGGCGGCGGTGGCGTTCGGCGACGACGAGAGAGGGGGCGGGCTCGTCGGTGAGCGGGCCGCTCTCCAGCGCCGCGTAGGGCAGGGCCTCCTCGCCAGCCGCGACGACCACGTGGTGCAGGCGGGGATTGGCCGCGATGACCCGGGCACGCTCCAGCTCGTCCTCGCGGCCGTGGGCGGAGAGATCGTTGAACGTGACGGCGAGAAGACGCTCGCCCGCGCCCGTGCCGTGTCCCAGCACGGTGCCCGGCAGCCCGGGCAGCCCCGCGGCCAGCAGGGCGAGGGTGGCGGAGGCGCTGCCGCCGGAGAGGTCCGAGCCGATTCCGGGGACGGGCGCCCCGCGGGCCGCGCGGCGCTCGGCGGGTCCCATGCCCGGCACCGGGCCGGGGTCGGGCGGCAGGGTCTCCGGGGCGTGGCGGGGTGCCGTGAGCCGGGCGCGTACGGCTTCGACCAGCGCGTCCCGCACGCCCTCGACGGCGCTCACCGGATCGGCCTGGGGGGCCGCCACGGCGAGGGAGGCCACCGCCTCGTACCCGGTGATCTCGCGCGAGCCCTCGCGGAGGATCAGCGCGTGCCCCGGTGGCACCCGCTTCACCCCGGCGTACGGTGTGCCGTCGCCCAGGGCCTCCGGGGTCTCGGGGCAGGCCAGCAGCGCGGCGAGGTGGCCGATGTCCAGCTGCGCCTCGATGAGGTCGGCGAGCGGGAGGGCCGCGGTGGCGTACGCGGTGCCGTTGGCCCACGGCGTGGGCGTGTGGAAGACGGGGCGGGCCCCGGCGAGGTCTCCGGCGACGGTGACGCGGCGGCCGATCTGGACGACGGCCGTGTAACTGCCCGGCCAGGAGGTGAGATGGCGCAGCGCGCCGCCTCGGGCGGCCAGCAGCCCGACGCGGAGCTGTTCGTCGGTGGCTCCGCAGCAGCCCAGGACGGCGAGACGGGTGGTGGGCGCTCCCTCGGGGGTCGCCGCCGTGACGACACGGATCTCGTCGGGGCGCCAGTCGCCCACGGCCCACAGCGGATCAGGGTCGCCCCACAGGGGCTGGGAGCCCACGGGCTGCACCGTCCGCCCCTCCCCGTGGTGGCCGACCGCGCCCACGGTGCCGAAGCTCGCGGCGACACTGCTCCACCCCACCAACCAACGCATCGCCGCCTCCACAGGCTGTGGACGAACCGGCGCACCAGGACACGGGAACGCCGTTGCGGGACATGCTGCCACGACAACGACGCCCCGGAGGGGGTACGGGCGGCGCACAGCGGATGAGCATGCGCCCCTGGCAAAAGCCTGGCCACGGCGCTGCGGGCCCCTCCGCAACGAAAGCGGTTCTTCCGGGAGTTGCGGGAGGGCACCTGCGGAGCGGTCCCCGCCTCGGCCGGGCGGCGAACCGGATGCAGTCCGGCCACGGCCGGGTCCCGTCGGGACGCCCGGTCCGACCGGCGCTATTCGGCCATTCTCCACTCGCCACGGAACCGCGCGTTTCGCCGTGGACCACCCACCCGGGGGCGTCCGCGAGGCGCTGGGGCGGGCCCCGCGCGGGCCCTCCGCCGCACCCGCGGACCCCGCTCCCGGGGGCGGCGGCGGGGGGGGGGGGGGGGCGCCCCCCCCCCCCCCGCCCCCCCCCCCCCGCCCCCCCCCCCCCCCCAC
>NZ_JBHJYN010000009.1:15410-278834 GCF_042270185.1 Streptomyces sp. NPDC055962
TTTGTGGGGCCCCCCCCCCGGGGGGGGGGGGGGGGGGGGGGGGGGGGGGGGGGGGCCGGGGGGGGCCCCCCCGCCCCCCGGGGCCCCCCGGGGGGGGGGGGGGGGGGGGGGGGGGCGGCCCCCCCCCCGGGGGCCCCCCCCCCCCACGTCCGCTTCCCCCGAACCCCGCCCGTGCGGCGCACAGTCCGGGAGGTGTTCTTCACCTCCCGGACCGGTTCGCCGCCCGCGGGGATTGGGGCGGCGGTCTCCCCCAGCCCGCCGTGTCCAGTGCGGCGGGCCGACCCACGCAGGACCCATCGAAGCGCTTGCGATTCACCCGGGCCAGAGCGCACGGCCGGGCGCACGGCCACACGTCAGGAGCACGGCCGTCCGGGCCTCGCGCCGCACGGACAACATTCCCGCCATACGGAGGTCTGCCCCTTAACGGTGGGGATGCGGCGAACTACGCTGGGTGTACCGATGTTCTCGGCAGGGCGGCATATTCCACGGGGCCTGGCCAAATGCGTGTGCGGCCGGAGTGCCCGGGACCGTCGCTGGGGAGAACACGGTACGAATGCCGCGCGCCCGACGGTGACGCGGCAGCCGTCTGTGTGTCGAGGGGTGGCTATGTCCAGGGAGCAACGCGGGCCGAACGAGAAGCTCGGCACGGTTCTCGCCCTCGCGGGAATCAGCAACGCCGGGCTCGCGCGACGGGTCAACGACCTCGGCGCACAACGAGGTCTGACACTTCGCTACGACAAGACGTCGGTGGCCCGGTGGGTCGCCAAGGGCATGGTGCCGCAGGGCGCGGCGCCCCATCTCATCGCGGCGGCGATAGGGGCCAAACTCGGCCGTCCCGTCCCGCTGCACGAGATCGGGCTCGCCGACGCCGACCCGGCGCCGGAGGTCGGTCTCGCCTTCCCCCGTGACATCGGGGAGGCCGTGCGGTCGGCGACGGATCTGTACCGGCTGGATCTCGCGGGCCGGCGTGGCGGCGGTGGGATCTGGCAGTCGCTGGCGGGCTCCTTCGCGGTGAGCGCCTATGCGACCCCCGCGTCCCGCTGGCTCATAACACCCGCCGATCCCTCCGTCGCGCGGGACCCCTTCGCCGCCCGGGCGTCGATCCTCGGCACGGAGGGCGCACCCGGGGCACGGGGCGGCATCCCCGTCCAGCCGGGCCCGGACGCCCCGGGCGCGGGCCCTGCGGACGGACCGCTGCTGCGCGTCGGGCACAGCGACGTGACCAAGCTGCGCGAGGCCGCCCAGGACGCGCGCCGCTGGGACTCCAAGTACGGCGGGGGCGACTGGCGTTCCTCCATGGTCCCGGAGTGCTTACGCGTCGACGCCGCCCCGCTCCTCCTGGGTTCGTACAGCGACGAGGTCGGCCGCGCGCTCTTCGGCGCCTCCGCCGAGCTGACCAGGCTCGCCGGCTGGATGGCCTTCGACACCGGCCAGCAGGAGGCCGCCCAGCGCTACTACATCCAGGCACTGCGTCTCGCCCGCGCCGCCGCCGACGTACCGCTGGGCGGATACGTCCTGGCGTCGATGTCCCTCCAGGCGACGTACCGGGGCTTCGCCGACGAGGGCGTGGACCTCGCGCAGGCCGCGGTGGAACGCAACCGCGGTCTCGCCACCGCACGCACCATGAGCTTCTTCCGGCTGGTGGAGGCGCGCGCCCACGCGAAGGCCGGCGACGCACCCGCCGCGGGCGCCGCGCTCCGGGCCGCCGAGAGCTGGCTGGAGCGCTCCCGGACCGGCGACGCCGACCCCACCTGGCTCGGCTTCTACTCGTACGACCGGTTCGCCGCCGACGCCGCCGAGTGCTACCGGGACCTCAAGGCGCCGCGCCAGGTGCGGCGCTTCACCGAGCAGGCCCTGTCGAAGCCCACCGACGAGTTCGTCCGCTCCCACGGGCTGCGGCTCGTCGTCTCGGCGGTCGCCGAGCTGGAGTCGGGCAACCTCGACGCGGCCTGCGCGGCCGGGACGCGTGCCGTGGAGGTGGCGGGACGCATCTCGTCGGCGCGGACCACCGAGTACGTGCGCGACCTGCTGCACCGGCTGGAGCCGTACGGCGACGAGCCCCGCGTGGCCGAGCTCCGGGAACGGGCCCGCCCGCTCCTCGTCGCCCCGGCATAGCGTCTCCGAAACGCCCCGGTATCACCCGGTCCGGTGGAGGAACGTCCCGTCACCCACGCGCAGACCCTGGTTTGAGGCCGTTGTCAGTGGGTCAGTGCACTATCGGGGTGGGAGGTGGCGTGATGATGACGCACGCGGCGTACGACTGCGACGTGCTGGTGATCGGTGGCGGAATCGTCGGTCTGTCGACCGCGTACGCGCTCACGCGCACCGCGCCCGGCACCCGGGTCACGGTGCTGGAGAAGGAGTGGGGCCCGGCCCGCCATCAGACCGGGCGCAACAGCGGGGTGATCCACAGCGGCATCTACTACGCGCCGGGCTCGCTCAAGGCGCGCTACGCGGTGCGCGGCGCCGCCGAGCTGGTCGACTTCTGCACGGAGCACGGGATCGCCCACGCGGTGACGGGCAAGCTGATCGTCGCGACCGGCAGAGGCGAGCTGCCCGCGCTGCACGCCCTCGTGCAGCGCGGCCGGGCACACGGCCTGCCGGTGCGGGAGCTCGGCCCGGCACAGATCGCGGAGTACGAACCCCGGGTCCGCGGTCTCGCCGCGATCCGGGTCGGGACGACAGGGGTGTGCGACTTCGCGGCGGTGGCCGCCCGGTTCGCCGTCGAGGTCACCTCGGCGGGCGGCCGCATCCGTTACGGCGCGGAGGTCGTCGCCGTCGACCGGCGCCCCTGGGGTGTCGCCGTGCGCACGGCCGACGGCCAGGTCGTCCGCGCCCGCGTACTGGTCAACTGCGCCGGGCTGCACAGCGACCGGGTGGCACGGCTCGCCGGCGACGACCCCGGGGCACGCATCGTGCCCTTCCGCGGGGAGTACTACGAGCTGGCCAGGCCGGAGCTGGTGCGCGGGCTCGTCTACCCGGTGCCGGACCCGGCGTTCCCGTTCCTCGGCGTCCATCTGACCCGGGGCGTCGACGGCACGGTCCACGTCGGGCCGAACGCCGTGCCCGCACTCGCCCGCGAGGGATACGGCCGTACGGTCGTCCACCCCCGCGAGCTGGCCGTCACCCTGGCCTGGCCCGGCTCCTGGCGGATCGCCCGGCGGCACTGGCGGTACGGGGCGGGCGAGGTGCACAGATCCCTCTCGAAGAGCGCGTTCACCCGGGCCGTCCGGCGCCTGCTGCCGGAGGTGACGGAGTCCGATCTGCGGCCGTCCCCGGCGGGCGTCAGGGCCCAGGCCGTCCTGCGGGACGGCACGCTGGTGGACGACTTCCTGATCCGGGACGCCCCGCACACCGTCCATGTGCTGAACGCCCCGTCGCCCGCGGCGACCGCGTCGCTGCCCATCGGGAGGGAGGTGGCGCGACGGGCCCTGCTGCGGGCACGCGCGACGGGATGGACACCGCCCGCCGTAGAATCGGGTCATTGTGTCTGAGCCTGTGAACCCCACCCCAGAGACGCCCGGCCCCGCCCCGGAGACGGACGCCGTCACCCCGGAGACCGCGCCCGGCGCCACCCCGGAGACGGACGCGGACGCGGCGGCGCGCCGCGCCGCCTCCTTCGAGCGCCAGCGCAGGCTGCGTCAGGAGCCCCGGTTCCCCGGGGGCCCGGCCGCAGACCCGGCAGGCTCGCACCACGAGCGCCGGATCCGCAGCTTCCAGCCGCGCCGCAGCCGTGTGACCGTCGGCCAGGAGGACGCCCTCCAGCGGCTCTGGCCGAAGTGGGGCCTGGACATCGACGGCCTCGGCGTCCTCGACCTCCCGACCCTCTTCGACGGCCTCCCGGTGGTCCTGGAGATCGGCTTCGGCATGGGAGAGGCCACGGCCCAGATGGCGGCCGACGACCCGGCCACCGGCATCCTGGCCGTCGACGTCCACACGCCCGGCCAGGGCAACCTGCTGGGTCTCGCCGACCGCGCGGGCCTGTCCAACATCCGCGTGGCCAACGGTGACGCGATCATCCTGCTCCGCGAGATGCTGGCGCCGGCCACGCTGGACGGCCTCCGGGTGTACTTCCCCGACCCCTGGCCCAAGAAGCGCCACCACAAACGGCGGCTGATCCAGCCGGACTTCCTCGACCTCGTGGCGAAGCCGCTGAAGCCGGGCGCGGTCGTCCACTGCGCGACGGACTGGGAGCCGTACGCGGAACAGATGCTGGAAGTCCTGTCGGCGCACCCCCTGTTCGAGAACACCCAGGCGGACGGCGGCTACGCCCCCCGGCCCGCGTTCCGGCCCCTGACCCGCTTCGAGGGCCAGGGCCTGGACAAGGGCCACGTCGTGCACGACGTGCTGTTCACCCGTCGCTGATCAGCCACCGACGGGCTCCCCGGCCACCGCCCCGTGGCGGGCTGTCGGTCCCCCTCGTTAGGGTCGTCAGGTGTCCGAGGGGTCCATGCAGCATCAGCAGCCGGCCGTCCCGGTTCTCGAGGAGCAGCAGCTCGACGAGTTCCTGGGCGCCGTCCCGGAGCGAGGCCAGTGGCGTTACCGGCCCCGCCGCGTCGGCATGGTCTGGCGCAGCAAGGCGTTCCGCGCCGGTGCGGTGGTCACGATGCTCGCGCTCTGCGGGCTGGTGATCCTGGCCCTGGTGCGCCGGCAGACGGGCACCGAGGGCTTCCTGGTCGGACTGGGGCTGGCCGTCCTGCCCGTGCCGCTGCTGATGGCGGCGTTCCGCTGGCTCGACCGGGTCGAACCAGGGCCGTGGCGGAACCTGCTCTTCGCCTTCGCCTGGGGTGCGTGCGCCGCCGCGCTCGTGGCGATCATCGCCAACTCCTTCGCGACACGGTGGATAGCGACGGCCACCGCGGATCCGGCGAGCGCCGACACCATCGGGGCCACGGTGGTCGCCCCGGTGGTGGAGGAGAGCGCCAAGGCCATCGCGGTCCTGCTGATCTTCCTCTTCCGCAGACGCCAGTTCGGCGGGATCGTCGACGGCATCGTGGTCGCCGGCTTCACCGCGACCGGCTTCGCCTTCACCGAGAACATCCTCTACCTGGGCAATGCCTTCGGCGAGGACCAGCAGCTCGGAACCACCGGCTTCGCCTCCGTGACGGTGGGGACCTTCTTCGTCCGCGTGGTGATGTCCCCGTTCGCGCATCCGTTGTTCACGGTGCTCTCCGGCATCGGGTTCGGCATCGCGGCGCTCGGGGGCGCGCGTCACCGGGTGCGTCGGGTCGTCCTGCCGCTGGTGGGCCTCGTCCTCGCCATGGGCATGCACGCCCTGTGGAACGGCTCGTCGTCCTTCGGCCCGTACGGCTTCTACCTGGTGTACGGCGCCTTCATGGTGCCGTGCTTCGGACTGGTGACCTGGCTGGCGATCTGGTCGCGCCAGCGCGAGCTGCGCACGCTCTCCACCGAGCTGCCGGTCTATGCGGCGGCCGGCTGGCTGGCCCCGGCCGAACCCCTCGCCCTGGCCTCCATGCGGGCGCGGGGGATGGCCCGCGACATGGCCAGGCACTGGCACAGCCACCCGGACCCCGCGCGGGGCCGGGCCGCGGCACGCGCCGTCGCGGAGTACGAGTCGTTCGCGACGTCGCTGGCCATGCTGCGCCGCAGGGCCCGCCACGACGGAGCCGACCGGGACTTCGCCCTCCGTGAGCAGGAGTTGCTGCACCACCTCTGGCACCGGCGGGACATCGCGGGCCCGGCCCTGACGTACGCCGCCCATGCGACGGGCCGGCTGCGGCGGACCCACCGGCCGCCCGCGCCGCAGGCGTTCCCCCGTCAGTTCCCCCACGGCAGCGGCCAGCCGCAGCAGCTCCCCGCGCCGCACCGGCACTACGGGGGCCACAACCCGTACCTGGAGGACCGCTGAGCCGGCTCCGGACGGGGCGGAAGACCTGACCGTCCGGCGGCGCACCCGCCGCACCCCTTCCCCGGGGGCGGGCCCGGGGACCTCGCCGGACGGCGGCGCACCCGCCCCGTCGGATCAGGCCGACGCCTCGGTCAGTTCCGCCAGCTCGGCCTCGGTCAGCCGGAGACCGGCCACCGCCACCAGCGCGGGCACCTGCTCGACCGTCCGGGCGGAGGCGATGGGGGCGGCCACGGTCGGCCGGGAGGCCAGCCAGGCCAAGGCGACCGTGGCGATCTCCGCGTCGTGCTCCTGGGCGATCCTGTCGAGGGCCGCCAGCACCCTGCGGCCCCGCTCGGTCTCCAGGTGCTTGCCCGCACCCTCGGCCCGCGCGCTCTCGACGGAGGCTCCCGGCCGGTACTTCCCGGTGAGGAAGCCCGAGGCGAGCGCGAAGTAGGGGACCGCCGCGAGACCGGCACCGGCCGCCGTGTCCTGGAGCGCGCCCTCGTAGGTGTCGCGCGAGACGAGGTTGTAGTGCGGCTGGAGCGCCACGTAGCGGGCCAGGCCCTCGCGTTCGGAGAATTCCAGGGAGGCCCTCAGCCGCTCCGGGCTGATGTTGGAGGCGGCGATCTCCCGCACCGTGCCGGCCTTCACGAGCTGGTCGAGGGCGGTGACGATCTCCTCGACGGGGACGCTCTCGTCGTCGAAGTGCGTGTAGTACAGGTCGATGTGGTCGGTGCCGAGCCTCCGCAGGGACGCCTCGGCCGCCCCCTTGATCGTGGTGGGCGAGAGCCCCTTGTACGACGGGTGGGCACCGACCTTGGTGGCGATCACGACGTCGTCACGGCGGGAACGCGCCCTGAGCCACTTCCCGATGAGGGTCTCCGACTCACCGCCCTCGTTGCCGGGGACCCAGGCGGAGTAGGAGTCGGCCGTGTCGATGAAGTTGCCGCCGGCCGCCACGTACGCGTCGAGGACGGCGAAGGTCGTGTCCTCGTCGGCCGTCCAGCCGAAGACGTTGCCGCCGAGGGCGAGGGGGAACACCTGGAGGCTCGAGGAACCGAGCGGACGCAGAGAAGTCATACCCGAGGACAACGAGCTGCTGGAGGCACGTATTCCGATTCTCGGGGAACCCGTCAGGGCCCGGGTGAACCCCTGCGCCCCCACGGAGTGGACCGGCGGCCCTGACGTCGGGGGGTCGTGCGTCAGGGCCGCCGGGGTTCCGGTGCGCCGGGTGGCGCCGGGGATCAGATCGTGAGGCCCTTGCCGCGCAGCCAGCTCATCGGGTCGACACCCGTGCCGTCCGCGGTGTGGATCTCCAGGTGGAGGTGCGGGCCGGTCACGTTGCCGGTGGCGCCGACACGGCCGATGGTCTCGCCGGTGGTGACCTTCTGCCCTGCCGTGACGTCCATCGAGGACTGGTGGCAGTACCAGACCTCCGTGCCGTCGTCGAGCTCCAGGACCGTGCGGTAGCCGTACGAACCGGACCAGCCGGCCGACTTCACCGTGCCGCTGTGCACGGCCTTGACCGGCGTGCCGGTGGGAGCCGCGAAGTCCAGACCGGTGTGGTGGCCGGAGGACCACATCGAACCGGACTGCCCGAAGGTCGAGGTGATCGTGTACGAGGAGGTCGGGACGGCGTAGCTGGCGGCGAGCTTGGCGAGGCGCTCGGCCTCGGCCTTCTTCTTCGCCGCTTCCTCCTCGGCCTTCTTCTTCGCCGCGGCCTCGGCCTCGGCGGCGCTCTGCTGCTTGGCGGCCTGGGCCGCGGCCGCTTCGGCCGCCGCCTGCTCCTGGGCTGCCTTGGCCTCGGCCTCGGCTCCGGCCGACTGCTGCTCGGCCTGCTGGAGGATGCGGGCGCGCAGGGCCTCGCCGGCGTCGGTGGTGCCCTGCTCGGCCTCGGCGGCGGTGATACCGGCCGTGGTGAGCGGGGAGGACGCGGCGACGGTCTCGTGGTCCGTGTCGGAGTCCCCGGACATGAAGGCACCCACGCCGGGAAGGGACTTGGCGTCGGGAAGATTGTCCGCGATGGAATCGGGAAGAGAGATGGAGACCGGCGGCTTGCTCTGCGCGGTGGCCATGCCGCCCGCACCGACGGCCGCGATGACGCCGACGCCGAGGACGGTGGAGCTACGGGCGAGACCGCGCTGCTTGGCTACGCGATGCCGGCCGCGTACGGGGCGGATGGACTCCTCGGTGGGGTTCCATTCCTCCCACGTCCTGTCCTCATCACCGAAGCCTCCGGTCCTGAAGGATGACGGGGCCTCGGGGGCAGGCTGATTGGACGCCACGTAGGCGCACTCCTTTCCTTCCTTCTCGCCTACCGGGTTAGCTGACGGGTTCGGAGCAGGAAGGTCTCCTACGGGCCCCTCCGTCTCTCACGAGACACAGGTGCCCGATTCACCCCATGTAGGTGGTTCCCCGGTTCCCTTGCGGAATTCGGCGCTGCGCACGGTGCCGTCTCTTGCGACGGCGGCTACAACCGCGCTGCGTTATCGAACGTTAATAGACACCCGGGTCCGATTCCAAGCTGTTCTCGCAGATCGCTCACGGCTCCAGCCTGGACTTTCAGGGGTCAAACGGGCAGAAACGGGCGACTTGAACACCGTGTATCCAGCCACCAGTTTCTGACGGAGTGTCATATGTTATGCGGAGCGAGGTCCTTCGACTACCGAACGTCGCGACCGGTCATTCACTGTCCCGCCCCACGATCTTCACCGTCGTACGCCGCTCCTGCTGGCCTCGCGTGGGCCGACCGACGGCGAGGAGGGCCAGGTCGTCCGTCGACCGGCCACCCGTGTGCAGCCGCACGTCGTCGGTGAGCGCGGACAGCAGTTCCTCGGGCCCCGGGAAGAGCCGGCCGCGCAGCCTGGCCGCCGGGTCGTAGAAGTGGCCCTGTGCGTCACGCGCCTCGGAGAGGCCGTCGGTGAACGCCAGGAACGTCGCGCCGGGCGGCAGCGCCCACGTGTCCGACCGGTCGGGCCACGCGTCCAGCCCCATACCGAGCGGCAGGGCGGGCGCGGTCGGGGCCAGGACGTCGAGCGCCCCGTCCGCGTGCAGCACCAGCGGCTCCGGATGGCCGCGGTTGACGACCCGCAGGGTGTCCGAGCCTGCCGGGATCTCCGCGAGGACCGCGGTGACGAACCCCTCCATGGAGTCGAGCCCGCCCCGCCGCGAGCCCTCACGGGCCAGCGCCCGCTCCAGCCTCTGGACCACGCCCTCCAGCGACAGCTCCTGTTCGGCGGCCTCCCGGAACGCCCCGATCACGACGGCCACGGCCGCCACGGCGTCCAGCCCCTTGCCCCGCACGTCCCCGACCACCAGACGCACCCCGAACGGAGTGTCCGCGACGGCGAAGAGGTCGCCCCCGACGAACTCGTCCGCCTGAGCCGCCTCGTACCGTGCCGCGACGTGCAGCCCGCCGATCCGGGCTTCCGGCACCGGGAGCACCGCGCGCATCGCGGTCTCGGCGATGACCCGGGCCGAGGCGAGCTGCTCGTTGCCGCGGTGCACGACGCGGTTGATGACGAGGGACAGGCCGACGACGGTGAGCAGCGTGAGCAGGTCGGTGACCGGCACGACCCTGAGGAGCACGCCGTCCGACAGCCGGATGCCGAGCACGACCAGGACCGTGACGATGCCGATGCGGACGGTACTGCCGAGGGAGAAGAAGGGCGCGGCGACGAGCGAGGCGGCGGCGAAGAGCGGGACCGCCGTGACCTCCGTCGGCGTCGCGAGGTCGAAGGCCGCCCCGGCACAGATCAGCACGGCGGGCAGCACTCTCACGAGCCGCCAGGAACGGACGTTCATCTCAGAGCCCCGCCGCCGTCCGTCCCGCTTCCCCACCTGTGCACTCCTGCCCGGTCCACCCACGGCTGCGGACGGTACCGCGCCCCGCCCCGCCCGGCCGGAGCCGCGCCGAACGGCGGCTCGTCATCGGCCAAAGGGAGGAGCGCGCCGGAGCCCCGCCCTCCGGGGGTCAGTCGGAGAGCCGGTGCTGCGCGTAGATCGTCAGTGCATCCCGTACGAAGACGGCGGTTCCGTCCCCGTGGCGATCGTAGTTCCTCCCGAAGCGGGGATCGGCGACGTACATCTCCCCGAGGCCGGTCACGTAGGCGCGTGTGGGCTCCATGGTCGCCGACAGCCACGCGCAGTGCCGCCGGGCGATGTCCTGCACCTGCTCGCTGCCCGCCGCCAGGCCGGCGGCCCTGGCCTCCCCGTAGTCCCGGGCGATGGCCTCGTGCACGCCCTGGAAGCGGGCGCGCTCGTCCTCGGTCAGTCCGCGCCACCACCGGCCACCGCGCTCGTACGCCTCCCGGCCCCAGCGCTCGGTGACCTCCTGCTCGTACTCCGTGTGATCGAAGCCGTCGAGCACTTCCTCCGCCATGAGTTCCTCCCCTTGCTCGGTCCGGTGGAGAGTGGTCCGCACCGAGGCGATCTGCCGGCCGATGCGCTCCCGCTCCTGCTCCAGCAGGCGCAGATGGGTCCGGAGCGCGGCGGAGGTGTCCCGCTGCCCTTCCAGCACGTCCTTGATCGCGGGCAGGGAGAGCCCCAGCTCCCGCAGCAGCAGGATGCGCTGGAGCCGGACCAGGGCCTCCTGGTCGTAATAGCGGTAGCCGTTGGCACCCGTGCGGCTCGGCACCAGGAGACCGATGTCTCCGTAGTGCCGGAGCGTGCGGCTCGTGGTGCCGGCGCGCCGGGCGATTTCCTGAATGGACCACTCCATGCCGGAAACGCTAGATCTTTACGCAGCGTCAAGGTCAAGCCCGGAACGGCTGACGGGTGACGGGTGACGACAGAGGCCCGGATCCTTGAAAGGATCCGGGCCTCTGTCTTTCAGTAGCGGGGACAGGATTTGAACCTGCGACCTCTGGGTTATGAGCCCAGCGAGCTACCGAGCTGCTCCACCCCGCGTCGTTGTGATGACAACTCTACGGCATCCGGGACGGCACTCCGACCACTTTTCGCCCTCCACCCCCGGCCCGGGCTCCCGCTCGCCTCATGCCGTGCGCCAACACGGCCTGCACAAACGGATGTTGCCAGGCGCAGCGGCGTAGGCAAAGGTGTTGCCGCACCCCCCGATCGTGCATCTCGCCCGCCTGGAGGCCACTCCATCATGTCCACACCGCACAGACCCACCCCGCTCCCGCCGGCCGCGCCGTCGTCCCTGCGCGTGTCCCTCGTCAGCGGGGTGATCGGCGCCGTGTTCGGTGCGGTGATCAGCGCCGCCGTCAACTACCTGGTCATCGGTGTGCCCGAGAGCGCCTCGGCCAACGCGCTCAACCACGGGATATCGGGCCTGTTCAGCGGATTCGCCGCCGGCTTCATCGGGCTCATGGTGCATCTGCGGGGAAGACAGGGGACGCCCGTCGCGCCGGCTCCGGAGAGCGGCGCCCCGGCCGTGCGGCAGGGCTGACCCCACGCGTGTCCCGTCCCGGAGCAGCCGGGACGGGGCGCCCCGCCCCGCGATTGCGAGCTGTTCGGAGCGGCGGGACGCTGGAAGGGCAAGCCTTTCGGTGTTCGGTCCCGTCTGCGCGGCATGCTCAGGTGCCGGCGTCGGCCCAGCAGCCTCACCCGATGGATGGAGCCAGGGGAGGCCGGGCGCACACGCGCTAGGAGACGATCATGGACGGCACCCTCCTCGACACGATGCGGACCTCGCTGCGCGGCCCCGTCATCGGCCCGGACGACCCCGAGTACGGCAAGGCCCGTACGGTCTACAACGCCATGATCGACAAGAGGCCCGCCGCGGTGGTCAGGTGCCACGACACGGCGGACGTGATGGCGGCGGTCGACTTCGTCCGCGAGCACGGCCTGGACGTGGCCGTACGGGGCGGAGGGCACAGCGGTCCCGGCCTCTGCCTCGCCGACGACGCCGTCACGATCGACCTCTCGCCCATGCGCGGCGTCCGGGTCGACCCCGCGATCCAGACCGCCCAGGCCGACGGCGGGGCGACGCTCGGCGACCTCGACCACGCCACGCACGCCTTCGGTCTCGCCACCCCGGCGGGAATCATGTCCACGACGGGCATCGGCGGACTCACCCTCGGCGGCGGCCACGGCTACCTCACCCGCAAGTACGGGCTGACCGTGGACAATCTGGTCTCCGCCGACGTGGTCCTGGCCGACGGCAGCTTCGTCGCCACGAACCCGAGCGAGCACCCGGACCTGTTCTGGGCGCTGCGCGGCGGCGGCGGCAACTTCGGCATCGTCACGTCCTTCGACTTCGAGCTGCACCCCGTGTCCACGGTGGGCGCCGGGGCCACCGTCTGGCCGCTCGGCCTCCTCCCCGAGGTGATGCGCTGGTACCGCGACTTCCTGCCCCAGGCGCCCGACGACCTGTACGGCTTCTTCGCCGTTCTTTCCGTGCCGCCCGCCCCGCCCTTCCCCGAAGAGATCCACGGACAGAAGATGTGCGGTGTCGTCTGGTCCTCGACGGCGGACCCGGCCGCGCTGGGGACGACACTCGGTGCGGTGAACGAACCGGGACCGCCGGCCTTCCACTTCACCGCGGAGATGCCCTACCCCGCTCTGCAGTCGCTGTTCGACGAGCTGATCCCGGCCGGACTCCAGTGGTACTGGCGCGGGGACTTCTTCGACCGGATCACCGACGACGCCGTCGACGTGCACGCCGCCTTCGCGGAGAACCTCCCCACCGGCCTGTCGACCATGCACCTGTACCCGGTCGACGGGGTCGCGGGCCGTGTCGGCCCGGACGACACCGCCTGGGCGTACCGCGACGCCGTCTGGTCCGGCATCATCGGGGGCATCGACCCCGACCCGGCCAACGCGGCGGCGATACGGGAGTGGGCCGTCGGCTACTGGGAGGCGCTGCACCCGCACTCGATGGGCGGCGCCTACGTGAACTTCATCGGCGCGGGCGAGTCCCAGGACCGGGTCCGGGCCACCTACCGGGGCCACTACGACCGGCTCGCGGAGGTCAAGGGGACCTACGACCCGCACAACCTCTTCCACGCAAACCAGAACATCGAGCCCGCCGCGCCGCACTGACCGTCACGCCGGGCGCGCAATACCGGGGAAAAGCCGTGCCGGGAGGGTTACAGTCTGCATGCACCGCACGATGATCCGGACGCCCCCGGAGCGGCGCGGCACCGGTGGCGGCACCTCGTAGCCCCACCGGTCGGGACCAGTCCGGCATTCACCGCGGCGGCTCGGTCACGGGGCTCTCACCGCACACCGACGTACAGGACACCTGAGATGACCGACATGCCTGCCCGCACGACCACGCGGCGCCCCGACAGCATCTCCGCGGCCACGGCCAGCGACACGCGTACCACCGCGCCGCTGCCCACACCTCAGTACGCGGGCCTGTTCATCGAGCCCGACCTGCCGCCGCTCGCCGACGAACCCGAATGACCGGTGGGCCCGTGACCGGCCCCGAGTGACCGCCGCGGGCGCACGGTCGTTGGGAGACCATGCGCATCCGTATCGGCGTGATCGTCCTCGCGGTGGCCCTGCTGATCGCCGCGTTCCTCTCGAACATCCCCACCGAGGCGGAGACCGAGGCGGCCTGCCGGAGGGCCCTCGACAACACGTCGACGTGGACCCAGCGGCCCGACATCTGCCAGGACGTCCCTCCGGAGACCTACCGGACGTTCCTCCTGATGTACGAACTGCGGGAGGAGGGCCTGGACTGAGGACGCGGGACCGGCCCCTGTGCGGCCGTCCCGGACCGGCGTCCGGGACGGCCGCGCGCACGGGCTCCGTCAGCCCTGCTGTTCCTTCCACTCCGCCTGGGCCTCGTCGAGGTCCTCGGCGAAGGAGTCGAGGAAGTCCTGCGCGCTCGTCCTGCCGAGCAGCACCTTCTGGAAGCCCGACTCGCTGTCCGCCTTGGACAGGGTGTTCCAGTCCGGCAGGTAGTAGGGGAGCTGGACGATCTCGGTGTCCCCGGAGAACAGGGCCTCGGCACCGAGCTTGGTGGTCTCCGCCGTGTCGAGCCAGGGGTCCTCGGCGGCCTCCTTGTTGGCCGGGATCAGGCCGGCGGACTCGCTGAACTTGGAGTTCGAGGCGTGGGACGCGGCGAACTCGATGAACTTCCAGGCCGCCGCCTTGTTCTCGGACGACTTGAGCAGTCCGAGGCCGGACACCGGGTTGGACACCATCACCCGGGTGCCGTCGGCCAGTTCGGGCTGCGGGATCCCGCGGAACGCGTCGACGCCCAGCGAACTCACGTGGTCCTGGTACGAGCCCAGGTTGTGGTTGAGCATCGCGATGGAGCCGGAGTCGAACTGGGCGACCATCTTGGTGAAGTCGTTGTTGAGGTCGGCCTCCGGGGTGGTCTTGCGGTACAGGCCGGCGTACTTCTCCAGCGCCGCGACGTTCTTCGGGTCATCGACCGTCGTGTGCGTCCCGGACCTGTCCCAGAACGACGTGATGCCCGACTGCCCGTACATCGCGTCCAGGGCCTGGGCGATGGAGCCCGGGCCGCCGCGGATGGTGTAGCCGAAACGGTTCTTCTGCTTGTCCGTCAGCTTCGCCGCCGCCTTGTAGAACTCGTCCCAGGTGTCCGGCTCACCGAGGCCGGCCTTCTCGAACAGGTCCGTGCGGTAGTAGAGGACACCGTTGGTGGCGGAGATCGGCACCGTGTACGTCTCGTCCCGGCCGCCCGCGCTCCTCACGTTCTCCAGCATCGCCTCGTTGAGCTTGCCCTTGAGCGAGCTGTCCGCGATCCGGTCGTCCAGCGGCTCCAGCGCGTCCTGCGCGGCGATCCCGGCGACCATCGCGGCGCCCACGCCGCCGACGTCCGGCAGACCGCCGCCCTGGATGGCGGTGTCGTACTTGGACTGCGCCTCGGTCGAGGCGATGCCGACGTACTGCACGTCGATGTCCGGGTTCGCCTTCTCGAAGTCGGCGATGATCTCCTTCCAGATCGCCGTGCGGACGCCGCCGTTCTCGTCCCAGAACACGATCTTCCCGGTGCCCGATCCCTCGGCGCCCTTCGCACCGGCGATGCCGCTGCCGTCGTCCCCGCAGGCGGTGGCCGTGAGGGCCAGGGCCGAGACCAGGGATATCGCGGCGGCGAGACGGCTGTTGCGGGGCTTGGTCATGGTCGGCTCTCTTCTCTGAGTGCTCACGGGCGGGCGCCGGGCAACGGGGTGCCGCAGCGTGAAGCCGTGCGGGGTGGGGTGCTTCGGGAGGGGCAGTCGAAGGACCCGGCGGGCCCTGGGGAGACGGAGGACGGGGCGGTCGGAGGACCGGGGAGCCGGAGGCGCCCGGCGGGTCCGGGTGGTCCGGAGGCGCCCGGCGGGTCCGGGGCGGGGCCTTTCGGGGCGCACCCCCGCCGGAGGCCGTCGACGCACGGAGGGCGCCGCGCCGGCTCGGCACCGGCCTCCCTCCGTCCGGGCGGACGGGGGCTCAGCGTCTCCCTCGGCGCAGGGAGCGGCCGGGAAGGGGGCTCGGGGATGTCTGCATGCGGCGCTCGGCTCTCATATCGCGTCTCATATATGACATACGAAGGACAACGCGAAGAACGTAAGTCGGCCCACTCCCACGGTCAATGCCCGTGCAGCAGAAAGTTCTTGGGCCCGGACACGCCGGAGCGCCCCGGCGAGGAGGCCGGGGCGCCGGGGCGGGAACGCACGAGCGCCCCGGCCGGACGGACCGGTCGGGGCGCTCGTGGAGGCCGTGATCAGGCTTCGGCAACGACCTTGTCCGACGCGGCGGGGCCCGCCTTGTCACCGGCCCCGGCGGGACGGACCAGGCCCGGGATGAACGCAGCGACCGCGGCGGCGACGAGCGCCACTCCGCAGCCGATCATCAGGCCGACGCGGAAGCCGTCCTCGGAGGCGAGCGAGAAGCCGCCGAGCTCGATGGTCATCTGCGCCAGCACCACACCGATGACCGCGGACCCGATGGTGGTGCCCAGCGAGCGCATCAGGGTGTTGAAGCCGTTGGCCGCGGCGGTCTCCGAGAGCGGGACCGAGCTCATGATCAGCGCGGGCATGGCGCCGTAGGCGAGGCCGACACCGCTGTTGATGACGATGCCGACGATCATCAGACCCCAGGCGGAGCCCATGAGGAACAGGGAGAGGCCGTAGCCCAGAGAGATCACGAGTGCGCCGAGGACGAGGGCGATCTTCGGGCCGCGCGCGTTGATCAGCTTGCCGCCGAGCGGGGAGACGATCATCATCATCACGCCGCCGGGGGCCATCCACAGGCCGGCGGCCAGCATCGACTGCCCGAGGCCGTACCCCGTTGCCTCCGGGAACTGGAGCATCTGCGGGGCGATCAGCATGAAGGAGTACATGCCGACGCCGACAAGGATCGAGGAGATGTTGGTCAGCAGCACGCGGGGGCGAGCGGTCGTGCGCAGGTCGACCAGTGGGTCACGGGTGCGCAGCTCGTAGACGCCCCAGGCGCCGAGCGCCACGACCGCGACGGCGAAGAGGCCGAGCGTGATGCCCGAACCCCAGCCCCAGTCGGCGCCCTTGGAGATGGCCAGCAGGAGGGACACCAGACCGATGGCGAGCCCGACCGCGCCGGGCGCGTCGAAGCGCTGCCCCTTGGCGCCGGCCGGGACGTCCGGGACGAAGGACCAGATCAGCACGGCGATCATCAGCGCGAGGGCGGCGGAGCCCCAGAACAGCACGCGCCAGCTGGTGTACTCGGCGACGGCGGCCGAGATCGGCAGACCGAGGGCGCCACCGATGCCCATGGAGGCGCTGACCAGGGCGATCGAGCCGCTGAGCTTCTCCGCGGGGACCACGTCACGCAGCAGCGCGATGCCCAGCGGGACCATGCCCATGCCCATGCCCTGGAGGCCGCGGCCGACGATCATCGGCACCACGGAGGAGGCCAGGGCGCACACCACGGAACCGACGACCAGCGGGACCGAACAGGCCAGCAGCATCCGCCGCTTGCCGAGGAGGTCGCCGAGCCGGCCGGTGACCGGCACGCACACACCGGCGACGAGGAGGGTGACGGTGACCACCCAGGCCGCGTTGGAGGACGAGGTGTCCAGGATCCGCGGCAGCTCGGCTATGAGCGGGGTCACCAGCGTCTGCATGACCGCTGCGACGGTGCCGGCGAGTGCCAGCGTGGTGATCACACCGCCTGCGCGGGCGGGGGGCTGGGGGGCGTCCATATCGCGAGTCCTCGGCTATCTGTCGGTGGCAGATTTGGTATCGTACATGTTTATTGCATCATGCACACCATGTGTCCTATGCACTTTGCCGTGACCATACGATGAAGGCAGCACGCACGACGAGACACCGGCCTCGCCCGGCAGGAAGCAGGAGGTGCCCGCGGATGAACAGGGCAACGCACGAGGTCGAGTACGAGCAGATGCTCCTCAGCCGCCACGGGCTCCTGACCCACAGAAAGGGGCGCCGCAAGGACGGCCTCCTGGAGCGCAGCGCGTACGTCCTGCTCAGCCGCATCCGCGTCCAGGGCCCCATGACCGTCGGCGAGCTCAGCGAGGCCTTCGACCTCGACGTCTCCACCCTCAACCGGCAGACCGCCGCGGTGATGCGCGCCGGCTTCGTGGAGCGCATCCCCGACCCGGACGGGGGCATGGCCCGCAAGTTCCGTATCACCGAGGAGGGCGCCAGGACCCTCGACGCGGAGCGCGAGGGCATGGTCTCCTCGCTGGAAAGGGTCATGGCCGACTGGCCTGACGAGGACATCTCCGCCTTCGCCGGCTACCTGCGCCGCTTCAACTCGGACATCGAACGTCTCGGCGGCCGCCCCTGGCCACGTCCCTGAAGCCTGCGGCCGGCGGGGTACGGGCGCCACGCCCCGCGGATACAGGACGGATTACGTCCTGTAGGGCTCCTGGCGTGCGACGTGCACGACACCGGCACGACTCAGGAGCCCGCCATGAACTTCGTCTCCATCCGCATCATCACCGCCGACGTCGCCCGTCTCGTCACGTTCTACGAACGGGCCACAGGGGTGGCGGCGACCTGGGCCACCGAGGACTTCGCCGAGCTCAGGACCTCCGCGGCCACCCTCGCGATCGCGAGCACCCGCACCGTCCCGATGTTCGCCCCCGGCTGGGCCCGCCCAGCCGAGAACCACAGCGTCATCACCGAGTTCCTCGTGGACGACGTGGACCGGTTGCACCGGAACCTGCGCTCCCTCGTGGCCGACTTCGTGACGGAGCCCACCACCATGCCGTGGGGCAACCGGTCCCTGCTCCTCCGTGACCCGGACGGCAACCTCGTCAACTTCTTCACGCCCGTCACCCCCGCGGCGGTCGAGCGGTCCGGCCGCTGAGTCCGCGCGTTCCGAACGGGCACGATGCGGGCGGCGACCGAGGACGAAGCCCGGGGACGGGGCGTCAGATCACCGCGGCCAGCACGGCGAACCCCGGTCCTTCGAGGTCGTCCAGCGCCACCCGCCGGCGGGAGACGGCGAGGAGCAGCGAGAGCGCCGGACCGCTCACCTCCGGACCTTCCCCGATCGAGACCGCGCCGTCGGATGCCGTAAGCCGGACACGGGACACGATCTCCTTGGCCCCGCCGAAGGAGGCCGGGGTCCGGGCCTGCAGACGCAGTGACCTGACGACCGCCTCGGCCGGGTAGGAGCGGGCGAGTCCCAGCGGCCGGCGGATGTCCTCGCCGTGCACGACCTCCTCGACCAGCCGGCTGTCGAGGGGCGCAGGAGGGGTCGACGTCCGGGTCGCGACCCGGCGGAGCCGCTCCAGCGTCCGTCCTGGCGAGGCACCTCGCTCGCGCGCGACACCGCGGGCGTTCTGGCGGTCGAAGTCGAACCCCGCCCGGGCGAGACCTGCCAGGAAACCCAGGCGCGTCGTACGCGCCGTGTCCGTCAGATGGGCGACCACGTCGTGCACCGTCCACCCCTCGCAGAGCGACGGCTCCTCCCACTGCCGGTCGTCGAGGTGCTCCAGGTCATGGATGAGCGCGGCGCGCTCCGCATGGACCATCGGCCAGACATCTCCCACGGCTTCCTCCCACGGTCTTCCCCAGCATCTGTCGTCCACAGCGCCTGCGGAGGAGGACTCGCCGCGCCCCGGGAACTCATCGCACCCCGGCGGACGGGGCGGCCGGGACGTGCACGGCGGGAGAAGAACGGAGCGCCCCGGCCGGCGGAGACCGGTCGGGGCGCTCAGCAGCAGGTCGGAGGATGTCTCCTCGCCCTGCACCAGGTAGGCCGTGTGGGCTTCGAACCCGGAATGCCGGTCTCCGCTACACCACTCCCGCACGGGTGGCCGCTGTGCCACCGGGTTGGGTGCCGATGGTGGTTGCGTCCGGGAGGCTCTTGAAGAACTCCGAGGACTCCAGTCGGCGAATCTGCATGATGCGCTCCAGCAGTTCCCGCGCCGAACGGGCCGGGTCGGTGGGAGCACCGGGAGCGGACTGGCCGACCTTCCAGACGAGGTACGCCTCGGTCAGCTGGATCTCGGTGTCCCGCAGGAGCACCCAGGAGGTGTCCCACCGGTACAGAGCACGCAGCGCAGTGGTGACGGCCACCAGGAAGCCGACACCTGCGACAGTGCCCTCCTGCCCCGGGAAGTCCAACGTCGTCAGCAGTGGCAGCGCGGCTCCGGCAAGGATGATCAACATGGCGCTGATCCTGTAGAGGCGCCTGTGCCAGCGGGCACGGACATCGTAGAAGGCGATGACTTCCCTCGCGTACTGCTCGATCGAGTTGAGCGAGCCGTCGGTCGGGTTCTGCCAACGGGGTGTCGGCGTACTCCACAAACGCACCCTTCCCATACGCACGGTTTCCTTTCCTGTCCGTCAACGATCTCTCAGTGCCCGCGGCGCAGTCGAGTGAGTGCCGCGAGCATGCGGGCTTCGGCATCAGCCAGGTTGTTCCGGGCGGCAAGCAACCGGCGCACCTCGGTGAACCGGGCCTTGGCATCCTCGTATCCGAGAATGCGGAGTGCCCGGACCCGCTCGGGCGAGAAGGCGAGCATCGCGCTCAGTGGCCCGAGCGGCCCTGGTGGGACGATCTGCACGCTGGGCCGGATATCGATCCGTAGGAACCGAGAAGTCGGCTGAGGACTGATCACGGCATCCGGATGAAGGTGGACGACGACCAGGACGTCACAGTGCTCCTGCTCGGCGAACGCGCGGACCGGAGTCCGGTCACCCGGGCCGCCGAGCCCTCCGTCCAGGTAGGCGCAGCCGTCCACCACCCGGGCGGGAAAGATGAAGGGTAATGCGGCGCTCGCCAGAACAGCCTGCCGGATCTGCTCGTCGGAATGCTCGTTGAGCCGCAGGATGCTGCCCTGGCTGCCCGCCAGCCAGCGCATGATCTCGATCAGATGTCGCAGCCGCTGCGGCAGCGGCAGGGAGGTGGGATCGAGCAGAGGGTAGGCAGCCACCCACAGCGGGCGCCCGGCTCGGATGGCAGGGGCGTTCACCGCTTGGACCACCAGCTCCTCGAGCAGGTCGGCTCTCTGCTTGAGGGCTCGCAGCCGGGGTGCGAAACGTCGTAACTGTCGTGCCGTACCCTCGACCGCCATCCCGGCCTCGTCCAGCGGGAGCCCCCGGTCGGCGAACGGGGCCACGCCGGACTGGGTGGAGAACTGCTCCCAGAACGCCGCCAGTTGCTGAGTTCCGCGTCGCAGATCCGGCTCAGCAGCGAGCACCGCGCCGTTGAGCGCACCGATGCTGGTGCCCGCGATGGCCGCGATGTCCGTCCCGATCTCAGCCAGGTAATCGGAGACGCCCAGCTCGTAGGCTCCTTTGGCGCCGCCGCCGGCCAGTACGAGGCCGACCCGCGGCACAACGGTCCGGGCAGGCAGGGTGAACTCCACGCTCCCGGTGGCGTAGGCGGCGCCGGGGCGGGAGCCGGCCACCGCTTCGGCGCGTTCGGCAAGGGCGTCGAACCTCCGGCTGATCTCCTCCGAGCTAGTCACAGCTGGGCTCCCGCAACTCCCTGCGGGCTCTCAACCGGGCCCGGCGCACGGCAGCTTCCTCGAACTGCTCGTCCACCACTCGGCGCAGCAGTTGTTCGATGCTGAGGCTCGTCCACAGGTAGCGGCCACCGTTGCCGCTCGCGTTCCGCATCGCGTCACCGGCGGCCCGGGATGGGGAGATCTCCTCAGTGGCGACCCTCTGAGCGGTGTCGGCGAGCGCCTTGGTCAACGGACCGGCCGTCTCGGCCAGCTCACCTTCGAGGCCGACTCCCAGCAGCTCCGCGATCATCCGTCGATGATCAATGCCCGGCATGTCCGACACCGCGGCTGTGAGGAGGCCGGACAGCGACTTGCTGCCGTCGTACCAACGCGCGGACGGATTCTGGAGCATCCTCTCCACCAGGTCGTCCCGCACGGGGACACGGCCGTCGCCGGTGAAGGCGAACTCCCCGGCCGGGCCGGCGGCCACTTCTCGGGCCAGCAGCACCACACGCACCAGCCAGGGCAATCCCGGGTCCGGGCGCGGCCACCGCCACCGCCGTACCGCCGCATCCGTCGCAAGCTGCGCTTCGACGGCTGCCAGCCGTCTGTCGTGATCGTGGAGGACGTGTCCGGCATCGCGTGCCAGCCGGCCGACCAGCGCGCCCAGCTCGTCGATGCGCTCCACCGACCAGAGACTCGCTGCCGCGATACCGGCCTGCTGCCGCTTGACTTCGCTGACCTCTTCGGCCACCTCGGCCACCACCAGATCGGTGACCGTCATGCGCTCGGTGAGGCTGGTCAGCCACTGGAAGGTCCCCTGCTGGGCGCTGATCGAGGCACGCCGAATGTTCCGCTCGCGTATGCGGGTGTGGCCGGTCGCGTGGCCGAGGAGCCGAGCGAAGAAGCCCTCGCGCGAGGCCGCGCGATTCAGGTCGTCGGCTGTGCGCAGCTCGTTCGCAAGCTCCAGGAGCAACCGGTCGTCAACGAGTGGCACCCCTCTGGCCACCGTGTCCAAGTGGTCGGTCACGCGACTCGATCCGCGCTGTCCGGCCGCTTGGCAGCAACAGCATCTGCGACGTCGAGGGCGGTCTCGGCGGCACCGGCCGGCACGATGAAGACGAGGGGCCGGAGCAGTTCGTCCTGCTGATCGCCATCGATCACGTAGGCGGGGGCGACGAGGAACCCGGGTACGCCTGTGGCTCCGATGTTGTACGGCTCGTAGGCGCTGGGCGGAAGTGTGCGCGCATCGGTGCCGAAGCCGACGAGCACGGCGGGGAGTGTGTCGCCGGCCAGCTCGCGGGCGATCACCTTGGCCCGCTCCACGATTTTGTCGAGTTCGGGGCCGGCCTCCTCGCGGCTGGTCGGACGGCCACGAGCGACGAGTTCCGAGTGAAGCTCCTCCGCCGTGGCCGGCAGGCCCGAGGGCGCGCCACCGAAGAGTATCTGGAGCAACTCCGCCACCGCGCGGGCCCGAGCGGACGCCAGCATCTCAGCATCCTGGACCGATCCGACGGGGCACAGTCGAACGGCGAAGCGGCGCAAGTTCTGGGCTATCAGGGTGCGATACGCCTCGGCGTTCAGGAGGTGCCGCCGGTGCAGATCGCTGGTGAGCTCCCCCGAGGAAATCGCATCCTGCACACGCGATCCGCGCACCCCGTCCAACAGCCGGTCCATGTCCGCCAGGCGCTCTCGCAGCTCGTTGCCGCTCCGCTCCACGTCGGAGCACAATTGCCGGACCCACTGTTCCAGCGCAGCAATACGGCCTGCCATCACCTGGAGCTGGTCCGCATCGACGTTGCTGAGCCGTCCGAGCCGGCCCCGGGATCCCATCAGCTTTCTGAGCTCGTTACCCTGCCAGGTGACCTGGGCCTCCAGCGCGGTCAGCCGCCGATGGTCGACGTGGACGGCCTCGTACGAGGAGCCGGGAAGCGACTCCGGGACAGGACGCCCCTGAGAGGGCTTTCCCTCTTCGTGTCTGTGCATGTCCTCGTGGGCCATCACTCACCGCTTTCCGTCGGAACCGGGACCCCGCCGTCCGTACAGCTCGTGAAATTCGATCTCGGTCCGGCACGTCGTTCCGACGTGCTTGTCCCGGGTCTCGACCTCTATCTCGGTGGTGCCGAACAAAAAGGTCACATCGAAGTAGCGTTTACCTTCGACCTTGCCCTGGGAAGCGGAAACGTCCGCGGTCACCGTACCGATCTTCACGACGCCCTCCTCATCGGTATAGACCGGCTCACCGGCGTAGGTCACGAAGAGATCAACGCTGGTCTGCGTGGTGGACGGAAAGGTCACCAGCGTGGAGGTCTTCGTGAGGCCGACCGGGATGGTGTCGCCACGGCGGACCATCACGGAGAAGCAATCGCTGCACCGATCGTCGCCGTACTCATCCGTCCACCGCTTCCCCTCTGGATGAACGCCCTCCCGGAAAGGTGCTGAGCATGCGAAACCGTAGGTGAATTTGGAGCGGCGTCCCCAAATGACCGAAGGGTCGTACGCGAAGTGCACGGCACCGCCGAGCACGGCGACCGCCGGATCCTCGGGCAGGATGATGCGCGCCTTGTCGCCGAAGCGGTGCGCGATGGCATCCCGCAGGTAGGGAGACCGCGCGAAGCCGCCGACGACGATCATCTGCTCGAGGCCGGAGGACGGGTCCTCCGCGTGGGCGAACGCCCGCTGGCGCTCGATGACCTCAAGGATCGGGTCGACCACGGAGTCGAAGAGGCGAGTGACCTCCTGCGGGCTGACCACGATGCTGTGCGTCTCACCGGATGCCAGCTCGGTGAGACGGTTGCGGGTGGCGGCGTCCAGGACATCCCAGACCTTGCCCGGCACGGAGACGTAGACGGACTCCGAAACCACGGGCTTTCCTTCGCCGTCGGTCTCGGAAGCGAGGTTCACCTTCACGGACTCCCAGGTGCTTTCCAGCTCGCTCATTTCCTTGGGGAAGTCGGCGAGGAGCTTGGCCAGCGCCGCTGCACCGAACCGGCCCTCGAGCACCAGGTCGGTGAACGCCTGGTTGACGTATGCGGAGCCCAGCCGGTCACCGTCGGCGACCCGGGTCTCGTCGAGGCGACCGGGACCGACCCCTTCAGGCCGGATGCGATAGCTGGTGATGTCCACCGTGCCCCCACCGCAGTCCACAACCATGAAACGGCTGCCGGGTTGGGCATCGACGTCCAGACGGCTCTCGGGGTGGCCAGGGGCGAGGAGGTGCCCGGTGTACAGCGCACAGTGGACGGCGGCTGCCTCGGGCTCCTGGACCAGCAGCAGGCGTTCCCTGTCGCCCGGCAGTCCGGCCGCCGTCGCGGCCTTCCGCATGAGGCTCCGCTCCGCATCTCCCCAGATCGCGGGGATGGTCACACACCACCGGATGTCGTCCGCGGTGAAAGTGAAGCCCTGGGCGTCGATTTTCAGGATCTCGGCCAAGGCAGCCTGGCTGATGTGCCGGAGCGTGGCCGTGATGAGGCCCGTCACAGTGCTCCGGTCGGCGCCGCTCAGGCAGCCCTCGAACCTGGGTACTCCGGAATTCTCTCCTCCGGGCTGCAGAGCCATTTTGAATCGGCTGGCATAGCCCTGGTTTTCAGGGTTCCCCCGGGCCAGTTGTCTCTCCCAGCGCTGCCGCGCCTTGCTTCCGAAGGCCAGTGGCCGATGGTCGGAGTCGACCAGCACAGCAGTGAGATCCTTGGGATAAGCGACTCCGCCGGAATGGGTGAAAGGCTGATAGACAATGACCCGCCGGTCGGCACGATCATGAAGTGCAGAGACGGTGGCCCACGCGTATCCGGAGCCATGCGTACCGAAATCGATCGCCGCCACGATCCTGGGAACGAAAGGGGAGCCGGTCATCGTGGTCTCTCCTGCCAGGCGAGTCACATCCGTCAACACCATGTGATTCTAGCCGCGCTTAGCCAGCACTTATGTGAATTCGCTATATTCGACGGCCGGCGCCAGGTTTGGCTCGATCTGATCACGTGGGGGCGCCACAACGAACGGATCTGATTCTTCGTGCGAGTCAACCGATCAAAGCCTGAGGTGCTGGCTTCGGTGCGCTGACCTGCTGAGGTGGCTCCTGTGTGAACCGGAACCCTCGCAGCCGCGCACGGACGACGACACCCCACCCTCTGGGGTGGTGGCGGTGCCGTGGGCGACATCATCGGCGCAGTCACAGCGCCTGCTGCCGGGCCGACCGCCGGCGCGCAGATCGGGAACGACGGAGCGCCCCGGCCGGCGGAGACCGGTCGGGGCGCTCAGCAGCAGGTCGGAGGATGTCTCCTCGCCCTGCACCAGGTAGGCCGTGTGGGACTCGAACCCACAACCAACGGATTAAAAGTCCGCTGCTCTGACCAATTGAGCTAACGGCCCCTGATGGATCACCCCCCGAGCATAGCCGCACCGGGCCCGGCAGCCGATCGGGTATCGGGTGCCGGGCCCGGTCGCGCCCGGAGAGAGGCGCTCAGCCGGTGGCATCGTCCGGTGTCGTGGTCCGGTGGCCGGGCTCGGCCGCTTTCAGGAACCAGTGCCGCGCGGAGACCAGCCACCAGACGGCGGCGAAGCCCAGCACCACCAGGACCGCCAGGGGTGCGTAGTTGAAGCTCTCCCAGGTGACCGGCGAGACCTGGGGCAGCATGAACAGCACCGTGATCACCCCGACCCAGGCCACGGCGACGATACCGATGGGCCGGGACCAGCGGCCCAGGTGCCACGGGCCCCGGACGAAGTCGTCGCCCCGCAGCAGCCTGAGCAGGGTGGGGATGACGTAGGCGATGTAGAGCCCGATGACGGCGATGGACGTCACGGCGGCGTACGCGGTGACGTTGATCAGATATGGGAGGCCGAGTGCGAGGGCGCCGAGGGCGGCCAGCCAGACCGCCGCGACGGGGGTGCGCGTCCGGGGGCTGACCGTGTGCCAGACCCGGGAGAACGGCAGTGCCCCGTCGCGCGAGAAGGCGTAGATCATGCGGCTGTTCGCGGTCACGGAGGCCATCCCGCAGAAGAGCTGGGCACCGATCACGACGAGCAGCAGGAGCTTGCCGGTGGTGGCGCCGAGGGCGTCCAGGAGGATCTGGGCGGGCGGGGCTCCGGTCGGGGAGTTCAGGGCGCCGTCGTACGACTGGATGGCGAAGGTGAAGCCCAGCAGGAGCACGAACCCGGCGATCCAGGACGTCCAGATGGACTGCACGATGCCCCGGGGGCCGGCCACGGCCGCGTCGTGGGTCTCCTCCGTCATGTGGGCGGAGGCGTCGTAGCCGGTGAAGGTGTACTGCGCCATCAGCAGGCCGATCATCACGACGTAGAAGCCGCTGCCCCAGCCGGTGTTGTTCACGAACTCGGTGAAGACGTACGACGCCGACTGGTGCGAGTCCGGCACGAAGGTGAGCGCACCGACGATGACGGCCACCCCGGCCACGTGCCACCAGACGCTGACGTTGTTGAGGACGGCGACGATGCCGACGCCGAAGGTGTTCAGCAGCCCGTGCAGGACCAGGATCGCCGCGAAGAGCAGGATTGTGCGCCCCGGGGTGACCTCGAAGCCGAACTGGAGGTTCAGGTACGCCCCGAGGAAGGACGCCGCGCCGAAGTCGATGCCGGCGGTGACGGCGACCTGGCCGAGCACGTTGAACCAGCCGGCGAACCAGGCCCACGCGGCGGCCGAGCGCGGCGGGGCGAGGCGGTGGGCCCAGAAGTACAGCCCCGCCGACGTCGGGTACGCCGAACAGATCTCGGCCATCGCCAGGCCGACGAAGAGCGTCATGAGACCGACGCCGACCCAGCCCCAGGTGATGACCGCGGGACCGCCCGTGTTCATGCCGAACAGATACAGCGTCAGACAGCCGGAGAGCACCGAGATGATCGTGAACGAGACCGCGTAGTTGGAGAAGGCGGACATCCGGCGCGCGAGGACCTGGGTGTAGCCGAGTTCGGCCAGCCGTTCCTCGTCCGTCGTGGGAGCGGGTGCGTCCGGTGGTGGTGCCGCCACAGCGGCTTCGTCGTTTGTCATGCCCCCAGCGATGCCCTCGGGGACTGTCCGGAAACGCCCCGGGGCCCGTACACCACCGAAGTGTTGTACGGGCCCCGGGGGCCGCTCAGTGAGTCAGCGGGACTCAGCCGTTGCGCTTCCAGCGCGGCTTGTCGTCACGGCGGCCGAAGGTGCCGGTGCCGGTGCCCGTGCCGGTGCCACCGCGGTGGTCGTCACGACGGCCGGTCGGGCGGTCGCTGCCGCCGGAGCGGAAGCCGCCCGAGGGACGGTCGTCACGACGGTCGCGGTTGAACGGACGGTCGCTGCCGCCGGAGCGGAAGCCACCGGAGGGACGGTCGTCACGACGGTCGCGGTTGAACGACGGGCGGTCGTTGTCACGACGCTCGAACGAACGGCCACCCCGGTCGTCACGTCGGTCGCCGCCGGAGCGGAAGCCGCCCGAGGGACGGTCGTCACGACGGTCGCGGTTGAACGACGGACGGTCGTTGTCACGACGCTCGAACGAACGGCCACCCCGGTCGTCACGACGGTCGCCACCGGAGCGGAAGCCGCCCGACGGGCGGTCGTCACGACGGTCGTTGCTCCCACGGAAGGACGGACGGTCGTTGCTGCCGCGGTATCCGTTGCCACCGGCGGGACGGCCGCTGCGCTCGCCGACGCGGTCGTTGCCACCGCGGTACCCACCGCGGTCGCCGCCCCGGTCGTCACGGCGGGCGTAGTTGCCGCGCTCGTCACGACGGTCCTCGCGGGCCGCGGGCTGCTCCGGCACGGACGCGGCGGCCACCAGGGCTGCCTCCGCCTCGGCGGTGACCTCGGCCACCGCCGCCTCCGGGTCGTCGCCCCGCTCGCGGGCGGCACGGGCGACCAGGCGGTCGGCCTCCTCGCGCAGCTCGACGGCGCGGCGCTGGACGCGCTCCAGCTGCTTGGTGAGGTCGGCGGCCTCGCGCTCGGCCTGCTTGGCCGCGTTGTTCGCGGAGTCGGCCTGGACCTCGGTCAGCGAACGGGCACCGGTGATCTCGGCGACCTCGGGCTCGAAGACACCCGCGCCCTGGACGATGTGACGCGAGGCGTCGACGCCCGCGTCCTCCATGAGGCGGAAGATCTGACGACGCTGGTGCGGGAGCGCCAGCGAGACGACGACACCGGACTTGCCGGCACGGGCGGTACGGCCCGAGCGGTGCAGGTAGTCCTTGTGGTCGCCGGCCGGGTCCACGTTCAGGACGAGGTCGATGCCGTCGACGTGGATGCCGCGGGCGGCGACGTCGGTGGCGACGAGGGCGTTGACGTAGCCCTTCTTGAAGTCCTCGAGGACGCGGGTACGGGCGCCCTGCGTCATGCCGCCGTGCAGCGCGTCGGCCTTCACACCGGACTCGATGAGCTGCTCGGCGATGCGGTCGGCGCCCAGCTGGGTGCGGACGAAGATGATCGTGCGGCCCTTGCGGGCGGCGATCGCGGCCGTGACGGGCGCCTTGTCCTTCGGCTTCACGACGAGGACGTGGTGCGACATGGTCGAGACGTTGCCCTGGGCGCTGTCGACCTCGTGGGTGACCGGGTTGCTCAGGTAGCGCTTGACGAGCGTGCCGATCTCGTTCTCCATGGTGGCGGAGAAGAGCATGCGCTGGCCGCCGCCGGGGATCTGGTCGAGCAGCTCGGTGACCTCGGGCAGGAAGCCCAGGTCCGACATCTGGTCGGCCTCGTCGAGGACCGCGACCTGGACGCTCGAAAGGGAGCAGGCGCCACGGTTGATGATGTCGCGCAGACGGCCCGGGGTGGCGACGAGGACGTCGACACCGCGCTCCAGCGCGTAGATCTGGTTGCCCATCGACGTACCGCCGCAGACGACCTTCATCTTCAGGCCGAGCACGTCGCCGTAGGGCTGGAGGGCGTCCGCGACCTGCATCGCGAGCTCACGGGTCGGCGTGAGGATGATCGCGCGGGGCTTCTTCTTCTCGGTGTGACCGCCGGCCAGGGCGGCCAGGGTCGGCAGACCGAAGGAGAGGGTCTTGCCGGAGCCGGTGCGGCCACGGCCGAGGATGTCCTTGCCGGCCAGGGCGTCCGGGATGGTCGCGGCCTGGATCGGGAAGGGGGCCGTCACACCGTTCTGCGCGAGCTTGCGGACGATGCCCTCGGGCAGGCCCAGGTCCGCGAAGGTGATGGTCGGCTCGGCGGCCTCGGTGGAGGTCTCCTCGGCGGGGGTCCCGGCGGCCTCGGGGGCCTCGGCGACTACGGCCTCGGCGGCCTCGACGATCTCGATGAGCTCGACGTTCTCAGCGTTCTCGGGCATGACGGTGTGGTCAGAACTGGAAATTGACATGCGAAATGCGAAACCTTCCGGAGTCTCGGCACGCGCCCGTAACTCCGTGTTTTCGCAATTTCGACCGCCTCAATGCGGTCCAGCCACGGCAAGGGAGAGTACGCGCCACACGGCGCTCTTCTGTGTCGGCGCCGGGCAATGGGATCAAACGATCTACTACCATACGCACCCTCCCCCACTTCGCGCAAACCGAGCTGGTCCGGAGCTCGCTCACACCGGCGCGACCTGCGGTGACGCCCGGGGAGTGGGCCACACCTCCACCCGCCCCGGAGCCCTCATCGCGTCCGTACGGAACTGCGCGGCCGGCGAGGCCGAGGGCTGCTCCGGCGGCGGCGAGGGCTCCGGTTCCGGCGACGGCGGGGGCGTCTCCGGGGTGACCGGCGGAGGAGGCGGCTCACCCGGGCCCGGAGCGCTGGGCTCGGGTGTGGGCGGAGGGCCGCCCAGGGTCGGCCTCGGGGTGCCGGGGCCGCCGGGCGCGGGTCGGGCATCCTCGGCACCGGCCGACGGGGCGCGCCCCGGGGCCTCGGCGCCCGGCTTGCGGGAGGAGTCCCGGTCGGACTGCGCCTCGGCGTGGCCGCCCCCGGAACCGGACCGGCCGCTGCCGGAACCGGACACGGTGCCGCCGTCCGGCCGGGCCGGTGCGCCCTCCCGGTCCGCGGAACGTGAGGGGGACGGCTTCCCGGCGTCGTCGCCGACGCTCACACAGCCTGTGGACGCGGCGATCGTCAGCGCGGTGACGGCTGCCCAGCGGACGCGGGCGGACAACTGGCGCACGGGGTGGCACCTCCGGGGAGCGGGACGGGGACGGGAGAGTGATGTGTCCGGCTCCCCCGCACGTGTCCAACTCCCCCGCACCCGCCGGGGACACGCCCCACCACGACACCGGCACTCCCGCCGCGGGCCCCGCTCACCCGCCGGCGCCTCCCGGACCGCCCGTCAGCTCCGCTCCCAGGAACACGGCCCCGAGCCCCACCAGCAAGGACACCAGCACATTGGCGCCAGCCAGGAAGCCTCGCCCGGTCTCGGCCAGCCGCAGGGTCTCGTACGAGAAGGTCGAGTACGTCGTCAGCGCCCCGCACAGTCCGGTGGCCAGCAGGGCAAAGGCCGGGGCGGAGACCGAGGCCCCCGTCAGCAGCCCGAGCAGCAGACTGCCCGCCGCGTTGGCGGTGAGCGTCCCCCAGGGGAAGACGTACGGCAGTCCCGCACCGTGCCGCGCGCGCACCGCGCGGTCCGTCAGATGGCGCAGGGACGCACCGACGGCGCCCCCGGCCAGCACGAGCAGCCAGTTCACGCCGTACGCCCCCGCCGGTCCACCAGCGTCCGGGTGAGCACGGCAGCCCCCCAGACCGCGCCGAGCGCCGCCACGGTGGTCGACACGGCGTACGCCACGGCGATCAGCTCCTCCTGGCGGTCGAGCAACCGGGCGACGCCGGCGGCGTAGGTCGAGAAGGTGGTGAACCCGCCGAGCACCCCGACCCCCAGGAACGGCCGCACGAGCGGATGCGTGACCGTGCCGCGCTCGACGGTCAGCACCATCAGCACGCCGATCAGGGCGCAGCCCGTGACGTTGACGCCGAGGACCACCCAGGGGAAGCCGTGCTCCGGGGCCGGCCAAGCGAGCGTCGCCGCGTGACGGGCCGCGGCCCCCACGGCTCCGCCGGCCGCGACCGCCGCAAGGATCCGTCCGGAGCCGGTCATCCGTAGCCCAGTTCGTGCAGACGCTCGTCGTCGATGCCGAAATGGTGGGCGATCTCGTGGACCACGGTGATCTCCGTCTCGGCGACCACGTCCTCGCGGGTCTCGCACATCCGCAGGGTCGGCCCCCGGTAGACGGTGATCCGGTCAGGCAGGACCCCCGCGTACCACTCACCGCGCTCGGTGAGCGGCGTGCCCTCGTAGAGACCCAGCAGCTCCCGGTCCTCCGGGTCCTCCGGTTCCTCCTCCACGAACACCGCGACGTTGTCCATCAGCCGCATCAGCTCCGGCGGGACCCGGTCAAGAGCCAGGCTCACCAGCTCTTCGAACTCCTCGCGCGTCATCTCCAGCACCCCGCCATTGTCACGTACCTCCGGCGGGAAGGGGCGGGCCGCACCCCGGCCCGGGGGCACCCGCCCGGCCCACAGCGTCCCCTCCGCCCGCATGTCCTCCGTCCGAACGGGGCATACGCGCCCAATGGCACGCCCGTTCCACGCCGCAGCCGCCCGTGTCCGCCGCCTCCGCCGCCCGCGCACCCCCGCCCCCGCCCCCGTCCCCGTCGGCGGGCTCGTCCCCGCCACGCACCCCTGGAAACGCGCGCTCGGCCTGCTCGCCGTGGTCGTCCTGGGCGCCTGGCTCGGGCTCCTGGTCGTCGGCAGTGTGCGTACGCCGGTGGGACCCATGGACACCACCATGACCCTCCGGCCGTCGGTGAACGGCGGCACCAAGATCAACGTGTCACCACTCGGCGCCCTGGAGCTGGACTCCCACCACGCCCCGGTCCGCCTGGACGTGGACGTGGACCAGCTGGACCCGGAGCGCTCGCAGGCCCTGGTGAAGCACCCCGAGCGCCTCTCCGGCCTCCAGGACGAGGTCACCCACGACGTCGCCGCCGGAACCCGGGAGCTGGCCGTCCGCTCCTGTGTGGCCGTGGTCTCCGGTGCCACCGCCCTCGGCCTCGTCGTCTACCGGCGTCCGCGCCGCGCCCTGGCCGCCGGAGGCCTCGCCCTGGCCCTGCTGGCCGCCTCGGGGGTCAGCGCGTACGCCACGTGGAACCCGAAGTCCGTGCTGGAGCCCAAGTTCTCGGGGCTGCTCTCCAGCGCCCCTTCGGTCGTGGGCGACGCCCGGTCGATCGTCACCGAGTTCGACGTCTACCAGCAGGAGCTGGCCCGGCTCGTCACCAACGTCACCAAGCTGTACGACGCCACGTCCACGCTCCCCGTGTACAAGCCGGACCCGGCGACCATCCGGGTCCTGCAGGTCTCCGACATCCACCTCAACCCCGCCGCGTGGCACATCATCGGCTCGCTCGTGGAGCAGTACGAGATCGACGTGATCATCGACTCCGGGGACACGATGGACCACGGCACGGCCGCGGAGAACGGCTTCCTCGACCCGGCCCGCGACCTCGGTGCGCCCTACGTGTGGGTGCGGGGGAACCACGACTCGAGGGAGACCCAGGCCTACCTGGAGAAGATGAAGAACGTGCACGTCCTGGACGAGGGCGAGGCCGTCACCGTGGCCGGTGTGCGCATCGCGGGCACCGGGGACCCCCAGTTCACCCCGGACCGCACGCGTCCCACCGGCGGCAAGGCGGCCGAGCAGCTGGCGGGTATGCGTCTCGCCTCGGCGCTGCGCGACCAGAGGCGTGCGGGCACCCCGGTGGACATCGCGGTGGCCCACGACCCGAACGCGGCACGGGAGACGGACGGAACGGTTCCGCTGGTCCTGGCCGGCCATGTCCACCACCGGGTGAACGAACTGCTGCCGCTGGGGACGCGGCTCAAGGTCGAGGGCTCCGCGGGCGGCGGCGGACTGCGCGCCGTGCAGAACGACAAGCCCGAGAAGGTGCGCGCCTCGGTGCTCTACCTGGACCGCTCCACCCGGCATCTGCAGGCGTGGGACGAGATCACCCTCGGGGGTCTGGGCCTGACGACGGCCGAGGTCGGCCGCCATCTCCCGGAGGAGAACCTGAAGAGTCCCGCCCCCTCGCCGAGCGTCTCGACGACCTCCCCGTAAACCGTTTTGGCGATACCTCCCCGCATCCCATATGCTTCTCACGTCCCCGACGCGCTGGAAAGCGCGCAGGTGGGCCCTTAGCCCTCATCGTCTAGTGGCCCAGGACGCCGCCCTTTCAAGGCGGTAGCACGGGTTCGAATCCCGTTGGGGGCACGTATAACGTTACGTATGCGAATTCGTTCGCATACGTAAATATGGTCCTGTGGAGCAGTTTGGAGTGCTCGCCACCCTGTCAAGGTGGAGGCCGCGGGTTCAAATCCCGTCAGGACCGCTTGCAGATCGCCTCGGCGAACTGCGTGGCTGGGTAGCTCAGTTGGTACGAGCGATCGCCTGAAAAGCGATAGGTCGCCGGTTCGATCCCGGCCCCAGCCACCAGCACGAAGAACGCCCCGGACGGCATGCCGTCCGGGGCGTTCTCGTTGCATGCCCGAGCAGAGCCCGTGATCGCCGTCGACCCGACGCTTCAGGTGCCGACAGGGCGCTGCCGCGTCAGCACCGGAGTGCCGTGGTTCCCCGGCGTCGGGCCCCGCTCCTCCCCGCGCGGAACCCACGCTGCTCCGCGTGCGCACCCCGTGGCACCAGCCCGGCTCCCGCGGATGTCCGCGGGTCAGGAAGGTGAGGATGCCGGGTTCGCATCCCGTTGGGGGCACGCTTCACCGTGTGCGAGACTTGTCTCGCGCATGAGCGTGGTCCTGTGGAGCAGTTTGGAGTGCTCGCCACCCTGTCAAGGTGGAGGCCGCGGGTTCAAATCCCGTCAGGACCGCTTGCAGCCCGTACGAGCTGCGTGGCTGGGTAGCTCAGTTGGTACGAGCGATCGCCTGAAAAGCGATAGGTCGCCGGTTCGATCCCGGCCCCAGCCACCAACCCGAAGGCCCCGTCCACCGGACGGGGCCTTCGTCGTGTCCGGGTGCGTCCCGCTGCCCTCAGACCGCCTCTTCCCCCTTGCGGCCGGTACGCCTCCGCCACACCTGCACCGCGAGGACCAGCAGCACCACGACGACCGCGGCCCCCAGCGCCGCCGCGTCCGACACCCGCTCGCCGGCCCGCCGCGCCCACTCCTCGACGGCGAACGAGGCGTCCACGTCGAGGAGTCCGGGCAGCGCGGCCGTCCCGTCGTACACGAGGAAGAGCACCCCGAGGCCGGCGAAGAAGAGGCCGGAGAGCAGCGAGGTGCTGTGCACCTCGAAGCGGCCGGCGCGCAGCGGCCTGCCGCGCAGCCAGGCTCGCCGCCCGAGGTCGAAGCGGTCCCAGAGCAGGGCGAGCACGAACAGGGGGACGGCCATGCCGAGGGCGTAGACGGCGAGCAGGAGCCCCCCGTAGACGGGGCTGCCGCTGACGGCCGCCACCGTGAGGACGCTGCCGAGGACGGGGCCGGCGCAGAAGCCGGCCAGCCCGTAGACCGCACCCAGGGCGTAGACGGAGAGGGCCTTCGTGGGCCGGATCCGGCCGCTGAGCTCCGCCATCCGCCGGGAGGCGAAGCCCAGGCCGGCGATCTGGGCCACGCCCAGTCCGATGATCAGCCAGCCCGCGCCCAGCACGAGGGCGTCCCGGTGTCCGTAGAAGAGCCTGCCGGCGTAGGAGCCCGCGGCTCCGAGCGGGACGAGGGTGGTGGCGAGACCGGCGTAGAAGACGCCCGTGCGTGCCAGGAGCCGTGAGGCGGAGTCGACGCTGTAGGCGAAGAAGGCCGGGAGCAGCAGGGCGCTGCACGGGCTGACCAGGGCGAGCAGGCCGCCGAGCAGGGCGGCGAAGTATCCGATGTCCGGGGTCACTTCGCGGGGTCCCCTGCGCTCCCGACGTTCGCTTCCTCCGCCGCCGCCGCCTCGATGGCCTGGGTGAAGACCGCCAGGGGCTGGGCTCCGGCCAGGGGGCTGCCGTTGACGAGGAAGGACGGGGTGGACGTGGCCCCGATCCCGTACGCCTGCTCCTGGTCGGCGGCGACCGCCGCCGCGGCCGCCGCGCTGCCGGCGTCGCGCGTGAAGCGGTCCAGGTCCTTCACACCGGCCTGCCGGGCGAGTGTCCTGAGACGGTCCGCGCCGAAGCCCTTCCCCTTGGCGTCCTCGGCGTAGGCGGCCCGGTGGAAGGCCCAGAAGCGGTCCTGGCGGCCCGCCGCCCAGGAGGCGCGGGCCGCCGCCTCGGACGCCTTGCCGAAGATCGGGAAGTTCCGCCACTCGATGCGCAGGGTGCCGTCCTCGACGTACCTCTTGATCAGCTCGGGCTCGGTGTCCCGGGCGAACTTCCCGCAGTAGCCGCACTGGAAGTCCGCGTACTCGATCAGGACGACCGGGGCGTCGGTCCGCCCTCGCGCCAGCCCGTCGTCCGGGTCGCGCCGGGCGAGTTCCGCCAGCTCCCGGCGGACGTCCCGCTCCGGCCCGGTGTCCGTGGCGGCGGCCGGGGTGTCCGAAGCAGGTGCGTCCGGGGCGGTCGCCCGGTAGGAGACGAAGCCGAGGAGCCCGGCGGCGAGCACGGTGACGAGGCCGAAGAACAGCGGCTTCCTCAGGGAGGACGGCTCCTTCGCGGAGGGCGGGCGGTGGCGGGCGGGCGTGGTCATGCGGCGCTCCGTGCGGGTGCGTGGGGGCGAGCGGGACGTAGGAAGGAGGGAGCGGAGGGGGCCCGCCTGCGCCCCCGGCGCGGAGCGTTCGGCGGGATCGGATATCTCCCGGGACATGGGACCGCCTTGCACGGAAGGGGTGGCCGACTGTCCGAAATGGTACGCGCTGTGACGTCTTCGTCTCCTTCTGTGACCGCCACCACGGGGTCGAGCCCTCCGGGGACCCGCCCGACGCGGCCCGGGTGAAATACGTTCGCCACTCCTCGCGCCCGGGTGAGATCCTGGGATCCGTATGTCTACTTCCTTCGCCGATCTCCAGACCCAGCTCGGGCAGCTCTCGCTCCGCGACGCGCACCGGCTCGGCCGCCGTCTGGAGGGTGCCCGCCGCATCCGCAAGCCCGAGGCCCGCCAGTCCGTGCTGGACGAGATCTCGGCCGAGGCCGGAAAGGCGTCCGAACGGCTCGCGGGGCGCGCCTCCCGGATGCCCGCCCTGTCGTACCCGGAGCAGCTTCCGGTCAGCCAGAAGAAGGACGAGATCCTGGAGGCGATACGCGACCACCAGGTCGTGATCGTCGCGGGCGAGACCGGCTCGGGCAAGACCACGCAGATCCCCAAGATCTGCATGGAGCTGGGGCGCGGCGTCCGGGGGATGATCGGGCACACCCAGCCCCGGCGGATCGCGGCGCGCACGGTCGCCGAGCGCGTCGCCGACGAGCTGAGAACCCCGCTCGGCGAGGCCGTCGGCTGGAAGGTGCGCTTCACCGACCAGGTGAACCCGGACGCGACCTTCGTGAAGCTGATGACGGACGGCATCCTGCTGGCCGAGATCCAGACGGACCGCGAGCTGCTGGCCTACGACACGATCATCATCGACGAGGCCCACGAGCGGTCGCTCAACATCGACTTCCTGCTGGGCTATCTGGCCCGGCTGCTGCCCAAGCGTCCTGATCTGAAGGTCGTCATCACCTCGGCGACCATCGATCCGGAGCGCTTCGCCAAGCATTTCGGCGAGGCGCCGATCGTGGAGGTCAGCGGGCGTACGTATCCCGTGGAGGTGCGCTACCGCCCCCTCCTCGAGGAGGACTCCTCGGACTCCGACCGCGATCAGATCACCGCGATCTGCGACGCGGTGGACGAGCTGGACCACGAGGGTCCCGGCGACGTCCTCGTCTTCCTCTCCGGGGAGCGGGAGATCCGCGACACCGCGGACGCCCTGAACAAGCGCAGTCTCAGACACACCGAGGTGCTCCCTCTCTACGCGCGCCTCTCGCACGCCGAGCAGCACCGCGTGTTCCAGCGGACCCCCAGCGGCATCACCCGCAGGATCGTCCTGGCGACGAACGTCGCCGAGACCTCCCTGACCGTCCCCGGCATCAAGTACGTGATCGACCCGGGCAACGCCCGCATCTCCCGCTACAGCCACCGCACCAAGGTCCAGCGGCTGCCGATCGAGCGGATCTCGCAGGCCAGCGCCAACCAGCGCAAGGGCCGCTGCGGCCGCACGTCGGACGGCATCTGCATCCGGCTGTACTCCGAGGACGACTTCCTCACCCGTCCGGAGTTCACCGACCCCGAGATCCTGCGGACGAACCTCGCCTCCGTCATCCTCCAGATGACCGCGGCCGGCCTCGGCGACATCGAGAAGTTCCCCTTCATCGACCCGCCGGACCACCGCAACATCCGCGACGGCGTGCAGCTCCTCCAGGAGCTGGGCGCCCTCGAGCAGGCGGAGAAGTCCCCCCAGGAGGGGAAGCGGGGGCAGCGCCTCACCCCGCTGGGCCGCAAGCTCTCCCAGCTGCCGGTGGACCCCCGCCTGGCCCGCATGGTCATCGAGGCCGACAAGAACGGCTGCGCCCGCGAGGTCATGGTCATCGCCGCGGCGCTCTCCATCCAGGACCCGCGCGAGCGGCCCTCGGAGAAGCAGACCCAGGCCGACCAGAACCACGCCCGCTTCAAGGACGAGACGTCCGACTTCCTGGCGTACCTGAATCTCTGGCGCTACGTCCGCGAGCAGCAGAAGGAGCGCGGCTCGTCCTCCTTCCGCCGGATGTGCAAGCAGGAGTACCTGAACTTCCTGCGGATCCGTGAGTGGCAGGACATCTACACGCAGCTGCGCACGGTCGCCAAGCAGATGGGCATCACCGTCGAGGAGCCCAAGGCCGACGAGGGCGTGCCCGAGCAGGCGGTGCACACCTCGCTGCTGGCCGGGCTGCTGTCGCACATCGGACTGAAGGACACCGAGAAGAACGAGTACCTGGGCGCGCGCAGCGCCAAGTTCGCGATCTTCCCGG
Organism: Streptomyces sp. NPDC055962; assembly: GCF_042270185.1. Classification (NCBI taxonomy): domain Bacteria; kingdom Bacillati; phylum Actinomycetota; class Actinomycetes; order Kitasatosporales; family Streptomycetaceae; genus Streptomyces; species Streptomyces sp. NPDC055962. The sequence goes on from NZ_JBHJYN010000009.1 coordinate 52,933, forward strand.
GGTCGGCGCTCTTCAAGAAGCAGCCGCGCTTCGTGATGTCGGCCGAGCTGGTCGAGACGTCGCGCCTGTGGGCGCGGGTCAACGCGAAGGTCGAACCGGAGTGGATCGAGCCACTCGCCCAGCACCTGCTGAAGCGGACCTACAGCGAGCCGCACTGGGAGAAGGACCAGGCAGCGGTCATGGCGTACGAGCGGGTCACGCTCTACGGAGTGCCGATCGTCGCCCAGCGCAAGATCAATTTCGGCCGGATCGACCAGGAGGCGTCGCGCGATCTGTTCATCCGCAACGCCCTGGTCGAGGGCGACTGGCGCACCCACCACCAGTTCTTCCACGACAACCGCAAACTGCTCGGCGAGGTCGAGGAGTTGGAGCACCGCGCCCGGCGCCGCGACATCCTCGTGGACGACGAGACGCTCTTCGACTTCTACGACGGGCGGATCCCTGAGCACATCGTCTCCGGGGCGCACTTCGACTCCTGGTGGAAGCACAAGCGCCGTGACGAGCCGGACGCGCTCGACTTCGAGCGCTCGATGCTCATCAACGAGAAGGCCGGGGCCGTCACCAAGGACGACTACCCGGACTCCTGGCGGCAGGGCAAGCTCAAGTTCCGGGTGACCTACCAGTTCGAGCCGGGCGCGGACGCCGACGGCGTGACCGTCCACATCCCGCTCCAGGTGCTCAACCAGGTCACCTCCGAGGGCTTCGACTGGCAGATCCCGGGCCTGCGCGAGGAGGTGGTCACCGAGCTGATCCGCTCGCTGCCCAAGCCGATCCGCCGGCACTACGTCCCCGCACCGAACTACGCCGGCGCGTTCCTCGACCGGGCCGTCCCGCTCCAGGAACCCCTGCCGTTCACGCTCGCCCGCGAGCTCCAGCGGATGGTCGGCGTCCCGGTCACGGCCGACGACTTCGACCTGTCCCGCATCCCCGACCACCTGAAGATCACCTTCCGGATCACCGACGAACGGCGCCGCAAGGTGGCCGAGGACAAGGACCTGGAGGCGCTGAAGGTCCAGCTGCGCCCCAAGGCCCGCCAGGCACTCTCCAAGGCGGCCGCGGCCACCGCGGGGCCCTCGGGCGAGTCCATCGAGCGTTCGGGCCTCACGGACTGGACCATCGGCACCCTGAACCGTGTGTTCGAGACCCGGCGGGCCGGCCAGCCGGTGAAGGCGTATCCGGCCCTCACCGACCAGGGCGAGACCGTGGCCGTCCGGCTCTTCGACACGGAGGCCGAGCAGCAGCAGGCGATGTGGCGCGGCACCCGGAAGCTGATCCTGCTGAACATCCCGGTCAATCCGGCCAAATTCGCCTCGGACAAGCTCACCAACCAGCAGAAGCTGGCGCTGTCCCGCAATCCGCACGGCTCCATCCAGGCGCTGTTCGACGACTGCGCGACCGCCGCGGCCGACCGCCTGATCGCCGCGCACGGGGGCCCCGCCTGGGACGAGGCGTCCTTCCGGAAGCTCTACGACAAGGTGCGCGCCGACCTGGTGGACCTCACCGTCCGCACCATCAGCCAGGTGCAACAGGTCCTGGCCGCCTGGCAGGCCTGCGAGCGCCGCCTGAAGTCGACCAGCAGCCTGGTCCTGATCAACAACGTGACAGACGTACGGGACCAGCTGGCCCGCCTCGTGCCACCCGGGTTCGTCACCGCGACCGGACTGCGCAGGCTGCCCGACCTGATGCGCTACCTCGTCGCCGCGGACCGCCGCCTCCAGCAGATGCCGACGAACGTCCAGCGCGACACCACGCGCATGGAGAAGGTCCACGAGATGCAGGACGAGTACGCCTGGCTGCTCGAACAGCTGCCGCAGGGACGGCCCGTGACCCAGGAGGTCCTGGACATCCGCTGGATGATCGAGGAGCTCCGGGTGAGCTACTTCGCGCACGCCCTGGGCACCGCCCAGCCCGTCTCCGACAAGCGGATCGTGAAGGCGATCGACGCGGCCGCACCCTGAACCGGCCCTCCGGCAGGGCGTAGTGGAGCCCGCACGCTGGGTGAGTTCGACCTGGCCCCGGGACCTCCTGTAGAGTCTGTCTTCGCAGCCAGCCGCAAGGCCGGAAGCGAAAACCTGGTCCTGTGGAGCAGTTTGGAGTGCTCGCCACCCTGTCAAGGTGGAGGCCGCGGGTTCAAATCCCGTCAGGACCGCAGTAGACGAAAGCCCGGATCCCCTGGATCCGGGCTTTCGTGCGTCTTGACGCCGGCGTCCGCCGCGGGTAACTCCGTAGGACGGAGTCCGCCCCTGTTTCCCTCGACCCGGGGCGGCCGGGTCCACCGGGAGGCCGCACGCATGCCTGCGCCCACGGAAAGGCACGAGACCCGCGCGCTGCTGCGCGCCCACCTGGCGGCCGCCTCCGGCTACCGCCACCTCACCCGGCACTGCCCGATCTGCCACCGGCTGCTGCGACTCGCCATGGAGCCCCTGACGGCCCCACAGGCGCCTTGCGCGCCCGGAGGGCCCGGCAACTCGGCCGAGCCCGCGCGCGCCCCGGAGACGGCCGCCGGAGCGCCCGCGACGGAGAGCGGGGCGCCACCCCTCCCGCACGAGGCTCCGCCGGAGGGCGGTGGACGCGCGCACACCCCCGGGACCCTCCCCGAAGTCCGGCCGGGGAGCCGGACGGAGGCCCGCTCCGGGGACGAAAGTCCCCCTGCGGCATGACCAACTCCCGCAGCCGGGCACACCCCCGCAGTGGCAGGCTCGTAGTTGGCAAGACCATGCCGGTGTGACGGGAGTCACCTCATCAGTTTTGGGCGCGGTGCACTTTACGCACTTCCTACAACTGGCGAATTTAATATGTGCCATTGCACCGCCCCGGGCGTACATCCCGGACCGTTCCACCCGAGCCGCCCCACGGCACCCGGGACCGGGCGAACAGTCCCGAACAGGCCCGCCCGGAGTCGCACACGGTCCCCCGCAAACCGACCCGTCGGCAGGTTCGGGCGGCCACGGCGGCCGTTCGGGCACCCCGTGGGCGCCGGCGGACCCGCCCCCGGAGGGCACCCCACCCGCCCCCGGACACAAAAAGATCGCGCTGGACCCGGCGGAGTCCAGCGCGATCGAACGACGAACCTGCATGTCACAGGCATGGCACCCGTTGGGGCGGGCACCCGTCGTATGGAGCTATGAGTGCGGACACCGGGGGTTGGGGGACCCTTCAGTGCCCTGTTGTGGCTGCGGCGACAGGGGTGTGTCAGGCCTCGCTGCGCTGCTGCGGAATACCCGCAAGCAGTGCGCGGACCTCTGCCTCGCGGTACCGGCGATGTCCACCGAGCGTGCGGATGGACGTGAGCTTGCCAGCCTTTGCCCAACGGGTGACCGTCTTCGGGTCCACGCGGAACATCGTGGCAACCTCAGCCGGGGTCAGCAGCGGCTCGGCATCAGGGGTGCGAGCGGTCATGAGCGGCCTCCTCGGGAGAACCGAACCTTCTCGGTTCTTTCCTCTAAATTCTGCACCTTGACCCGCGTTGCCCGAAATGGCGGACGCGGGCCGAGTCGGTTATAGGACGAACGGCTTGTCCTCGGCACTACAACTACACCATCCGTCCAGCCACGTCGGCCAAACCGATGGAATTGCCCTCCCAGGTGTTCATCAGCGACGGAAGCCGATGGACCATGCCATAGCGGACAGTCACGCCCCAGTAACGATCAGTCACAGGGCGATCAGGAGTCGTCAGAAGTCATCAGACCCCCCATTAGCGTGCAATGCTGAGCATTCCGCCCATAGTTGGGCGGACAGAGCCCTCCCCGGACTCCTTGTCCTATTTTGGCATGAGGAGTAGGGAAGGGCGCAAGGGCCCCGTTAGTGCTATCCGTCACGCTTGAGGCAAAGGCCCGGTTCAGGACGTAGGTCCCGGCGTCCACGAGTGGACTCCCGCCTCACCTGTCGCACGCGTCACACTCGACACAGGTTCATGGCTCGTCAGTTCGCCGCATGGCATCCCTGTTCACCTCCGCCGGACTCCCTGGGTGCCGACGGATGTCGGACACCTCACAGGATGTCTCTTCCCTGCGGATAACCCCTCTATGCGGCGGTGCGGTCCAATTCACACCGCTTCGGCCTAGTTGGAGGACTGCAGGTCGCGCACCGCACGCCAGCGGTCGGCCAGACGTCCGTACGCGACACCCGCCGCATCGCTGTCCCCGGAGCGCAGCGCCGCGATGCCCTCGGCCACGTCCGCGGCCGAACGGTCCCCGGCGAGCTGCTCGCCGCTCAGGGCATGCACCAGGCCGCCGTAGTCCAGCTCGACCATGGCGCGCGGATGGAACTCCTCCAGCCAGCGCCCCACCTCCACGAGCCCTTCGGTGAGCGGCCCTTCGTCCACGGTCTCCCGCAGCGTCCGCAGCGCCCTGGCCAGCCGGCGGCGCGCCTGCACCATCGGGGTCCGGTACCGCAGCAGGGGACGCTCCACGCCGGCACAGGCGGCGACGTACTCCCGCTCCTCGTCGTCGAACAGCACGAACCAGCGCACCGGGACGTGCCACACCGTGGTCCGGATCCAGGGACGGGCGTCCGGGTTCCGTTCGGCCCACCGCTCGTAGTCCGCCTCCGCCTGTCCCCGCACCACCGGGGGCAGTACGGCGTCCAGCACAGTGGCCGGAAACAGACCCCCCAGTTCACCCATGGCCAGCCAGCCCCGCATCCGGGTCCGCCACGGGCAGACGCAGATCGCGCCGTCGACCACCGCGACGAAGGCGTCGGCACTCTCGTGGACCGGCACCGCCACCGGCGGGGTGGGAACCAGATCCGCGAGGGAGCGGCGCAGTTCGTCCTGGGCCGTGGGGAGCTCCGCGCGCTGCGCGTACCGCGTCCAGTGGCTCCGCTCGGGTTCACGGAAGGCGGCGAGCGGCTCGTACACCCGCAGGTAGGACGCATAAGGGACGAGCACCGAAGACACCACCGACATGCGGTAAATCGTGTCACGCCCGTACTCCACAGGGGGGTGATCCCGGGCACGGGAACAGATCTGCGTGTCATGAGGACTTACGCTCTTGCCCAGTCGGACCGGCCGCTGCCGGTCGGTCCGGGGCCCTCCCCACCTTCAGGAGGGTCTTCCGCGCTTCGTACTTGGGAGTCACCACAGTGACCGATGTGACCGGCGTGCCCGTCCCGGCTGATGTCCTGCGCACCCTCTTCCACTCGGACCAGGGAGGTCACGAGCAGGTCGTGATCTGCCAGGACCGCGCCAGCGGCCTCAAGGCCGTGATCGCCCTCCACTCCACCGCCCTGGGCCCGGCCCTCGGCGGGACCCGCTTCTACCCGTACGCCTCCGAGGAGGAGGCCGTCGCGGACGCGCTGAACCTGTCGCGCGGCATGTCGTACAAGAACGCCATGGCCGGCCTCGACCACGGCGGCGGCAAGGCCGTCATCATCGGCGACCCGGACCTGGTCAAGTCCGAGGAACTGCTCCTGGCCTACGGCCGCTTCGTGGCCTCGCTCGGCGGACGCTACGTGACGGCGTGTGACGTCGGGACCTACGTGGCCGACATGGACGTCGTCGCCCGGGAGTGCCGCTGGACCACCGGCCGCTCCCCCGAGAACGGCGGCGCAGGCGACTCCTCCGTCCTCACCGCGTTCGGCGTCTTCCAGGGTATGCGGGCCTCGGCCCAGCACCTGTGGGGCGACCCCACCCTGCGCGGCCGCAAGGTCGGCGTCGCCGGTGTCGGCAAGGTCGGCCGCCACCTGGTCGAGCACCTGCTGAGCGACGGCGCCGAGGTCGTGGTGACCGATGTGCGCGAGGAGTCCGTACGCCGGATCACCGACCTGCACCCCGAGGTCGCGGTGGCCGTGGACACGGACGCGCTGGTCCGCACCGAGGGCCTCGACATCTACGCCCCGTGCGCCCTCGGCGGCGCGCTGAACGACGAGAGCGTCCCGGTGCTGACCGCCAAGGTGGTGTGCGGCGCGGCCAACAACCAGCTCGCGCACCCCGGGGTCGAGAAGGACTTGGCCGACCGATCGGTCTTGTACGCACCGGACTACGTGGTGAACGCCGGAGGCGTGATCCAGGTCGCCGATGAGCTCCACGGTTTCGACTTCGACCGGTGCAAGGCGAAGGCCACCACGATCTTCGACACCACGCTGGCCATATTCGCACGTGCGAAGGCAGACGGGATTCCGCCGGCCGCCGCCGCCGACCGGATCGCCGAACAGCGGATGGCGGACGCCCGCCGCGCCTGACGGCTCCGGCGCACCGCCGGCCCTCATCTCGGACACCGAGCCCCCGTCACCGGCCCGCTGCGAAGGGCCGGCGGCGGGGGCTCTCGTGCGGTGCGGAGGAGGGCCGGCGGGCCGCGGGGAGACAAGACTCACTCGGGTCGGCGGGTCGGCCGTCCACAAGAGGTTAAAATCGGGGTTGACCAGCGAGGACGGGCTCCTCCGCGGTCCTGCACGGAGGCACGTGATGCGGGCGGCGTACCGTATGGCCGAGGAAGCAGGTACCGTTAAAGCCACGGGCGCGGTCTCTCTGCCGAGAGTCCGTCCTGAAACATGAACGCGTGTCAAGACTCTGGGGCCGTCGAGCCCCGTCACCGAGGGGGTCGAGCCATGGGGCGCGGCCGGGCAAAGGCCAAGCAGACCAAGGTCGCCCGCCAGCTGAAGTACAGCAGCGGCGGAACAGACCTGTCACGTCTGGCCAATGAGCTGGGCGCATCACCTTCGAGTCAGCCACCGAACGCCGAGCCGTTCGAGGACGACGACGAGGAAGATGACCCGTACGCACAGTACGCGGATCAGTACAACGACGACGAGGACGCGGACGAGGACGAGCAGTCCGGTCCGTCGTCACAGCGCCGCGGCGCTTGACCTCGCGCTGACACATCGACCCGGTCCGGGCCTGCCCGGACCGGGTTCTGTGCTGTCCCGGTCCTGACGGACGACGTACCACCACGGCCGACGCGGGGAGCGACGGCTCCCGCCGCCGGTCCGGTGGTGTCCCGGACCGGCGGTCATGGCGTCCTACCGTGCGTAGCTGCCGGTCAGTTCGGCGCCCGTCGCGTGGTCCCCACGCTCGGTGATCTCACCGGCGACCCAGGAGTCGACACCCCGGTCGGCCAGCGTCGTCAGAGCGGCGTCCACCGAATCGGCCGGGACGACCGCGATCATGCCGACACCCATGTTGAGCGTCTTCTCCAGCTCCAGCTGCTCGACCTGACCGGCCCTGCCGACCAGGTCGAAGACCGCGCCGGGCGTCCAGGTGCCCCGGTCGACCGTCGCGTGCAGCCCGTCCGGGATCACCCGGGCCAGGTTGTTGGCCAGACCGCCGCCGGTGACGTGGCTGAAGCCGTGCACCTCGGTCGTACGGGTCAGGGCCAGGCAGTCCAGGGAGTAGATCCTGGTGGGCTCCAGGAGCTCCTCGCCGAGCGTCCTGCCGAACTCCTCGACCTGGCGGTCCAGGGTCCAGCCGGCCCGGTCGAACACCACGTGGCGCACGAGCGAGTACCCGTTGGAGTGAAGCCCGGACGACGCCATCGCGATCACGGCGTCACCCTTACGGATACGGTCCGGGCCCAGCAGCCGGTCGGCCTCGACCACGCCGGTCCCGGCACCCGCGACGTCGAAGTCGTCGGGGCCCAGCAGGCCCGGGTGCTCGGCCGTCTCGCCGCCGACGAGAGCGCAGCCCGCCAGGACACAGCCCTCGGCAATGCCCTTCACGATGGCCGCGACCCGCTCGGGGTGCACCTTGCCGACACAGATGTAGTCGGTCATGAAGAGCGGCTCCGCGCCGCAGACGACCAGGTCGTCGACGACCATGCCGACGAGGTCGTGCCCGATGGTGTCGTACACGCCCATCTGGCGGGCCAGATCGACCTTCGTGCCGACGCCGTCGGTGGCGGAGGCGAGCAGGGGACGCTCGTAACGCTTGAGCGCCGAGGCGTCGAAGAGGCCGGCGAATCCACCGAGACCGCCGAGGCCGGCGACCTCGGGGCGCTGCGTCTTCTTCACCCACTCCTTCATCAGCTCGACGGCGCGGTCACCGGCTTCGATGTCGACGCCCGCCGCAGCGTAGGAAGCACCTGTTGTCTCAGACATGGCCCGGGATCTTTCGTGTGGGAATACGGGGCTGGTGGAGCAGCGACCGGTCGGTCCGGGTCACGGACGACGCAGTGCGTCGGACGCCGCGGTCGCGGCGGGGCCGGCCGCCAGCTCCGTCTCCAGCAGCTGCTTGCCGAGCAGTTCCGGGTCCGGAAGCTCCATCGGGTATTCGCCGTCGAAGCAGGCACGGCAGAGATTCGGCTTGTCGATCGTCGTCGCCTCGATCATCGAGTCGATCGAGATGTAGGAGAGCGAGTCGGCACCCATGGAGGTGGCGATCTCGTCGACCGTCATGCCGTTGGCGATCAGCTCGGCCCGCGTCGCGAAGTCGATGCCGAAGAAGCAGGGCCACTTCACCGGCGGGGAGGAGATCCTGATGTGGATCTCGGCCGCCCCCGCCTCGCGGAGCATCCTCACCAGGGCCCGCTGGGTGTTGCCGCGGACGATCGAGTCGTCCACGACCACCAGGCGCTTGCCCTTGATGACTTCCTTGAGCGGATTCAGCTTGAGCCTGATGCCCAGCTGGCGAATGGTCTGCGAGGGCTGGATGAAGGTCCGGCCGACATAGGCGTTCTTGACCAGTCCGGATCCGAACGGAATTCCGCTCGCCTCGGCGTAACCGATGGCCGCGGGGGTTCCGGATTCCGGCGTCGCTATGACCAGATCGGCCTCGACGGGGGCCTCGGCCGCCAGCTTCCGGCCCATCTCCACGCGGGAGAGGTACACGTTCCGGCCGGCGATGTCGGTGTCGGGACGGGCCAGGTAGACGTACTCGAAGACACAGCCCTTGGGCTTCGCTTCCGCGAAGCGCGAGGTGCGCAGGCCGTTCTCGTCGATGGCGACGAGCTCGCCCGGCTCGATCTCGCGGACGAAGCTGGCACCGCAGATGTCGAGGGCGGCGGACTCGGAGGCCACCACCCAGCCGCGCTCCAGGCGGCCGAGCACCAGCGGGCGGATGCCCTGCGGGTCACGGGCGGCGTAGAGCGTGTGCTCGTCCATGAAGACCAGCGAGAAGGCGCCCTTGACCTCGGGGAGCACCTTCGCGGCGGCTTCCTCGATGGTGAGCGGCTTGTCGTCGTCGTCTCTCTGGCCGGCGAGCAGCGCGGTCACGAGATCGGTGTCGTTGGTCGCCGCGACCTGGGTGGCCCGCCCGTCCTTACGAGGAAGGTCGGCGACCATCTCGGCGAGCTGGGCCGTATTGACCAGGTTGCCGTTGTGACCCAGGGCGATCGAGCCGTGCGCGGTGGCACGGAACGTCGGCTGCGCGTTCTCCCACACCGAGGCACCGGTGGTGGAGTAGCGGGCATGACCGACCGCGATATGGCCCTGGAGCGATCCCAGAGACGTTTCGTCGAAGACCTGCGAGACCAGTCCCATGTCCTTGAAGACCAGGATCTGGGACCCGTTGCTCACTGCGATGCCCGCGGACTCCTGTCCACGGTGCTGCAGGGCATACAGTCCGAAATAGGTGAGCTTGGCGACCTCTTCGCCCGGAGCCCAGACACCGAAGACGCCGCAAGCGTCCTGGGGGCCTTTCTCTCCGGGGAGCAGGTCGTGGTTGAGTCGTCCATCACCACGAGGCACGGCACCGAGTGTAGGCGAGATCGACCACCGGTCCGAATTGGACGACCGCCCGGCAGGGGCCGCGGGCAGGACGCCGGCGTGCTCCCGGCGGGCGCCGGACCCGGGGTCGGACGATCACTCCGGGTGAACCCGGCGCCGCCCCTCTTTCGGCCCCGGTGGCGCTCGGGCCGCCGAGGACCGGGATGGAGGGCGGTTACCGACCGGTCGGACGGGGCGGCCACTCCGCTCCACCACGACCCCTCCCGTGGCAGCGGATGAGCCCGGGACGGCGACGGCCCGGGTGGTGGCCGCACGCTCGTTTCGTGGCGAGCCTCACACCAGGAGGCGCCGGCCCGACCCCGTGAACCGCCTCCGCACCCCATCCGTCCGACCCTCACGAGCCGCCTCCGTGACCCTTCCGTCCGGCCCCCCGAACCGCCTCCGTGACTCTCCGGCCCTCACTGGTTCGCCTCAGCCGGGCGGGAGGACGGCGAGCGGACCTCTGCCGCGTGGGACGGCTGTCCGCAGTGCGAGACCGCCGTTGACAGGCTCATGGCCCGTTGGCAGGCTCCTGCCCCATGCAGCCCCTCGGTGACCGCTCGGTCACGCTCGTGGAGCGCCGCCACGTCGATCTGGGACGTGTCGCGAGCGCCCTCTGTCGCTGCGCCTGAGCCTGCCGCACCCCCGGACCTCATCCAGGGCGCACGCCCGAACTCCGGCATGCGCGTACGCGTTTCCTTTTCCTCCCCCTCCGCCCCCCAGGGGCGGGTCCGCCGCCGTGCGCGCCCGCACCTGACGGGCTCCGCCGTGCCCATCCCCCTCGCGCCCCGCCGCCCTGCCGGTGGCCGGGGCCCGCCCTGGAGACCTCATGACCTCGCGCACTTCGAACACACCTTCGAATGAACGTTCCGGCCCGCCCCTGAGCCGGCGCGCCTTCAGCACCGCCGTGGGCGCGACCGCCGCGGCCGCCGCCGTGGGGGCGCAGACCGCCCCGGCGTCCGCCGCCTCTGCGAGCGCACCCGGCGGCGCCCCGGGTGAGCGGCCGTTCCGCGCCGCCCTCGGCAAGCACGCGCGCCGCCCCAACATCCTGTTCATCCTCGGCGACGACCTCGGGTGGGCGGACCTCTCCTCGTACGGCGCCCCGCACATCCGCACACCCCACCTGGACAAGCTGGGACGCCAGGGCGTGCGGTTCACCGACGCCTACTCCGGGTCGGCCACCTGCTCCCCCACCCGCTTCAGCCTCTACACCGGGCGCTACCCGGGACGTACGAAGGGCGGGCTCGCCGAGCCCATCGCCGACAGGTCCGTGGGACTCGAACCCACCCACCCGACGCTGGCGTCCCTGCTGCGCGGCGCCGGCTACGCCACGGCGCTCATCGGCAAGTGGCACTGCGGATACCTGCCGGACTACAGCCCTACCCGCTCGGGCTGGGACGAGTTCTTCGGGAACTTCGGCGGCGCCCTGGAGTACTACTCCAAGCTCGGCCTGGGCGGCGAGTACGACCTGTACGAGGGCGATGCCGAGTACAAGGACCTGCGCTACTACACCCGGATCCTGACCGAGCGCGCGAGCGAGTACGTGCAGCGTGATCACCACAAGCCGTGGCTGCTCAATCTGAACTTCACCACCCCGCACTGGCCGTGGATCGCCGACGGCGACACCGAGGCGAGTGCCGAGATCGTCCGCCGGATCAAGGCCGGTGACCGGTCGGCCCTCTGGCACGCCGACGGCGGTTCGGTCGAGAAGTACAAGGAGATGGTCGAGGACCTGGACCGCTCGGTCGGCGAGGTGCTGAAAGCGCTGAAGCGGTCGGGCCAGGAGGAGGACACCCTGGTCTTCTTCGCCAGTGACAACGGGGGCGAGCGGTTCTCCTACAACTGGCCGCTCTCCGGCAACAAGAGCTCGCTCCAGGAGGGCGGCATCCGGGTCCCCTCGCTGCTGCGCTGGCCGGCGCGCATCGACGGCCACCAGGTCAGCGACGTCCCGGTGTACTCGCCCGACTGGACGGCGACCCTGCTGGAACTCGGTGGGGCGCGGCCCGACCCGGCCCACCCGCTGGACGGCGTCAGCCTCGCCGGATATCTGCTGCGGGGCGAAGTGCCCGAGGAGCGCGACCTGTTCTGGCGGGTGCGCGGCGAGCGGGCGCTGCGGCGGGGCGACTGGAAGTACTACCGGGGGAAGGGCGGGGCCGACCAGCTGTTCAACCTGGCCGACGATCGGCGCGAACAGGCCGACCGCGCGGCGGCCGAACCGGAGCGGCTGGCCGGGCTGAGGGCGGCGTGGGAGAGGACGGACTCCGGCCTGCTGCCCTATCCGACGGGCTCATGAGGCACTGAGGGAGCCGAGCACCCCGCCCCGGCCGGTCACTTCCCGGCCGGCGGGGCGGTCGCGTCGAGTCCCTTGCCGCTCTCCGCCTCGATCGACAGGGAGCGGTGGTCGATCGTGTACGTCGCGCTGCCCTCCAGCACGCCCAGCAGTGCGCGCTCCAGCTCCATCTCGGGGCCGGGGCACATCTTCCTGGTGGAGGCGAGCGGGCCGAAGGTGAGGGTGGAGCCGGAGACGGTCGCCTTGCCGTGGAAGGAGTTGCAGCCGAGGCTGCCCTCCACCGAGCCGCCCTTGCCGAAGATGAGGTGCGCCTTCTCCTCCGTACCGGCGGGCAGGGAGGAGACGGTGCTGCCGGACACCAGGCCGGTGACCTTCCAGTCGGTGCCGGTGAGAGGCGCGGACGGCTCGGAGGTGAGGGCTATCGAGTCGCCTCCGGGCGTGGTCAGCGTCAGGGTCCTCCCGCCGCTCCGGCCCGCCACATCGGCCTGGAGCTCGCCGCTGAAGACACGGCCCATCGCCGTCTCGAACTTCTGCACGTCCTCCTCGCACGCCATGTCCGTGGACGTGCTCCGCCCGACGGTCATCGCGCCGCCCTCGATGCGGACGTCCGCGGTGAAGCGGTTGCAGCCGAGACTGCCGGTGGCCTTCCCCCGGGAGTCGATCTCGACGTGGGCGCCCTCGGGAGCGGCGGTCCTCCTCCCGCCGGCGGTCAGGGAGGACACCTTCCAGTGGACACCGGTCACGGGCGCCTCCGTCCGCACGGTGCCGCTGCCGTCCCCGGAGTCCCCGGATCCCGCTCCGGAACCCGACTCCGTACCGCAGGCGGCGAGGGTGAGGAGGGCCAGGACGCTGACGGTCATACGTTGTGTGCGCATGGCGTTGGGACGGATCGAGTGGCCGATCCGGTTCCCCCTCAGCCCATCAGCGGAAGGAGCGGGGCGAGATCGGCCCGCTCGCCACTCGCGCTGACCTGCGCGGATTCGAGCGCCTCGGCCCACCCCGTGCGCCCGGTGGCCAGCCGGATCCAGGTGAGCGGATCCGTCTCCACGACGTTGGGCGGGGTCCCCCGGGTGTGCTTGGGACCCCCGATGCACTGGACGACGGCGAACGGCGGGACGCGCACCTCGACGGAGCCGCCGGGCGCCCTGTCCGCCAGGGCGTCGGCGAGCAGCCGGGTGCAGGCGGCGAGCGCCTGCCGGTCGTAGGGGATGTCGAGGCCCGTCGCCCGGTGGAGGTCGTCGGTGTGGACGACGAGCTCGACGGTGCGGGTGACCAGGAAGTCGCCCAGCCGCATGGTGCCGGCCGGGGTGGACACCAGCCGGTCACCGGCGGCGGTGACGGGCACCAGCTCCTCGAACCGGGCCGCCGTCGCGTCGTAGAGGGCGGAGAGACGGGGATGCCCGGCGGCGAGCTCACGGGCGCCGTCGGCGATGCCCCTCGCCCTGCCCGCCGTGGAGAACGGCCACTCCAGCAGGGCGGTCCCGGGCTTGGGCCCGCCGGCCGGTTCCGGCAGCTCCATGGCGCGGCTGACCCCCTCCAGCGCCATGGTCATGTGCGCCACGAGCTCCCGCACCGTCCACTCCCCCGGCCCCGGCAGCGCGAGCTGCTCGGGCGTCAGGGCGCGCACGGAGTCCCGCACGTGGGCGAACTGGGCCAGGACGGCGGTCCGGGTCCGGGTGACGTCGTAGGCGCGGGGGCGCTTCTTGGCCGGTGGCATGAGGGCGAGACTAACCGGCGGGTCCGACAGCCCGGCTCAGCTCCTGCCGAAGTCGGCCGCCCCGGGGAGGACGACGCCGGTGCAGCCCCGGCGCTCCGTCGCGTCGTCGGCGTACGCCCGGAACAGGGACTCCAGCCGGCCTCGGAGGATGCGGTCGTACGGGTACGACACCTGCATCAGGTGCAGGGCGGGCCGGCCGTCGCAGACGGAGGAGGCCCACCAGGTGAACCCGTCGTTGCCCGCGGTGCCGGGACGGATCGGCGTCATGTCCTGGAGGCCGGTCCGCAGGCCCCGGGTGCCGTCGCCGACGATCGTCTCGGTCTTCACCCACAGGGGAGCGTTCGCGAGCACGACGGCGAGGTCCCGGGGGCGCTCCGTGGTCTTCTCGTAGGCGGGCCAGATCCTCCGGGTCCCGTCCTCGCCGAGGGCGAGCAGGCAGGCGTCGTGGGCGCTCGCCTTCCCGGCCGGCGCGGCGAGCGCGCGGTCGGGAAGCGAGCCACGCCCCTCGGCGGCTATGAGACGGCCGTACCACGCACACGTGCCTCCCACCCCGTCCGCCGGGCCGAGGGTGAACACCGGCGCACGGAACTCGGCCGGCAGGGCGGGGAGTTCGGACGCGCATCCCCGTTCCTCGGCGGCCTTCTCCACTGCCCGCCGCGCCAGTCCGGCGAGCGTACGGCGGTCCTCGGGCGTCGCCACGTCCGCGTACTTGGCGATGGCGGAGGCCTCGACGGAGGAGACCCGGCCACCGTCCGCGCACAGCGCCCTGGCCGTCACCATGTGGCTCTCGTACTCACCGAGGCCGCCGTCGCCCAGGGGGTGGGGCACGGCGTGGTCGGCCGCGGCCGTGATGTCGTCCGCACCACCCCGGCGCAGGTCGAAGGGCTCGTCGTCGAGGACGACCCGGCGTTCGTCGTCGTTCGGGTCGGCCGGGTACACGGTGAGGGTCAGGGCGAAGTGCCCGTACGTCGTCCCCGGCCCGCCCACCCGGTACACGACGCAATTGCTGACCCGCCGCGCGGTGTCGATCCGGTAGCGGTCCGCGAGCTCCACCCGGTCGGTGCCGCCGTTCAGCCCGAGCACCAGGTCGGGATCGACGAGGCCACCGCACTCCGCCTCGATGCGCTCCCGGCTCTCGGACCGGGCGCCGAGGTCGGACAGCTGCGTGACGACGGCCCAGACGCTCAGGCCGATACCGGCCACGGCGACCAGGCAGAACAGTGCATTCAACGCCTTCTGCGAGCGCCGGGGCGGCTCCCCCGCCGGCCCGGACACCCCGGCCGTGTTCGTCTCGTCCATGACAGACCCCCGTACGGCGACGACGCGTGACGCCCGGCAAGTTACCAGTCGGCGCCGACGTCCCCACCGGCGGCGAAGATCTCTCCGCCGGCCGGTACACCGATGCCCCGCCAGGTGAACGGGATCCCCCGGGCCACGTCGAGATCCGGGTGGTCCATCAGCTGGAAGTGCACATGCGGCTCGGTGGAGTTGCCCGAGTTCCCGCACCGGGCGAGCATCTGCCCCGCCCGTACGGTGTCGCCCGCCCGCACCTGGAGGGACCCGCGCCGGAGATGGGCGTACGCGGCGTACGTCCCGTCGCCGAGGTCGAGCACGAGGTGGTTGCCGACGATCCAGCGGGCGCCCGCCATGTCGCGCAGGGGCGCCTCCACCAGCAGGAGATAGGCGAGCGCCGGGCCGGAGTTCCTGCTGAGGTGGTCGCGCATGCCGTCGCCGGCGCGCACGACGGTGCCGTCGGCCACCGCGACCAGCGGAGCGCCGAAGGCCGGGAAGTCACGGTTGGACCGGGCGAGCGGCCACAGCCACCGGAAGGGAGGACGGCTCCCCTCCTCCGGTTCGGCGACGATGTCGATGGCGTACGTCTGCCCGTAGCCGTGGGTGCCGTGGCTGGGGACCTTGTCGGCCGGGCTGTTGAGCGCGCTCCACCGCCCGGTCACCGGCGGGCCCACCTCGACGGCCGGCCGGTCCGCCGCGGGGCCCGCACCCCTGCGGTCCACCAGGAGGCCGATGAGGATCGCGGCCGCCGCGGGCACGAGGACCACCCAGAACGGGACGAGCCTCCCGGCGGCGACGTCGGCCACCAGCAGCACGACGAAGGCGAGCCAGCACAGACGGTGGAGGACCATCGCGGCCTTGCGTGCGGACACGGGGTCCCCCTCGGTCTCGATGTGCGGCCGCTCAGGGCCGGGCGGCCGTGAGCACCACCAGGAGCGGCACCACCCGGGCGCCGGGCACCTCGTAGCGCCCCCGCCCGGTCGTGTGCAGCCAGCCCGCGCCGGTGAGCAGGCGCAGATGGTGGTAGATCTGGCCGGTGGTGCCCGTGTCGTCCAGGCCGGCCAGCTCGGCAGCCGTACGCCGGCCGCCGAGGACCTCGCGGAGCAGCCGCAGCCGGACCGGGTGCCCGAGCGCGGCCAGGGGTTCGGCGGCTTCCCCCCAGTCGGGACGGTCCTCGTCGGTGCTCCCCAGAAGCCCCGCGGTCAGGGCCCCGTACTGCCACTCGTACCGTTCGCCGGCCGGCAGCTGCACCGAGCCCGTGAACAGCACCCCGCCGTCGGCGGCCGCCTCCCCCACGTGGTCGAGCTGGTCCTTCAGCCCGTCCAGCGCCCAGAAGTCCCCGACCCCCAGCTCCGGCTTCCCGCTCCCGGCAGCCGACTCCAGCACCGCGAGGCGTCGCTCCAGTTCGGCGACGCGCTCCTCGAGCTCCATGACATTCACCTTACGTAATTACGGAATACCGATCAACAGGTGCGGAGGGAACGACGGAGCCCCCGTCCGGTCGACCCGGACGGGGGCTTCGGTACAGGAAGAACCTAGGCGAACAGACCCTCCAGGGTCCCCTCGTGCGCCGTGCGCAGCTCGCTCAGCGGGATGCTGAACTCGCCCTGGATCTCGATCTCCTCGCCGTCCACGACACCGATCCGGGCGACGGGCAGACCCCGCGCACCGCACATGTCGTTGAAGCGGAGCTCCTCGCTGCGCGGGACCGACACGACCGCGCGGCCGGCCGACTCCGAGAACAGGAAGGTGAACGCGTCCAGCCCGTCCGGGACGACCAGCCGGGCACCCTTCCCGCCGCGCAGGCAGGACTCGGTGACCGCCTGGACCAGGCCGCCGTCGGAGAGGTCGTGCGCCGCGTCGATCATGCCGTCGCGGGAGGCCGAGATCAGGATCTCGCCGAGCAGCTTCTCGCGGCCCAGGTCCACCGTGGGCGGCATGCCGCCCAGGTGCTGGTGGACGACCTCGGACCAGGCCGAACCGCCGAACTCCTCGCGGGTGTCGCCCAGGAGGTAGAGCAGCTGGCCCTCCTCGGCGAATGCGACCGGCGTGCGCCGGGTGACGTCGTCGATCACGCCGAGGACGGCGACGACCGGCGTCGGGTGGATCGCCGTCTCGCCGGTCTGGTTGTACAGCGAGACGTTGCCGCCGGTGACCGGGGTGCCCAGCTCCAGGCAGCCGTCCGCGAGACCACGGGTGGCCTCGGCGAACTGCCACATGACGTCCGGGTCCTCGGGCGAACCGAAGTTCAGGCAGTCGGAGATGGCGAGCGGCTTGGCGCCGGACGCCGCGACGTTGCGGTAGGACTCGGCCAGCGCGAGCTGCGCGCCCGTGTACGGGTCGAGCTTGGCGTAACGGCCGTTGCCGTCGGTCGCCATCGCCACGCCCAGGTTCGACTGCTCGTCGATCCGGACCATGCCGGCGTCCTCGGGCATCGCCAGCACGGTGTTGCCCTGCACGAAGCGGTCGTACTGGTCGGTGATCCAGGACTTGGAGGCCTGGTTCGGGGAGCCGACCAGCTTGAGGACCTGCTCGCGCAGCTCCGCGCCGTTCGCCGGACGGGCCAGCTTCCCGGCGTCGTCGGCCTGGAGGGCGTCCTGCCAGGACGGACGGGCGAACGGCCGGTGGTACGTCGGGCCCTCGTGGGCCACGGACCGCGGCGGCACGTCCACGATCTGCTCGCCGTGCCAGAAGATCTCCAGCTGGGAGCCCTCGGTCACCTCACCGATGACGGTGGCGATGACGTCCCACTTCTCGCAGATCTCCATGAAGCGGTCCACGTGCTGCGGCTCGACGATCGCGCACATGCGCTCCTGCGACTCGCTCATGAGGATCTCCTCGGGCGAGAGCGAGGAGTCGCGCAGCGGCACGGTGTCCAGCTCGACGCGCATGCCGCCGGAACCCGCGGAGGCCAGCTCGGAGGTGGCGCAGGAGAGCCCGGCGCCGCCGAGGTCCTGGATGCCCGCGACGAGCTTCTCCTTGAAGATCTCCAGGGTGCACTCGATGAGGAGCTTCTCCTGGAACGGGTCACCGACCTGCACGGCGGGGCGCTTGGTGGGCTTGGTGTCGTCGAAGGTCTCCGAGGCCAGCACGGAGACGCCGCCGATGCCGTCGCCGCCGGTGCGGGCGCCGTAGAGGATCACCTTGTTGCCGGGCCCGGAGGCCTGGGCCAGGTGGATGTCCTCGTGCTTCATCACGCCGATGCAGCCGGCGTTGACGAGCGGGTTGCCCTGGTAGCAGGCGTCGAAGACGACCTCGCCACCGATGTTCGGCAGGCCGAGGCAGTTCCCGTAGCCGCCGATGCCGGCGACGATGCCCGGCAGCACCCGGCGGGTGTCGGGGTGGTCGGCCGCACCGAAGCGCAGCGGGTCGACGACCGCGATCGGGCGGGCACCCATGGCCAGGATGTCCCGGACGATGCCGCCGACGCCGGTCGCCGCGCCCTGGTAGGGCTCGATGTACGAGGGGTGGTTGTGCGACTCCACCTTGAAGGTGACCGCGTATCCCTGGCCGACGTCGACCACACCGGCGTTCTCGCCGATGCCGACGAGCATCGCGTCGTTGGCGGGGACCTTCTCGCCGAACTGCTTGAGGTGGACCTTGCTGCTCTTGTAGGAGCAGTGCTCGGACCACATCACGGAGTACATGGCGAGCTCGGCGCCCGTGGGGCGGCGGCCCAGGATCTCGCGGATCCGGGCGTACTCGTCCTCCTTGAGGCCGAGCTCCTTCCAGGGCTGCCCGGCGTCCGGGGTTTCGGCCGCGTGCTTGACCGTGTCCAGGCTCATGCGTTGACCAGCTTCTTGATGATCGAGGTGAAGAAACCCAGGCCGTCGGTGCGACCGGTGCCGATCAGCGGCTCGACGGCGTGCTCCGGGTGCGGCATCAGACCGACGACGTTGCCCGCGGCGTTGGTGACGCCGGCGATGTCGCGCAGCGAGCCGTTCGGGTTGACGTCGGCGTAACGGAAGGCGACGCGGCCCTCGGCCTCCAGCTCGTCGAGCGTGCGCTCGTCGGCGGTGTAGCGGCCGTCCACGTTCTTCAGCGGTACGGAGATCTCCTGGCCCGCCGTGTAGTCCGAGGTCCAGGCCGTCTCCGCGTTCTCCACCCGCAGCTTCTGGTCGCGGCAGATGAAGTGGAGGTGGTTGTTCCGCAGCATCGCGCCGGGGAGCAGGTGCGCCTCGGTCAGGATCTGGAAGCCGTTGCAGATACCGAGGACCGGCATGCCGGCCTTCGCCTGCTCGATGACGGTCTCCATCACCGGCGAGAAACGCGAGATGGCGCCGGCGCGCAGGTAGTCGCCGTAACTGAATCCGCCCGCCAGGATGACCGCGTCGACCTGGTGGAGGTCCTTGTCACGGTGCCAGAGGGATACGGGCTCGGCGCCCGCGATCCGCACGGCCCGCAGGCTGTCCTGGTCGTCGAGCGTGCCGGGAAAAGTGACGACGCCGATACGGGTGGTCACTTCTCCTCCTCCACCTTGACGGTGAAGTCCTCGATGACGGTGTTGGCGAGGAAGGTCTCGGCCATCTCGTTAATGCGGGCGAGGGCGGCATCGTCGACCGGCCCCTCGACCTCGAGCTCGAAACGCTTTCCCTGACGAACGTCCGCGATTCCGTCGAAGCCGAGACGGGGCAGTGCGCGCTGCACAGCCTGTCCCTGCGGGTCGAGGATCTCCGGCTTGAGCATGACGTCGACTACGACGCGTGCCACTGGCACTCCCGATGTGGTGTGGTGCGGCTGTGTCTCCGAGGGGTTCCCCAGATCCCCGCGGGTCCACTCAGCGTACCTGCCCTGAAATTCTACGCGGGTAGATATGCGACGGCCCACATCACGGCCCGATATCGGTACGCAAGAGCGCCGGGAAAAGTCCTGGGAAAAAAATCTTCGCCCTGATTGCACCCGGGCACACGGAGGCAACACGCGGACGCAATTGGCCGGGCTTCACAATGCGGCTCTTGCCGCTGTACAAATGAATACCGGGGAAAGCACGATTGCCCCGGAACAGTCGACACCAGTCGATCCGTATCCGCCCAGCCGCCGGAAGGCCGGCATCAGCGCATGTCAGGCGCGACGGTGCCGCAGGAAAGGACCGATATCCGTGGCTCAGCGCGTCGTAGTCACACTCTCCGACGACATCGACGGGGGAGAAGCGGCGGAAACGGTCACCTTCGCCCTGGACGGGAAGTCGTACGAGATCGATCTCAATCCCGCCAATGCAAAGAAGCTGCGCAAGACGCTGGCGCCGTACGTTTCGGCCGGCCGAAAGCAGACAAATACCGGCAAGCGCGGCAGGACTCAGGTGGCGTACCGCCACACCTCCCTGGCACCCGACCCGGCGGCCGTGCGCGCCTGGGCCCGCTCGCACCGGATGGAGGTGCCGGCCCGCGGCCGGATCCCCAAGAAGGTCTACGAGGCGTTCGACGCCGCCAGTTGAGGGCGACGCCCGGAATGTTCCATTCCGGTAAGGCGCCCGCAGGTGCCGCGCACGCCACCTCGGGGAGCCGACTTGCACAACACCCCTGCAGGTCGGCTAGAGTCTGGAGCACGCCGAAGGGCAAGGCCGAAAAGCCGGGTCCGACGCAGCGTGCGGGTGTAGTTCAGTAGTAGAACATCCCCCTTCCAGGGGGAAGGCGCAGTGTGCAATTCCTGTCACCCGCTCTGCACTGCCTTACCGGGCCACTCAGTGGATCAGGTAGAGTAGTGACCGCTCCGCCGGTGAAAGCCGAGTGGCAGCAATGCGGACGTAGCTCAGTTGGTAGAGCGCAACCTTGCCAAGGTTGAGGTCGCCAGTTCGAACCTGGTCGTCCGCTCATCGCGCAGAGGCCCCGGTCGATATCGACCGGGGCCTTTGACGTTTCCTGATGCCGACGGGCTTTCCGGCTGCCGACCCATGACGTTTGTCATGAGCAGTGATGACACCGCGCACTGCCCGCGCGCTCCGCCGGGCGGAAGCCTTGGACCATGACCGACGACAACTTCTCCCCGGCCGGCAGCGGGACGCCCGGCGCCGTGATCGAGGCGACCGAGGCCCGGCGGCTCTACGCCGGAGGCTTCGAGGCGGTGCGCGGGGTCTCGTTCTCCGTGGGACGCGGTGAGCTCTTCGCCCTGCTCGGGACCAACGGAGCCGGCAAGACCTCCACGGTCGAACTGCTGGAAGGACTGGCCCGCCCCGACAGCGGCTCGGTCCGCGTGCTCGGCCACGATCCCTGGCGCGAGCGGGCGGCCGTCCGGCCCCGCACCGGCGTGATGCTCCAGGAGGGCGGCTTCCCCTCCGATCTGACCGTCACCGAGACCCTGCGGATGTGGGCCGGCTGCACCGGTGGGGCCAGGCCTCCCGCCGAGGCGCTCGACCTGGTGGGCCTCACGGCGAGGGCACGGGTCCGGGTCAAGCAGCTCTCCGGCGGCGAACGCCGTCGTCTCGACCTGGCACTCGCCCTGCTCGGCCGGCCCGAGGTCCTCTTCCTGGACGAGCCGACGACAGGTCTCGACGCCGAGGGCAGGCGCGAAACATGGCGGCTGGTGCGGGAGTTGCGGGACGGTGGCACGACCGTCCTGCTGACCACGCACTACCTGGAGGAGGCCGAGGCGCTCGCCGACCGCCTGGCGATCATGCATCAGGGTCGGGTCGTCACCTCGGGCACGATCGCGGACGTGACGGCGGCCCGGCCCGCCCGGATCCGGTTCGGACTCCCGGAAGGGGTGTCGGCCCATCAGCTCCCTCCGGCGCTGCGCGGGGACGCCGACGGACGGCACGTCGACATCCGCACGCGGACGCTCCAGCAGTCGCTCCACGAACTGCTGCGCTGGGCGCACGAGTCGGGCGTGGAACTGCTGGGGCTCGACGCACGCTCCGCCTCCCTGGAGGAGGCGTTCCTCGAGATCGCGAAGACGCACACGGAGACGGAGAGGGTGACGGCGGCATGACGGGAACCACGGTCGCAGGGCGGCTCGGCGCACTCGGACGGGCCGAGGTGACACTCCTCGTGCGGAACAGGACGGCGGTGTTCGTCGCCCTGCTGATGCCGGCGGCGCTGATCCTCGTGATGAAGTCCACGCTGGAACAGATCGATCTCGGCGGATCGGGGCTGACCGTCGCCGGGGCGTCCCTGAGCGGTGGCATCGGCATGGTGTTGCTCCAGGTCGTCTACATGAACCTCGTCGCCGCCTATGTGGCCCGGCGCGAGGAGCTCGTCCTGAAGCGGCTCCGCACCGGGGAGGTCTCCGACCACGAGATCCTCACCGGCACGGCCCTCCCGGCGGCGCTGCTGGCCCTCGTCCAGTGCGTGCTGATCGTGGTGGCCGGCACGTTCGCCTTCGGTCTCTCCGCGCCGCGACGGCCCGGGCTGCTGGTCCTCGGCCTGCTGCTGGGGCTCGTGCTGATGGCCGTGCTGGCCGCGGCGACGTCCGTCCTGACCCGTTCGGTGCAGACGGCCCAGCTGACCACGCTGCCGCTCTTCCTCGTCTCGCTGCTGGGCTCCGGGCTCTTCGTGCCGCTGGAGATCCTCCCGGACCTGGCCGCGTCGCTGTGCGAACTGCTGCCGCTGACCGGGGTGATGACGCTCGTACGCGCGGGCTGGCTGGGCGGCGTTGCGGGCGGGGAGGTGTTCGGCGCGGTCATGACGGCCCTGGCCTGGACGGGGATCGCGGTGTTCGCCGTCCGGCGGTGGTTCCGATGGGATCCTCGTGACTGAGCCCGACGGGGCCGGGGAGGATACGGAGAATGTGGGTGTGGGGACAGGTGCGGCGCTGGAAGGGCCGCAGCGGGTACGACAAGATCGACCTCTACACGCGCGGCACCCTGCACACCCTGACGTGGATGTCGCTCGTGTGCCCGGTGCTGCTCTCGGTGACACGGCCGGTGCGCCATTCCGGCGCGCCCGTCGCGCTGATCGCCGGAACACTCCTGGCCGGGATCGCCCAGGGCGTCTGCTCGGTGCGCCTGATGGGCGGGTCCCTGGAGAGCTATCTGGGGCGCCGTCCGCTCGGACGGACCTGGCCGGCGCTCGGTGCCGGCCTGATGCTCACGAACACGGCGGGCCTGCTGGCACTCGGCACGTACACCGGGCCGGAAAAGTTTCCCGAGCTGACACTCGCCCTGGCCGCCGCGACCATGCCGCTCTTCGCCTCCCTCGCCCTGATCACACCCGTGTGGGTGTCGTCGGGGGCGCTGGCCGTCCTGGCGGCGGCGATGAGCGGCGGTGTCCGGCTGACCGGCGGCAGCGCGCCCCTCGTGCTCCAGACCTTCCTCGGGGTGTGTTTCAGCGCCGGTCTGTTCGCCGTCACCGCACGGCTCTCCGCCTGGACCCTGGACGTGATGGCGAAGCTCCGCGACGCCCAGGACGTGGAGACCCGGCTGGCCGTCGCCGAGGAACGGCTGCGGTTCGGACGGGACATGCATGACGTACTGGGCCGGAACCTGGCGGTGATCGCCCTGAAGAGCGAGCTGGCCGTCGAACTCGCGCAGCGCGGAAAGCCCACGGCCCTGGACCAGATGGTCGAGGTGCAGCGCATCGCGCGTGCCTCCCAGCAGGAGGTCCGTGACGTCGTACGGGGCTATCGTGAGGCCGACCTCGGCACGGAACTCCTGGGCGCCCAGGGCGTCCTGAAAGCCGCCGGTATCTCCGTCGCCGTCCACGGCGACGGCGGGCAGCAGCTTCCCTCCGCGGTGCAGTCCGCGCTCGGGTGGGCCGTGCGGGAGGCGGCCACCAACGTGCTGCGGCACGGGGATCCCCAGCGGTGCGCCATCCGGCTGGAGACCGGCCGGGACGAGGTCCGCCTGGTGGTGGAGAACGACGGGGTGACCCCCGGGCGGACCGTCCTCCCCGGTGGCGGCTCGGGTCTCACGGGGCTCCGGGAGCGGCTCGCCGCCGTCGGCGGCTCGCTGGAGGCGGGACCGACGGGGGACGGCCTCTTCCATCTGACCGCCGAGGTCCCGCTGCCCCCGCCGCGGAAGCCCGCACACCCCCCGCTGGAGACATGATGACGCCCGCTCCCGAGACCGTCCGCGTGCTGCTCGCCGACGACGAGCACCTGATCCGGGGCGCGCTGGCCGCGCTCCTCGCGCTGGAGGACGACATCGTGCTGGTCGCCGAGGCCGCGACCGGCCCCGAGGCGCTCGCGATGGCGCTGGCCCACCGTCCCGACGTGGCCGTCCTGGACCTGGAGATGCCGGGCGCCGACGGTGTGAAGGTCGCCACATCGCTGCGGGACGCGCTGCCCGGCTGCCGGACCATGATCGTGACGAGTCACGGGCGGCCGGGGAATCTGAAACGGGCGCTGGAGGCGGGCGTCCGCGGGTTCGTGCCGAAGACCGTCAGCGCCCGACGGCTGGCCGAGATCATCCGCACGGTGCACGCGGGGAACCGGTATGTGGACCCGGAGTTGGCGGCCGACGCGATCTCCGCCGGGGACTCCCCGCTGACCGCCCGTGAGGCCGAGGTGCTGGAACTGGCGGCGGACGGGGCGCCGGTCGCGGAGATCGCGCAGCGGGCGTCGCTCTCCCAGGGAACAGTGCGCAACTACCTGTCGGCCGCCGTCTCCAAGCTCGGTGCGGAGAACCGTCATGCGGCGGTGCGTCTCGCACGCGAGAGAGGTTGGGTATAGTAGGCAGCGCGCTGCGGCGCACGCGGACGTAGCTCAGTTGGTAGAGCGCAACCTTGCCAAGGTTGAGGTCGCCAGTTCGAACCTGGTCGTCCGCTCCAGAGAGAAGGCCCCGGTCCTCAGGACCGGGGCCTTCTTCCGTCACACTCCCTGGGCGGGCCAGCCGGTGCCGGTCAGAAGCTCGTACGCGTCCACGTACTTGGCCCGGGTGGCGTCGACGATCTCCTGCGGCAGCGGCGGGGGCGGCTGCTCGCTGCGGCGGTCCCAGCCCGAGGCCGGTGAGGTCAGCCAGTCCCGCACGAACTGCTTGTCGTACGAGGGCTGCGCCCTGCCGGGCTCCCAGCTCCCGGCCGGCCAGAAGCGCGACGAGTCCGGCGTCAGCACCTCGTCCGCGAGGATCAGCTCCTCACCGCCGTCCGCGGTGGGAGCGAAGCCGAACTCGAACTTCGTGTCGGCGAGGATGATGCCGCGCTCCCGGGCGATGTCGCGGGCGCGGCCGTAGACGTCCAGCGTCGTGCGGCGCAGCACGGCCGCCGTCTCGGGGCCGACCTCGCGGGCGACCTCCTCGTACGAGACGTTCTCGTCGTGATCGCCGACCGCGGCCTTCGTGGCCGGGGTGAAGATCGGGGCCGGGAGCTCGGAGCCGTCGACGAGACCCTCGGGCAGGCCGAGGCCGCAGACCGTGCGGGTCGCGTCGTACTCGACCAGGCCGGAGCCGGTCAGATAGCCGCGCGCCACGCACTCGACGGGGACCATCCGCAGCGAGCGGCAGACGAGGGTGCGGCCGGCCCAGTCGGCGGGGGCCCCGGCGGGGAGCTCCGTCGACAGCACGTGGTTGGGGACGAGATCGGCGAGCTGGTCGAACCACCACAGCGACAGCTGGGTGAGCACGCGGCCCTTGTCCGGGATCTCGGTGGGCAGGACCCAGTCGTACGCGGACATGCGGTCGCTGGCGACCATCACGAGGTCGCCCGCCTCGTTCCGGTACAGGTCGCGCACCTTGCCGGTGTGCAGGTGGGTGAGCCCCGGCACCTGCACGGGCTCGGGCTTTTCTACGAAACCGGACACGCTGCCTCCGCGTAGGTTGATCCAGGAGTCGTTCCGATTGTCCCGCATACGGAGGGGGCTCGACGACAGGGGTCGCCCGCATCGGGCGAGGGACGCCCCCGGGCCCCATCCGGTCCGCCATCGACGGCGCAGGCCTCCGTCTCCGCGGACGACACCGTTCCGTGCCGACGGGCAAGCGGGCCGGGGCAGTTGGATGCGGCCCGCACGCCTGTTCCCGCGGCCGGTGCGTGACAGCACCGAGGCCACGGCTCAGTCGCGCTTGCAGATCCGGTCGAGCAGGTTGGCCGTGGCCCTCTGGATACGGGGGTCGACGTGACCGGGGCGGTCCAGCGCAGGGGACCAGGCGAAGGTGCCGGAGGCGAAGACGAGCGCTCCGGACGGGGCGCGGTACAACGAGGTCTCCTGGTGCCGGGTGGCCCCGTCGCCGTCGGCGTAAGGGGAGTGCGCGAGCAGCATGCGGCTCTCGTGCTCGGGCAGCGCCGTACGCGGGAAGTAGCGGTCCGCCTCGCCGGCGACCAGCCCGTCGATCTCGTCGCCCTCGGCCGCACCGGTGGCCTCCCAGAGCCAGTGCGAGGCGTTCCGTACGACCAGGGGGTGGGGGTCGGGGACCCGGCCTGCGTACTGGATGCCGAGGAGCTGCTGCTCGGGCCGGTCGATCTCGCGCCAGAGCGCGGCTCTGCCCGGCCCACGGCGCTTGCGGCAGGTGAGCAGCCGGTCGGGGACGCCGGAGGCCGACGGGCCGAGGCCGACCTGCCAGTACATGGTGTTGGCCGAGAGGAAGACGAGCGAGGTGCCGGTGTCCCGGGCGAGCTCGGCCGTGCGGCGCATTGGCACCGACCAGTACTCGTCGTGGCCGGGGAAGACGAGGCCCCGGTAGCGGCTGGGGTCGACGCGCCCGGCGTGCAGGTCGCGGGCGTCGGCGTACGCGAGGTCGTAGCCGTAGCGCTCGGCCCAGCGGATGAAGTCGTAGGCGTGGCCGACGTGGAGGGGCAGGCCCGCACCCGCGTAGGGGCGGTCGAAGGAGAGGGTGACGGCGGCGTCCTCCTCGCCCAGCAGCCGGCCCTGCTCGTCCCAGGCGTGGTAGAGGCTCGCGCCGGTGCGGCCGTCCTCCGGGTACAGGTTGTACGCCTGCCAGGTCACGTCCGGCAGCAGGAGCAGCAGGTCCGCCGGGTGGTCGTCGCGGACGGTGAAGGGGACGTGGGAGCGGTGGCCGTCGGCGGTGGTGAGGACGGCGACATAGGCGCCGACCGACCAGTAGCTGGGGATCTGCAACCGCCAGGAGAGCCACCAGTGATGGCAGGAGACCGTCCGCTCCGCGGCCAGCGGCGCCGGCTGGACGATGCCGGAGAGGCGCGGACTCGTGGTGATCTTGGCGGCGCCGTCGCCCCCGTAGTGCCCGATGCGGTAGACGTCGACGGAGAACTGCTGGGGCGGGTCCACGGTGATGTGGAAGTCGATCGCCTCCCCGGGGGCCGCGGCACCGGGGGACACGAAGCCCTTGATCTGCTGGCGCACGTCGTCGGCGGTCCGTGTGCCGCCGCCGACTCCGCCGCGGCCGAGGTCGGGGTCGGCGTACCAGGGGACGACATGACCGGTGTCGTCGAAGTAGTTCTCACTGCCTCGCAGCCAGGGCAGGGGGCCCTGCCCGAAGGGGTCGCTGACGGCGTGCGCGAGGGCACCCGATTCCCATCGCCGGATCTGCTCCGCCCCCATCCCGCACCCCTCCCTCGTCCCCCGACACATCCGATCGCGCCGGACGCCGACGCCACCCCCAGCACATCACATTACGCACGCACACCGTCACCGTTCGTCGCGAATTGACGTGAACGGAGCCTGATCTTCCGCGCATTGAGGGGATATACGGGACATTTCACCATTCACGTGAACGCACGACCGTGCAACTCACGGAGTCCCCCGCCCCGGAGGCACCGTTCAGCCCAGGCGTACGGGTTTGTCGGTGCGGACCCCGACCGCGGTGAGCCAGGAGAGCAGGGGCTCGGCGTCCCCGTCCTCGACGAGCGTGAGCACGGGGGCACCGAGGTCGGACCTGCGGCCGCCGTCGACCAGCAGCGCGGGGCCGTCGAGCCAGTCGAGCCCGGGCGCGGCCCCCGCCGTGTCCACGGCCGCGCAGCACACCATCGCCACGACATGGTCGGTGAGCAGCTCGGTGCCCGTACGCGGCGGCTGGAGGGGGAAGAGCGGCAGCGGGACGGGCCCCCAGAGGTCGAGCGGGTCGGTGCCCGCTGCGGCCGGCCCGCCCTCCGGAGCGGAAGCGCCGCCCGTCCGGGGCCGTGGTGCCGCCTTCTCCTCGTCGTGGGCGAGGGCGGCGCCGATCCCCGCCGCGAGCGCCTCGCTGTCGGCGCCCGGCGTGGCCAGGTGGTCGATGACCCGCGCCAGGGTCGGGACCGCGGAGCCGTCGGCGCCCGCCGCGGCGCCCTGCGCCCCCACGGAGACGCTGGTGGCCACCCCCATGGCGTCGAGCACCCGGTGCAGCCGGGCGGCCTCCGTACGCCACTTCCGGTCCACGACCTCCTCCGGGTACTGCTGCCAGTCCACGGGGGACCAGCCGGGGCCTGCCTCCGCCGGTCCGCCGTGGAAGAGACGGGCGGCCAGCAGGGACGCCGCCTCGTCGGCCGCGCCCGGCTCCTCGATCAGATCGCAGGCGGGGCGCTCCCCCAGCCGGGAGGTGAAGCCCTCGGCGAGCCGGTCGCGCCGGGAGAGCTCCGTGAGCGCCGAGACGACGCCGGCGTCCAACCGGGAGGGCCAGCGCCCCATCCGCCAGGCGGGCAGCGCGACCCGGGTCAGCAGCCGGTCCCAGCCCGCGTAGGCCAGCCCGACCTGCTCCTGGGCGACGATCCGCAGCCCGTAGTCCACCTCCTGGGCGCGGCCCGACGCGGCGGCGGCGGCACAGCGCTCCATCTCCGCAGCGTGGCCGCGGCAGCCGCGCAGCATCACCCTGGCGACCCGCCCCACGAAGGCCGAGGAGATCCGGCGTACGACGCCCTGTCCGGGCAGGGCCGCGTCGGCGACCGCGGCGTCCAGACCGCGGACGAACCGGCGGGCGGCGGCTATGTCGGGATGGGCGGACGGCCCGGTGCCCGCGACGACCGGTGCCAGCACCGCGCGCAGCTCGGCGACCCTCATCCACCACAGGAAGGGGGAGCCGATGACCAGGACGGGCGCCGCGGGAACCCGGCGGCCCCGGCGCGCCCCGGCCAGCCCCTTGAGCACCTCGGCCCCCGGCTGGGCGGCGGGATGCGTACGGTCCTCCAGCCAGCTGTCGCAGTCCGGAGTCAGCGCTATGGCCGACGGCGCCGGGACCTCGAGACGGTCGGCGAGGTCCCTGACCAGCCGGTAGAGATCGGGAGCGGCGGCCTCGGTGAGGGGCACCGTCGGGCTGACGGCGGGCCTCGCGCGCGCCACCGCGACGGCCACCGCCGCGGCGACCAGCAGGACGACGACCGCGCAGGCCGTCACCACCCAGCTGACCGTGGACCACACGCCCGGGCCGATGTGCCCCTGGGCGGCCGCGACGAGCAGCACGACGGCCACGCCCGCCGGCAGGATCGCCAGGGCCGTGGCTCTGCTGCGGACGCGCAGCAGGGCCGCGGCTCTTGCCTGCGCTGCGTGCGCACCCAGCTCCTCAACCGAACCGGTACCGGACACGGCTGGACGTCACCCCCTCTGCCCCCGCGACGGTGTTGGTCACTCCCCCACTGTGGCACCCGACACCGACATCGCAATGCCGGTGGGCCAAGTGCCGGAACGCCTGCGCCGCACCCTAGTTGGGGCCCCGGCGGGCGTCATCCGGATGGCCGAGCCGTCACCCGATGGAATGGCTTTGGGCAAAGCTGCTGACGGGTGGGCCCACAGCCGTTCGGTGATACGGCGGCCCTCCCCTCCCGCCGGCGGGACAGACGCGGGCATCGGGACCCCCGGCGCCCTCCAGGGGCTCCGAGGCGTCCCGGACACACCTGTGCCCGGCACCTCCGGGAAGGTGCCGGGCACGGGGACGAGGGGGTCTCAGGCCTCGTCGGCGGCCTTACGGGCGATGTCCGTACGGTGCTGGGAACCGTCGAGCCGGATCCGGCCGACCGCGGCGTAGGCGCGCTCACGGGCCTGCGTGAGGTCCTTGCCGGTCGCCGTGACGGAGAGGACGCGCCCTCCGGCGCTGACGACCGCGTCGCCGTCCCGCCGGGTGCCGGCGTGCAGGACGAACGCGTGCGGCGCATCCTGTGCCTCCACATCGGCGAGGCCCTCGATCGGGTCCCCCGTCCGGGGCGTGTCCGGATAGTTGTGGGAAGCGATGACCACGGTGACGGCGGCGTCGTCGCGCCAGGTCAGCGCGGGGACGGCGTCCAGGGTGCCCTCGGCGGAGCCGAGCAGGACCCCGGCCAGCGGCGTCTTCAGGCGCGCCAGGACGACCTGCGTCTCCGGGTCGCCGAAACGGGCGTTGAACTCGATGACCCGGACACCGCGCGAGGTGATCGCGAGGCCCGCGTACAGCAGGCCGGAGAACGGGGTGCCGCGCCGGCGGAGCTCGTCGACGGTCGGCTGCAGGACGGTCTGGAGAACCTCGTCCACCAGCTTCGGGTCCGCCCACGGGAGCGGCGAGTAGGCACCCATGCCACCGGTGTTCGGGCCCTCGTCGCCGTCCAGGGCGCGCTTGAAGTCCTGGGCCGGCTGCAGGGGCAGCACCGTGGTGCCGTCGGTGATCGCGAAGAGGCTCACCTCGGGGCCGTCGAGGAACTCCTCGATGACCACGCGGTCGCAGGCCAGGGCATGGGCACGCGCGGCCTCGACGTCGTCGGTGACGACGACACCCTTGCCGGCCGCGAGGCCGTCGTCCTTCACGACGTACGGAGCGCCGAAGGCGTCCAGCGCCTCGTCGATCTCCGCGGGGGTCGTGCAGACGTAGCTGCGGGCGGTCGGGACGTTGGCACCCGCCATGACGTCCTTGGCGAACGCCTTGGAGCCCTCCAGCAGGGCGGCCTCGCGCGAGGGGCCGAAACAGGGGATGCCGGCCGCGCGCACGGCGTCGGCGACACCGGCGACGAGCGGTGCCTCCGGGCCGACGACCACCAGCTCGGCGCCCAGCTCGGTGGCGAGGCGCGCGACGGCTTCGCCGTCGAGTGCGTCGACCGGGTGCAGTTCGGCCACCTCTGCGATTCCGGCGTTGCCGGGGGCGCAGTACAGAGCGGTGACATCGGGGTCGAGGGAGAGAGAGCGGCACAGGGCGTGTTCGCGGGCGCCGCCGCCGATGACGAGGACCTTCACGGGGTGCAGCCTAGCCGCCGGGGGCCGGACGCCTCGACGGGCGCCGGTCCGTGGACAGCGGGGGGGGGCGCTCCCGGCCCCGCGCTCCCGCCCGTGTCCCGTCCGGCTCCCGGGCCGCGCTCCGGGCCGGGCTCCGGGCCGGGGCGGAGCCGGACGGGCCGGAGCCGGACGGGACGCGGGCACAGCGGGGCGGGGACGCAGCTGGGCGGGGACGCAACTGGCCAGGGGCAGAGGCGGGCGGGGCCGGGGCGGGCGGGGCTGGGGCGGGCGGGGCTGGGGCAGTCGGGGACCGCTACTCGTTGGTGAATTCCTCGACGACCGTGGCGCCCAGCTCGCGGACGATCAGGTCGTGGCCGGAGAGCGCGGAGTCGACCAGGTCGGGATCGTCCGCCTCCGCGGTGTCGTCCTCGGGTGCGACGTTCCGCTGCGGC
Source organism: Streptomyces sp. NPDC055962 (assembly GCF_042270185.1). Classification (NCBI taxonomy): domain Bacteria; kingdom Bacillati; phylum Actinomycetota; class Actinomycetes; order Kitasatosporales; family Streptomycetaceae; genus Streptomyces; species Streptomyces sp. NPDC055962. Next base: position 84,245 of record NZ_JBHJYN010000009.1, read on the forward strand.
TCGGGGGCCGCCCTGTCGTACGAGGACGGCTCGGACCGCCCGGACCGCTCCGGCGGGGGCTGTGGCGAGGGCGGCGGAGTCTGCTGGACGGGGGCCGCGGGCCCGGGGTCGTACGACGGGGCCGGCGGAGCGGACGGGGGCTGGTACGGGGCGGCCGGAGGCCGGCCGCCGCCTCCGCCGGCCTGGGAGGGCTGACCGCCGCCGCCCGACGGGTCGACGATCGCGTCGACCCGCCACTTGGCGTTGAACTGCTCGGAGAGCGCCTGCTTGAGCACCTCCTCGCTGCCGCTGCTCGAGAACGTGTCCCGGGCGCCGGCGTTGAGGAAGCCGATCTGCAGGGTGCTGCCGTCGAAGCCGGTGACCTGGGCGTTCTGGCTGAGCAGGATCCAGGTGAACCGGCGCCGGTTCTTCACGGCTTCGAGGATGTCGGGCCACATGTTCCGCACCTGTGCGGCGCCCTGCGCCATGTCCTGTCCGCCAGGCGCGGGCGCCTGCGCGGCGGGGGCCGGTGCCTGCGCGGCGGGAGCGGGAGCGGGAGCGGGGGCCTGCGGCACCCCGCTGCCGGGGGTGGACGCGGTGGGCCAGCCGCCGGGACGGCGCGCCGTGCCGCCCGCGCCGCTGCCGGCTCCGGCCGCGGCGGGCCAGGCTCCGGGGCGCTGGCCGGCGGGCGCGGGCGGCTCCTGGACGGGTGGCGCTTCGTACGCCGCGGCCGGCTGGGGCTGCCCGGCTGCCGGAGGAGCCACGGGCTCCGCGGGCGCGGGTGCGGGAGGGGCGACGTCGGCGGGAGCGGCGCCCGGCACCTCGCCCCGGACCGCTGCCCGGGCCGCGGCAGGGCCTCCGGCGCCCCCGGCGGGCATCCCGACGCCGGCCCCATGGGCTTCGGGTCCCGGCACGTATCCCAGGGCGGGACCGGGCCCGGCCGCAGCGAAGGACGCCCCCCGCTCCAGACGGTCGAGCCTGGCCTGGAGCGAACGCTCGTCGTCGAAGGCGGCGGGCAGCAGCACCCGGGCACAGATCAGCTCCACCTGGAGCCGGGGCGAGGTCGCCCCGCGCATCTCGGTGAGCCCTTCGTTGACCAGGTCGGCGGCGCGGCTCAGCTCGGCGGCTCCGAACACGGAGGCCTGGGCCTGCATCCGCTCGACCACATCGGCGGGCGCGTCGATGAGCCCCTTCTCCCCGGCGTCCGGCACGGCGGCCAGGATCACCAGGTCACGGAGCCGCTCCAGGAGGTCGGCGACGAAGCGGCGGGGGTCGTTGCCGCCCTCGATCACCCGGTCCACGACCTCGAAGGCCGCCGCCCCGTCGCCCGCCGCGAAGGCGTCGACGACGGAGTCCAGCAGGGACCCGTCCGTGTAGCCGAGGAGCGACGTCGCCATGGCGTATGTCACACCGTCGTCGCCCGCGCCGGCCAGCAGCTGGTCCATGACGGACATCGAGTCACGCACGGAACCCGCACCGGCCCGCACCACGAGGGGCAGCACGCCGTCCTCGACGGAGCTGTTCTCCTTGCCGCACACCTCGGCGAGATAGCCGCGGAGCGTCCCGGGGGGAACCAGCCTGAAGGGGTAGTGGTGCGTACGCGACCGGATCGTGCCGATGACCTTCTCGGGCTCGGTCGTCGCGAAGATGAACTTGAGGTGCTCCGGCGGCTCCTCGACCACCTTCAGCAGGGCGTTGAACCCTGCCGGGGTGACCATGTGCGCCTCGTCGATGATGTAGATCTTGTACCGGCTCGACGCGGGCCCGAAGAACGCCTTCTCCCGCAGGTCACGGGCGTCGTCCACGCCTCCGTGCGATGCGGCGTCGATCTCGATGACGTCGATGGACCCCGGCCCGTTGCGCGCCAGGTCCTGGCAGGACTGGCAGACACCGCAGGGGGTCGGCGTGGGCCCCTGCTCGCAGTTCAGGCAGCGGGCGAGGATGCGCGCGCTGGTCGTCTTCCCACAGCCTCGCGGCCCGCTGAACAGGTACGCGTGGTTGACCCGGTTGTTCCGCAGGGCCTGCTGCAACGGGTCAGTGACATGCTCCTGACCGATGACCTCGGCGAAGGACTCGGGGCGATAGCGGCGGTACAGCGCAAGGGACGACACACATACGAGGTTATCGGGGCGGACCGACAACCGGTCCCGCCCCGGGACCGGGCGCCCGGTGGGACACCACACCCGGACACGCAAGGGCCCCCCACGCACCCGCCAGAGCCGACCTACCCTTGCTGCCTTCCGGCCCTGGGGGAGTTCAGTCAGATAGCGCCACGTGAGGGGCTGACGCCCACCTTAGCCGATACCCGCCCCCCGCCGTCCACCCGCTGCCCGCCCCGGGGAGGGTCGGGAACGATCTCCGGGGAACGTGTTCGCGAGCACCCTCAAACGTCTTGTATTGTTTGCCGCGGAGGATTCGCCTAGTGGCCTAGGGCGCACGCTTGGAAAGCGTGTTGGGGGCAACCCCTCACGAGTTCGAATCTCGTATCCTCCGCCAGTGCCTCACCGGGCACGATGTCGAAGGGCCCCACTGCTTGCGGTGGGGCCCTTCGACGTGTGTGGTCTCAGTTGCGCAGCGTGGCCAGCTGCAGAAGCTCAGCAAAGGGGGCCCAGCCAGGCACAACAGCGTCATAGCATCAGGACGGCTCAAGACCCACTCACAGCAGCGGATCCACGTCCACGCGGAGGTTCAGCTTCATGGTGCCCAGCGACGCAGGCAATGCGATCGACCGGTTGCGCAAGCACCTGACCGGCGCCACGCGCGTGGACTCGCTGTCGGAGTCGTTCTCTCTCTTCGTTTACGAGGCGCTCCAGGACGAGCTGACCGATGTCGACCTGCGTCTGCTCCTGCACGGCCCCAGTCTGACGGATTTCCCCCTCAACGGGCTCGAGCAAGAAAACCTGAAACGTGCACGTCTGGATCAGCATCGCATCGCCCGTGCGTTCGCGAGCTGGGCCGAGGAGCACCTTCAAACCAGGGCACTCAAGCGGCGCGCTCGTGGCACCTGGACGAGCGTCTCCGGCCCGTTCCCCTACGTCGTCGACGGCGCGGGTTTCGAGGCTGAGAGTCTCGGTCTGGTAGCGCCCCAGAGCCTCTACTTCCCCCAGGAGTCCACGGACGCGGACAAGGTGGCGCAGAGCGTCGTCAACTTCGAGCGGATGTGGCACGACGATGCAACGACCGGCACCATCCAGAAGGAGTTCCTTGGCGCTGCCCGGGCCCTCTTCGAGGACAAAGCTCCAGAGTCTGTCTATCTGCGTGTGCTGACCTCCCTGTTCCGGGACTTCATCGAAGAGTCCGGCGAGGAGACTGCCGAGCGCGGCAGGACCGGCTTCTACGACTCCGTCGTGTGGAACAAGCTCTACAAGTTCCAGCGTGACGGAGTGCTCGGCGCGATCGAGAAGCTTGAGCGCCACAACGGCTGCGTCATCGCCGACAGCGTGGGCCTTGGGAAGACCTTCGAGGCTCTCGCGGTCATCAAGTACTACGAGCTCCGAAACGACCGCGTCCTCGTTCTAGCGCCCAAGCGACTGCGGGAGAACTGGACCATCTACCGCAGCAACGACAACCGCAACCCTCTGGCCGCCGACCGCTTCCACTACGACGTCCTCAATCACACCGACCTCAGCCGCACGGGCGGACAATCCGGGGACATCGACCTGGCCAACATCAACTGGGGCAACTACGACCTCGTCGTGATCGACGAGTCCCATAACTTCCGGAACAACCCACAGGTCAAGGGGCGGATAACGCGGTACCAACGCCTCATGGACGAAGTCTTCAAAAACGGCGTCAAGACCAAGGTCCTCATGCTCAGCGCCACGCCAGTGAATACCCGCCTGGCCGACCTCAAGAACCAGGTCCTGTTCGCCACCGAGGGAGACGACCAGGCACTGGCCGCAGACGGGATCAAGAGCATTGAGACCACTCTGGCCAAGGCACAGAAGCAATTCAACGAATGGCAGCGCACACCTGCGGCTGCCCGGAGCACCAAGTCCCTGGCCGGCACCCTCGGCATGGACTACATCCGCCTGCTGGACCTGGTGACGATCGCCCGCTCGCGCAAGCACATCCAGAAGTACTACGGAACCAAGGACGTGGGGGAGTTCCCCGAGCGTCTGACCCCGATTAACCTCACCCCGCCCATAGACGCGGCCAATGCCATGATCCCCCTGGAGCAGATCAACCAATCAATTTTGCGCCTGAACCTGGCGGCCTACAAGCCCACTTCCTACGTCAGCGTGAAGCACGAGAACAAGTACGCCGCCCTCTACGACCAGAAGGTACGTACGGGCGGCCATCGCGTGTGGAGGCAGACCGACCGCGAGAACAATGTCGTCCATCTGCTGCGGATAGGACTTCTCAAGCGCCTGGAATCCTCGGTCAACTCCCTAGGCGAGACTCTCGGCAAAATCCTGGGCACCATCGACCGTGCCATCGCCAGCGTCGACGCTTACGAGGCGACCGGAGGCGAGGGGACCTCCATCGACAACTTCGCGGACCTGGATAGCATCGACCTGGATGACCCCCAGTTCGAGGACACCGTCGGCGGAAGCGTCAAGGTCTTCCTCGCCGACATCGATCGGATCAGATGGCGGCAGGAACTCCAGCAGGACCGGGACACCGTGGCCACGCTGCTGGCCGAGGTGTACGCGGTCGACGCCACCCGCGACGCCAAACTCGCCCAACTCAAGCAGTTCCTTCGCGAGAAGGCCGAGCACCCTACCAACGAAGATAACCGCAAGGCCCTGGTGTTCACCGCGTTCAGCGACACCGCCGAATATCTCTATAGGCATGTGGCCGGCTGGGCCAACAACGAGCTGGGCGTGCACGTCGCGCTGATCACGGGGCAGACCACCCGGACCACGCTCCCCATGCAGCGCACCCACATGATCGACGTGCTCACCGCGTTCTCCCCGCGCTCCAAAGGCGGCGACCAGGCTTTCCCGCAGATCGACATCGTGATTGCCACCGACACCATCTCCGAAGGCCAGAACCTTCAGGACTGTGACACGGTGATCAACTACGACATCCACTGGAACCCCGTACGCATCGTCCAACGCTTCGGGCGGGTGGACCGCCTGGGCACCACCAACACCAGTGTCCAGCTCGTCAACTTCTGGCCCAACATCGCCCTGGATGCCTACATCAACCTCGAGACACGCGTGTCCAGCCGCATGACCCTCTTGGATGTCTCCGCAACCGGCGAAGAGAACGTCCTGGACGTCACCTCCGGTGACATGAACGACCTGGATTACCGGCGCAAGCAGCTTCAGCAGATGCAGAACGCCGCCCCCACCATGGAAGACCTCGCCGGCGGGCTGAGCATCACCGACCTGACCCTCTCCGACTTCCGTATGGACGCCGCTGCCCGCCCGCATGAAGAGGTCCGGGAGATCACCAGCTGGCCTTTGGCCCTGTTCGGCGTCACACGTTTCGACAAGACACTGGCCGACGATGGGCTCGCTCCCGGAGCGGTCTTCCTTCTGCGCGTGCGGGACAACGCATTTACCTTCTCCAAGGCGTACCCTCTGGCCCCGTACGTGCTCGCCTACGTGACCGACGACGGCAAGCTCGCCCACCCCATTGAGGAGCCCAAGCTGGCTCTAGACGTCCTGCGCCACCACTGCCTTGGCAGCACCGAACCGGACAGCACCGTCTCGGCTGAGTTCGGCAAGGCGACCAAGTCTGGCAGATCCATGAAGCACTACCGCGATCTGCTGGACGTCGTGGTCCGCGAGGCGTCCGGCAAGACCGCGGAGAGCATGGTGGCCTCCCTGTTCTCCGCGGGCCCTTCTCAGCTCGGAACCGACGCCAGCGCGCCCGGGCTGGAAGCTGTGGATGTGGTCGCCTGGCTGGCGGTCATCCCGTGAACGACACCCCGCACAGGCTCGACGGTGCCGGCTTGCTCGGCTTGCCAGAGGCAGCACGGCAGCAGCACCGAATCACGAAGAAGATGCTCGCCGCACAGTTCGAGGATCAGGCTCCTGTCGATGCACGCCTGGTCACCAAAGCTGTGGCCTCAGCACAGCTCATCGGGATCCTGCGCCCGGAGACCATCCAGGTGCCTGAGCACCGGGGCACCGAGCGCACCGTCGTCGATATCCCAGTCTTGGAGGTCGTCCTGGCCGACACAACGACTGCGGCCGACCGCACCCGCGTGACCGAGCTCATCCACCGCAGCATGGCCAAGCCTGTCGTGCTGTTCGCGCTCATGCCGGACGGCGCTACGACACTCTCATTAGCACTCACCCATGTCGCCCGCACGGACCCTACCCGGTCGACTTCTGTGATCGACGCGCACGTCCTGGTGCCAGCCGGGCAGATCGAAGCCGGTGCCCTGCGCCTAGATCGGCTTGACCGGACAGACATTTGGGCGCTGTACCGCGACCTCGTACGCACCGCTGCGGCAGACGGACGACCTGCCAGCTCGGCCCTGCAGGCAGATGACGCCATCACTCTGCGGCGAGGCCTGACCGGCTTGGAGGCGGAACTGACCGTTGTCGTACGGGACGCCAAGCAGGCGAAGAACCAGCAACGTCGGATCGAGCTCAATACACAAGCACGGACGCTGCGCGCACAGATCGAGCGTGCCAGAGGCGTGCTCTACAGTCCCGATCGCGACCACGGCGTCACCTGACAGACGGCTCCCGGCTCGCCCCTCCCAGAGAAGAAAGACACCCCTTGTGACCCTGGACTTCGAACCGGTCAACGACCTGACTGGCCCCGGCGAGGTCAAGTCGAACCTCGACCTTCTGGCCCATCTCTTTCCCGATGCTGTCGTGGATGGCACTGTCGATGTCGACGTGCTCCGTGACCTGCTGGGTGAAGACGCTGCCCCCAGCACCGCCGAAGCCTTCGGTCTCCGCTGGCCCGGCATGGCAGAGGCGCGTCGTCTGTCTACCCTTCCGGCGACGAGCACACTCCTGCCCAAGCCCGGGGAGTCCGTGGACTGGGACACCACCCGCAACATCGTGGTTGAGGGCGACAACCTAGAGGTTCTGCGCCTGCTACGCCGCGGGTACACCAACAAAGTCGACGTGATCTACATCGATCCGCCCTATAACACCGGCAACGACTTCGTATACGACGACAAGCGCACCACCTCACAGGTCGAGCACGAGACTGCGGCAGGGCAGCGCGACGACGAAGGGGCACTTCAGACTGGCGACGGATCCGACCGAGCCCAGGATCGGAAGGCTGGCGCCTCGTTGCACACGAAGTGGCTATCAATGATGTACCCGCGCCTTCTCGTGGCCCACCATCTACTCAAGGAGACCGGCACAATTGTTGTCGCCATTGACGATACCGAGCATGCGCGGCTAAAGCTTCTGATGGACCGAGTCTTTGGCGCAGAAAACTTCATCGCAAATATCGTTTGGCAAGGCGGCCGAAAGAATGACTCGCGGTATGTTTCGGTTGGGCACGACTACATGCTCGTCTATGCAAAGAATGAGGGTGTCCTGCGCCAGGGGGAGGTTCGATGGAGAGAGAAGAAGCCTGGCGTTGATGAAATTCTAATTCGAGCTTCGGAGATCTGGTCTTCTCACGAAGACAAGAAGGTCGCCAATGAGGCGTATAGGAACTTCCTCAAGACCATGGAGAAGAAGGGCGCAACAGCAGGTGTTCTGCGGTTCGCAAATCTCGACGAGTCGACCGGACGCCCGTACAATGCCGACCGCGACCTGTCTTCACCGAATCTTCGAGCAAGCGGAATCTACGACATTTATCATCCAGTCACTGGAAAAGCTGTCACTCGCCCCCAGCGCGGATGGGCCATGACAGAGGATTCTGCTCGCCAGATGATCTCCGAGGGCCGCATCGCTTTCGGCGATGACGAGACAAAGATCCCTCGCGGAAAGATCTTCCTGGACGAAATGACCGATCAGGTGGCGGAATCAGTCTTCACTCAGGAGCGTACCGCCGCCGGAAAGGCGCTGGTAAAGCTCCTAGGCGACGACGCTTTCCCATTCCCCAAGGACGTAAATATCGTAGCCCGATGGCTCGATATCGTGGCCGGTCGAAACCCAAATGCAGTCATCCTTGACTTCTTTTCGGGGTCCGGCTCCACTGGTCACGCGGTGATGGCCCTCAACGCTGCTGATGGCGGTAACCGCCGATACATGCTGGTCCAGCTCGATGAGCCTGTCGACAAGAGCGGCTACGAAACGATCGCAGACATCACGCGCGAGCGGCTACGCCGCGCCGGACAGCAAATCGCCGCCAAGCAGACCCTCGACGCAGCGGACATCGACACCGGCTTCCGGTCCTACCGCTTGGCATCCAGCAACGTGAGGGCTTGGGACGGCACGCCCGACCAGCTCGATCTGCTCGGGGCCGTGGACAACCTTGTCGCTGGGCGCACCACGGACGACCTGCTGGTCGAGATGATGCTGCGCCTGGGCGTGGATCTGACCACGCCGCTGGAGACGCGCGAGGTCGCCAGCAGCACTCTGTACAACCTGGCTGGCACGTTGTTCGCGTATTTCGGCACCGACATTACGGTCGAGCGTGCGAACGAGGTCGCCAAGGTCCTGGTGGCGTGGCGAGACGAAGCCCCCGGCGACGCCGACACCACGGTCGTACTACGTGACACGGGCTTCGTCGACTCCGCCGCCAAGCTCAACTTCGCCGCTGCTGTCGAGCAGGCCGGCTTCACCACGGTGCGGAGCATCTGAATGAAGTTCTCCTTCGACGCGGACCTCGACTACCAGCGTCAAGCAATCGACGCGGTCACGGGCCTGTTCCGGGGCCAGGAGGTCATGGCCTCCCAGTTCACCGTGCACGCCCACCCCGCCGCCCATGCCGGCTTCGAAGGGTTCTCCGACCTGGGCTACGGCAACATGCTGCGCTTGGATCCCGAAACGATTCTGGCCAACCTGCATGTGGTGCAGAACCGCACCGGTCTCGTTCCCGAGCAGTCACTAGACTCGATGAACTTCACCATCGAGATGGAGACCGGCACCGGCAAGACGTACGTCTACCTCCGCACCATCTACGAGCTCAACCAGCTCTACGGGTTCACCAAGTTCATGGTGGTAGTGCCGTCGGTGGCCATCAAGGAAGGCGTCGAAACGTCCATCCGGATGCTGCGCGAGCACTTCGGAGCCCTGTACGGCAACCCGCCGATGAGTTTCTTCCAGTTCGACGGCAGCAACCCGTCCCGCGTACGCTCATTCGCGACCTCGTCGGGCATCGAGATCATGATCGTCACCATCGCGGCGATCAACAAGAAGACCAACAAGGTCTACCAACCCGCCGAAGACCTCGATTCCGAGGTACCAGCTGAACTGATCCGTGCCACGAACCCAATCATCATCGTCGACGAGCCGCAGAGCGTGTACGGGGACACGGGCACTGGCAAGAAGAAGGGCGCCGGTCGCAGCGCGCTGGAGGACTTCAAGGCCCTGGCCACTCTGCGCTATTCGGCCACTCACCCCAAGGGCGACAAAGTCAACCTCGTCTACCGCTTGGACGCCATCGCCGCCTACGAAAACGAGCTGGTCAAGCAGATCGAGGTCGACTCCCTGGTCACCTCTGCTAGCGGGACAACCCCGTACGTCAAGCTGCTCGGCGTGACACGAGGTAAGGCCGGCGCGATCACGGCACGCGTCGAGGCAGACGTCGAGCAGGGCAACGAGATCAAGCGCAGGGCCGTCACCGTAGACACCACGTCGCGCAACAACCTCGCGGATATCACCGGCCGTGACCTGTACAAGGACCTCACCGTGGTCGCTCTCAACGCGATCCCAGGGCAAGAGAGCCTCTCCTTCGACACCGTCGCACAGCCGCTGAAGGTCGGGGACAGTATCGGCGCCGAGGTGAGCGTCGGTGAGCGAGCCCGCCAGATGATCACCCAGACCATCCGGCAGCACCTGCTCAAGGAACAAGAGTTCGCGGTCCACGGTCGCGACATAAAGGTGCTCAGCCTCTTCTTTGTCGACTCCGTAGCCAAGTACCGCGAGTACGGCCCCGACGGCGAGGCACTTCTCGGCGAGTACGCGCAGATCTTCGAGCAGGAGTACACACGCATCGCCTCCGAGCTGCAGTTCAACACGCTGCTGGGCGACTCCGCTGCCGACAAGATCGCGAAGGAGGCCCACCAGGGGTACTTCTCCGTGGACCGCCGCAAGGGAGGTGCCGAGGTACTGGTGGAAACCAAGGAGACCACCGACAAGGGGCGCCAGCAGGCCGGCTGGGCCTACGAGCAGATCATGCGGGACAAGGTCGGGCTGACCACCCCCGGCACTCCTCTCCGCTTCATCTTCAGCCACTCCGCGCTGCAGGAAGGCTGGGACAACCCCAACGTCTTCCAGATCTGCGTTCTGCGCAACATGGGCACCGAGCGGTGGAGGCGCCAGTCCATCGGCCGTGGCCTACGCCTGTGCGTGGACGGGTCAGGCAACCGGGTCCACGGCTTTGACATCAACCGCCTCACCGTGATTGCGAACGAGTCCTACGAGGAGTTCGCCGACCGGCTGCAGCGCGAGATGGCCGACGATCTGGGCATCCAGTTCGGCCTCATCACCGTGGACAGCTTCGCGCGCCTGTCCTTCAAGGCGGAGGACGGGACGGTCGTTCCTGTAGGCTCGGCCGCTGCTCAAACGCTGTACCAGGCCCTGTTCTCCGAGGGGTACATCGACGTCAAGGGCAAGGTGCAGGACAGCCTGCGCCAGGCCGTGCAGACCGGCGACAAGAACCTCACAAAGCTTGTCAGCGATTCCGTCGAATCCGAGGCCGCAGCCAAGGCGGTGCTCGGACTCATCAAGCGCCTGGCCAAACCTATGGACGTCAAGAAGGCCGGCGAACGCGTCGCGGTGCCCCTCGTCCAGGAACGCCTGGAGAGCCCTGAGTTCCAGGAGTTGTGGGAGCGCATCCAGCACCGCACGGAATACCGTGTCGAGGTAGATGAAGGCAGCCTGCGCGCAGCGATGGTTAAGGCTCTGCGCGGCATGCTTCCAGTACCGAAGCGTCGCGGAGAGTGGGTCACACACCGTGTGGAACGCATCGACCAGAGTGGCCTGACCACGGAAGCCGCTGCGGCGCGCCGTGCGGACGTCACTTACGCCGACAGCGAGGACCTGCCCGACATTCTGTCTGTCCTTGCAGACCGCACTCAGCTGACCCGTGCCACACTCGCTCACGTGCTCACCGAGTCCGGCACCCTCGGGCAGTTCCGGGACAACCCACAGGCTTACATCGACCAGGTGGGCAGACAACTCAACGTTACCAAGGCCGACTTCCAGGTCAAGGGGCTGCGCTACGAGCTTGTGGATTCCTCCCGCCCCGAAGCAGACCGGCGGTATGCCCTCAGCCTGCTGCGCGAGGCCGACCTCGCCGGGTACACCGGCCCCGGAGGAAACATCGTCAGCGACGCAGACGGCAACGCCATCTCGTTCGAGCAGAAGTCTGTGTACAAGTATCTGGTCGTCGACTCGAACACGGAAAAGGACTTCGCGCTCGCGCTCCTGCGGCGTTCTGAGGTCAAAACCTTCGTGAAGCTTCCGGCCTCGTTCAAGATCCCGACCCCTCTGGGGAGCTACAACCCCGACTGGGCCCTGACCGTTGAACGTACTGATGGCAGCCGCTACATCGTCTTTGAAACCAAGGGCACCAACGAACTCCAACTGCTCCGTCCCATGGAGCAGGACAAGATTGCATCCGCCCGCATTCACTTCGAAACGGTTAAGGACCGAGTCGGGATCAACGACCTCGAGTACGAGGTCGTCAACGGCATCGAAACTGCGACTGCCGTTATGGAGCGAGATTCCCAGCTGTAACCTCATCCTCTCCGCGTCTGGTCGGGGCCTCCTCCAAGTGGTCGAGGCCCCGACCAGGCACGGGTTACTCGCCGATCAACCGATCTCCGCGTTGCGACACCTACTGCGAGGACATCGACTCACTACCACTCGTTGCTGTCGCCATACTTTCCCGGGTTCTGGGCTCGGTCCACAGCCTGTGCGCATGCCTCAGCGAAGGCCGCCGCCACGGCAGCCTTGTCCGTGCCTCGCACCTGGGCCTCGACTTCCTGGCCCGTTCCGGGTCGTCGAGCCGTGCGCCAGGCCGAGGCGCGGTCGGTGTAGCAGTCGGTCTCGAAGTCCCAGGCCGGCACCGACCACTGCTCCGGGACCCCGATCGCCGCATGTTCCCCGCCGGGGAGGAGCAGGGCTCGGGCGTGGAAGACCACGGTTCGTTCCGGTACGCGGTCGCGGATGGCGTCCGCGCCGCCGGGGCCCTGGTGATCCCAGCGCCAGCGGTCCCATGCCTCGACCTCGGCGGTGTGGTCGGGCCAGTCCTCGCTCCAGCGAGCGACGACCTCGTCGGCATGCTCGCGGTGGAGGAAGGGAACACGTCGTTCGCCGAGGCGGGCGATGTGAACCTCTAGCTCGGTTGGGACGGGGCTCTGGCCGGCGTCCGGCGCGGCACTTTCCGCTGCCTGGTCCGTACCCCAGAGGAGCCCGCCGACCTTGGCGGCGGTGTCTTTGAGGACGCGGCTTGTCAGGTGCTGGTAGCGGCGGCGCATCCGGGCGGACTTACCGGGCTCCCAGCCCATGATGGCGTCGACGACCGCGTCGGAGACGCCGAGGATGAGCAGGACCGTCGCCGCGGTGTGCCGGGCGTCGTGGAGGCGGGCGTCGCGGACACCGGCAGCTTTCAGGAGGTCCTTCCACTTGTGGTAGTCCGTGTTCGGGTTCAGGGGCTCGCCGGTGGGCGAGGTGAACACGTACCCCTTCTCCGTCCACAGGTCACGACCCTGTGTGCGTTCGCGCGCCTGCACCTGGCGGTGCTGGCGCAGGAGCTGGAGGAGTTCGTCAGGAGCGCCGATGGGGCGCTGGCCCGCGCGGGACTTTGCATTCTTGGTCTCGCGTCGGGTGTTGACCTTCTGGGGGCAGAAGCCGGGCTTGCGGCCGCAGCGGTCGCCGCAGCCGTGCTTGTAACGGGGCCGCAGCCGGCCACGGCGCACGCGGATAACGCCGAGGTCGAAGTCGACGTCGTCCCACTGCATGCCGAGGACCTCGCCCTGACGCAGGCCGAGGGCGAGCGCGATCACCCAGCGCGCGGTGTTGCGGTACTTGGCGGCCTCAGCGAGAAGGTGTTGAACCTCCTCGACCGTGTACGGCTCGACCTCTTCCTCTTCGATCTTGGGGGCTTTGGCGATGGAGGACGGGTTCGTCGTGAGGTGCTGGCGCCGTACCGCCTCGTTCAGCGCGGTGCGGAGAGTCCGGTACGCCTGCTGGGCGGTGCCAGCACTGCTGCCTCTATCCTGCATCTTCTTGTAGAAGCGCTCCAGATGCTCGGGGTGCAGCTTCTCCAGTCGGTGGGCACCGAGGCCGGGGATGAGGTGGTGGTAGACGGCGACGCGATAGCCGTCGATCGTGTTCTCCGAGACGTGCGCTGCAGCGATGTTCTCGACCCAGTGGGTGAGCCAGGTCTTCACGGTCCACCACTGGCCGGCCTTGCGGACCGCGCCTGTGTCGCGCTGGCGCTCCAGCTCGCGGACGACCTTGGTGACCTCGGGGCGGGTCTTGCGGCTGACGTGGCGCCGGTCCGGGGTGCCGTCGTCCTTGACGCCGACGGTGACACGGCCGTGCCAGCGTCCGTCCTTGCCGAGGTAGATGGACGAGGAGCCGTTGGGCTGGCGGGACTTCGGTGCGGAGGCGCGAGTCACGCGGCGGCTCCGAAGTCGGTCGCCGACAGGCGGCGGGCCAGGAAGTCGCTCACCGCCTCCGCTGGGATGCGGCGCAAACTCCCGATCTTGACGGAGGCGATCTCGCCGGAGGAGACGTACTCGTAGAGCTTGGTGCGGCCGATGCCGATTCGACGGGCAGCCTCGGTGACGGTGAGAGCGACAAGGGTCGTGTCCCCCGTGGGACGGCGCTCGGCCATCAGCGTGCGCAGGGCGTCTTCGGGGACATCAAGCGTGTTGGGGGCAACCCCTCACGAGTTCGAATCTCGTATCCTCCGCCATTGCTCTCACCGGGCAATACGTCGAAGGGCCCCGCAGCTTGCTGCGGGGCCCTTCGACGTCGGCGCCCTCATCCGTCCCTCTGGACGGCGGGGCGCAGGAGGGTGCGGCGCGGAAGATGCCGGTCCGCGCCGCTCGGGCGCGGACCGGCGGGCCGGTGGGGGCGCCGTGAGGCGGTGCTCCTGCGGCTCAGGCCGCGAGCGGGACCTCTGTGCCCGGGGCGGCGCCCGGGTAGGCCTCGACGACCAGGTTGAGCTGGCGCTGCATGTACCAGGTGTTCATGCCGAAGACGAAGGTCAGCCACATGCTCGTGGCGGGGCTGCACGTCACCGGCAGGCCGGCCGCGCGCTGGGCGTCGGCGATGGCCTTGCCGGTGTTGCGGAAGGAGATCAGCGGTGCGATCAGGGTCCACCCCAGGAATATGAGGACCAGCACGCTGCCGCCCGGGCTCAGGGGCCTGCGCCGGTCGAACTCCTGAAGCTCCTTGTGGATCTTGAAGTACCAGACCAGCTGGTAGATCCCGAGGGTGATGAGGGTCAGGCCGAGCCACACGGCGACCGGGCCGCGGCGCTTCATGGCCAGACCGGTCAGCCTGACGGCGGGTGCGCCGGCCGCGCTGGGCTCGACGACGCCTCCGGCCGGACTCTGAACGCCCTGTACGGACGCGGTGTTGGGCTGAGTGTCAGCCATGTGAGGTGCTCCATCTGCTGGTTCTGGTTTCAGCCGGAGCAGCATGACAGCAAGTGAAGACCCTGTGAAGGAAATTGAGTGTTCGGTGTTGATCCCGTCACACTTTTGTGATCCCCCGCTCCCGGCCCGCCGTCCGGTCCGGATCACCGCCCCCGCATCGATCAGGCGCTACAACCATCGGGCGTGGCCGTGAGTCTGGCCCTGAGCCGGAGAGCCACAGGCCTCGTCCGGTGCTCGGGAAAAGCTCGGGAACAGCGCCAACTCACCCTGAAGGAAAGCCCACTGATGCTCGTACGGCACCTCATACGCTCCGCGGCCGTCTCGTCGGCTCTCGCCTCCACCCTGCTCATCGCCGGCGGGGCGGGCGCGGCGGAGACACCCGGCTGGGAGGTCTCCCTCTCCGGGGAGAGCCCCGCCGGTTCCCTGCTGTCCGTCTCCTCCGTCGACGACGACCTCGCGTGGGCGGTCGGCAGCAAGGGCGGCGCGGGCGTCATCATGCGCTGGGACGGTGAGCGGTGGGCCGAGGACACCGCTCCGGGGCTTCCCGACGTCTGGCAGTGGTCGGCGGTGAGCGCGGTCTCGGCCGACGACGTCTGGGCCTACGGCACGGTCGGGAGGAGCCAGGCGCTCGTGCACTTCGACGGTGAACGCTGGAACAGCGTCACCGCTGCGGGGCCCGCCGACGACTCCTGGCCCGAGGTGCCGATCGACGCCGTCCCCGGACGGCTCTTCAAGGGCGGGAACGCGCTCTACACGTACTCCGGCGGCACCTGGAAGACGTTCAAGCTGCCCGCCCTCGTGGACATCAGGGACATCGACGCGATCTCGGCGGACGACGCCTACGCCACCGGGATGAAGTACCCGGTCACGACCGGCCACCCTGTGACGTACCACTGGGACGGCACCACCTGGACGCTGATGGAGCAGCCGCCCCTGCGCACCGGCACGGACACCGCCGAGATCGCTGCCGCGTCCTCCGACAGCGTCTACGTCGCCGGACGGGCCGACGTCCCCGACACCACCGCGCCCGTGCCGGGCATCGCCCACTGGGACGGCTCCGCCTGGGAGGACATCACCGGCGAGCTCTCGGCCTTCTACGTCCGCGCCCTCCTTCCCGACGGACGGGGCGGCCTCTGGGCCAGCGGCAACGACCAGGCAGAACCCGCCCACGCTGATCCGGTCTTCTGGCACTACGACGGCGCCACCTGGACGAAGGAGGCCGGGGCACCGGCGTCCGACGGGGACACCCGATGGCCCTCGTACACGTTCAACGACCTGGCCCCGGCGGGCGGCTCGGGCGGTTTCTGGGCCGTCGGCGAGTACTCCACGCCGCTGGACTCGCACGGGGACCAGACCGTCAACGGCCTGATCGAGCGGTCCACGGTGTCCCCGGAGGCGACGGGCGACTGACGGCGTCCGCACCGAGGGTCCTCGTCAAGGACGAGGACCCTCGGTGCGGGGTCCGCCCGTCAGGGCTGCGGACACGTCGTGCTCAGCGCACTTCCTTGATGCGGATCTGGTTGCCGGCCGGGTCACGGAAGGCGCAGTCGCGCACGCCGTACGGCTGCAGGGTCGGCTCCTGGACGACCTCGGCGTCGCCGGCCTGGAGCTTCTCGAAGGTGGCGTCCAGGTCCGGGGTGGACAGGAGGATCCAGCCGTAGGTCCCCTTGGCCATCATCTCGACGACGGTACGGCGCTCGTCCTCGGTGATGCCCGGGTCGGCGGCCGGCGGCGCCAGGAGGATCGAGGTGCCCGGCTGCCCGGCCGGGCCGACCGTGATCCAGCGCATCGTGCCGGATCCGACGTCGCTGCGGACCTCGAACCCGAGGGTGTCGCGGTAGAAGGCGAGAGCTGCGTCCGGGTCGTCGTGCGGGAGGACGCTCGTGTGAATGGTGATGTCCATGCTGGTCACGCTAGCGGCGGTTCGGCAGGGCGGGCTTCTCGATTCCTGACCGGTCTGGTCACCTGTTTCGCCACGCACGGGGGCACACCCGCCGCTCCGCTCTCCGCCTGGCGCTTGTAGGCGCTGGGCGGCATGCCGACCAGTTCGGTGAACCGCGTGCTGAAGGTGCCCAGTGAGGAGCAGCCGACGGCGAAGCACACATCCGTGACGCTGAGGTCGCCGCGGCGCAGCAGTGCCATCGCGCGCTCGATGCGCCGGGTCATGAGATAGCCGTACGGCGATTCGCCGTAGGCGAGCCGGAACTGGCGGCTGAGGTGCCCGGCCGACATGTTCACGCCCCGGGCGAGCGCCTCGACGTCGAGCGGCTGCGCGTACTCGCGGTCCATCCGGTCACGAACACGGCGCAGCAGCGCCAGATCGCGCAGGTGCTGCGCCTCGCCGGGTCTGCTGGTCACCTGCGCGATCGTGCCACGCGCGGCGGTGCCGTGCGGCATGTTCGTCCCGGAAACCGGGCGGGCGTGCGCCCGGGCGGGCGGGCGAGGACCGGCCGTGCCCCGGTCAGTCCGACGCCTTCTCCCACGTGAAGCCGTCCGGGTCGGTGAAGGGACCGATGTCGCTGCCGATCACGATCCTGTGCGAACCGGTGCCGTCGGGCGCGACCCCGGCGTCCTTGGCCAGGGCGGCACGGCCGTAGAGGCCCAGGGATACGGGGCCCGGCTTCGTGTCGAACTCGACGTACTTGCGGCCGAAGCTCTTGCCCACGGTGAGGCCGCGCTCGACGTAGAACCGCTTGGTCGCGATCACGTCCTCGACGCCCAGGAGGAGGACGAAGCGGTCGATCTGCCGGGTGGCGGGGCCCTTGTCCTTCTTCGCCGAGGAGGCGATCTTCCAGAGGGTGCCGTCGGGGGCCTGGACGACACCGCCGTAGCCCCAGAGCGACTTGGAGGCCGGCTTCACGGAGGTGGCCCCGGCCTCCAGGGCGGAGTCGACGAGCCTGTTGACGGTGGACGGCTGGGAGACCGTGAGCGACAGCGTGAAGCCGCGGAAGCCGGTCGTCGGAGCCTGTGCGGCCCGTACACGGAGCTGGGTGCCCAGTCCGAAGGCGTCGGCGTAGAAGCGTTCGGCGGCTGCGGGGTCGTCCACCTCGAGGGTGACGGATGCGAGGGAGGTCATGGAACGAAGCTATGGCCGCTTCGCGCTGCGCGCTTCTCGATTCCTGACCGACCCGGCGGAGGGGGCCCGGCCGGGAAGGGGCAGCCCGAGGAGGACCGGCGGACGTCGCCCGGCGAAGGAGGTCCTGACCGGCCCGGCCGAGGAGGGCCGGGCCGTCCGGGTCCGCCGGGAGGAAGGCCCGGTCGTCAGGACGTGGTGGCAGGAGAGGCGAAGTAGTGACCCGCCTCCAGGTCCTGGAGCAGGCCGGGCCGCGTCGGGTGCCAGTCGAGCAGTTCGCCGGTGAGGGCGTGCGACGCCGGGGCGTCCACGGCCAGGAAGCCGGCCAGCCACCCGAAGTGCTCCCCCGCGGCGGAGGGGTCGACGGAGGCAACCGGCACGCCGAGGTGGCGGCCGATCACCTCGGCGATGTCGCGGATGGCGACGCCCTCCTCGGCGACTCCGTGCAGCACCGATCCGGCGGGGGCCTTCTCGACCGCGAGGCGGAACAGCCGAGCGGCGTCCAGGCGGTGGACCGCCGGCCAGCGGTTGGCGCCGTCGCCGATGAAGCCGGAGACCCCCTGGGCCCGGGCGACGGCCACGAGAGTCGCCGTGAAGCCGTTGTCCCCCTCGCCGTGGCAGGTGGGCGACAGCCGCACCACGGAGGAACGGATGCCGCGCGGGGCGAGGTCGAGCACCGCCCGGGACGTGGCCGCCCGGACCGAGACCGGTGAGCCGTCGATCGTCGGCAGGTCACGCTCGGTCGCCACCCGCCCGGGGAGGAGACCGGCGACGCCCGAGGCGATGACGAGCGGGCGGCCGGTGCCCTCCAGGGCGTCGCCGAAGGCGTCGACCGCGCGGCGGTCCGCCTCGGCGGCACCCAGGAAGTCACCCGAGAAGGCGATGTCGTGCTTGAACGCGAGGTGGATCACCCCGTCCGCCGCGGCCGCCTCGTCCCGCAGGACGCCGAGGTCGTCGACGGTGCCCCGCACCACCTCCGCCCCGGCCTCGGTGAGAGCGGCGGCGGAGGAGTCGGAACGGGCGAGCCCGGCCACCTGGTGGCCCGCGTCGATGAGCTCGGGGACGACGGCGGATCCGATCCAGCCGGACGCGCCGGTCACGAAGATGCGCATGGGAGACTCCGGAACTCTCGATGTCAGTGACTGACATCCACCGTAACACCTGATGTCAGTGACTGCCGTCGCGTAGGATCGGCCCATGGGTAGATGGGAGCCGAACGCGCGCGGGCGCCTGGCGGAAGCGGCGCTGGAGCTCTACAGCGAGCGGGGATTCGAGCAGACCACCGTCGCGGAGATCGCCAGACGGGCCGGGCTCACCGAGCGGACCTACTTCCGGCACTACGCCGACAAGCGTGAGGTGCTCTTCGGCGGCACGGAGCTCCGGGACCTGCTCGTCGGGGCGGTGGCCGGCGTCCCGCAGGACGCGGCCCCGATCGACGCGCTGGCGGTGGGCCTCGACGCGGTGTCGGAGATGTTCGACGACCGGCGGGAGCATGCGCGGAAGCGGCAGGCCGTGATCACCGCGAACGCCGAACTCCAGGAGCGCGAGCTGATCAAGCTCGATTCGCTGTCGACGGCGCTCGCCGCCGCCCTGCGCGAGCGCGGCGTTCCTGAGCCGGCCGCGAGTTTGAGCGCCGAGACGGGGATCGCCGTCTTCAAGGTCGGTTTCGAGCGGTGGATCGCCGAGGGCGAGGAGCGCGCGATGTCACTGGTGATGCGGGACGTGCTGGACGAGCTCAAGACCCTCGCGGCGGGTGGACACCCCGCGTAGGACCTCGCGGCGGGCGGACACCACCCGTAGGACCCCCGATCGGCCGGTGCACACCACCCGAAGAACCCCGATCAGCCGGTGCACACCACCCGAAGAACCCCGATCAGCCGGTGCACACCACCCGAAGAACCCCGATCCGTGCGCCGGCCCTCAGCCGCCGAGGGCGAGGTCCCTGGTCACCCGGGCCGCCGTCGACAGCAGGCTCTCGCGGACCTGGCTGGTGCGGTACATCCGGTCCGCGCGGAAGGAGACGCCGAGCGAGCCGAGCTTCTCGCCGCTGTGTACGGGCACCGCCACGCACACCGTGCCGAGGTCGTACTCCTCCCGGTCCATGACCACCGGCGCCGGGAGCGAGGCCTCCAGCTCGCGGATCAGCTCCTCACGGTGCGTGATGGTGCGGGGCGTGAGGTCGGGGAGGGTGTGCCGCGAGAGGTAGTCGCCGCGCGCTTCGGCGTCCAGTTCGCGCAGCACGCACTTGCCGAGCGCCGTGGCGTGCCCGGCGTCCTGGAATCCCACCCAGAGGTCGACCCTCGGTGTCTTCGGGCTGTCGACGATCTCGGCGATCCGGATCTCGCCCTCCTCGTAGAAGGTGAGGTAGGCCGCGGCCGACACGTCGTTCCGCAGGGTGGCGAGCGCGGGACGGACCCGGCTGACCAGGTCCTGCGCGGAGTGCCCGTCGTGCACCTTGTCGCCCAGGACGTAACCGCCGTCCCCGAGCATGCGCAGGTAACCGTCCTGCGTGAGGGCCCGCAGCAACTCCTCGGCGATGTCCGGGGGCAGCCCCGCCAGCCGCGCCAGCTGGTGCGCGGGCGCGCCGCCCTCGTGTGCCGCCACGGCTTCCATCAAGCGGAACGCGTGCTGCACGGAGGGGCTGGGCGCGTGGCCCGCTCGGTCACCCATTCCACCAGCTTGGACCCGCTGCCCGCGGGCAGCAAGGCAGGACGGCCCGGCTCCGGCCGGGGCAGCTCCCCGGCCGGAGCGACGCTCAGTCCTCGCCCTCCAGGTCGCCCTCGGTCTCCAGGAACACCTGGCGCAGCGCTTCGAGCACCGCGGGGTCGGGCTTGGCCCACATGCCCCGGGACTCCGCTTCCAGGAGGCGCTCGGCGATGCCGTGGAGGGCCCACGGGTTGGCCTGCTGGAGGAACTCGCGGTTCGTCGGGTCCAGGACGTAGGTCTCGGTCAGCTTGTCGTACATCCAGTCCGCGACCACGCCGGTCGTCGCGTCGTACCCGAAGAGGTAGTCGACCGTCGCGGCCAGCTCGAAAGCGCCCTTGTAGCCGTGGCGGCGCATCGCCTCGATCCACTTCGGGTTGACCACACGGGCGCGGAAGACCCGGGAGGTCTCCTCGACCAGGGTGCGGGTGCGGACCGTCTCGGGACGGGTCGAGTCGCCGATGTACGCCTCGGGGGCGGTGCCCTTCAGCGCGCGTACGGTCGCGACCATGCCGCCGTGGTACTGGAAGTAGTCGTCCGAGTCCGCGATGTCGTGCTCACGCGTGTCGGTGTTCTTCGCCGCCACCGCGATCCGCTTGTACGCGGTCTCCATCTCGTCCCGCGCCGGGCGTCCGTCCAGCTCGCGCCCGTAGGCGTAGCCGCCCCACACGGTGTACACCTCGGCGAGGTCGGCGTCCGTGCGCCAGTCCCGCGAGTCGATGAGCTGGAGCAGCCCCGCGCCGTAGGTGCCGGGACGGGATCCGAAGATCCGAGTGGTGGCGCGCCGCTCGTCGCCGTGCTCGGCGAGGTCGGCCTGGGTGTGGGCGCGTACGAAGTTCCGCTCGGCGGGCTCGTCGAGCGAGGCGGCGAGGCGCACGGCGTCGTCGAGCAGGCCGATGGTGTGAGGGAACGCGTCACGGAAGAAGCCGGAGATCCGCAGCGTCACGTCGATGCGGGGGCGCCCCAGCTCCTCGTACGGGATCGGCTCCAGGCCCGTGACCCGGCGGGAGGCGTCGTCCCAGACGGGGCGGACGCCGAGCAGGGCGAACGCCTCGGCGATGTCGTCGCCGGCGGTGCGCATCGCGCTGGTGCCCCACAGGGACAGGCCGACGGAGGTGGGCCACTCGCCGTTGTCGGCGCGGTAGCGCTCCAGGAGCGAGTCGGCGAGGGCCTGGCCGGTCTCCCAGGCGAGGCGGGAGGGTACGGCCTTCGGGTCGACCGAGTAGAAGTTACGGCCGGTCGGCAGGACGTTGACGAGGCCGCGGAGCGGGGAGCCCGACGGGCCGGCGGGGACGAAGCCGCCGTTCAGCGCGTGCACCGCGTGGTCGAGCTCGTCGGTCGTCGCGGCGAGCCGGGGCACGACCTCGCGCGCGGCGAAGTCGAGGATGTCGGCGACGGCCTGCGGGTGTCCCGCGGCGACACCGGCGACGGCGGCCGGGTCCCAGTCCGCGTCGTCCATCGCCTGGACGAGGGCGCGGGCCGCCTCCTCGGTCGCGTCGGCCGCGGTGCGGGTGGCTGCCGACTCGTCCAGGCCGAGCGCCTCGCGCAGACCGGGCAGCGAGGCCGTGCCGCCCCATATCTGGCGGGCGCGCAGGACGGCGAGGACCAGGTTGACGCGGTCGTTGCCCGCCGGGGCGCTGCCGAGGACGTGCAGGCCGTCGCGGATCTGGACGTCCTTGATCTCACAGAGCCAGCCGTCGAGATGCATGATGAACTCGTCGAAGCCCTCGTCCTCGGGCCGGTCCTCCAGGCCCAGGTCGTGGTCGAGCTTCGCGGCCTGGATGAGGGTCCAGATCTGGGCGCGGACGGCCGGGAGCTTGGCCGGGTCCATCGCGGCGATCTGGGCGTGCTCGTCGAGGAGTTGTTCGAGACGGGCGATGTCGCCGTAGCTGTCGGCCCGTGCCATCGGCGGCACGAGGTGGTCGACGAGCGTCGCGTGCACCCGGCGCTTGGCCTGGGTGCCCTCGCCGGGGTCGTTGACGAGGAACGGGTAGACCAGCGGCAGGTCGCCGAGGGCGGCGTCGGGGCCGCAGGCGGCCGAGAGCCCGGCGTTCTTGCCGGGCAGCCACTCCAGGTTGCCGTGCTTGCCCAGGTGGATCATCGCGTCGGCGCCGAAGCCGTTGTCGTCGGCGGACGCGGCGATCCAGCGGTAGGCGGCCAGGTAGTGGTGCGAGGGCGGCAGATCGGGGTCGTGGTAGATCGCGATCGGGTTCTCGCCGAAGCCGCGCGGCGGCTGGATGAGGATGAGCAGGTTGCCGCGGCGCAGGGCCGCGAGCACGATGTCGCCCTCCGGGTTGCGGGACCGGTCCACGAACATCTCGCCGGGCGGAGGCCCCCAGTGCTCCTCGACGGCCGCGGTGAGTTCGGCCGGCAGGGTCGCGAACCAGCGGCGGTAGTCGGCGGCGGGGATGCGGACCGGGTTGCGGGCCAGCTGCTCCTCGGTCAGCCACTCCTGGTCGTGGCCGCCGGCCTCGATGAGCGCGTAGATCAGCTCGTCGCCGTCACCGGAGACCAGGCCCGGGATCTCCTCCTCAGGACCGAAGTCGTAGCCCTCGGCGCGCAGCCTGCGCAGCAGGGCGACGGCGCTGGCGGGGGTGTCGAGGCCGACGGCGTTGCCGATGCGGGAGTGCTTGGTCGGGTACGCCGACAGGACGAGCGCGATCCGCTTCTCGGCGGCCGGGATGTGGCGGAGCCTGGCGTGCCGTACGGCGATCCCGGCGACCCGGGCGGCGCGCTCGGGGTCGGCGACGTAGGCGGGGAGGCCGTCCTCGTCGATCTCCTTGAAGGAGAACGGCACGGTGATCAGCCGCCCGTCGAACTCGGGCACGGCGATCTGCGTGGCCGCGTCCAGCGGGGAGACGCCCTCGTCGTTCTCCTCCCAGGCGGCGCGCGGGCTGGTGAGGCAGAGCGCCTGGAGGACGGGCACGTCGAGGCCGGTGAGGGCGCCCGCGTCCCAGGACTCGTCGTCGCCGCCCGCGGAGGCCGTGGCGGGCTTGGTGCCGCCGGCGGCGAGGACGGTCGTCACGATCGCGTCGGCGGCGCGGAGTTCGTCGATGAGCTCGGGTTCGGGCGTGCGGAGCGAGGCCACGTACAGCGGGAGGGGGCGGGCACCCGCGTCCTCCACGGCCGTGCAGAGCGCCTCGACGAACGCGGTGTTCCCGCTCATGTGGTGGGCGCGGTAGTAGAGCACGGCGACGGTCGGGCCCGCGACGTCCCGGGCGGTCCGCTCCAGCGGGCCCCACGCGGGGGCCGGGGCGGGCGGCTCGAAGCCGTGGCCGGTGAGCAGCACGGTGTCGGAGAGGAAGCGGGCCAGCTGCTCCAGGTTGGCCGGGCCGCCGTGCGCGAGGTAGGCGTGCGCCTCGGCCGCGATGCCGATGGGCACGGTGGACGCGGCCATCAGCTGGGCGTCGGGGGCCTGTTCACCGGTGAGGACGACGACCGGGCGGCCGGTGGCCAGCACCTGGTCCAGCCCTTCCTGCCAGGCGCGCACACCGCCGAGGAGGCGTACGACGACGAGGTCGGTGCCCTCCAGGAGCTGCGGCAGGTCGTCGACGGAGAGCCGGGACGGGTTGGCGTAGCGGAAGCCGACCGGGCCGCCGGAGGCACGGGCGCTGAGCAGGTCGGTGTCGGACGTCGACAGGAGCAGGATCATGCGGCGTCAGGCCTTCCTCGGGGTGTCCACGCCCCGGGCGGTGTCGGACGGCTGGAGTTCCTGACTCGCGCGGCCGGTGGCCGGGCTCACAGTGGCGGGACCGCGCCGGGTTCTCACCGGGCTTCCTCCGTGTCGCCGTCTGGCGGTGGCGGGCCGAACGGACCGCCGCTAGGCATAGTAGGCGGGGGGTGGGGGGGCCTGACCAGACGGCCCCCGCCCGGCCGGGCCACCGGGTGTCCCGTAGGTCACAGCGATCGCAGGGGTGCCCCGCGGTCACGGTCGGTATGCTCGCCGCCATGCCCGCCTCCCCCCGTTCGCCCCGGTCTCCGCGCGACGCCTGCGCACGGAGCAGCGGTGACGCCTGCCCGGGGGCACTGCGTCTGCACGAGGCGGACGACGGTGCGCTTGCGCGGATCCGCATACCCGGCGGGGTGCTGACGCCCCCTCAGGCCGAGGTCCTCGGCGGCGCCGCCGAGCGACTCGGCGACGGTGAGCTGCATCTCACCTCACGCGGGAACGTGCAGATGCGCGGCCTCGCACCGGACTGCGGTACGGAACTCGCGAGCCTGCTGGACGGTGCCGGGCTGCTGCCCTCCGCACGGCATGAGCGGGTGCGCAACGTGGTCGCGTCCCCCCTTTCCGGGCTCGACGGCGCCGGGGCGGCCGACGTCCGGCCCTGGCTGACCGCGCTGGACGGCCTCCTCTGTGCGAGTGACGGCGCGACAGCACTCTCCGGACGCTTCCTGTTCGCGCTCGACGACGGCCGCGGCGACGTGGACGCGCTGGGCGCCGACCTCACCCTCCTGGGCCTCGGTGCCGGCGAGGGGCTGCTGCGCGTCGGGCACGGCGACACCGTCCTGCGTGTGCCCGCCCCCGACGCTCCCCGCGCCGCACTGACCGCCGCGGACGCCTTCCTGGACTCGGCGCGCGGGGCCGGCGCCTGGCGGGTGAAGGACCTGCCGGACGACACGGCGGCGGCGTTGCCCGCCGAGGTCGCCCGCCGGCTGCGGGAGGCCGGCGTCCCCGTCGCACCCGAGCGGCGCTCCCGCCCCCTCGAAGCGCTGCCCCCGGCCCACGGCCGCGTCCCGGGCGGCCTGCGCGAGACCGCGCTCTCCGTCGGCGTACCGCTGGGACGGCTGGCCCCGGAGCAGTGGCGGCTCCTGTCGGGCGCCGGCGGACTGCGGCTCACGCCGTGGCGCGGAGCCGTGGTCACCGGGATCGCACCCGGCCGCGCGGACGGCCTCCTCGAAGAACTCTCCGCAGCCGGGCTGATCACCGGGCCCGGCTCCCCGTGGACCGGTGTGGGTGCCTGTATCGGGCAGCCCGGCTGCGCGAAGTCGCTGGCCGATGTGCGGGCCGAGGCGGGGGCTGCCGTCGGACCGCCCGGGCGGCTCCCTGTGTACTGGTCCGGGTGCGAGCGCCGCTGCGGTCATCCGCACGGGGAGTGGATCGACGTGGTCGCCACCCCCGACGGCCACCGGATCTCCCACGTGCGCGGGGAGTCGGCAACCGGGACGACGACGGTACGGGACGACCCGGCGGCGCTCGCCGCAGCCGTGGCGGAAGCCCGGGGCGCACACTCCCAGGACGCGCCCACCCGGGACGCACGCGCTCCGGACACCCGGGGCTCACGCTCCTGACCACCCCTCATCACCCCCTTTCGGCATGTTCGATGAAGAAAGCGACAGCACTGTGCATCAGTACGAGAAGGACGGACCGGCGATCTACCGCCAGTCCTTCGCCACCATCCGCGCGGAGGCGGATCTGGCAGGGCTGCCCGCCGACGTGAGCCAGGTCGCCGTCCGCATGATCCACGCCTGCGGCATGGTCGACCTCGTACGCGATCTCGCCTTCTCACCGGACGTGGTCGCCGACGCCCGCGCCGCCCTGCGCTCCGGCGCACCGATCCTGTGCGACGTGGCCATGGTCGCCAGCGGGGTCACCCGCAAGCGGCTGCCCGCGGACAACGACGTGATCTGCACCCTGTCCGACCCGGCCGTACCCGGGCTGGCCGCGAAGCTCGGCACCACCCGCAGCGCCGCCGCCCTGGAGCTGTGGCGGGACCGGATGGAGGGCGCGGTCGTCGCCGTGGGCAACGCGCCCACCGCGCTCTTCCGGCTGCTGGAGATGATCGAGGAGGGGGCCCCGCGCCCGGCCGCCGTCATCGGAGTGCCCGTCGGCTTCATCGGCGCCGCCGAGTCCAAGGAGGCCCTGGCCGCCCATCCGTCCGGGCTGGAGCACCTCGTCGTACGGGGCAGGCGCGGTGGCAGTGCCATCGCGGCCGCCGCACTCAACGCGATCGCCAGCGAGGAGGAGTGACCATGTCCGAGCAGCAGCGGACCGAAGGCACCGCGGGCGCGGGCCGGCTGTACGGCGTCGGGCTCGGCCCGGGCGACCCCGCCCTGATGACGGTGCGGGCCGTGCAGGTCATCGGCGAGGCCGACGTCGTCGCGTACCACTCCGCCCGGCACGGCCGCTCCATCGCCCGCTCGATCGCGGCGCAGCACATCCGCGCCGACCACATCGAGGAGGCGCTGGTCTACCCCGTCACGACGGAGACGACGGACCACCCCGGCGGCTACCGGGGGGCGCTGGACGAGTTCTACACCGAGGCCGCCGCGCGCCTCGCGGTGCACCTCGACGCGGGGCGCACCGTCGCGGTGCTGGCCGAGGGGGACCCCCTCTTCTACGGCTCGTACCAGCACATGCACAAGCGTCTCGCGGACCGCTACGTCACCGAGGTCGTCCCGGGTGTCACGTCGGTCAGCGCAGCCGCCGCCCGCCTCGGGACCCCGCTGGTGGAGGCCGAGGAGGTGCTGACGATCCTTCCCGGCACCCTGCCGGAGGAGGAGCTGACGGCACGTCTGGCGGCCACGGACTCCGCCGTGGTGATGAAGCTCGGGCGGACCTTCCCCGCCGTGCGCCGGGCGTTCGAGGCGTCCGGGCGGCTGTCGGAGGCCCGGTACGTCGAGCGGGCCACCATGGCCGGGGAGCGGACCGGGAACCTGGCGGACACCGACGCGGACTCCGTGCCGTACTTCGCCGTCGCCGTGCTGCCGAGCCGGATCGACGCGCCGCGCCCCGAGCGGAGCACCGGTACCGGTGAGGTCGTCGTGGTGGGGACCGGCCCGGCCGGACCGCTCTGGCTGACGCCCGAGACGCGCGGTGCGCTGGCCGCGGCCGACGACGTCGTCGGCTACACGACCTATCTGGACCGGGTGCCCGTCCGTCCCGGTCAGCAGCGCCACGGATCCGACAACAAGGTGGAGTCCGAGCGCGCGGAGTTCGCCCTCGACCTCGCACGTCGTGGGCGCCGTGTCGCCGTGGTCTCCGGTGGCGACCCCGGGGTCTTCGCCATGGCCACGGCGGTGCTGGAGGTGGCCTCCCAGGACGCGTACGCGGACGTCGCCGTGCGGGTGCTGCCCGGGGTGACCGCGGCCAACGCCGCCGCGGCCAGGGCCGGGGCGCCACTGGGCCACGACTACGCCACCCTCTCGCTCTCGGACCGCCTCAAGCCGTGGGAGGTCATCGCCGAGCGGCTGCGCGCGGCGGCCTCGGCCGACCTGGTGACGGCGCTGTACAACCCCGGCTCCCGCAGCCGGACATGGCAGGTCGGCAAGGCCCGCGACCTGCTGCTGGAGTACCGCTCCCCGGACACCCCCGTGGTGCTCGGCCGTGACGTCGGTGGCCCGACGGAGAGCGTGCGGACCGTGCGGCTGGCCGATCTGGACCCGATGGACGTCGACATGCGGACGATCCTCATCGTCGGCTCCTCGCAGACCCGATGGGTGGACCGGGGTGACGGACGTCAGATCGTCTGGACCCCGCGCCGCTACCCGGAGGCCTGACCGGACGGGCGGCGGGAAGCCGCCCGGGACGGCGGACCGGGACCGCGGTCCGTGCCAGGATGTCCGCCATGGCCGATCGCGCGCTGAGTTTCGGGCCGGCCGCTCAGGCGTACGAGCGGTTCCGGCCCGGGTACACCGTGGAACTCGTCGACAGAGTGCTGGAGTACGCGCACGGGCCGGTCCGGACCGCCCTGGAGATCGGCGCCGGGACGGGCAAGGCGACCCGCCTGTTCGCCGGCCGGGGCATCGCGGTCACCGCGACCGAGCCCGACGAGGCCATGCTCGCCGAGCTGCGTCGGCATGCCCCGGCGGGGGTCAGGACCGTACGGTCCGCGTTCGAGGACCTGCGCACGGGGGCCCGGTACGAACTGGTCTTCGCGGCGGCCGCGCTGCACTGGACCGCCCCGGCGGGCCGGTGGCCGCGCATGGCCGGACTGCTGGAGCCGGGCGGTGTGTTCGCCTCGTTCGGCGGGCCGGTCCAGCTCTCCGACGCGGCGGTGCGGGAAGCCGTACGCGCGGCCCGGGCCCCCTTCATGGGGAGCGACGAGGTGCCGTCCCCGGACGGGACACCGCCGCAGGACGCCATGCAGTGGCCGGGCACGGAGCTCCGGGGATCCGAGTGGTTCACGGATGTCCAGCAGTCCGTGGTCGAGCACCGCCTGACCATGGGAGCCCGCGACTACGTCGGCCTTCTCTCGACGGTCTCGGCCTATCTCGTCCTGCCCGCCGCCCGGCGGGAGCAGGTCCTCGGACGGATCATGCGGGTCCTTCCCGGAACGGTCGAGGTCACGGCCGACGTCACCGTGCATCTCGCCCGCCGCGTGGCGGAGCACGTGCTTCCGGCCCGGTGAGCACCGTGAGCACCGGTATGCAGGGGGGCCTGCACACCGGTGCAGGCCGCTGTCGGGCCGGCCTTCCGGCGGGTCACCGTCCCGTGAGGGTCCGCAGCAGGGCGAGCGCCTCCTCCGGCGTCCCGGCCACCGGCACACCTGGAGGGACCGGCGGCCTGGCGACCACGACCACGGGGATCCCGGCCTCGCGGGCGGCGGTGAGCTTGGGCGCGGTCGCGTCGCCGCCGCTGTCCTTGGTGACCAGGACGTCGACACGGTGACGCCGGATCAGCTCCCGCTCGCCCGCCAGGGAGAACGGGCCCCGGTCGAGCAGGACCTCCGTCCGCGCGGGATGGGGGGCGTCGGGGGCGTCCACCGAGCGCACCAGGAACCACAGCGCGTCCAGGGCGGCGAACGCCCCCAGGCCCATGCGCCCGGTGGTGAGGAAGACACGTGAGCCCAGACCCGGCAGCAGCTCCGCCGCGCCCGTGAGGGAGTCGGTGAGGTGCCACCGGTCCCCCTCCACGGGTACCCAGCCGGGCCGCCGGAGGGCCAGCAGGGGAACATGGACAGCGGTGGCCGCCGAGGCCGCGTTGAAACTGATCGTTCCGGCGAAGGGATGAGTGGCATCGATGACCGCATCCACGTGGTGTGCGCGGAGCCACTCGGCCATGCCCTCGGCACCGCCGAAGCCGCCGACGCGCACCTCACCGGGCGGCAGCCTCGGCCGGGCGACCCGGCCGGCGAGCGAGCTGGTCACCCGGAACCCGTCCACGGCCACCAGGGACTCCGCCAGCCGGCGGGCCTCCGTCGTGCCGCCGAGGACGAGTACGTGCAAGGGCATCCGATCGGTCCATCCATGAGCAGTGAGGCGCAGGGCGGGCGCGCCGCCCAACTCAAGCACACCGGTCTGCGGCCGGGATGGACGACCGGGGCGTGCGCGACGGCGGCGGCCACAGCCGCGTACACCGCCCTGCTGACCGGTGAGTTCCCCGATCCGGTGACCATCACCCTGCCCAAGGGCCAGACCCCCGCCTTCGCCCTGGCGGTGGAGGAGCTCGGCGACGGGCAGGCCACGGCCGGGGTGGTCAAGGACGCGGGCGACGATCCCGACGTCACCCACGGCGCCCTGGTGCGGTCCACCGTGCGGCTGCTGCCCGCCGGGTCCGGCGTGGTGTTCCGGGCGGGACCCGGCGTGGGTACGGTGACGCTCCCCGGGCTGCCGCTCGACGTCGGGGAGCCCGCGATCAACCCCGTCCCCCGCCGGATGATGAGGGAGCACATCGCGCGGGTGGCGGAGGAGCACGGCGGCACCGGCGATGCCGAGATCACCGTCTCGGTGGACGACGGCGAGGAGATCGCACGTTTCACGTGGAACATTCGCCTGGGCATCCTGGGCGGGATCTCGATCCTTGGCACGACGGGCATCGTGGTGCCGTACTCCTGCTCGGCCTGGATCGACTCGATCCGCCGCGGGGTGGACGTGGCGCTCGCGGCCGGACACCGCCATGTCGCGGGGTGCACGGGTTCGACCTCGGAGAAGACGGTGGTGGCCGAGTACGGACTGCCGGAGATCGCCCTGCTGGACATGGGGGACTTCGCGGGCGCCGTCCTGAAGTACGTGCGCCGGCACCCCGTGGAGCGGCTGACCGTCTGCGGCGGGTTCGCCAAGCTGTCGAAGCTGGCCGCCGGGCATCTGGACCTGCACTCGGGCCGTTCCCAGGTCGACAAGCCGTTCCTGGCGCGTCTGGCGCGCCAGGGCGGCGCGAGCGAGGCGCTGGCGGGGGAGATCGAGGTCGCCAACACCGGCCTCGCGGCACTTCAGTTGTGCATGGCTGCGGGGGTGCCGCTCGGCGACCTGGTCGCGGTGGCGGCCCGCGACCAGGCACTGTCGGTCCTGCGAGGAGCACCGGTCGCGGTGGACGTCATCTGCATCGACCGGGCGGGAGCCGTCGTCGGGCGCAGCGAGGTGCGCTGAGCGCGGGCGGGAGCGTCCGTCCCGCCCGCGGCCCCGCGCGACGACCCGACCGCCGTCCCGCGGCGCAGAACCCAGCCCGCTGCCCCGCGCGAGGACCCGACCGCCGCGCCGCGCAACGACCCGAACGCCGCCCCACGCGAGGACCCGAACGCCGCCCCACGCGAGGATCAGCCCGCCGCCCCGCCCGAGGACCGAACGTCAGCAGCTGTGGCGGTCCCGCGCCGGGGAGTAGAGGTGGCTGTCGCGGAACTGCTCCGCGCCCAGCGTCCGGCCGACCATGATCACCGCGGTCCGGATGACCCCTGCCTCCTTCACCTGCCCGGCGATGGAGTCCAGCGTCCCGCGCAGGACGATCTCGTCCGGGCGCGAGGCCATGGCTACCACGGCGGCGGGGCAGTCCGCCCCGTAGTGCGGCAGCAGTTCGTCGACCACGCGGTCCACGTAACGCGCGGCGAGGTGCAGCACGATCAGCGCGCCGCTGCGGCCGAGCGTGGCCAGGTCCTCGCCCTTCGGCATGGCCGTGGCCCGCTGGGCGATCCGGGTGAGGATCACGGTCTGGCCGACCGTGGGCACCGTCAGCTCCCGCTTGAGCGCCGCCGCGGCAGCAGCGAAGGCGGGCACCCCGGGCACCACCTCGTACGGCACGCCGGCCGCGTCGAGGCGGTGCATCTGCTCGTTCACGGCGCTGAAGACCGACGGGTCGCCGGAGTGCAGCCGGGCCACGTCGTGGCCCTCCTCGTGGGCCCGCACCAGCTCCGCGGTGATCTGGTCGATGTCCAGCAGGGCCGTGTCCACGAGCCGCGCGCCGGGCGGGCAGGCGTCGAGCAGCTCGCGGGGGACCAGGCTTCCCGCGTACAGGCACACCGGGCTGGCGGCGAGGACGCGGGCGCCGCGCACCGTGATCAGGTCGGCGGCGCCGGGTCCCGCACCGATGAAGTACACGGTCATCTGTCGTCTCCTGGGGCGTGCGAGGGGTCGGGAGCGTGCGAGGGGTCGGGAGCGTGCGAGGGGTCGGGGGCGTGCGAGGGGTCGGGCGCGTGCGAGGGCTTCTGTACGGACCACTGGGTGACGGGCATGGCCTGACGCCAGCCGGTGAACCCCCCGACGGGCACGGCGTGGGCCACGGCGAGGCGGACCAGTTCGCCGCCGAGCCGCCGGTACCACGCGGCGAGGAGCGCCTCCGACTCCAGTGTCACCGTGTTGGCGACCAGCCGGCCGCCCGGGGGCAGCGCCTCCCAGCAGGCGTCGAGCAGCCCGGGTGCGGTCAGTCCGCCGCCGATGAACACCGCGTCGGGCTCCGGCAGTCCGGCCAGGGCGTCCGGTGCGCGCCCGGTGACCACGCGCAGCCCGGGGACGCCGAGCCGGTCGGCGTTGCGGGCGATGCGCGCCGCCCGTGCCGGATCGCGTTCGACGGTCACGGCTCGACAGGACGGATGGGTCCGCATCCACTCCGCGGCGATGGACCCGGAGCCTCCGCCGACGTCCCAGAGGAGTTCACCGGGGGCGGGCGCGAGCACGCCGAGCGTGGCCGCCCGCACATGGCGCTTGGTGAGCTGCCCGTCGTGTTCGTACGCCTCGTCGGGAAGCCCGGGCACGGCTCCGAGGCGCAGGGTCCCCGGGGTGCGCCGGCACTCCACCGCGACGATGTTGAGCGGATCGCCGGGAGGGTGCTCCCAGGTGTCGGCGATGCCGTCCAGGCAGTCCTCGGCCGGGGAACCGAGCTGTTCCAGCACCCGCATCCGGCTGGGCCCGAAACCCCGGTCGCGCAGGAGCGCGGCCACGGCGGCGGGCGTGGCCGCGTCCGCGGACAGCACCAGCAGCCGGCGCCCGTCGTGCAGCGCGGAGGCCAGCCGGGCGGTGGGCCGCCCGACGAGGGTGACGGTCCCGGTGTCCTCCACCGGCCAGCCGAGCCGGGCGCAGGCGTACGACACCGAGGAGGGGTGCGGCAGGACGTGCAGCGCCCCGGCGCCCAGCTCCTCGGTGAGGGCCCGGCCGATGCCGTAGAACATGGGGTCGCCGCTGGCCAGCACCGCGGTCCTGCTCCCCGCGTGGGCGGCGATCAGGCCACGCACGGCGGGCCGCAGAGGCGACGGCCAGGGCTCCCGCAGGCCCCGGCATTCCGGTGGGAGCAGAGCCAGTTGGCGTTCGCCGCCGATCAGGACCTCCGCGTCCAGGAGCACCGCGCGGGCGCTCTCCGGAAGACCGGCCCAGCCGTCGGCGCCGATCCCCACGACGCTCACGGCGGACGCGGACGCCGGGACGGCGGGCGGTGGTGACACGGGTGACACAGCCGGTACCTCGGGGTTGGTGGGACGACGCAGCCGAACTCTACGGGGGCGGCATCCGGACCCGCGCGGCGGAGTGATTCCGGAAAACTTCCCGCGTGGTGTCGAGGACCGGCCGACGGCTCCGACGTCCCCTGTGAGAGTCGCCCACGAGGGGCGGCGACCGGGAAGCCGAGGAGGACACCATGAAGTACCTCGTGATGGTCCAGGGTTCGCAGGCCGACTACGAGGCCATGAGCGGCAAGCCGTCGGCCGGGAGCCCCGCCTGGAGCAAGGAGGACGTGCAGGCGATGTTCGCCTTCATGGGAAACCTCAACAACGACCTGGCCGAGTCGGGTGAGCTGGTCGAGGGCCAGGGCCTGACCGAACCCGCCAGGACCCGCTCGGTGCTGCCGGGCGCGGACGGCAGGCCGGTGGTCACGGACGGCCCCTACGGCGAGACCAAGGAGCAGCTCGCCGGGTACTGGGTGCTCGACTGCGCGAGTCTGGAGAGGGTCACCGAGATCGCGGCGCGCATCCAGGAGTGTCCGCAGCCCGAGGGCGCGCCCGTCTACCCGGTGCTGATCCGTCCGATCGACGACGGCGCCCCCGCGTAGGACGCCGACGCTCCGCCGGGAGGGACCGCGTGAACGGCACGCCGGCCGGCATCGAGGACCTGCTGCGCCATCACGCGCCGCAGGTCCTCGGCGCGCTCGTCCGCCGCTACGGGCACTTCGACACGGCGGAGGACGCGGTGCAGGAGGCGATGCTCGCGGCGTGCCGGCAGTGGCCTGCCGAGGGGGTGCCCGGCAATCCGCGCGGCTGGCTCATCAGGACCGCGTCCAGGCGGCTGACGGACCAGCTGCGCAGCGACTCCGCGCGGCGGCGGCGTGAGGCGACGGCCGCGGCACTCACCCCGCGCGACGCCTTCACCGCCCCGCCCCCCGGGGAGAGCCGGGCGCCGTCCGCCGACGACACGCTCACCCTGCTCTTCCTCTGCTGCCACCCCGCGCTCTCCCCCGCCGCCCAGGTCGCGCTGACGCTGCGCGCCGTCGGCGGACTGACGACGGCCGAGATCGCCCGCGCCCATCTGGTGCCCGAGGCGACGATGGCGCAGCGGATCAGCCGCGCCAAGCAGAAGGTCCGGGGCGAGCCGTTCCGGCAGCCCGGCCCCGCCGACCGCGACCAGCGTCTCGGCGCGGTGCTCCAGGTGCTCTACCTGATCTTCAACGAGGGGTACACCGCGACGTCCGGCAGCGACCTGCACCGCGCCGACCTGGCCCGGGAGGCGATCCGGCTGACCCGTGCGGTACGCGGGCTGCTGCCCCGGGACGGGCGGGTGACCGGGCTGCTGGCGCTGATGCTGCTCACCGAGGCCCGCAGCGGGGCGCGCACCGGACCGCAGGGTGAGCTGATCCCGCTCGACGAGCAGGACCGCGCCCGCTGGGACCGCGCGGCCGTCGCGGAGGGCACCGCCCTGGTGGAGGAGGCCCTGTCCCGGGGTCCGGCCGGGGCCTACCAGCTTCAGGCGGCGATCGCCGCGCTGCACGACGAGGCGGCCCGGGCCGAGGACACCGACTGGCCCCAGATCCTCGCGCTGTACGACCTCCTCGTTCACCGGTCCCCGGAGCCGATGGCCGAGCTGAGCAGGGCGGTGGCCCTGGCCATGGTGCAGGGACCCGAGGCGGGGCTGGCAGCCGTCTCCGCCCTGGAGGACAGGTTGGCGGGACACCACCGGCTGGACGCCGTGCGGGCCCATCTGCTGGAGAGGGCGGGGGACCACGAGGCCGCACACGCGGCCTACCGGCGGGCGGCGGGCCGCACACTGAGCGCACCCGAGGCCCGCTACCTGCGGATGAGGGCCGCCCGGCTCCTGCCGCCGGCCGGTGGGAGCCCCGCGTAGGCGGACCACCGCCGCCGTGGTGACCGAGTCGCCGATCCCGGACTCCCTCGCGATCATCGAATACATGACCACGAGCGACAGCGGCAAGGCCCGCACCGTACGGATCGCCCAGGAGCCCGACGCGGACGCGCTGCTGGGCCGCAGTCCGCTGGCCGCCCTCGTCGGCATGCTGCTGGACCAGCAGGTGCCGATGGAATGGGCGTTCACCGGGCCTCTCACACTGGCCCGGCGCATGGGCGGGGACGATCTGGACGCCCGGGAGATCGCCGCCCACGACCCCGAGGCCTTCACCGAGCTGTTCACCGCGAAGCCGGCCCTGCACCGGTACCCGGGCTCCATGGCCAAGCGGGTGCAGCAGCTCTGCCAGTTCCTGGTGGCGGAGTACGACGGGCGGGCGGAAGCGGTCTGGGCGGACGCCGCCACAGGGGCCGAGCTGCGGAAACGGCTCAATGCCCTGCCCGGTTTCGGGGCCCAGAAGGCGCAGATCTTCCTGGCCCTGCTGGGCAAGCAGTTCGGCGTGCGTCCGACGGGCTGGCGGGAAGCCGCAGGAGCGTACGGCGAGGAGGGCTCGCACCGGTCGGTGGCCGACATCACCGGCCCCGACTCGCTCGCCGAGGTGCGGGCCTTCAAACAGCAGGCGAAGGCGGCGGCCAAGGCGGCAGGCCGGTCCGCATGACCGCGAACGGCCGGGCGGCCCGGCCGAGCCGGGACGGCGTCCGGTCCGCACGACCGCACCCTGCATCCGTGCCACGGCCCGTACCCCCACCCGTACAGAACCAGCCATGCACCCGGTCAGGAACGGCCACACCTGTTCACAGACACCGGCCGGATCGCTAGCTTCCCCCCACATCCGTTCACACCGGAAGGACTCCTGTGCACGCACACCGTCGCAGAGCCGTGGCAGTCGTGGCCGCCACCGCCTTGGCCGCACCGCTTCTCCTCGCCGCGTCCCCGGACCACGGACACGGGTCGCAGGACCCGGCCAAGGACGCCGCCAAGCTCTCCCGGCAGCTGGTCAAGAACTCCTCCGCCAAGGACGCCTACCGGCATCTGGAACGGTTCCAGGCCATAGCCGACTCGGCGGACGGACACCGCGCGGCCGGTTCGCCCGGCCACGACGCCTCCGCCGCCTACGTCCACCGGCTGCTCCGGAAGGCCGGATACCGGGTCGGCTACCAGGCGTTCGACTTCCTCTACACCGAGACCCTCGCCGAGAAGCTCGCCGTGGTCTCCCCCACCCCCCGGGACATCTCCATCCGGGCGATGACGTACACCGCCTCCACCGCCGAGGGGGGCATCACGGCCGCTCTCGCCGCCGTCCCCGTCGACGACACCACCGGCTGCGAGGCGGCCGACTACGCCTCCGCCGCGTTCACCGGGAAGATCGCCCTCATCAAGCGGGGCGGCTGCTCCTTCGCGGAGAAGCAGGCGGCGGCCGCGGATGCGGGCGCGGCCGGTGCGGTCGTCTACAACAACACCGAAGGAGTCCTCTCCGGGACCCTCGGGGACGCCGAGGCCGGAAGGATCCCCACAGGCGGACTCACCCAGGACGAGGGCGAGAAGCTGGTCGCGGACCTGGCGCAGGGCGAGGTGACGGTCTCCTTCGAGATCCGCGAGTTCCAGGAGGAGCGCACCACCCGCAACGTCGTGGCCGAGACGCCCGGGGGTGACGCGTCGAAGACGGTCATGCTCGGCGCGCACCTCGACTCGGTCACCGACGGTCCCGGCATCAACGACAACGCCTCCGGCTCGGCCGGACTCCTCGAAGTCGCCCTGGAACTGGCCGAGTCCCACCGGACACCCGTCAACAAGGTGCGGTTCGCCTGGTGGTCGGCGGAGGAGAACGGGCTGCTGGGCTCGGAGGCGTACGTCGCGAAGCTCTCCGAGGCACAGCGCGGGAAGATCGCGCTCTACCTCAACTTCGACATGATCGCCTCCCCGAACGGCGCGCAGTTCGTCTTCGACGGCGACGACTCCGACGGCACCGGAGCGGGACCCGGCCCCGAGGGGTCCGCCCAGCTGGAGCGCGACATCAACGCGTTCCTGGACAGCAGGGACGAGCCGCACACCGGCACGGACTTCACCGGCCGCTCCGACTACGGCCCGTTCATCGAGGCCGGCATCCCCGCCGGCGGCACCGACACCGGCGCCGAGGGCATCAAGACGGCCGAGCAGGCCGAGACGTACGGCGGAGAGGCCGGCCTCGCGTACGACCCCTGCTACCACGCGGCCTGCGACGACCTCGACAACGTCGACATGAAGCACTTCGACACCAACATCGACGTGATCGCCCACGCCGTGGGCACCTACGCGCACGACCTGAGCTCCCTGAGCCGGCCGGTGCCGGCCGCTCCGGCCTCCGGCGAGGCCAGGAACAGCGGCGGGCTGCGGGAGGGCCACGCGCACGGCGTCACCGGCTGACGCACCTCGCTCTCCGCGGGCTCCGGACCCCACCCGTCCCGCGGGGAGCGACGCACCCGGGCTTCACCGGGCCGTCACCGCGCAGCCACCAGGGCACCGACACGAACATGCCCCGCAAACATGACAGACCGAACGGCGATTCATCCCGTTCTGTAGCGTTTCGAACGGCATTCCGGTCGTGTTCCGTGGCTGCGCCCGGAGCCCCTTGCCCGGTAGGCTTTCCGTGTGATCTTCAAGCGCATCGGAAATGGGCGGCCATATCCCGACCACGGCCGGGAAAGCACCCGACAGTGGGCGGATGTCGCGCCGCGTCCGGTCCGCCTGGACCAGCTCGTGACCACCAAGGGCCAGCTGGACCTCGAGACCCTGCTCGCCGAGGACTCCACGTTCTACGGCGACCTCTTCGCCCACGTCGTGAAATGGCAGGGCGATCTCTACCTCGAGGACGGGCTGCACCGCGCGGTGCGCGCCGCCCTCCAGCAGCGCCAGGTGCTGCACGCACGCGTGCTCGAGATGGGCTGAACGCGCCACACCCACCCGTGGAGCATTTCGGGCCTTTCGAGTGCTTTTATGCACGTTCGGGTGCCATAGGTTGATCGTTTAGTAGGCATCATCACCAGGTCGCACTACGCTGCGCCCATGAGCATGCTCACCCCTCCCGGCATGGGCGGAAAGTACCGCATCACGGGTAACACCTACCCCCGCATGCGCCGCCCCCGCAATCGCCGCAAGCTGGTGCTCTCGGCGGCCGCCGCCGTGGTGGCCCTCGGCCTGGCCGGTTGGGGCACGCTCCAGCTCATCGACGTCTTCACCGGCGGCGACAAGCAGGCCAACGCCGCCGCCCACCCGAAGGCCTGCCCCTCCCCGAGCGCCTCGGCGCCCGCGAAGGCGCTGCCGAAGCCGGCCGCCATCAAGGTCAACATCTACAACGCGACGCCCCGCAGCGGGCTCGCCAAGGCCGCGGCGGACGAGCTCAAGAAGCGTGGCTTCGCCATCGGCAAGGTGGACAACGCCCCGGCCGCCTACGACAAGAAGGTGCCCGGCACCGGGATGCTGCTCGGCGGTCCGACCGCCATGAACGGTTCGTTCCCGGTGCTCGCCACACAGCTGCCGGGAGCGGCGCAGAAGACCGACACCCGCAGGACCACGGACGTCGACCTGATCATCGGCACGAAGTTCAAGGCGTTCAGCACGCCCGCGGCCGCCGCGTCGGCGCTCACGGCGCTGGCGAAGCCGGCCCCGGCACCGTCCTCCTGCTGAGGCGGCCGGGGCTGTCCGGCGGCGCGTCCCGGCCGGGAGGCCGGGGCGGCCCTGTCTAGTCGACGGTGCCGTACATCCGGTCGCCGGCGTCGCCGAGCCCGGGCACGATGTAGCCGTTCTCGTTGAGCCGCTCGTCGACCGAGGCCGTGACGACCGTGACCGGCGTCCCCGCCAGCTCGCGCTCCATCACCTCGACGCCCTCGGGCGCCGCCAGCAGCACGACCGCGGTGACATCGTCCGCACCGCGCTTGATCAGCTCCCGGATGGCCGCGACGAGCGTGCCTCCGGTGGCCAGCATCGGGTCCAGGACGTAGACCTGACGGCCGGAGAGGTCCTCGGGCATCCGCGTCGCGTACGTCTCCGCCTGGAGCGTCTCCTCGTTGCGGATCATGCCCAGGAAGCCGACCTCGGCGGTCGGGAGCAGCCGCACCATGCCGTCCAGCATGCCGAGACCGGCGCGCAGGATCGGGACGACCAGGGGACGCGGATGCGACAGCTTCACCCCGGTCGTGGGCGTCACCGGGGTCTCGATGTCGACCTGCTCGGTCCGCACATCCCTGGTGGCCTCGTAGGCGAGGAGGGTGACCAGCTCGTCGGCGAGCCGCCGGAAGGTCGGGGAGTCGGTGCGCTTGTCGCGCAGCGTGGTGAGTTTGTGCGCCACCAGCGGGTGGTCGACGACGTGGATCCGCATGCCGTCAACAGTAACCGGGCCCCGGACCGGGTTCCCGCCGGTCCGCACTGGCATCAAGCACCTGTTCGGGGGGAAGGTGGGGTGCATACGGACCCGGGCTTGGGGTGGTGTGTCGATTGCGCGACGGGGAGCGGCGGGATCAGCGGCGGGCCGGACGCGACGCGCGCGACCTGCCCGAGGCTCAGGAGAACGTGCCGGACGCGCAGGAGAGTGATGCGGCGCGCCGCAGGCGCAGGGCGCAGTTCCTCCGTGAGCTCCACGAGGCGAAGCAGTTGCGCGACCGGGTCCAGCCGCGCCGGGCCCGCGCGGCCCGTATGCGCCAACAGATGCGGATGCGTACGTTCCGCTGGTGAGACCGTCCGCCGGGGCCGCCCGGCGGCCCCGGCGCGGCCCTGGTGAACACCGTCAGCCGGCACCCGCTCCAGGAACTGATGGCCGACGCAACGGTCGAAGAGGTCTCGCATCGCGCTCGTTTCTGCCACGATGCCGATTGGGCGGGACCCAGAGCAGCCGGATGACCGTCTGCCCTCCCGTCGGACCGATTCACCTATGACCAGTGGGAGAGTCACGGTGTACTTCGCCGCACTGCTCGCGCGCACCGAAGACGGGTGGGAAGCGAGCGATACAGAGCTCGACGATGTGGAAACCCTGTCCGACCTGACGGATCTGGCCCGTGAGGCCTCGGTGGACGAGGACACGGTCCTCGTCTACATCGAGCAGGAGGACGCCTGGTTCGGCGTCGTCCGGGTGGACGGTGAGGAGGACCCCCGTATCTACGTCTCGGACGCGTCCGCCGCCGCCCGCTCCTCGTACGGGGAGATCCTGCTCACCGATGAACTGCTCGGCCGCGAACCGGGGGCCGAGGACGAGATCGCCGCACTCGAGGAGCTCGTCGACCTCGACGGTACGGAGGACGGCGAGCCGGACGAAGCCCAGGACAGCGGTGACGGCCGGGCCGGCCACGCTGTCACCGAACCCGACCTGGAGGACGACCCCGACGCCGTACCGGCGGGGCCGCTGGGCGATCTCGGGGTCCTCGCCGACCTCGGGCTGTCCGAGAAGGATCTGCTGACCCTGCGCACCGACGCGCTGGCGGAGATCGCGGACGCGCTGGGAGCGGCCGAGGTCCTGGAGGCCGTCCGTTAGGGTCCGCGGGTGAACGCACCACCACCCACCCCCTCCTCACCGCCTCCCCCCGATCCCCTGCGGGACCCGTGGCAGGCATCCATGCGCCGAGCCCTGAGTGAGGCGGCGCAGGCGGCGTCGGCCGGCGATGTGCCGGTCGGCGCCGTCGTCCTCGGCCCGGACGGTGCCCTGCTGGCCACCGGCCACAACGAGCGCGAGGCGACCGCCGACCCGACGGCGCACGCCGAGGTGCTGGCCCTGCGCCGTGCCGCCGCGGCCCTCGGCTCCTGGCGGCTGACCGGCTGCACGCTCGTGGTCACCCTGGAGCCCTGCACGATGTGCGCGGGCGCGCTCGTCCAGTCCCGGATCGACCGGGTGGTCTACGGTGCCCGCGACGAGAAGGCGGGCGCCGCGGGTTCGCTCTGGGACGTCGTACGCGACCGCAGGCTCAACCACCGCCCCGAGGTGATCCACGGCGTCCTGGAGTACTCCTGCGCACAGCTGCTGACCGCGTTCTTCCGGGAGCGCTGAGCCGTCCCGGCGGGTGTCCCTGACGGGCGCGTGGAATCGGATTTCGAACCAGGGCCCGGCATGGTCTAAGCTCTCTCTCGGTAGCGTGTCCGAGCGGCCGAAGGAGCTCGCCTCGAAAGCGAGTGTGGCGTAACCCGTCACCGTGGGTTCAAATCCCACCGCTACCGCTGGTGAATGAAGGGACCGACCCTCTCGGGGGTCGGTCCCTTCACTGCGTTCCGCCCCGGTTCCCGTCTCAGCGGGCCCGGAACGTCCTGACGCCGCCGGGCTCGAAGTCGTGGACGTCCTGGCGGACGCGGAGGCCGTCGACGGCTCCGGTCCACGTGCGGTCATGGCCCTTGCCCACCGCGGCCGTGAGGACCGCCGCCCCGGGGCCGCCGTCGTCGAGTACCTCCTGCACGTCCTCCAGCGAGCACCTCGCGGCCTGGGCGCAGGCGGCGACCTCGTTGCCCGTGAGGTACCAGCAGCCGGTCGAGGTGGCGTCGATGAAGTCGCTCCAGCGGTTCGTCACCGGGGCTGCGCCCGGGACCCGGACCGGACCCGGACCCGGACCGGACCCGGACCGGACCCGGAAAATAATTTTGCAGGATGTGCATCTTTGCCTACTATGCACGTTGTGCCGAAGACCACGACATCCGCGCCAGGGCTGCGGGAGCGCAAGAAGCAGGCCACGCGCCGGGCCATCGCGGAGGCGGCCGTACGGCTGGCCGCCGAGCACGGTGTCGAGCACGTCACGGTCGAGGCCATCAGTGAGGCCGCCGGTGTCTCGCCCAGGACGTTCTTCAACTACTTCCCCAGCCACGACGACGCGTTCGTCCTGATCGACGACGAGCTGGGAGAGCGGATCAGGGAGTCCGTGCGCTCCGCTCCCGCCGACCGGCACCCGCTCGACGTCGTACGCGACGCCCTCGTCACCGAGCTCGACGGCTTCGAGAGCCGCCAGGAGCTGTGGGCCCTGCAGTCCCAGGTGCTCCAGCGCTCGCCGCACCTCATCCACCGCGGCCTCCAGGCGCACGTGGCGGACGAGCGGGCGCTCGCCGCCGCCCTCACCGACTGGCTCCACGGCACGGGCCCGGACGGCGAAGAGGACCCCGGCACCGCTCTCTTCGCACGGCTCCTCGCCGCCGTCACCCAGACCGCCCTGCGGGTCGCCCTGGAGCACTGGTGCGAACGCGCGGGCGAGACCGCGCTCGCGGACGCCTTCCACGAGGTCTTCACCCAGCTGGCCCAGGGACTCCCGCGCCCCACCGAGTAGCGGGGCCGGCCCGCACCGGCGGCCGCCCGCACTCCACCGACCCCGTTCTGCTCCCGTACCGAAGAAGGACACCGTGACCGCTACCGAGGCGCCCGAGCAGGCGCCCACCTCCATGTCCAACCGTCAGATACTCCAGGCGATGTCCGGCCTGATGGCGGGCATGTTCGTCGCCATCCTCGCGGGTACGGTCGTCGCCAACGCCCTGCCGCGGATCATCGCCGACCTCGGCGCGAGCCAGTCCTCGTACACCTGGGTCGTGACCTCCGAGCTGCTCGCCATGACGGCCACCGTGCCGCTGTGGGGCAAGCTCGCCG
Source organism: Streptomyces sp. NPDC055962 (assembly GCF_042270185.1). NCBI lineage: Bacteria > Bacillati > Actinomycetota > Actinomycetes > Kitasatosporales > Streptomycetaceae > Streptomyces > Streptomyces sp. NPDC055962. The sequence goes on from NZ_JBHJYN010000009.1 coordinate 126,728, forward strand.
ACCTCTTCAACCAGAAGCTGCTGCTCCAGCTGTCGCTCGGCCTGTTCGTGGTCGGCTCCCTGGTGGCCGGCTTCTCACAGGACGTCGTCACCCTGATCATCAGCCGGGTCATCCAGGGCGTCGGCGCCGGTGGCCTCACGGCGCTGGCCCAGATCGTGATGGCGGCGATCATCCCGCCACGCCGGCTCGGCAAGTACGCGGGCATCTTCGGCGCGGTCTTCGCCGTGGGCACGGTCGCGGGGCCGCTGATCGGCGGTGTCCTCGTGGACACCTCGTGGCTCGGCTGGCGCTGGTGCTTCTTCATCGGTGTGCCGTTCGCGCTGGCCGGGATCGTGCTGCTCCAGCGCACCCTGAAGCTCCCGACGGTGCGCCGCCAGGTCCGGATCGACTGGCTGGGCGCCTTCCTGATCGTGGCGGGCGTCTGCGCGCTGCTGATCTGGACGTCGCTCGCGGGCAACAGCTTCGACTGGGCCTCCTGGCAGACGGCCGCCCTGGTGACCGCCGGCGTGGTGCTGCTGGTCGCGGCGGTCTTCGTCGAGTCCAGGGCCGCCGAGCCGATCATCCCGCTGGACATCTTCCGTAACCGCACGGTGTCGCTCACGACCCTGGCGAGCTTCTTCGTCGGCATCGCGATGTTCGCCGGAACCGTGTTCCTGTCCCAGTACTTCCAGATCTCGCTGGGCAAGTCCCCGACCGTCGCGGGGCTCATGAGCCTCCCGCTGATCGGCGGCCTGCTGGTCTCCTCCACCATCGCCGGGCAGATCATCTCCGCGACCGGCAAGTGGAAGATCTACCTCGTCTCGGGCGCCGTCGTCATGACCGCGGGCCTCGGCCTGCTCTCGACCATCGACGCCGACACCCACTTCGGCCTGCTCAGCGTCTACATGGCCTTCATGGGCATCGGCGTCGGCATGCTGATGCAGAACCTCGTGCTCGCCGCGCAGAACGACGTGCCCGCCCACGAGCTGGGCGCCGCGACCTCCGTGCTGTCCTTCTTCCGCAGCCTCGGCGGCACCATCGGCACCAGCGTGCTCGGCGCGATCCTCGCGAACCGGGTGGCCGACGAGATGGCCAAGGGCCTCGCCGAGAACGGCATCCCGGTGGCGGGCGGCGGCGGACACGGCAGCGCCGTGCCCGACATGACCAAGCTGCCCGAGCCGATGAAGAACATCGTCGAGCACGCCTACGGCGTCGCGACCGGCGACCTCTTCCTCATCGCCACCCCGTTCGCCTTCCTCGGTCTGCTCGCGGTGCTCTTCATCAAGGAGAAGCCCCTCAAGACGACCAGCGGCATGGAGCGCCTCGCCGCGGAGGACGCCGCCGCGGCCGTCACCGTGCCGGCGCCCCGGGACGGTTCGGAGCCGGGCGCCCCGGACACCGCCCCCGGCGCGGCCGGCCTCCGCAAGGACTGACCCGCGGCAGGGACGCGGCACACGAAGGGCCCGGCGCGGTGCGCCGGGCCCTTCGGACATCAGGTCGGGGGAAGCGGCATCGGGGGGACAAGCCGCTTCCCCCGGTGAGAACGGGGACCGTAGGTCCTCGCCGCGGTCGGGGGGAAGTCACGCGGTGGGGACCTCGTGGAGGTCCCGTTCCTCGGCCCGCGCATTCCTGAGGGTGCGGCGGGCCCGCTTCCCATCCTCCTCCTCGACGTAAGCCGCAGCCGCCGACAAAGGGCCCGAATCAATAGGTCCTTCGACCCTGAAAGCCGCCCGAGTGATCGGAAACGGCCAGCGGATACGGCCATACGTGCGGCTAGAATCACCCGACTGCACAGGTGATCGAAGGGGAGAGGCGGGGCTGGCCGTGGTGCAAGCGAGGAAGATCGCGCTCTACATGATTGTGGTCTTCGTGCTGTACACGATCATCACCTCGCCCGAGCGGGCCGCCGACCTCGTCCAAGTAGGGTTCGAAGGTATTTCGAGCGCCGCGCAGGGCGTCGGAGACTTCATGTCCGAGCTCGTGAAGTAGGAGAACCCCATGATCCGCCACCTGGTCCTGTTCAAGCTGAACGACGGCGTCGAGCGGGACGATCCGCGGGTCGTCGCCGGCGCGGAGGCCTTCCGGGAGCTCGGCGGGAAGATCCCCGAGCTGGAGTTCTGGGAGTGCGCCTGGAACATCACCGACCGGCCGATCGCCTACGACTTCGCCATCAACTCGGCGGTCGCCGACGAGGGCGCCCTCAAGCGGTACGTCGAGCACCCCGAGCACCAGGCCGCCGCCGGCCAGTGGCGCGAGTTCGCCACTTGGGTGATCGCCGACTACCCCTTCTGACCCTTTCGGCCGCCCGGTCCCGCCGGCCCCTCCCCTACGGGGGTGGGGCTTTTCGGCATGTTTAAACCAAAACGCCCTCAACACGACTCCATGCGGTGCTTGCACACAGTGGACATGTCTTGTGATGCTATGACCGCTTTTGACGGATGAGTTGACCGTAGTTGACCGCAAAGGGGTGGCGACACCGTGCCGGCCAGTACAGCGCCTCAAGTCCCGCCCCAGAACGTCCAGACGGACGACATCCAGACCGAGACCCCCGATCCGAACACGCCCGCGCGGACCCGGGGCGCGGACACCAGAGCGCTGACCCAGGTGCTGTTCGGACGGCTCAAGGACCTCGAACCCGGCACCTCCGAGCACCACACGGTGCGTACGGCCCTGATCGAGGCCAACCTGCCGCTCGTGCGCTACGCGGCGGCCAGGTTCCGCAGCCGCAACGAGCCGATGGAGGACGTCGTCCAGGTCGGCACCATCGGACTGATCAACGCGATCGACCGCTTCGACCCGGAACGCGGCGTCCAGTTCCCCACGTTCGCCATGCCCACCGTCGTCGGCGAGATCAAGCGCTACTTCCGGGACAACGTCAGGACCGTGCACGTGCCCCGGCGGCTGCACGAGCTCTGGGTCCAGGTCACCGGCGCCACCGAGGACCTGACGACCGCTCACGGACGCTCCCCGACCACCGCCGAGATCGCCGAGCGCCTGAAGATCTCCGAGGACGAGGTCCTCGCCTGCATCGAGGCGGGCCGCTCGTACCACGCGACCTCGCTGGAGGCCGCGCAGGAGGGCGACGGCCTGCCCGGACTCCTGGACCGACTCGGCTACGAGGACCCCGCGCTGGCCGGCGTCGAGCACCGGGACCTGGTCCGGCACCTGCTCGTCCAGCTCCCCGAGCGCGAGCAGCGCATCCTCCTGCTGCGCTACTACAACAACCTGACGCAGTCCCAGATCAGCGCCGAACTGGGCGTCTCCCAGATGCATGTGTCAAGGCTTCTGGCCAGAAGTTTCGCCCGACTCAGGTCCGCAAACAGGATCGAGGCGTAACCAGAACGGGTAGACCCCTGGAGGACAGGATCCCGGGGCGCAAAAGCCGCACACCCCCAGTTTCCTGCGCAGTTCTCACGCTTACTTGTCGACATGTCACTACAGCGTGTTGCCGACATGTGACATTCTGCTGGAACCGCGTTTGCCGCAGCCCTACCTCCGGTATTCAGGTGGAGGCTGCGTTCCTCCGATGGTCGTGGCCACCGCGACCGTCCGCGACCTCAAGGGGGTGGCATGTCCACAGAACAGGGCAGCTCGAAGGTGCTCACGCTCACGAAGAGCGTGCCGGCACCCGCCGTGCTCACCAGCTCGCCGGAAGCCATCGACACCCGCACCCTGTCCCGCTCCCTGTTCCTGCGGCTCGCCGCCCTGGGTCCCGCATCGGGCCCCGACGGAACGGACAGCCCGGAGCGGGCCTATGTGCGGGACACACTCATCGAGCTCAACCTCCCGCTCGTGCGGTACGCGGCGGCGCGGTTCCGGAGCCGTAACGAACCCATGGAGGACATCGTCCAGGTCGGGACGATCGGCCTGATCAAGGCGATCGACCGCTTCGACTGCGAACGGGGCGTCGAGTTCCCCACGTTCGCGATGCCGACCGTCGTCGGGGAGATCAAGCGCTTCTTCCGCGACACCTCCTGGTCGGTGCGGGTGCCGCGCCGCCTCCAGGAGCTGCGGCTCGCCCTCACCAAGACCAGTGACGAGCTCGCCCAGAAGCTCGACCGCTCGCCGACGGTGCCGGAGCTGGCCAAGGCGCTCGGGGTCTCCGAGGAGGACGTGGTCGACGGCCTGGCCGTGGGCAACGCCTACACGGCGTCCTCCCTGGACTCGCCCTCCCCCGAGGACGACGGCGGCGAGGGCTCGCTGGCGGACCGCCTCGGGTACGAGGACTCCGCGCTGGAAGGCGTCGAGTACCGCGAGTCCCTGAAGCCGCTGCTGGCCAAGCTCGCTCCGCGCGAGCGGCAGATCATCATGCTGCGCTTCTTCGCCAACATGACGCAGTCGCAGATCGGCGAGGAGGTCGGCATCTCGCAGATGCACGTCTCGCGCCTGCTGACGCGCACGCTCACCCAGCTCAGGGAAGGGCTCATCGCCGACTGACCCCTGCGGGTCCGTCCGGAAAGGCTCACGGAGCCGCCGGGGCACGATCGCCGCACCGGCGGCTCCGCCGTGTCCGGACCCCGCACGGCCGGCGTGGACTCCCGGCGGGGGAACGCAGACGCTCCCGCGCCGACGTGCGGAGCGGGAGCGGTACGGAACTGCGGCGCGCACGCTCACGTGGGCGCCCGGAGGACCCTGAGCCCCCGGTGAGGGGCGGTGGGCCGACCGTGGAAGGGGACGGGGGGCCGGTCAGCCGAGCGCGAGCCAGGCGACCGCACCGAGGACGACGATGACCGCGACGACGGCCACGATCACCCCGGTCCTCGGGCCGGACGAGGTCGCGGCGGGCTGCGGCCTGCGCTGCGGCTCGCCCTCGTCGACAAACGCGCGGAACATCTGCGTGCTGCCCGCCGGGTCGTGAGTGCCCTCGGGGCCCGGCTGCGGGGCGTGGGGGTTGTGTGCCATGGCCCAGGACCCTAGCGAACGCGGGCCTTCCGCCCAACCCCCGGGTCCCCGGGGGCCGATGCCCGTCCCTCGCACACACGACCTCTTCACCCGCCCGTCCCGGCGCTCCGCGCCGCCTCCACGGGCCCCACCAGGGGCTCCGCGTGTGGCGAGAGACACATCCGGCGCGGACCGCCCCCCTGTGCGCTGCACGCTTGACCCGGCCCCTACGCAGGCTTTTGCGTTCCTTTACTTCTGCAAGCCCGCTTTCGTTTGCCTGTGGCAACCAACTGCTTCTATCGTTGCCCTAAGCAACAAGATGACCTCGCGAGACGTCTGGAGGGCCGGTGGCAGCACGGAGCCAGTACGAAGAACTGGCCCGGCAGCTCAGCGCCGTCGGAGCCGTCAAGCGGGGCCTCACCCGCATCCTGCCCGCCGAGTGTCCCGGTGGCTCGGCCACCGTGCTGACGCTGCTGGCCAAGTACGGGGAGATGCGGATCTCCCGCCTCGCCGAGCTCCTGTCCGTGAACATGTCCGTGACCAGCAGACATGTGACCCACGCGGTGGAGAACGGCTGGATCGAACGGTCCTCGGACCCGGCGGACAAGCGGTCCCGCATCCTGCGGCTGACCCCCGCCGGCGCCGACATGATCGACGAGCTGAGCCGCCGGACGACGGAGATGTTCGCCGATCACCTCGACGACTGGTCCGACGAAGAAGTCGGACAGCTCAACTCGCTGTTGTCCCGGCTGCGCGACAGCTTCTCCTGCCGCGGCCCCGGAGGGTGCGCCCCCGGACGGCACAGCGGCGACTGCCGCGCCGGGCAATCCGACGATTCGCACACCCGTACACCTGTGTAACAGAAGCAAAGAGAAGGAATTCAATGGCTACGACCACACCATCCGGTGTGCGGGGCGGCCACGCCAAGCACGGGGCTGCAGAAGCCTCCGCCGGCACGCCGATGACACACCGGCAGATCATGGAAGCGCTGACCGGGCTGCTGCTCGGCATGTTCGTCGCGATCCTGTCGTCGACGGTCGTCTCCAACGCCCTGCCCGAGATCATCTCCGACCTCGGTGGCGGCCAGAGCGCCTACACCTGGGTCGTGACGGCCTCACTGCTGGCCATGACCGCCACCACCCCGCTGTGGGGCAAGCTCGCCGACCTGTTCAGCAAGAAGCTGCTGGTCCAGATCGCGCTGGTCATCTACGTGGGCGGCTCCATAGTCGCCGGACTGTCGACCAGCAGCGGCATGCTCATCGCCTGCCGCGTGGTCCAGGGCATCGGCGTCGGCGGCCTCTCCGCCCTCGCCCAGATCGTGATGGCCGCGATGATCGCCCCGCGCGAGCGCGGACGCTACAGCGGCTACCTCGGCGCGGTCTTCGCCGTCGCCACGGTCGGCGGCCCGCTCCTCGGCGGAGTCATCACCGACACCAGCTGGATGGGCTGGCGCTGGTGCTTCTACGTGGGTGTGCCGTTCGCGGTCATCGCCCTCATCGTGCTCCAGAAGACCCTCAAGCTCCCCGTGGTCAAGCGCGAGGGCGTCAAGGTCGACTGGTCCGGCGCCTTCCTCATCAGCGCCGCGGTCTCGCTGCTGCTGCTCTGGGTCACCTTCGCGGGCGACAAGTACGACTGGATCTCCTGGCAGACCTGGACGATGCTCGGCGGAACCGTCGTCCTCGCAGCGCTGTTCCTCTTCGTCGAGACGAAGGCCCGCGAGCCGATCATCCCGCTGCGCCTCTTCCGCAACCGCACCATCACGCTGGCCTCCGCGGCCTCGCTGTTCGTCGGTATCGGCATGTTCGCGGGCACCGTCTTCTTCAGCCAGTACTTCCAGCTGGCGCGGGACAAGTCGCCGACGATGTCCGGCGTCATGACCATCCCGATGATCGCCGGTCTCTTCCTGTCCTCGACCGTGTCGGGCCAGATCATCACCAAGACGGGCCGCTGGAAGGCCTGGCTCGTCACCGGTGGCTTCCTGCTCACCGCGGGCCTCGGCCTGCTGGGCACCATCAGGTACGACACCGAGTACTGGCACATCGCGATCTTCATGTTCGTCATGGGTCTCGGCATCGGCATGATGATGCAGAACCTGGTGCTCGCCACGCAGAACCAGGTGGCTCCCGCCGACCTCGGCGCGGCCAGCTCCGTCGTCACGTTCTTCCGTTCCCTCGGTGGTGCGATCGGCGTCTCGGCGCTGGGTGCCGTCCTGGGCAACCGCGTCACCCACTACGTCAAGGACGGCCTCGCCGACCTCGGCCCGCAGGGTGCGGCGTTCGGCCACGGCGGAACCGGCGGCGGGGGCATCCCCGACCTGGACGCGCTCCCCGCCCCGTTCCGTACGGTCATGGAGGTCGCCTACGGCCACGGTGTCGCCGACGTCTTCCTGTTCGCCGCGCCCGCCGCGCTGGTCGCCTTCCTCCTGACGCTCTTCATCAAGGAGGTCGCGCTGAAGACCAGGTCGGGCAACGAGACCGCACCGGCCGAGGCCGCCGCCACGGAGTCCGTCGAGGCCGCCACCGGCACCGCGCCGATCGCCGAGGGAGCGGCCGGGGTCACCTCGGTCGCCACCCTGGAGGAGACGGCTGCCACCAAGGAGCTGACCATTCAGGGAACGCCCGTACGCGGTGTGGTGCGGGGCGCCGAGGGCGCACCCGTCGCCCGCGCCGCCGTCACGCTGATCTCGCTGGGCGGCCGGCAGCTGGGGCGCTCCGTCGCCCAGGCCGACGGCGGCTACGTGCTGGACGCCCCCAGCTCCGGCAGCTACGTCCTGATCGCGTCCGCCGACGGCTTCCAGCCGCAGGCGTCCACCGTGGTCGTCGGCGACGAGCCGCTGGCCTACGACATCCTGCTCGCCGGTACGAGCGGTCTCTCCGGGACCGTGCGGACCTCCGAGGGCGGCACCCCCGTCCAGGGCGCCATGGTCGTGGTGACCGATGTGCGCGGCGACGTACTGGCCACCGGCGTGTCGAGCGACGCGGGCGAGTTCACCTTCGGTGAACTCATCCCCGGCTCGGTGACCGTCGCCGTCACGGCCGCGGGCTTCCGTCCGCTGGCCCTGCCGGTGGAGGTCGGCGGCCAGGGTGTCACCCGGGTCGACGTGGCCCTGCGCTCCGGCGCGCTGGTACGGGGCGTCGTCAGGGCCGGCTCCGGCCGGGCCCCGCTGCACGACGCCCGCGTCACGCTGATCGACGCGGCCGGCAACGTGGTCGCCACGTCGACCACCGGTGACGACGGTGTCTACGCCTTCACCGACCTGGACGCCGGTGAGTACTCCGTGATCGCGACCGGCTACCCGCCGGTGGCCGGTTCGCTGACGGTGAGCGGCAGCGGAGTCGACGGTCACGACATCGAGCTCGCCCACCCGGGCGAGTAGGAACTCCGGAAGTTCCACAAAGACCCCTGGCGGAACAGCACTTCGAGCGGAGAGGCTGTGGCGCCGGCGGAAATGGGCCCCGTGGCGGGAACGGCAGGCAGGGGACGGCCTGCCGATCCCGCCCGGGGCCCGACTCATTGAGTCGCTGCTTCACGAGTGATTTGAGCAAGGAGAGAACACGGGATGGGACTTCGCGCACAGGTACGGACGCGGGACGGCTGGGCGGTCCAGCACGCGGTCGTGACGGTGACCGACATGACGGGCACCCAGGTGCTCCGCGCCGCCGCCGACGAGAACGGGGCCGTCCGCACCGACGATCTCCTGCAGGCCGGCGCCTACACGGTGATCGTCACCGCGGTGGGTTACGCCCCCGCCGCGTCCACCGCGCTCGTCACGGCCAGCGGCCGGGTCGAGGCCGGGACCGTGGTGCTGGCCCGCCAGGGAGGCGTGGAACTGCCGCCTCCGGGCACCTGGTCGCTGGACCCGGTGCACTCCTCCGTGGCCGCGGTCGCGCAGCACCTGGGGATCTCCAGCGTCCACGGCCGGTTCACCGAGTTCGGCGGCCGGATCGAGATCGCCGAGAACGTCCAGCACTCCCGGGTGGAGGCCTACATCTCCTCCGGCAGCATCGACACGGGCAACGCCATGCGCGACAAGCACCTGCGCTCGGCGGACTTCCTGGACGTGGAGACGTACCCGGAGCTCACCTACCGTTCCCGCGCGCTGACCCCGGCCGGGCCCGACCGCTGGACGGTCCACGGCGTGCTCACGATGCACGGCATCGCGCGCGACGTCGATCTGGACCTCAGCTACCTGGGCACCGGACCCGACCCGTGGGGCGGGGTGCGGGCGGCCTTCAACGCCACCGCCGAGCTGCGCCGCGACGACTTCGCCATGAACTACAACCAGGTGCTGCAGGCGGGCATCTCCGCGATCGGCACGACCCTGCGCGTGGAACTCGACATCCAGGCGGTCCAGGGCGACTCCCTCCCGACGGGCTAGCACCGGCCGCGGCTTCCCGCCCGGCACGCACCTGCTGCGTGCGTACGGCGGGACGTCGCGGACACGGCCTAGGGTGGGCCGCATGGCACCCAACATCGCGACCAACACCACCGTGGAACTCGGGGAACTGCTGGACTTCGTGCGGCCGAGGCACCGGGCGATCCTGCTGACCACCCGGTCCGACGGCCGCCCCCAGGGCTCCCCGCTCACCTGCGGCGTCGACGACGCGGGGCGGATCGTCGTCTCGACCTACCCCGAACGGGCCAAGACCCGTAACGCCAAGCGCGACGAGCGGGTGAGCGTGATCGTCCTGTCGGACGACTGGAACGGCCCGTGGGTCCAGGTCGACGGCTCGGCCGAGGTGATCGACTCGCCGGACTCGGTGGAGCCCCTCGTCGAGTACTTCCGCACCATCTCCGGGGAGCACCCGGACTGGGACGAGTACCGGGCGGCGATGGTCAAGCAGGGGAAGTCCATCATCCGCATCACCCCGGAGCGCTGGAGCCCCATCGCGACCGGTGGCTTCCCCGCCCACCTGGCCGGCGGCAGCTGACCGCACCGATGACACCGCCCCGCCAGGACCCGCTCGCGACGGCCCGGCTGCTGACCTCCCCCTCCCTGGGCCCGGCCGTGGTGCGTGAGCTGGAACGGATCACCGGACGACCGGCCGGACCCGCCCATGTCACCGCCCCCGACGGCCCGTTCGTGTACGTGGGGGACGTGCTGCCCGAAGCGCTGCGGAGCCCGCGGCTGCTGTGGTTCCACAGCGTCAACGCCGGAACGGACGCGCTGCTCTCCGCCGGCCCCTGGCCCGAAGGGGCCCTGCTGACGCGGACCGTGGGGCGGATGGGCGAGCGCATCGCCCAGTACACGCTGGCCTGGGTGCTCGCCGAGTGCCAGTCCGTCCCGGAGCACACCGCCCAGCACGCCAGGGCGGAGTGGCGGCGGCTCCCGTCCGAACTCGTCGCCGGCCGGACCGCCGTCGTCCACGGCACGGGGCGCATCGGCTCCGCCGTCGCCGGTCTGCTGCGCGCCTGTTCCGTGCGCACCGTGGGCGTGGGGCGCACGCACCGCGAGGCGCTCGAGGGCTTCGACCGGGTGGTCGTCGCCGGCTCCGAGGACGAGGCGTCCGCGCTGGCGGACGCCCGGTGGGTGGTCTCCGCCCTGCCGCTGACCGGCGCCACGGAGCACTTCTTCGGCGGTTCCCGGTTCGCTGCGATGCGGGGCGCCACCTTCATCAACGTGGGCCGTGGGGCGACGGTGGACATGGCGGCCCTGGAGGCGGCGCTGCGCGGCGGGTCCGTGCGCCGGGCCGTGCTCGACGTCCTTCCGGACGAGCCCGCCGGGCCCGACGCCCCCGCCTGGCGGCTGCCGCGCACGGTGATCACCTCGCACTCGGCCGGAATCACGGCCGGCGAGGACGTCGTCGCCGACTTCGAGGCCTGCTGGGGGGCGGTGGCCGAGGGGCGTACGCCCGCGCTGGCCGTGGACACCCGGCGCGGTTACTGACGCCCGGCGGCCGGCCGCGCGGAGGGACCCGCCTACGCGCGGTGCGCCGCCCGCGCACGGGTCGCCTCGATGCCGGCGATCAGCAGGTCGAGCGCGAACGTGAAGTCGCGTTCGCGCATCTCCTCCACCGTGCCCCCGCCACGCGCCTCCATCAGCTCCTCCGAGGGCCGCATGACCTGCCTGAGCTGGGGGTCCGCGCGGATCGTGCCCATCGCACGCTCGACGTACTCGTCCTGGGTGAGGCCGGCCTCCTGCGTGCGCTGCACGAAGTGGCCCTCGGTGGTGCCGAATCCGTAGACGAACTGGAAGACGGCCGCCGTCGCGCCTGTCTGCCGCTCCAGGGGCAGCCCGGTGGCCCGTACGACGTCCTGGACGGCGTACGAGAACAGCATCGAGTGCGGGCCGATGTTCAGGAAACTGCCGATCAGGGCCGACACCCAGGGGTGACGCACCAGCATCGTGCGGTAGCTGGTGGCCAGTTCGCGCAGCCGGTCCCGCCAGTCGGCGTCCTCGGACGCCGCCGGGATCTCGCCGAAGACCGTGTCCAGGGCGAGCTCCAGGAGATCGTCCTTGGTGTCGACGTACCAGTAGAGGGACATCGCCGTGACGTCGAGCTCGGCGGCGAGGCGGCGCATGGAGAACTTCGCCAGGCCGTCGGCGTCCAGCAGCCGCAGGCTCGCCGCCGTGATCCTGTCCCGGTCGAGGCCGGTCGGCTGCTCCGCCTTGCGCGTGCGTGAGGGCGTCCGCCGGTCCAGCCAGACGCTGACCCGCGAAGGGCTGTTCCCACGGTCTGCCGCGGATCCCATGGCGCACGCTCCTTGTCTTGCTGTGGCACTCCTGCGTGCCGGCACCCCTGCCACGATGCTATGCCCGCAGCCCGCGGCACTCAGTCCGCTTCCGCGCGCTCCGCCCGCCGCAGCAGGGCCGCGGCCAGCAGTCCGCCGGCCAGGACCGCCGCGGCCCCGACGAGTTGGCTGGTCTCCAGGCCGGAGGCGAAGGCGTCCGTGACGCGCTCCCGCTCCGCCGGTCCGTCCGCCGAGGCCAGCACGGTGGGGAGCGAGGCCGCCCCGACCGCACCCGGTACGAGTGCGGCGAACCGCGAGTTGAGCACGGCGCCGAGCACGGCCACCCCGAGACCGTTGCCGAACTCGGCGAGGGTGCCGTTCACTCCGGCGCCCACTCCCGCCTTCTCGCGCGGGATGGAACTCATGATCGCGTTGGCCATGGCGGGCATGGCGAGCGCGACGCCCGCCCCCATGACGACCAGGCCGAGCAGCATGCCGCCGTACTCCCGGCCGCCCAGCAGCGCGATCGCCGTGAGCCCGCCGGCCAGCAGGGACATCCCGGCGCCGATCACGGCCGGCGTCCCGAGCTTCCCGACGAGCCGGGCGCCGAGCCCGGTGAGGTTGAGCGCGACGACGGTGAGGGCGAGCGGGGCGGTGCGCAGCCCGGCCTCCAGCGGCTCGTAGCCCAGCACGAACTGCAGGTGCTGGGTGAGCAGGAAGAGCGAGCCCGTCATCCCGAAGGCGACGAGGATCGCGCCGGCCACCGCGCCGGTGAACCGCTGGTTGCGGAAGAAGTGCATGTCCAGCATCGGGTACGGGACACGGAGCTCCCACAGGACGAATCCGGTGAGGACGGCGACCCCGGCGAAGGCGGTCAGCAGGACCGGGCCGGATCCCCAGCCGTGCTCGGGGCCGGAGATGATGGCGTACACGACGCCCGCCATGCCCAGGGTCGAGAGCAGCGCCCCGATCAGGTCGGGCCGGTCACCGCTCGGGTTCTTGGACTCCGGTACGAGCCGGACGACCGCGACGAGGCCGACGACCGCCACGGGGATGTTGATCAGGAAGATCGCGCCCCACCAGAAGTGGTCGAGCATGGCCCCGCCGAGCAGCGGGCCCGCCGCGAAGCCCAGGGAGTTGACGGTGGACCAGATCCCGATCGCCTTGACGCGCTCGGTGTCGTCGAAGATCTGGACGACGACGGAGAGGGTGGTCGTGATCAGCAACGCGCCTCCGACGCCCATCCCCGCGCGGGCGGCGATCAGCTGCCCGGAGGACTGCGCGAGCCCGGCCGCCAGCGAACCGATGCCGAAGACCAGAAGTCCCGCCACCAGCATCTTCTTGCGGCCGTAGCGGTCGGAGGCGCTTCCGGCGGTGAGCAGGAGTCCGGACTGGACGAGCGAGTAGGCGTTGATCATCCACTGCACATCGGCCGTGGAGGCGTTCAGCTCGGTGGTGAGGGAGGGGATCGCGACGTTCAGGACGGTGTTGTCGAGCAGCACCGTGAGCTGGGCGAGGCAGATGACCCCGAGGATCAGCCAGCGTCGGGCGTGGCCGTTCCGGGGGGTGAGGTCGTTCTGCTCGGCGGCGGTCGCCGTCATGCGGGCTCCTGGTTCCGGTGCAGTTGTACGGTGTATGGCTGCATGGCTGTACACCGTAAGGCACTTCCTGTACGCCGTACAACTCACTTACGGAAGTCGCCGGACCCACCTGCCGCACGCGGCAGGGCGGTGGCTCCGGAACCTCTGCCCGGGGCCACCGCCCTGCCGTCACCGCGTCGTCGTCACGGCGTCGTCGTCACCGCCTTCGCCTCACTGCCTCCGCCTCACTGCCTCCGTGTCACTGCCTCCGTGTCACCGCCTCCGTGTCACCGCCTTCGTGTCACCGTCCTGGGTTCGGTTGCGCGGCTGGGGGCGTCAGCTCGCCGGCCGGGTGAGGTCGTAGAAGGTCGCACTGCCCACAGTGACCTCCGTGAAGTTCTCCTCCACCCAGGCCGAGATCCGGGACGAGGTGCCTTCGCCACCGGCGCCGCCGCCCGTGCCACCCATGCCGCCCGAGATGAAGTAGTGGATCCTTCCGTCCTCCACGTACTTCTTGAACTGGGCGAGCGTCGGGGACGGGTCGCTGCCGTTGAATCCGCCGATCGCCATCACCGGATCACCGGTGGCGAGCTGGTAACTCGCGGCGTTCTGCGAACCGATGGCAGCGGCGGACCAGGTGTAGGCGTCGGCGTTCTGCTTCAGGAGCGTCTTGGCCTCCGAGTCGACGGAGGCGCCGTTGAGCAGGCCGCCCATGCCGCCGCCGCCCGTACCGCCGCCGGGCATGCCGCCCTGCATGCCGCCCGGAGCCTGGCCCTGCTGACCGCCCTGCCGCCCGCCGGGCGCCTGGCCCGGGGTGCCGCCGCCCGGGAAACCGCCGCCCTGAGCTCTGTTGCCCGGTGCCTGGCCACCGCCCTGCTGGGCCCCCTGCTGCTGGCTGCCCTGCTGGGTGCCCTGGCCGGGAGGCTGCATGCCGCCGCCGCGACCCCCACCGCCACCGGGGCCACCGCCGGGTCCGCCCGTGCTCGCGCCCGAGGGGCCCGCGGTGACGATCGAACCCTGGTGCCCGGTGTTCAGCGTGCTGACCGTGTACGCCGTCGGCCCGGCCAGCGACGCGGCGAGGCCCAGTCCCACCACACCCAGCGCGAGCGGCCGGCCCAGCCGCGCCGCGAGCAGCAGTCCCACCGCGGCCACGAGTCCGCCGATCAGGACGGCCCAGCGCAGCCAGGGGAAGTAGTCCGGGGTGCGCCCCAGCAGGACGTACGACCAGACGGCCGTCACGGTGACGGTCACTCCGAGCGCGGTGCCCGCCCACCACCTGGCCCGCTCCTCCCAGAGGACCGTGGCGCCCATGCCGACCAGCGCCGCGATGTAGGGGGCCAGGGCCACCGTGTAGTACTGGTGGAAGATGCCGGCCATGAAGCTGAAGACGAGGGCCGTCATCAGCAACGAGCCGCCCCAGGCGAGGAACGCCGCCCGGCCCGTGTCCGTACGCTTCGCCCGCCAGGTCAGCCACACCCCCACGACCAGCAGGATCAGCGCGGCAGGCAGCAGCCACGAGATCTGGCTGCCGATCTCGGAGTTGAACATCCGGCCGATGCCGGTCTCGCCCCAGCCGCCACCCTGGCCGCCCCCGCCACCACCGACGCTGCCGGTCTCCTCGCCGTTGATCCGGCCGAGCCCGTTGTAGCCGAAGGTCAGCTCCAGGAAGGAGTTGTTCTGCGAGCCGCCGACGTACGGGCGGGAGGAGGCGGGCCACAGCTCGACGATCGCCACCCACCAGCCACCGGACACGATCATCGCCAGGGCCGCCAGGCCCAGCTGACCGCATCGCTTCCGCACGGGGACCGGCGCGAACACCGCGTACAGCACGGCGAGCGGCGGGAGGATCAGGAAGGCCTGCAGCGTCTTCGACAGGAAGGCGAGGCCCACCGCGACGCCCGCCCAGACCAGCCACTTCGTCCGGCCGCCCTCGAACGCGCGCAGCACGCAGTAGACGGTGACGGTCATCAGGAGCGCGAGCAGCGCGTCCGGGTTGTTGAAGCGGAACATCAGCGCGGCCACCGGCGTCAGCGCGAAGACCGCCATCGTGATCAGCCCGGCGGCGGCCGTGAAGCGCCGGCGTACGGCCGCGTACAGGACTCCCGCCGTCGCGACACCCATCAGCACCTGCGGTGCGAGGATCGCCCAGGAGCTCAGGCCGAAGATCCGGACCGACAGGGCCATCGGCCAGAGCGTGGCCGGGGGCTTGTCGACGGTGATCGCGTTCGCGGAGTCCAGCGAGCCGAAGAAGAAGGCCTTCCAGCTCTGGCTGCCGGCCTGCACGGCCGCGGAGTAGAAGGAGTTCGCGTAGCCGGAGGCGCTGAGGTTCCACAGGTACGCGAGCGCGATGACCAGGAGCATCCCGCAGAAGGCGGGCCTCACCCAGTGCGGGTCCTCGGGCCTGCCCCGGCGGATGCGCCGCGACAGGGGTTCCCGGCCGCCCGCGGCGTGCGCGGGCACCCCCGGGGTGCCGGGCGGCGCCTGGACGTGGTCGGAGTGCGTGGCCGCGGTCATCGGACGTTCCTCAGTTCGTGTGCGGCACCCTTGCGGGCGTCCTGGTGGTCGGTGCGCCGGTCGGGGAAGACCCAGGCACGGAAGAGCAGAAACCGCAGCACCGTCGCCGCGAGGTTGGCCGCGATCAGCACGGCGAGTTCCGTGCCGTGCGACGCCGAGCCGGACGCCGTGCCCAGCGCGGCGAGCGAACCGCTGGTCAGGGCGAGTCCGATCGCGAAGACGACGAGGCCCTGCGCCTGGTGGCGCACGGCGCCTCCCCGGCCGCGTACGCCGAAGGTGAGTCTCCGGTTGGCCGCCGTGTTGGCGACGGCGGAGACCAGGAGGGCCGCCGCGTTGGCGAACTGCGGGCCGGCACCGAGCCGGAAGAGGGAGTACAGGGCGAGGTAGACCAGGGTCGAGAGCGCGCCCACGACGCAGAAGCCGGCCAGCTGCCGGGCGAGTCCGCGCGGCACCCCGGGCACGGTCCGGTCGCGCGGGTCGTCCCCGAAGGGCCGCGCCAGGCGGTCCAGCGGGAGCGCCCCGGTGGCCAGGGCCCGGCCGACCCGCCAGACGCCCTTCAGGTCGTCGGTCGCCGTCCTCACGATGTGCACCGTGGAGTCGGGGTCGTCGACCCAGTCGACCGGCACCTCGTGGATGCGCAGACCGGCCCGCTCGGCGAGTACCAGCATCTCCGTGTCGAAGAACCATCCGGTGTCCTCGACCATCGGCAGCAGCCGCTGCGCGACCTCGCGCCGTATGGCCTTGAAGCCGCACTGGGCGTCGCTGAAGCGTGCGGCCAGCGAGGACCGCAGGATCAGGTTGTAGGCCCGCGAGATGAACTCCCGCTTCGAACCCCGCACCACCCGCGAACTACGGGCCAGACGGGAACCGATGGCCAGGTCGGAGTGACCGGATATCAGCGGGGCCACCAGGGGCAGCAGCGCGTTCAGGTCCGTCGAGAGGTCGACGTCCATGTAGGCGAGGACCGGGGAGTCAGAGTGGGACCAGACCGTCCGCAGCGCACGCCCCCGGCCCTTCTCCTCCAGCCGGTACGACCGCACCTCGGGGATCAGGTCCGCGAGCCGCACCGCCACCTGGGGCGTCCGGTCGGTGCTGGCGTTGTCCGCCACGGTGATCCGGAAACCGTAGGGGAACGTCCGCGCCAGGTGGTCGTGCAGGCGCAGCACACACGTTTCGAGGTCCTTCTCCTCGTTGTATACGGGGATCACCACGTCGAGTACGGGTACGGGAGCGCCGGCAGCGCCGACCGCTGCGGCCAGGAGGTGTTCCCGGGCCGGCAGGGTGCTCCAAGGAGTGTCGGTTCGCATGACACCGACACTCGCCAACCGCGCTGTCACATCCGTGTGCTGCGCCTGTGGTCGGCCTGTGAGTGCGCCGGGGAGGCGTCGGAGGAGCCGTTCCGGGCCTCCACGGGGGCGCACGGGACGGGGTTCTGTCGCTCCGAGGGCGCGTACGGGGAGGGTTCCGGCCGCCCCGAGGGCACGGACAGGAAGGGGTCCCGCGGAGGCGCGTACGAGGTGCCGCCCGGGCCCGCGGGAGGCGCGTACGGGGCACCGCCCGGGCCCGCCGGAGAGACGTCTCCGGGGTGCGCCGGGGCGGCCGGGAAGGGGGCAGGGGGTGCGGCCGGGAAGGGGGCCGGGGAGGGGACCGGGGGTGCGCCCGTGGTGCCGTCCGGTCCGTGGCCCTCGTGGACCGCCTCCGCCGGCAGATGCGCCGCGAAGACCGTGTTCCCCGGCACGGAACGCACCTCGGCCACCCCTCCGTGGGCGGCGACGACGGCCTGCACGATGGCGAGGCCGAGCCCCGTCGATCCGGCATGGCGGGAGCGCGAGGCGTCGCCGCGCGCGAACCGTTCGAAGACGCGTGGCTGCAACTCGGCGGGGATGCCGGGCCCGTCGTCCTGGACCTCGAGGGTCACCCAGGGAAGGTCCCTGCGCGCCGCGCGCACCCGTACGGTCACGGTGGTCCCCGGCGGTGTGTGCGTACGGGCGTTCGCCAGCAGGTTGACCAGCACCTGCTGGATCCTCGTCGGCTCGGCGAGCACGGTCGTGGGCACCTCCGGCAGCTCCAGCCGCCAGTGGTGACCGGCTCCGGCGGCACCGTCCGAGGCCCGGTCCGTGACCCTGGCATCGCTGACCGCGTCGATGACGAGCGGCGAGAGATCGGTGCTCTCGTACGAGAGCGGCCGTCCCGCGTCGAGGCGCGCCAGAAGCAGCAGGTCCTCGACCATGCCCGTCATCCGCTCCGCCTCGGACTCGATCCGCCCCAGAGCGTGCCGGGTGTCGGGGCCTGCGTCCTCCCGTCCCCGCCGGGTCAGTTCGGCGTACCCGCGGATCGAGGCGAGCGGAGTCCGCAGCTCATGGCTGGCGTCCGCGACGAACTGCCGGACCCGTGTCTCGCTCTTCTGCCGGGCGTCCAGGGCCGAACCGACATGGCCCAGCATCCTGTTGAGAGCGGCGCCGACCTGCCCCACCTCGGTGCGCGGATCGGCCTCCGCCTCCGGGACCCGTTCGAGGAGGGCGACCTCACCGCTGTGCAGAGGGAGTTCGGAGACCCGGGTCGCGGTGGCGGCCACCCTGCGCAGCGGGCGCAGGGCGACACCGACCATGGCGGTACCGGCGATCCCCGCGGCGATGAGCCCGGCTCCGGTGACACAGACCTCGACGAGGATCAGGGTGTTGACGGCCGTGTCCACCTCGGCGGTGGGGATGCCGACCAGGACGGAGGTCCCGGCGCCCGACGGGACGACCTGCACGCGGTAGCCGCCGAGGCCGGGAAGCTCGACGTCATGCGCTTCGCCGTCCGGGGACACGTCGGCGGCCTCCAGGGCATCCTTCTGGGCGCCCGTCAGCTCCTCGGCGTCCTCCCGGGCGTCCGGCCCCTTGATCACCTTCGACGAGGTGACGGAACCGTCGGAGACCACGGCGCCGAAGGAGTCGGGCGTGCCCCTGCCGATGAAGGCGAGCGGCTCCTCGCCGTCGCTCTCCGGTCCCCCTCGGGGACTCTTGCCGCTGCCCGGCGGGGGCGCCTTGGCCACCATGGCGATGTCGTGCAGCTGGCCGTCCAGCTTCCCGTACATGTACTCGTGGAAGGCGATGGCGGTGACCGAGCCGATCACCGCCGCGACGACCGCGATGAGGGTGACCGCGTACACGACGAGCCGGGTCCGCAGCGTCCAGGGGCGGCCCGTGTTCCTCCTGCTCACCGGGTTACTCACCGGGCTTGATGAGGTATCCCGCCCCGCGCCGGGTGTGGATCATCGGGGTACGCCCCGCGTCGATCTTCTTGCGCAGGTAGGAGATGTACAGCTCGACGACGTTCGCCTGGCCGCCGAAGTCGTAGTTCCAGACCCGGTCCAGGATCTGCGCCTTGCTCAGCACCCGGCGCGGGTTGCGCATCAGGAAGCGGAGCAGCTCGAACTCGGTCGCCGTGAGGTGGATCGAGTCGTCGCCCCGGCTCACCTCGTGGCTGTCCTCGTCGAGCACGAGGTCACCGACGACGAGCGTCGACTCGCTGCGCACGGATGCGGTGCCGGAGCGGCGGATCAGCCCGCGCAGCCGTGCCACGACCTCCTCCAGGCTGAACGGCTTGGTGACGTAGTCGTCACCGCCCGCCGTGAGCCCGGCGATCCGGTCCTCCACCGCGTCCCGCGCGGTCAGGAACAGCACGGGCACGTCGGAGAGCTCGCGCCGCAGCCGGCCGAGCACGGCGATCCCGTCCATGTCGGGCAGCATCACATCGAGGATCACCGCGTCCGGACGGAAGTCGCGCGCCGTGCGGAGCGCGTTCGCGCCGTCCCCGGCGCTGCGCACCTCCCACCCCTCGTAGCGCAGGGCCATGGAGAGCAGCTCGGCGAGCGGGGCCTCGTCGTCCACGACCAGCACCCGGACGGGACTGCGGTCGGGCCTGAGCAGTTCTGTACGCCCCTGGGGCGAGGTCGTCGTCATGGCTCAAGCCTGTGAGACGGCCGTGAGAGCGAGCTTTCGCCCACCTGTGAATTTGCTGAGAAACGCCCGCCCGGACGGCTTCCCCTCAGCGGAACAGTTCGGCCGCGTTCCCGTGGCAGACCGCGCGCAGCCAGGCGTCGCCCAGCTCCAGCCGCTCCAGGGCATACAGCTGGTGGACGTACGGGTACGGGATGTTCGGGAAGTCCGTGCCCAGCAGGATCCGGTCCCCCAGGTCCGCCAGGCGCCCGCGCTCCGCGACGGGGAACGGCATGAAGTCCTCGGTGAATCCGGTGAACGCCATGGTCGTGTCGAGCCGCACCCCGGGGTACGCCGCCGCCAGCTCCAGGAACTCCGCGTACTCCGGCATTCCCATGTGCGCCACCACCAGCTTCAGCCGGGGGTGGCGGGAGAGCAGCCGGCCGATCGGCCCCGGGCCGGTGAACGCGCCGGGTGCCGGGCCGGAACCGCAGTGGGTCACCACCGGGATCCCCGCCTCCGCCAGCAGCCCCCACACGGGCTCCAGCAGCGGATCGTTCGGGTCGTACCCACCCACCTGGAGGTGCGACTTGAAGACCCGCGCGCCCGCCTCGACCGCCTCGCGCACATAGGTCCGCGCGCTCTCCTCGGGGAAGAAGGTCGCGGTGTGCAGACAGTCCGGCACCCGGGCGGCGAACCCGGCCGCCCAGCCGTTCAGCCAGGCCGCCATGCCCGCCTTGTGCGGGTAGACCATCGAGGTGAACCGGAGGACACCGAACGACCGCAGCAGCGCGAGGCGTTCGTCCTCGTCCTGGCGGTAGGTGATGGGCCACTCCAGACCGGTCAGCGGGCCCACCGAGTCGAAGTACGCCCACACCTTGCTCAGCACCCGCTCCGGCATGAAGTGCGTGTGGACGTCGATGATCCCGGGCAGCCCCAGCCGCTTCCAGAACCGCAGCACGTCCTCGCGGTCGCGTTCGTCGGTGCCCATCTGCCCCACCCGCCCCATCCACCTCGTACGTCTCCCGGAACGATCCCGGCGACGATCTCAGAACAGCCCGTCCTGGACGCCACCGCCCCCCACGGCCACGGTCGGCACGCTCGTCCCCGCCCGCGCGTCGGCGCCCTCCAGGTCCCAGCCGGTGACGAGCCGCGTGTCCAGGACGACGATCCCGTCGGCCGCGGTCTCCAGGTGGAGATCGGGTCCGGCGGCCGACACCAGCCGCCCCGCCACCACCCCGCCGTCCGCGAGCCCGGTCACCACGCGCGCGGCCGGCCCCGCGGCGGCCAGCCCGAACACCCCCGCGTGATCGACCGCCTCGAACGGCAGCCGCTCCAGCGCCGCAGGCCATCCGGCCCCCTCCAGCGCGGCGGCCTTCCGGTACAGCCCTTCGATCTCGGCGGCCCGCTCCGCCGGCCCCGGCAACTCGCCGCGCACCGCCCGCTTGCGCGCGTACGGGATCCGGTCGGGCACCCCGAGCGCCGTGCGCAGCAGCTCCTCCGTCCGCCGGGCGGCCATCAACGGCCCGCGTCCCAGCCAGCTGAACACCACGGCCCCCTGCTCGCGCAGCCGCGCGGCCTCCCGCGCCTCCCCGGTGATGCCGACCTTGACCATGCCCGGCCCGAACCAGGCCAGGTAGACGCGGTACGGACGCGGGTCGTCGGCGATCGTGTCGGCGGCCACGGAATGGGCCCGGTCCAGGCGCGCGCACACCTCGCACCGCGCCCCCGTACTCCGCGCGGGCACCACGGCCCCGACCGGACACGGGTTGTCGCGCGCCCCTACACAGTGCCGCTCCCCGCCGGCCCGGAAGCCGAGCTCCTTGCCGTACGCCAGGACGCTCACCCGCCCCGGCCCGGCCCGGTCGCTCCGCGCCCAGCCGAGCACGGGCCCGCCGTGGCCGGGCCAGCGCAGCCCCGTGCACCTCCAGCCGCTCATGCCCGGCCCGTGCGGAGGGTGCGGAGGTGTGGGCGCATGGGTCGGGTCTCCTCGGGGGCGGTCGGCCTCGGACGGTCCGGCCAGGGTTGGTACCCCACGACCGCGAGCCGCAGAAACCCTAACGAAGGGGCGGCACCGGCCGACGCCCCGTCCGGACGGGAAGACGGGGAACGGCCTCGCCCCGGCGCGCGTATGTCCAGAGCATTCTTTCTGGACAGTCCCTCCAGTCGAGCACCGGACGGTCCACACTCACCCTCGTGTCCTCACCGGAGATTCCGCTCCCGCTCTCGCCCCGGCAGGCCGCCGAAGGCGCGCGCCACGGGCCACGGTTCATGCCTGAAGTACTCAGACGCGATCGAGTACATGCGCTCCGGCACGCCGCGCCGCGAGCCGGGAAGCTCGACCCATGCGAACACCTCTTCGGAACGCCTCCCACCAGCTGTGGACGGCCCTCGTGCCCTTCCTCGCCACGCTCGCGCTGTGGGCCGCCTGGCTGGGCTGGGACCAGCACCGCGACGTGCACCCCGACGGCTCGACCTCAGGGCCCTACGAAGCGTGGCAGGTGATCGGGCTGGTGCTGACCCTGCTGGCGCCCCTGTACTGGGCGGCGTCCCGGCAGAACATCGCGGGCGCGGTGCTCGGCATCACGGGCGGCCTGGGAGTCGCCGCCTTCTACGACTGGTCGGACGACTCCAGCGGCCTCTTCGTCGTCGGCGTGGGCATGATCGTGGTGGGAAGCCTCCTCACGACGAGCGGCCTCGCCCTCGGTATCGCCGCCCTGACACGCAAGGGCAGAGGCCCCGGCGCGGGCGGGGGAGCCGGCTGAGGCGCCCGTCCCCCGGCCTGCCCCTGCCCCCCCCCGGCGGGGGCAGGGGGGACCGGTCGCGATCCGGGCCTCCGGCGCGCGGTGAGGGCTAGGATCCGTGCATGGCTCCGACCATGAACGACACGGACCGGTTCGAGGCCGCCATGCCGCGCCTGGAGGCCATCGCCTACCGCCTCCTCGGCTCGGCGAGCGACGCCGAGGACGCCGTGCAGGACACGTTCCTGCGCTGGCAGGCCGCAGACACCGGACGTATCGAGGTCCCCGAGGCCTGGCTGACGAAGGTCCTCACCAACCTGTGCCTCAACCAGCTCACCTCGGCCCGCGCCCGGCGCGAGACCTACGTGGGCCAGTGGCTGCCGGAACCGCTGCTCGCCGGGGACCCGATGCTCGGCCCCGCCGACACCGCCGAGCAGCGCGAATCCGTCTCGTACGCGGTCCTCACCCTCATGGAGCGCCTCTCCCCCAACGAGCGGGCGGTGTACGTGCTGCGGGAGGCCTTCGACTACCCGCACCGTCAGATCGCCGAGATCCTCGACATCACCGAGGCCGCCAGCCAGCAGATCCTCCACCGCGCGAAGAAGCACGTCGCGGACGGGAAGGCACGCACCGGGATCGACGAGGCCGCCGCCCGGCGGATCGTCGAGGAGTTCCTGGCAGCCGCCACCAGCGGCCGGACCGAGCCGCTCGTCCGGCTGCTCACCGACGACGCCATCGCGATCGGCGACGGCGGAGGAAGGGTCCCGGCCCGCGCCAGGGCGGTCGAGGGGGCCCTCGCGGTCGCGAAGTTCATGCGCGGCCTCTTCAAGCCGAGCAAGGCCAAGCGCGCCTACGTCGGCGATTCCCCCGAGGTCCACGCCGCGACCGCCAACGGCGCCCCCGCCCTGGTGGCCGTCTCCGACGGCGTCGTCGTCGGCATCATCTGCCTGGAGATCACCGCGGACGGCATCCTCGCGTTCCGCAGCCAGGTCAATCCCGACAAGCTGGAGCGCGCGACCAGGCGATGGGCGGCCACGGACCACGGAGAACCCCTGCGCACCATCTTCTGACGGCGGTGTGAGCTGCTTCACATCACGTTCCTGTCAGGAATCGGCGGGCTGCCCGGTTCAAGGGGCAGAAACCGCGCGAGACAGGAGCAGGGAAATGTCGCACCGAATCATCGTCCTCGGAGCCGGATACACCGGAGCCAGCGCTGCCGGCCGCCTCGCCAGGCGACTGCACCGCGACGACGTCTCCATCACCCTCGTCGACGCCGAACCCGACTTCGTCGAGCGGGTCCGCATGCACCAGCTGGCGGCCGGCCAGGACCTCCGGCCCCGGCCCTTCGCCGAGATGTTCGAGGGCACCGGCGTCGCCCTGCGGCTCGCGAAGGTCACCGCTGTCGACGTCGACCGCAGGACGGTCGCCGTCACCGGCGCGGAGGGGGCCGAGGAACTGCCGTACGACAGCCTCTTCTACGCCCTCGGCAGCGGCTGGAACACCCAGGGCGTACCCGGCATCACCGAGCACGCCCACGACATCTCCGGCCGTCCCGGAGCACTCCGGCTGCGTGAGCGCCTGGCAGCCCTGGAGGCAGGCCGGCCCGTTCTGGTCGTCGGCGGCGGCCTCACCGGCCTGGAGGCCGCCACCGAGATCGCCGAGGCCCGCCCCGACCTCGACGTCGCCCTCGCTGCCCGCGGCGAGCTCGGCGACTGGCTCTCCCCCAAGGGCCGTGCGCACGTGCGGAAGGTCTGCGGCAAGCTCGGCATCACCGTGCACGAACACACCACCGTCACCGGCGTGGAGGCCGACCGCGTCACCACCGCGGACGCCACGGAGGTGCCGTCCGCGGCCACCGTCTGGACCACCGGCTTCGCGGTCCACCCGATCGCGGGGGCCACCACCCTGGAGCTCACCGACACGGGCCAGATCGTGGTCGACCGGACCATGCGCTCGGTCTCGCACCCGGACGTGTACGCCGTCGGCGACGCGGCCATGGCCATCGGCCCCGCCGACAAGCCGCTGCGGATGTCGTGCGCCACGGGCACCCCCATGGCGTGGCAGGCCGTCGACGCACTCGCCGCGCGCCTGACGGGCGGAAAGATCCCCACCACACCTCTGCGCTACTTCAACCAGTGCATCTCACTGGGCCGCCGCGAAGGCCTGATCCAGTACGTGACCGCCGACGACCGCTCCGTCCGGGCGGCCCTGACCGGCCGGCTCGCCGCCGTCTACAAGGAACTGGTCTGCAAGGGCGCGGCCTGGGCCGTCGCCAACCCCACGCTCGGAACACCGGCCCGCCACCGCCGCGTCCTCCGCACCCCGGCCCCCGAGAGCCCGGCCGCGGAGGCGACGGCCTGAGCACCCGGGACACCGCCCCGCGCTTCCGGCACCCGGCCTACCGCCCTCGCGCGGAGAACCGCCTGACGGCAATCAGGACGACACCCACGCCGACAGCGAGCGTGACCAGCACTCCGAACACTCCACCCAGACCCGACATCGCGATCATGTCTGTCTCCTCCGCATCCTGATGGCTCCGTGCCACGCGGCACTCGACCGAGTGCCGCGTGGCACACCATGGCACGCCGGTCCCGCACGCGGCACGCGGAAGACCAAAGCCTGAGGATCATCTGAGCTTGCCTCACCTCAGGGCCGCCGGCCGCACAGCCATCGAGGGCCCACAGCCCGGAGGAGAGCAGGCCGCGACGCGGCCGACCTGCCGTTTGCGGCCCCCTGCCGGAGCCGCCACGACGGCGCCACGGCGATCCACGTTCCGTAGCGTCCCAGGATCAGGCGTGGGCGGGCCGCGAACGCACGGACTCGCAGAACAATCGTGTTGAGTCGTCCTGTTGGGTGTGACCGATCTGATGATTCGGCCGCTCGTGATGGTGTGCGTCCTCGGCCGTGGATCGTGGACGATGACCTGTGGGCACTGATCGAACCGCTGCTGCCGCGGTGCCGGAACAGTCGCAGGGACCACGGCCGGTGTCGGACAGGCTCTGCCTCCAAGGCATCTTGTTCGTTCTCCACACCGACATGGCGCGGCAACTCCTGCCCCTGGAGCTGATGTTCGACTCCGCCCAGACCTGCTGGCGTCGCCTGGACCGGTGGCAGAAGGCAGGAGTCTTCGGCCAACTGCCCAAGTCCTGCTCGCGGAGATGAACGCGGCCGGCGAACTCGACTGGCCGCGCGTGCGTGGACGGCTCCCACATCCGCGCGAAAAATGAGGGCCCGACACCGGTCCGTCGCCGGTCGACCGGCCGAAGACGGGCAGCAGGCACCACCTGATCCGTGACGGACGCGGGACCCCGCTCAAGGTCATCACCACTGCCGCGAACATGAACGACGTCACCCAGGCGCTCGCCCTGGTCGACGGGATGCCGCCCGTCGCGGGCCGCCCGGGCCGGGCCCGCCGCCGGCCCGATGCCCTGTTCGGCCACAAGGTCTACGACTCCGCCCCGAACCGCGACGCGCTACGCGAACGCGGATCCTGCCTGTCATCTCACGCAAGGGCTGCCCGAACATCAAAGGGATGGGCAAGCTCCGCCACGTCGTCGAGCAGATCTTCGCGCCGTCTGCCGGGAGCGCCGCACCGGACTCCACGACTTCAGGAAGACCCGCACATGATGGGCATGCGCATTCTCAGGGCATTCTCACGCCACCACCGGGCACCGATCTCACGAAGTAGCTGCCCCGCAGGCCGATGATCCAGCCGTAGGCGTCGGAGGGAGCGGGCACGTACAGGTGCCATCCGTTGGCGAAGCGGACGCGCAGGCTACCTGAATCGGCTGCGTGGACCTCGGCGATCACCTGATCGAGCAGCTGTGTCAGCCGGTCGAGGTTGGTCCGTGAGGCTGCGTGGACGGGCACGGCTTCATGGTCGGTCCTCAGTTCGGCGGGACTGTGAACTTCGAGGCGGTTCGCACCGGCGTGAAGCCGCAGCGCGTTGCCGATGAACACCTCTCCGATACCGATCCCGCGCATCGAGCTGATGTTCCAGCCATCGCCCGCACGGTTGATGCCGATGTCCATGCGCCAAGACTACGAGCCCCGCCGGCCATGCCGCGGCACAAGATCGTGTGAAGAGTTCTACGGGCCCGTCGCCTCCAGGGCAGCCCGATCGGCCTCGATGCGCGCAGCGAGGTCGGCCAGCGCGCACACGAATCGGGCCCCGGCGATCGGGTCGAAGTCCGTCACGGCAGGCGCTGTGGCGAGGTAGTCGGAGGGGCGGATCCCCCAGGCTCCGATCAGGCTCCACCCGGCCTGGACCTCGGCGGTCCGCCCGTCCGTGGACGTCACCCGCAGCCAGGCCGTGCACTGGTCGGAGAAGTCGTACGGCAGGTGGACGGTGCCCTCCCCGCCCCCGAGGCCCGCGACCTGCGAGCCCCACTGCTCCAGGAGGCGCGAAAGCCTGGGACCGAGCCCGGCCGGCGCCGTCGGCGAGTCGTCCAGAGCGAGGTAGTAGGAATCGCAACGGTGGCGACAGGACCCGATGCGCAGACGGAGGTCGCCATGGGCCCCCTTCATGCGCACGCGGTCGAAGTGCAGAGCGACGTCCGCCGACATGGGCGTCCTTTCAGCGGGAGCTCGTTCATGGAGAGGGCTCGCCCTCCTGACCCCTCGTACGAGCGCCGTGCCGTGTCCAGGACTCCCGGAACACCACCCGAAGGACGCTCGACGGATCCTTCGGGTGGCCGCAGACCGCCATGACGGGGGAAGCCGGCACCGAGGCGAGCGAGAACACGTCCACGCCGGGCGGTGCCGGCTGACACGGTTGCTGCACTTCGCTGCTGTACGGCCAACGCGAGAGGCCCCCAGGATTTCTCCTGGGGGCCTCTCGCCTGCTGTGCACTCGGCAGGATTCGAACCTGCAACCTTCTGATCCGTAGTCAGATGCTCTATCCGTTAAGCTACGAGTGCGTGTCCTCGGCCTGAGCCTTGGTCCCGCCCCCCGGGGTTTTTCTCCCCGGTCGGCGTTGCGAGAACAACATTACATGACCTGCGCCGTGACGCGAAATCCATTAGCCACACCACGCCTGAGCTGCGAAAACACCGTTCAGCACGAGGTTCCCGGGGCCGGAAACGACCGAAGCCCCGTGCCTGGGGCACGGGGCTTCGGGTTCCTGCGGAGGCGGAGGGATTTGAACCCTCGATGGGCTTTAAGACCCAAACCGCATTAGCAGTGCGGCGCCATAGACCGGACTAGGCGACGCCTCCAGCACACCCCGCGCGAGCGCGAGTGGTGCGTGCAGATGATGACACATTCGAGCGCGCTGTCACCAATCGCCGCCCACGGTACTAGCCAGGTGGGCGGCGAGGCAAAGCGCTTCCGGAGGTGTCGGGGCCGGCCGGCCGAGGACGCGCGGGCAAGAGGCCGTACGGACGGTTGTTCCGGTCGGCCCCCCATGAGTTGCGCAACGTGCGGACGTAAGGAGCGTTAGAGAGGACGAGGGCTCCGCCCTCCGTCCGTCACCCCCGTGTGTGCCCGTGCGCGCCCCTACCGGCGGCGCGCACGAGGCAGGCCGGCGCGCTCCTGGGCGCGCCAGAACAATCAGGAGCCCCGCATGCTGCGCCGTCTCACCCTCGCCGCTGTCGCGTCCCTCGCCGCGCTGTCCGCCGCGGCCCCCGCCGCCACCGCCGTGTCCCCTCTTGTACCGCTGCCCCCGCTCCCCGTGCTCCAGGGGGACTGGCCGGTGGAGCAGGACATGCGGACCCACCTCACCGTGACGGTCTCCGAGTCCGGCAACCCGTCGGCCGACGGGGTCTTCGAGCTGGAGTGCGACCCGGCGGGCGGCAGCCATCCCGCCGCCCAGCGGGCCTGCGACCTGTTGGACGAGGCGGCGGAGTCGGGGGACAACCCCTTCGTGGCGACCGACCGCAACGCCATGTGCACCCTGCAGGCCGGCGGTCCGGCCGCCGCGCGGGTCCAGGGCACCTGGCAGGGGGAGGACGTCGACGCGCGGTTCAGCCGCGCCAACGGCTGCGAGATCTCGCGCTGGAACAACCTCGTGCCGGTTCTGCCGTCCGCCAGGTAGCCGGTTCGGCGGGGCGCACGCCGGGAGACTCCGGGCGGCGGAGCGGCGCGCACCGGGGCGCGCAGCAGTCGGCCGAAACGCTTCCAGGCCCTGTTCCAGGGGCATTTCGGGCCGGCTCCCGGTGTACCCGGAAACCATCGGCGCACGTCAGAGGGGGCGCTCGCGGTTACGTCATAGGCCACCGGCGTACACCGTGTGCACAGAACCTTGGTGAGAGCTCCCCCTCATCCGCCGCCCGCCATGCGCTCCCTGCCTTTAGACTCCTCCAGTGACAGCCTGAGGCCCGAGGGGCAGGATGGGGCCCGCTGTCGGCAAGGTGCGGTATTCAGGGAGGAAGCGTCTCGTGAGCAGCAGGCCATCCCGAGGCGCTGCTCGCCTCGCAGCCATACTCGACGCCCTCCCGGACGGGCTCCTGCTCGTCAACTGCAACGGCACGGTCGTCAACGCCAACACCATCGCCCTCGAGATGTTCGAGACCCCGGGCACCGCGCTCGTGGGCCGCGGGCTGCTCGATCTGCTTCCGGAGTTCGACTCCAGGCTGATCCCGGGGTCGATGCGCAGGCCGGAGACTGCGGACGAGCAGGGCCGGACGAAGCCGACGCGCATGATCGCGCGCCGGACCGACGGCACCGACTACCCCGTCGAGGTCACCAGTGCCTCGCTGGACAGCGGCCAGGCCGGGTACAACGACATCCACTCCAGCTACACGGGCGACGAACTGCTCATGCTCGTCGTGCGGGACCTCTCGGGCACCGTCGACACCGAGGCCGAGCTGGCCCGTTCGCAGCGCCAGACGGAGATGATCCTGCGCGCCGCATCCGAGGGGGTCGTCGGCACCGACACGGACGGCCGGGTCGTCCTGGTCAACCCCGCCGCCGCCCAGATCCTCGGCTTCCGCGCCAGTGACCTCGGCGGCAAGGAGCTCCACCCGCTGATCCTGCACTCACGGGCGGAGGGCGGGGACTTCCCGTACGAGGAGTCGCCGCTCGCCGACACCCTGCGGTCCGGCCGCAAGCACCGGGTGCGGGGGCAGGTCCTCTGGTCCAAGAGCGGTGCGCAGGTGCCGGTCGACCTGACCACCGCGCCGGTGCGGGACGGCGACCAGCTGGTCGGCGCCGTCATGACGTTCACCGACCGCCGGCCCTACGAGGAGCTGACGGAGCAGCACGCCGAGGAGGTCTCCGGGCTGACCGAACGGCACGCGGCGGAGATCGCCGAGCTCGCCGAGAGCCACCGTGCCGAGGTCGCCGCGCTCACCGAGGCCCACCGTGCCGAGGTCGCGGCACTCACCGAACAGCACACGGCCGATTCGGCGGACCGGACCGAGCGGTACGCCTCCGAGCTGGAGGAGCAGGCCGAGCGCCTCACGGGTCTCGGCGCCCAGCACACGCAGCTGACCGCCGTACTGGGTGAGTCCCTGCGCGGGCCGCTGGAGGAGCTGCGGGGCGAGCTCTCGGGCCTCGCCGCCGACCCGGCCGGCCAGCTCTGGCCCGAGGCCAACCAGATCCTGCACCACCTCGCCGCGGGCTACGCGCGCATGACGACACTCGTCGACAACGTACTGAGCTACCAGCGCCTGGACTCCGGCGCCGAGGAACTCGTCAAGCATCCGGTGCTGCTCGACGCGGTGGTGACCGCGGGCATCGACGGGGCGGTCGAGCTGATCGGTCCGGGACGGGCGCAGTTCGCGGTCCACGCGCCCCCGATCGAGGCCGAGGTCGACGCGGGCCGGCTGATCACGGCGCTCGCCCACCTCGTCGCCGACGTGGCCGGTGTCGATTCGACCGGCAAGGCACGTCCGGTGCCGGGCGGCGGCTACGTGGACTCCACGGTCGTCGTGGCCGCGGCGCAGCGCGGTGACGTCGTACGGATCGAGGTGCGCGGCCCGTTCGCCGGTGGCGACCCGGTGCACGTGCCGATCGTGCGCGGCATCGTGAGGGCGCACGGCGGCGTGCTCCAGACGCACGAGATGCCCGGGATGAGCGGCAGCGCGTACGTCCTGGAGGTGCCGCTCGGGACGGGCGCCGGGGCTGTCGCACCCGAACCGCTCCCCGTCCCCGAGGAAGCCGTCGCACCGGAGCCGGAGCCCCAGGGCGGCCGGCGCCGTGCGCGCAGGGCGTCGACGGACGCCTTCCTGGACAGCCCCGTCGATGGCGGGCCGGCCGGTCCGGAGGCCGGTGACACCGCGGCCGCGGAGCCGACGGGTCGGCGCAGGGCGCGCCGTGAGTCCACCGGCCCGCAGGACCAGCAGCAGGTACAGGAGATGACCCCGCCTCAGCGGAGCGAGGGTTCGGGCCGCAGGCGCGGCCGGCCCAGTCCGGCGGAGGCGGGTGCGGAGGCATCGGCGGACCAGCCCCGGCAGGCTCTGGCGCTCCCCGCGGCGGCTCCCTCGGAGGGCGCCGTCGTGACGGCGGCCGAAGGTGCGCAGGGAGGTGGCGGCCGCCCGCAGCGCGGGCAGACGGTGCCGCCCCAAGGTGTGCCGCAGAACGCAGCCGGGCGCCAGGGCCAGGGAGGCGGCCGTCCGGCTCTGCCCGCCCTCGCATCGGCCGAGTCCGCTCCGCAGCAGGCTCCTTCTCCGCAGGCACCCTCGCCGCAGGAGCAGGCGCAGCCGTCGGGACAGCAGCCCGGAGGGCGGCGCGCGCGGCGGGCTCTCGCCGCGGCCCAGGAGCGCGCAGCCGCGGCCGAGCCCTCGGGCCCCCGTACGGCTTTCGCGCTGCCCCCGGCCGCGGCGGACCGGATCCCGCCGATGGCTCCGGGCTCGCCCGTCGTGGCCCCGCAGTCCGTCGTCCCCCCGGCCTCCCCCGCGCCGCAGCAGGTCCCGGCGGCCCCTCAGCCGGTCCCCACCGAGGACGGCCCGCTGCCCGAGCGCCACGACGCCGTACGCACCGTGCCGGAGGCGGACCACACCCCGCCGCAGCCGCACCCCGTGCCGTCCGGGCGCCGCAGGGCGCGGCCCTCGGAGGCCCCGGAGCCGCCGGCGCGGCCCGGCCATCCGGTTCCCGGACAGCCGCTGCCCGCCGTACCGCCGCAGCCCGACTGGGCACAGAGCGGCAACACCGGCCAGGTTCCCGCCGCGCAGGCGCCCGACGACGACATGGCACCGGCCGGCGACGCGTCCTGGACGGGCCCCGGCGCCACCACGCACACCACGGGCGACGCCGCCCCTGCCGGTCCCGCGTCCGCGCCGGAAGCCGCGTCCGCGCCCGCAGCTGAACAGCACCCTGCCGACGGCGACGCTCCGGCCCCCGTCCCGGACGCGCGGCGCCAGCCGCTGCCCGCGGAGGCGCCGATGGCGGCGTCGTCGGACTCCACCCAGGGCCGTGCGTTCAGCGTGAGGACCCTGGGGCAGGGCGTGCCCTTCGCACAGCACCTCGCGCACCAGCAGAACCAGACGCTCGGCGGCGCCGGGCGGCGCCGTAAGCTCGCCGCCCCGCCGGAGGCCGAGCGCCCTGCTCCGCCTGTCACGGCGCCCGTGCCGCCGCAGCCCGTCCCGGTCCCGTCGCAGCCCGGGGGTACCCAGGGCGGCACCGTGCAGGGCGCCGGATCGGGCCGGCTGATGTCCTCGCCGGCTTCGGGAGGGCGCGCGTACGCGATAGGGGCGCCCGACGAGGGCGCCGAGGGCCCGGAGCCGCTGGACGGCCCCGGTGGCGCCGTCGAGGTGGCCAACCAGCCTCAGCCGCGGCCCGTCGACGACGAGCTGCCCCCGGAGCCGCTGGACAACCCGCGCCGGCTGCTGGTCTGGCCCGCCCCGGACGTGTCCACGCAGCAGGCGCTCAGCGACCGCGGCTACCGGCCGGTGATCGTGCACTCCCGCGAGGAGGTCGACGCCCAGATCGCGGCGTTCCCGGCAGCGCTCTTCGTGGATCCGCTGACCGGGCCGATCACCCGTACGGCGCTTCAGTCGCTCCGTCAGGCGGCCGTGGCGGCGGAGGTCCCGGTGCTGGTGACGGCCGGTCTGGGACAGGCGACCAGGGAAGCGGCGTACGGCGCCGACCCGGCCGTGCTCCTCAAGGCGCTCGCCCCGCGCGACAGCGACCAGCACCCCCCGAGGGTCCTGGTGATCGAGGAGCACGAGGAGATCGCGCTGGCGCTGACGGAGACGCTGGAACGGCGCGGCATGCAGGTTGCCCGTGCCTCCGGCGACAGCGAGGCGGTCGACCTCGCCACCCGGATACGGCCGAACCTGGTGGTGATGGACCTGATGCAGGTACGCCGCCGACGCGCCGGGATCATCGACTGGCTCCGCGCGAACGGCTCGCTCAACCACACACCGCTGGTCGTCTACACCTCGGCCGGCATGGAGGAGGCGGACCTGCCCCGGCTCGCCGCCGGTGAGACGGTGCTCTTCCTCGCCGAGCGCTCGACGAGCGACGAGGTGCAGTCCCGGATCGTGGATCTGCTGGCGAAGATAGGGACGAACTGACGGCCGGAGGCCGGTGGACGTGTACGACGAGGGCGGTACGGAGACCCGTACCGCCCTCGTCGTACGCCGTGGCCCTGCCCGTAGTGCCAGGGCCGTCGCGGCTCAGAGCGTCGTGATGTCCAGCTCCCCGTCGGCGTACTGCCGGCGGATCACCTTCTTGTCGAACTTGCCCACGCTCGTCTTCGGCACGGCCGGGACGATCGTCCACCGCTCGGGCAGCTGCCACTTGGCGACGGACTGGGCGAGGAAGGTCCTGAGCGCCGCGTGGTCGGCGGTCGCGCCGTCCTTGAGGACGACGGTCGCCAGGGGGCGCTCGCCCCACTTCTCGTCGGGGACGGCGACGACCGCGGCCTCGGCCACGTCGGGGTGCGCCATGATCGCGTTCTCCAGGTCCACGCTGGAGATCCACTCGCCGCCGGACTTGATGACGTCCTTGGCCCGGTCGGTCAGCGTGAGGTAGCCCTCGCCACTGATCACACCGACGTCGCCGGTCTTCAGCCAGCCGTCCTCGCTGAACTTGTCGCCGGGGCGCAGGCCCTCCCCGTCGGCACCGCCGTAGTACGCGCCCGCGATCCAGGGGCCGCGGACCTCCAGCTCGCCCGCGGACTCCCCGTCCCACGGCAGGATTTCGCCTCCGGGACCAGCGAGACGCGCCTCGACACCGGCCGGGAACCTGCCCTGGGTGATGCGGTACGGCCACTCCTGCTCGTCGGTGAGTCCGGCGGGCGGGTTGGACATGGTGCCGAGCGGCGAGGTCTCCGTCATGCCCCAGGCGTGGCAGAGGCGGACACCGAGCTTGTCGTAGGCCTCCATCAGGGAGGGCGGACAGGCGGCGCCGCCGATGGTGACGCTGGCCATGGAGGAGAGGTCGCGCGGCTTGGCGGTGACCTCGGCGAGCAGCCCCTGCCAGATGGTGGGGACGGCCGCCGCGTGGGAGGGCCGCTCCCGCTCGATCATCTCGGCGAGCGGCGCGGGCTGCAGGAAGCGGTCGGGCATCAGCATGTTGACGCCGGTCATGAACGTCGCGTGCGGCAGCCCCCAGGCGTTCACATGGAACTGGGGGACGACGACGAGGGTCGTGTCCTTGTCGGTCAGCCCCATCGACTCGGCCATGTTGACCTGCATGGAGTGCAGGTAGATGGAGCGGTGGGAGTAGACGACGCCCTTGGGGTCGCCCGTGGTCCCGGAGGTGTAGCACATGGCGGCGGCCTGGCGTTCGTCCAGCTCGGGCCAGGCGTAGGAGGTGGGACGGCCGGCGATCAGCTCCTCGTACTCGTGCACCCGGGGCGCGACACCGTCGAGCGCCGCGCGGTCACCGGGTCCGGACACCACCACGTGCTCGACGGACGGCAGGTGGGGGAGCAGCGGTGCAAGCAGCGGCAGCAGCGAACCGTTGACGAGGACGACCTTGTCGTCGGCGTGGTTGACGATCCAGACCAGCTGCTCGGCGGGGAGCCGCAGGTTGAGCGTGTGCAGGACGGCGCCCATCGAGGGGATCGCCAGGTACGCCTCGACGTGCTCGGCGTTGTTCCACATGAGGGTGGCGACGCGCTGGTCGCCCTCGATGCCCAGTTCGTCGCGCAGGGCGTGCGCCAGTTGCGAGGCGCGCCTGCCGATCTCGGCGAAACTGCGCCGGTGCGGCTCCGGCTCGCCGGTCCAGGTCGTCACCTGCGACTTCCCGTGGATGGTCATCCCATGGGTCAGGATGCGGGTCACAGTCAGCGGTACGTCCTGCATGGTGCTCAGCACGGCGTCCTCCCGGTGGGCGCTACGCGGCAGTAAGGGTGCGCTGATTCTGCTCACATACCAAGTGGTATGTCACTAGTTCCGGGAGTACGAATCGGTGTCGGCCGGAAGAACGGGTCTGCGGTACGGGCCAGGAGGAGGCCCTGACGAGCCCGGATCACGCCCACGAGCCCGGATCACGCCCACGAGCCCGGATCGCGCCCACGCGGATGGCGGCGTCGCCGTCGGCCGCGGCCCCAGCCGGCAGGGAGGGCCCGCGTCAGCGGACCGGGCCGAGTTCCGGATCCTCACGGAGCTTGCCCAGGGCACGGGACACGGCGCTCTTGACCGTGCCGACGGAGACCCCCATCACCTCGGCCGTCTGCGTCTCGCTGAGGTCCTCGTAGTACCTCAGGACGACCATGGCCCGCTGCCGGTCCGGGAGCTTGAGCACGGCGCGCCACATCGCGTCGTGCAGCGACTGCTGCTCGGCCGGGTCCGGCGCGGGCGCCTCCTCCTTCTCGGGAAGCTCCTCGCAGGCGAACTCGTCCACCTTGCGCTTGCGCCACTGCGAGGTACGGGTGTTCACGAGGGCGCGACGGACGTACCCGTCGAGCGCCCGGTGGTCCTCGATCCGCTCCCAGGCGACGTACGTCTTGGTGAGGGCGGTCTGCAGCAGGTCCTCGGCGTCGCTGGGGTTCGCGGTGAGGGAACGCGCGGTGCGCAGCAGCACGGGGCCCCGGGCCCGCACATACGACGAGAACGACGGATAGCGGCGGTGGCCGGCGGTGGCAGCGGCCGCCCTGGAGGCGCCGGTGCAGACTGGCGTGGTCATCACTCCACGCTAGGAGCGGGCACCGGCCAGGGGATCGGCCCCAGGTCCCGAAGCCACGTCCGCCTCAGGTTGTAGGGGTCGGGCGCCCTCCACCTCCTGAAGGTGGAGGGCGCCAACCCCCGCCCTCAGGGTCCTCACCCCCGGAACAGGACCCCGCCCCCCTGCGGCGCGGGCGGCCCGTACGGCGGCGGCGACACCGCACGGGCCGCCAGGGCTCAGTTCACCCAGAGCGGCGGGAAGATCACATAGAAGTTGTACGTGGACTGGTCGATGTAGGTGAAGGGCGATCCACTCACCTGGACCGTGTTGCTGTGGTTGGAGGCACCGGCGCCCACGGCCTGCTGCTGCGAGGTGGACGAGTTGCCCGAGTTGTCACCGCCGACACCGCCCGACCCGATGGTGGCCACGCCCGCGTTCGATCCGTCGCTCGCGAACGCTCCGTTGTCGGCCGCGGCTACCCCTCCGAACAGGGCGACGGCAAGAGGCAGGGCGGCGACGGCGGCGAGGGCGCGAGCAGTGCGGATACGTGCCATGTCAATTTCCTCCAAAAAACCGAAAAGGCGGCTGTTCGAAGCGGCCGGCCGACCACCCCGACGCTGTTCACGACGTCGCGGAGCAGAACTGCCCACCGCGCCCCCGGCGAACCGCCCCCGGTCCGCGATTCCCCCGCAGGTATGAGGCACGCCCGGTAAACCTGCCGCACTCGCACACATGTTCACTCGGGGCGCGCTCCCCTCTTCCTTTCTTCGAACACATGTACGACCATGGTTCCATGGCCACCACCGACCGGCAGACCGCCACCCTGGCCCTGGCCCACGCGCTCTCCGCCGCCGAGCGTGGGCTCCCCGTCTTCCCGCTGTCCGCCACCAAGCTCCCGGCCCTGCGCTCACCCCACCGTGACGACGACCCGCCCGTGCACTGCCGGGGCGCGTGCGGGCTGCCCGGCCACGGCGTCCACGACGCCACCACCGACCCGGCCGCCGTCCGCGCGCTCTTCGCCGCCGCCCCCAGGGCCACCGGCTACGGCATCGCCTGCGGGCGTCCGCCGCACCGCCTCATAGGCATCGACCTCGACGTCGACACCGCCCACGGCAACGACTCCGTCGCCGCCCTCCAGCACCTGGCCCTCCAGCACCTGTTCACCATCCCGCCCACCGTCACGGTCCTCACGCCCAGCGGCGGCCGTCACCTCTGGCTGACGGGCCCGCCCGGCGTCTCCGTGCCCAACTCCGCCGGCCGCCTCGCACCCGGCATCGACGTACGCGGAGCGGGCGGATACCTGGTCGGCCCCGGCTCGGTCACCACCCACGGCCGGTACCGGCTCGCCCCCGGCACCGCCCACCTCGCACCGGCCCCCTGCCCCCGCGCGCTCCTGCGCCTGCTCACGCCTCCGCCGCGCCCCCACCACTCCACCGGCCGGGTCTCGCCCGCGCGGCAGGGCCAGGGGCTGGTGCACTTCGTCCGCGCGGCACACGAGGGCCAGCGCAACACCCGCCTGTTCTGGGCGGCCTGCCGCGCCTACGAGCACGGCTTCGGCGACGAGCTCGCGGACGCCCTCACCGACGCGGCGATCGGCACGGGCCTCACCGAACAGGAGGCCCGAGCCGCGATCGCCTCGGCCGCCCGCCTGACCACCCCGCGGCACAACTCCTGACGCTGCCAACCCACCTGCAGCGCAGGCGAAGCCGAGCGGCGGTCCGTGGTCGAAGGCGGACGGGATGGGAGCCGGGGTGAGTGGTGTCCTCAGGCGGGGTGGCCGTCGAGTACCAGGAGGATGTGCTCATGCTCGCCGTACCGGACCGTCTCGGTACGCCGGAAGCCGTGCTTCTCCAGCAGCCGCACGGAGCCGGTGTTCCCGACGAAGGGATCGGCGTGCAGGGGACGGGCCCTCTCCTGCTCCAAGAACAAGGCCAGCGCCCGCGTACCGATCCCCCGCCCCCAGTACTGCTTGCCGAG
The DNA here is from genome assembly GCF_042270185.1 of Streptomyces sp. NPDC055962. NCBI lineage: Bacteria > Bacillati > Actinomycetota > Actinomycetes > Kitasatosporales > Streptomycetaceae > Streptomyces > Streptomyces sp. NPDC055962. The sequence continues at coordinate 163,992 of NZ_JBHJYN010000009.1, forward strand.
CCAGTACCCGATGAACCGCCGCCCCTCGTCCCACCACGCCACCACGTTGCCCGCCACTTCTCCGTCGACGGTGACGGCCTGCACGAAGTTGGTGGGATCCCCAAGAACCTTCGTCGTCCAGTGAGTCATGAAGGCTTCCCGCTCCCGGGGCGGAAACTTCGACCGTCGCACGGCCTCAGGGTCGTGCTCCTGCGCGAAGAACTCCTCCAGATCGACCGGTTCGACGTCTCTCAAGCGCACCTGATCACTCATGCGGACGGAGTCTGCCACCCGCCACTGACAACCCCGGGGCCGATGGGCGCCCGCCTGCCGCGCAGCAGCCGTGCTCGTGCCCGAGGAAGCAGGGGAGCACCGGGAATCGGCGGTGACTGGCGGACGGTGAGCAGCACCACGGCCCCCGACCGATGTCCTGGTCAGGGGCCGTTCACTGCGGTGGGTGTGGGATTTGAACCCACGGTGACTCGCGCCACGACGGTTTTCAAGACCGTTCCCTTAGGCCGCTCGGGCAACCCACCCCGCTTCGTCGCCGGGCCCGGTGGCCCGGGCCGGCGCGATGCGTGGAACAGCCTAGCCGGTCAGCTGTCGCCCTTGCGCTCGCCCAGGGTGAGTTCGGCCGTCGCCGTCCTGCCGTCGCGCTTGTAGGTGAGCGTGACCTTGTCGCCCGGCTTGTGGGTCCAGATCTCGCCGATCAGCGTCGGGCCGCTCTCGACCGTCGTGTCGTTGAACTTGGTGATCACGTCGCCGGCCTTCAGCCCTGCCTGGGCCGCGGGGCCGTTCGGTGTGACGGCGGGGGTGCCGCCGGCGCCCTCGTCCGAGATGACGGCTCCGCCGGTCTTCTCCTCCATCGTCACCGTCGCGCCGATCACCGGGTAGACCGGCTGCCCCGTCTTGATCAGCTGCTCGGCGACGTTCTTCGCCTGGTTGACGGGGATGGCGAAGCCGAGGCCGATCGAGCCTGCCTGGGACTGGCCGACGCCGCCACCGCTGGTGGACTGGATGGCGGAGTTGATGCCGATGACCGCCCCGCCCGCGTCCAGGAGAGGGCCGCCCGAGTTGCCCGGGTTGATCGAGGCGTCGGTCTGCAGGGCGCTCATGTACGAGTTCTTGTTGCTGGACCCGTCACCGGAGGCCACCGGGCGGTCCTTCGCGCTGATGATGCCCGTGGTGACCGTGTTGGAGAGGCCGAAGGGCGCACCGATCGCGATGGTGGAATCGCCCACCGCGACCTTGTCCGAGTCGCCCAGAGCCAGCGGGGTCAGTCCGTCCGGGGCGTTCTTCAGCTTCAGCACGGCCACGTCGTAGCCCTGGGCCCGGCCGACCACCTCGGCGTCGTACTTCTTGCCGTTCGAGAACGTCGCGGTCAGCTGGCCGCTGTCCGCCGCGGAGGCCACCACGTGGTTGTTCGTGAGGATGTGGCCCTCCTTGTCGTACACGAAGCCGGTGCCCGTGCCGCCCTCTCCGTCGCCGGACTGCGCGTCGATCGTGACCACGCTGGGCAGCGCGCTCGCCGCGACGCCGGCGACGGTGCCCGCCGCGCGCTTGAAGTCCTTGGGGCTGTTGGAGGCGGCGACCGTGGTCGACCCGGAGGAGCCGGAGTCGTTGCTGTCCGCGGCCCAGTAGCCGAGGGCACCACCGACACCGCCGGCGACCAGGGCGGCCACCGCCACGGCGGCGACCAGACCGCTCGCCCGGCGCTTGCGCGGGTGCTCGGGCTCCGAGTGCGCCGGGGCGCCCCAGGCCGGAGGGGCACCTCCGTCGGCGTACGAGGGAACGGTGGGCGGGGGCGGCGGCCAGGCGGCCGGGTCGGCCGGAGGCTGCTGCGGGGACGGCGGCGCGTACGGATACTGCCCGTGCCCGGCGGACGGGTCGGCGGACTGCCCGGCGCCTTCCTGGTACGTCGCCGCCGGAACCTGGGCCGTCGGCGCGTCGGCGGGTACGGCGGGCGGGGCCTGCGGCGCGGGCGGGCCCTCCTGCGGGGTGCCCTCAGGAGCGGCAGCCGGCACGGGAGGTGCGGACGGTACGGACGGAACCGCGGTGCCCTCGTTGCCCTCGTTCTCGGTGCTCACAGCTCTTTACTCCTCGGTTCCACTCGGCATTCGGCAAGAGATCCGCTGTGCACGTGTCTGCAGTCAGCTTTTCCCACAGCACGTCAGGCCACTGTAAGCAGGACCTGTGCATCCGCACACCAATCTTTACATCAGGCAAAAAGGTCCTACACGACAAGGTGTCAGCACCCGACGCGTCTCGGTGACACGATGGCGCGGTGACCCACGCACGCCTACCCTCCGAACAGCCTCCCATCCAGGTCATCGCCCACCGCGGAGCCTCGGACGACGCACCCGAGCACACCCTGGCCGCGTACCGGAAGGCCATCGAGGACGGCGCCGACGCCCTGGAGTGCGATGTCCGTCTCACCGCCGACGGACAGCTCGTCTGTGTGCACGACCGCCGGGTGAACCGCACGTCGAACGGCAGGGGCGCCGTCTCAGCCCTGGAACTGGCCGACCTCGCCGCCCTCGACTTCGGCTCCTGGAAGGACCACACGGACCACGAGGAGTCCCCCGACTGGGACCCGGTGCCGGGTGAGCTCACGTCCGTACTGACCCTGGAACGCCTCCTCGAGCTCGCCCACGACGTCCGGGCGGGCGGCCGGCCGCTCCAGCTGGCCATCGAGACCAAGCACCCCACGCGCTGGGCCGGACAGGTCGAGGAGCGGCTGCTCCATCTGCTCAAGCGGTTCGGTCTGCACGCCCCGCCGGCGGACGGACCGTCGCCGGTGCGCGTCATGAGCTTCTCCGCACGGTCCCTCTACCGCGTCCGCGCCGCGGCGCCCACCCTGCCCACCGTCTTCCTGATGCAGTTCGTCTCACCGAGGCTGCGCGACGGGCGGCTTCCCGCCGGCGCACGCATCGCGGGTCCGGGGATGCGGATCGTACGCAATCACCCCGGGTACATCGAGCGGCTGCACCAGGCGGGGCACCGGGTGCACGTGTGGACCGTGAACGAGCCGGAGGACGTGGAGCTCTGCGTGCGCCTCGGAGTGGAAGCAATCATCACGAACCGGCCGAAACAGGTTCTTTCACAACTTGGCCGTTCTTAACATCAGTTACACGGTGTGCACCGGCGCATTCACTCCGCATTCGATCGTTACGAGTGCATCACTGACAGGGCTTTGGCCGGTTTCCGGCGCAGTCCAGGAGGGCATCCACACCCTGGCGTGGGGCAAAGGAGGTCTCGGGGGTGGCGTTTGTGGTGGCACAAGAAGTGCCGACGTCGTCGAGCATGGCTGTACCCCATGGCCCTGCGGGCGTGGGGCAGGCGAGGCACCGTATGCGCGAGCAACTGCGCAGCAACGGGGTCTCGGACACCGTGGTCGACGACGCAGTTCTGATCCTTTCCGAACTCCTCAGCAACGCCTGCCGGCACGGCAGGCCGCTGGGACAGCAGACAGAGGTGGGTGACGGCGACATCCGCGCCGCATGGCGCGTGGACGGGGAAGGCGATCTGACCGTCGAGGTCACGGACGGCGGCGGGCCGACCAGGCCGGTCCCGGCCACACCGTCGGTCACCGCGCGCGGCGGGCGCGGACTCAACATCATCAGCGCCCTCGCCCGGACGTGGGGCGTACGGGACGACACGGCCGGTGAGGTCACCGTCTGGGCCCTGGTCTCCACGGACCACAAGCGCGGCGGTTTCGCGACGGCGGCTCCGGGCCGCGGGATGCCGGCACACCGCGAGCGGTCCGGGCTGAGCGGACTGGACGGGCTGGACGGATTGAGCGGTTTCGGCTCCCTCGACGGACTGGAGCTCGCCGCCGCGCTCGACGCCTTCGACGACGCAGGCTGAGAGCGGTACGGCGCGCGGCGCCGCGGAAGGGCGGCGAGGGCGCCGTGACAGGTGTGCACCGCCGACGACGGGGACGGCTAGGCTCGCGCCGAGACCGCACTGTCGCAATCGGGAGAACGCCCACCATGGCCAAGAAGCGCCCTCAGTCCAAGGCCGGGAAGCCGCAGCTCAAGGACGGTGAAATCCCGGTCGTAGGGGCCCGCGAGCCCTGCCCGTGCGGTTCGGGCCGCCGCTACAAGGCGTGTCACGGACGCGCCGCCGCCCACGCCGTGACCGAGCTGGTCCAGCGCCCCTTCGAGGGAATCCCGGGCGAGTGCGACTGGATCGCCCTGCGCGAGCTGGTGCCCGCCGCCACCGTCGAGCTGACCCTGAAGGGCGGGCTCCCCGAGGGTGTGCCCTCCGTGTCGCTCGCGACCGTGCTGCCGATGGCCTGGCCGGCGCTGCGCCGTGACGACGGCTCGGTCCTGCTCGCCCTCCAGAACGACACGTCGTCCGGCGACCTCAGCCGGGATCTCGCGGACACCCTCCAGCGTGCACTGGAGGCGGAGCCCGGTTCGCCGGTGACCGCCCGCCGGGTACCCGCGGACGGCCCGCGCCTGCAGGACGTCCTCGACCCGGCCGCCGCCTTCGAGCCGGTCGTGCACTCCGGCTTCGAGTTCTGGGTGCCGGACGCCTCGAGCGCCACGGCGGAGGTGTCCGCCTCCCTGGAGCGCGCCAACGCGGCGGCCATCCCCACCACCCGGCTCTCGGGCGTGGACGCCGCCTACTGGTGCGAGACGCCGGAGAAGAACCACCTCCGCTGGGTCATGCCGCACCCCGAGGAGCAGCTCCTCGACGCCCTCGCACGGCTGCACGCCGCGGGCGCCTCCTCCCTGGGCGAGGGGACGCGCCTGGTGGGCTCGTTCCGTGCCCACGGGCTGATGGTCCCGGTCTGGGACCTGCCGAGCGCGATGGGGGCCGAGGAGTGCGAGAAGCCGGCCGCGCAGTTCGCGGAGCGGCTCGCCGAGGCCTTGGCCTCCGACGCTCCGCTCACGGCCGAGGAGCGCAGGGCGCGCGGCGGGCTCACCAACCGCCAAGTGACGCTCAGCTGACAGTGACGACAGCCGGGGTGTGGCGGTGACGCCCGTCACAACTCGCCGTACCGGTCGGTAAATAGCTGTCCGAATAGACGAGATCGAATTTGCTCACGGCAGATCTCTTGTTACGGTTCTGGAAGTCCGGTCGCTGGTGCATCCCCCGTCGCCAGCGGCCGGACGTTCTCGTTTCCGGGGCCGGAAGGCCGGGGCGCACGCCGGAGCACGCAGCTCCTCGGCGACCTGCGGTGACCGCCAGGCCCCTGACCGCCCTCCGGCTGCCCGGCGTCCGTCCCGCCGAGGACCCCGCTCCATCAGCTCCCGCACACGGGGTCGGCGCCTGTTCCGCGCGGGAGAGGCGCGCGCCGCGGTCCCCGGCCTGCCGGGCGTTGGCTTTCGGACAGAAGTCCACGACGCCTGCCGGTCCCCCGGGATACAGCACGGCACCCGGGAGACATCCACACCGGCGGGACCACGCGCACCACCGCTCCAGCGATCCGCGGGACGGGCCGTCAGAAGACCTGCGGGCACCGGCTTCCACCGCCGCGTAGCGCGCCGGTGGCACACGGCCGGCCCGCCCGCACGGAAACCGGGCGACCCCACCCCCTGAACGAGTGAGCCGCCCGCTGTTCCCGCGTCACCGCACCGCCGGATCCGCTCAGTACGCGAGCCGGCTGCCACCGTCCGGAGCCCCGTTGCTCGCCTCGACGAGCGCGTCCAGGACCGATTCCACATCCGGGAGCCACGGCACGGAGCGCGCGGCCTCCGGTGCGCGCTCCCACCGCACATGTCCCGCCCCCACCTCGGACGGAGGCAGGACGAGGTAGCCGCCCTCCCCGTGGAAGCGCAGGGAGCTGGGCACCCGGTCCTTGGCGTGCAGCAGTTCGCCGAGCCGTTCCAGGGAGTAGGGGGCGACCATCAGCGACCACCTGGTGGGGGTCGCCACCACGGGGCCGAGCCGCAGCCCCATGCTGTCGAGCGCGGTCAGCGCCCGGGCTCCCGCCACGGCCGGCAGGCTCAGCGCGCAGGGCGCCTGACCGCCTGTGGCGAGGAGGACGGGTGCGGTGGGCCGGTTGGTCCACCACCAGCGCACCATGCGTGCGTCGGTGGTCGCCGCGAGGAGACCGGGATCGAAGGGGTGTGCGCCGGGTACGGCGCACTCGGGGTCGGGACAGGCGCAGCCGCGGCCGCGTTCGCCGCGTACGGCTCCCGCCGCCAGCCCTGCTCCGGGGAGCACGGGCCACTTCCGGGCGGTGGCACAGATCAGCGCCGCGTCGAGCTGGGCGGAGCTTTCCTTGCGCCGGGGCCGGTGCCTGCGTCGCCTTCCGAGGATCTCGCGCATGAGCGCTCGTTCCTTTCCGTTGAACGCCGAGGTCCACATCACACCACGTGCTCGTTACACCACGTGTGCGTCTCTTCGCTGTGCGTGCTTGCTCATCGGGTCTGCGGTACGGACGAGTAGTCGGTGCCGAGCGTGAGCCGAGCCGAGCAGAGTGGAACCGAACAGAATGGAGCTGAGCCGAGTCGAACCGGGTTGAGCCGAGCCGAGTCCAGTCGATACATCGCGCGGTCGGCGTGCGCACCGCGCGTGCCGTCCCTTGTGCAACCCCGCCACTCGGGCGGTGGGCGGGCGGCCGTCACCAGTGAGGACGCCCGGGCTCGCTGTCGGGTTCCGGGGCGATCACAACTGCCCCTGGCCATCCACGATTACGTACCCAGCATGCCCGGAATGACGCTCCCTCCGGCATTTCACCCCGAGGGTGCCCCCTGTCGAGCGCACCCAGTCGATCGCAAAATGCGGTCCGGGGGTGCATTTTTCGGCCAAGTTAACCGCCTCACGGCGCCATAAATACCGTAGGGACAATGCTGGACATCACCTTACTTCTGCGTGTACATGTGGGTGCGTGTACATGTGGCTTCGCCGAGAGCGGTGCGGCACGACATGGGGGTTTGCGATGCTATTCGGCACAACGCACCGGTCGGAAAGCCGCCTGCCATGAGCGCCCCCCACCTTCCGAAAGTGGCTGGAATCGATCCCATGGTTCCTGTTTCAACGCACACTGCCGCACCCACGGAAGGTGTTCTCTCCGCGCCGGGGGCCTTCCTCCAGGACCGGCTGGCCGGCTGGGTCTCCGATCTCACCACCCTGCACGAACTGACGGAGCGGTTGGCCGGCACGAGCACCCTGGACCACGCGCTCCAGGAAGTGCTGAGCGCCGGAGCCGCCCTCGTGGGAGCCGGGCGAGGGCTTCTCGTCCTCGAACCCGCCGACGGCGGTGGGCCCTCCCGCACGATCGGGCTCGGACTCGCCCACGCGGAGCTGGGACACATCGAGACGGTGCCGCGCAGCGCGACCGCCCACGGCCGCTTCCTCGACGGTCTGCCGGACACGGACACCCCCCTGGCGAGCCCCGACATCCTCGGCGACACCGGCCTCGACCCGCGCTGCCGCGAAGTCGCCGCACGGCTCGGATACGCCGCCAGCTACACACAGCCCCTCTCGACCGGACCCGCCGGCCGGCTCGGCGCGGCGGTCTGGCTGTACGACGATCCGGCCGAGCCGCTGGAACGCCAGTGCCATCTCGTCGGGGTGTACGCCCGCTACGCCGCCGCACACCTGGCCCGCCTGCTCGAACTGGAACGCGCCCGGGCGGATGCCGCCGTCATCGCCGAGGAGCTCCTCCCCAGCAGACTGCCCCGGATCCCCGGCGTACGTCTGGCCGCCCGCCACCGTGCCGCCCACGGGGGCGGCGGCGACTGGTACGACGCGCTGCCCCTCCCCGACGACGCGCTCGGTCTGGCGGTCGGCTCGGTCGGCGGCTCGGGGCCGACCGCCCTCGCCGCCATGGGCCGCCTCCGCGCCGGCCTGCGCGCCTACGCCGTGATGGAGGGCGAGGACCCCGTCGCCGTACTCTCCGACCTCGAACTGCTGCTGCGCCTGACCGAACCGGCCCGCGTGGCGACCGCCCTCTACGCCTACTGCGAGCCCGACCGGCGCACGATCGTGCTGGCGGGCGCCGGGCACGCGCCTCCCCTGGTGACCGGCGACCGGCGCACCGAGTTCGTGGAGACCACGCTCTCCGCGCCGCTGGGCATGCTCTCCTGCTGGGAGGCGCCGAGCGTGGAGTTCACACCCCACCCCGGCGAGACAGTGCTGTTCTACACCGACGCACTGCTGCGCAGCACCGGCGACACCATGGACCGGGCGCTCACGCGGCTGCACGCGGCGGCGGCCGGTGTGCCGAAGGTCCTGCGCCAGGACCCGGGGGCCGTCGCGGACCACGTCCTGCGTTGCTTCCTGCCCGACGGAAGCGGGGGCACCGAGGACGTCGTCCTGCTGGCCGCGCGCTTCGACTGAGGGCCGCCGGCGGCGTCCTGCCACGGCCAGAGGTCTTCCGGCACTGGGGCCCTCTTCCGCACGCCCGTACGATGGAGCGGTCCAGTGTCGTACAAGGAGGACATAACGTGTCTGAGGAGCTCGCCCCGGAGACCCCGGAAACAGCAGAGACAGAGCCGATCAAGCAGCGGAAGAACGGCCTGTACCCGGGCATTTCCGATGAGCTCGCCGAGAACATGAAGTCCGGCTGGGCCGACACCGAGCTGCACGGCCTGGAGCCGATCGCCCAGGCCTCGTACACCGCCGCCCGCCGCGCCGCGCTGTCCGCGCGCTTCCCCGGCGAGCGGCTCGTCGTTCCCGCGGGCAACCTGAAGACCCGCTCCAACGACACCGAGTACGCCTTCCGCGCCTCCACCGAGTACGCCTATCTCACCGGCGACCTGACCCAGGACGGCGTCCTGGTGCTGGAGCCGGCCGACGGCGGGCACGACGCGACGGTCTACCTGCTGCCCCGCTCCGACCGCGAGAACGGCGAGTTCTGGCTCGACGGCCAGGGCGAGCTCTGGGTCGGCCGCCGCAACTCCCTCACCGAGGCCGAGCAGCTGCTCGGCATCCCGGCGAAGGACGTCCGCGAGCTTCCCGCGGCGCTGGCCGAGGCCACCGGCCCGGTCCGCAACGTGCGCGGACACGACGCGGGCATCGAGGCCGCCCTCACCGACAAGGTCACCGCCGAGCGCGACGAGGAGCTGCGCGTCTTCCTCTCCGAGGCCCGGCTGGTCAAGGACGCCTTCGAGGTCGCCGAGCTGCAGAAGGCCTGCGACGCCACGGCGCGCGGCTTCGAGGACGTCGTGAAGGTCCTCGACAGGGCCGAGGCCACCAGCGAGCGCTACATCGAGGGCACGTTCTTCCTGCGTGCCCGCGTCGACGGCAACGACATCGGCTACGGCTCGATCTGCGCGGCCGGCCCGCACGCCACCACGCTGCACTGGGTCCGCAACGACGGCGCGGTCCGCTCCGGCGAGCTCCTGCTGCTCGACGCGGGGGTGGAGACCACCGAGCTCTACACCGCCGACGTGACGCGGACGCTGCCCATCAACGGCACCTTCTCGCCGCTCCAGCGCAAGATCTACGAAGCGGTCTACGAGGCCCAGGAGGCCGGCATCGCGGCCGTCAAGCCCGGCGCCGCCTTCCGGGACTTCCACGACGCCGCGCAGCGGGTCCTCACCGAGAAGCTGGTCGAGTGGGGCCTGCTCGGCGACCTGACCGTGGAGAAGGTCCTGGAGCTGGGCCTCCAGCGCCGCTGGACGCTGCACGGCACCGGGCACATGCTCGGCATGGACGTCCACGACTGCGCCGCGGCGCGCACCGAGTCGTACGTGAACGGCGTCCTGGAGCCGGGGGTCTGCCTCACGGTCGAGCCCGGACTCTACTTCCAGGCCGACGACCTGACCGTGCCCGAGGAGTACCGGGGCATCGGCGTCCGGATCGAGGACGACATCCTCGTGACCGAGGACGGCAACCGGAACCTGTCGGCCGCGCTGCCGCGCCGGGCCGACGACGTCGAGGCGTGGATGGCCCGGCTCAAGGGCTGACACGGCCGGCGCGGAGATCCGCGCACCGCACGCCGGAGGGCGCGCCGCTCAGGACACCATGAGCAGCGCGCCCTCCCGCCACTTCAGGATCTTGTCGAAGCTCACCACCGCGCCGCTCCCCGGGCGGTTGCCGAAGTGGACGTGATCGGCGAGCTCCTCGATCAGGCAGAGTCCGCGGCCGCTCTCCGACGTGGCCGGAGGGTGCTGCGCGGTGCGCGCGTGCGAAGGGTCGCCCGACGGCCGGCCGACGGGCGACTGCGGATCCGACGGACACCCGGCGGATGGCTGTGCGACGGTGCGAAGCGTGCGCCGGGAGGGGAAACCCGGCCCCGAGTCGGCGACTTCGATACGGCATTTCTCACCGTCCAGATAGGCGGTGACCCGGTACTGCCCGCAGGCGGGTGCGGACTGCTCGTCATCTGCGGGGACAGGACCCGCGCCTCCGGCGCCACGGCGTTCGCCGCCGTGTTCGACGGCGTTCGCGCAGGCCTCGCTGAGCGCGACGGAGAGGTCGTAGGAGATGTCCGGGTCCACCCCCGCGGTCTCCATGGTGCCGAGCAGAAAACGACGGGCGAGCGGAACGCTCGCAGCTTCGCGCCGCAAATGGAGTGACCACCACATGCTCATGCTCCAGCCTCCTGGCTGCGGCTCGACATACCGTTACGTATTGCCGCGATAAGCGCCTCGTAAGCACGGATCCGCTGTGACAGCGCTCATTCGGCGGATCCCGACACTCCGTTCGCCGGTGTATGCGCGGCCCGGGCGAGCGCCCGGGAGCACTCATGAACAGATGCAACACCCCCTGATCACTCCCCGATGGGGACGGATGCCGACCTTCCGGACCTGGCGTACGGAGACCGGGGGGCCAGTGGGATGATGACCCCGCCATGTCTATGCCTGTCGCACGCGCCGGAGCCGGAATGCGGCTCTTGAGGACCGCGGTGTTCACCGCGGTCTGTGTCGTGCTCGCCGCTGCCGGACATGGCCTCGCCGTGGGTGCGGGTGTGTCCGGGTGGACCCTTCCGGCGGGTTTCGCGGGGGTCTTCGCCGTCACGGCGGCGCTCGCCGGGCGGGAGCGGACCCTTCTCTCCATCACCGCCGCCCTCACCGCAGGACAGCTGGCCTTGCACGTCCTCTTCGGGCTCGGCCGGCACACGGCGGGCGCCGCGACCGGGTCCGGGAGCGACTCCCTGACCCGTTTCGCCGCAAGCCTGGTGTGCGGCGAAGGACCGGGGCGGCTGACCGCCGCTGACGCCCATCGCATCGTGACCAGCGCGGGTCTGGACCCCGCGACCGTGGCCCAGGGACACACGCACCTGGCATCCGGAGCGGACGCCGCCGACCCGTCGGTCCTTGCCACGGTCCTGTCCGGACTGCCCAGCCTCCCCATGTTCCTGGGACACCTGCTCGCCGCACTGGCCACCGGCTGGCTGCTGCGCCGCGGGGAGATCGCGCTCTTCCGGCTGGCCAGGCTGTCGGCCCAGGGCGGCCGGCAGCTCGCGGCCGGGGCCAGGCTGCGCGCGCTGCGGGCCGCCATGGCACTCGTACGCGCCCTGCGTGCGGGACTCCCGGGGCGGCCCACCACCGGGCCGCGCGTCCTGCCCGCCGCAGGCCCCGTCGCACGCGGCGCCGGGGACCCTCTGCTGCACATGGTGATCAGGCGCGGGCCCCCGCCCGTATACGTCGTCGCAGCCTGACGCGACCGCTCCGCCCGGTCTCCGGTGACGAGGTGGTCGTGATGCCGTCGCGCCCGCGCGCGCCGGACCCACCTTTTCGTCGTGACCTGTGGAGTGATCCCTGCCATGAACGTTTCCCGTTTCGCCCTCGCCGGCGGCGTCGCCGCGTCCACCGTCCTCCTGCTCGCCGGTACGGCCTCGGCGCACGTCAGCGTGCAGCCGCAGGGCGAGGCCGCCAAGGGCGGCTACGCCACCGTCAACTTCAAGGTCCCCAACGAGCGTGACGACGCCTCCACCGTGAAGCTCGAGGTGAACTTCCCGACGGACCACCCGCTGGCGTCCGTCAGCCCGCAGCCGGTCGCCGGCTGGAAGGTCGAGGTCACCAAGAGCAAGCTCGCCGAACCGCTCGACGTGCACGGCAAGAAGATCAACGAGGCCGTCTCCAAGGTCACCTGGACCGCGGACGGCAAGGGGATCGAGCCCGGCTTCTTCCAGCAGTTCCCGCTCTCGGTCGGACAGCTTCCCGAGGACACCGACCAGCTCGTCTTCAAGGCGCTCCAGACGTACAGCAACAAGGAAGTCGTCCGCTGGATCGAGGAGCCCACCGAGGGCGGCGAGGAGCCCGAGAGCCCGGCTCCCGTCCTCGCCCTGACGGCCCCGTCCGGTGACGCCCACGGAGCGGCCGAGGACGACAAGAGCGGCCACACGGAGAAGGCGGAGGAGACGACCGCGTCCTCGGACGACGCGTCCTCGTCGAACAGTGACAGCACCGCCCGTGTCCTGGGCATCGTCGGCATCGTCGTCGGCATCGCGGGAGTCGGGTTCGGCGTGCTCGCCGGCCGGCGCCGCAGCGTCTGATCCCCCGGCTCCACCACCCGTATCCACAGATCAGGAATCAGCTCTCCATGCACAGCAAGAAGACGGTGCTGGCCGCGGCGTTCGCCGCCGTGGCCGCACTGACCCTGTCGGCATGCGGCAGCGGCGGGGACACGGCGGACGATTCCGTCGCCGAGGTCTCCTCCGGCACCGGGTCCAAGCCCGCCACCGTGCTCGACCAGCCCTTCACCAAGCCGGACCTCGTCCTCACCGACACGCACGGCAAGAAGTACGACCTGCGCGAGAAGACCAAGGGCAAGCCGACGCTCATCTACTTCGGCTACACCAACTGCCCCGACGTGTGTCCGCTGACCATGAGCAACATCGCCGTGGCCAAGCGGGCCCTGCCCAAGGCCGACCAGGAGAAGCTCCAGGTCGTCTTCGTCACGACGGACCCCGAACGGGACACCCCGTCGTCCCTGGGCAGCTGGCTCAACGCCCAGGATCCCGACTTCACCGGCCTGACCGGCGACTTCCCGACCATCCAGGCGGGAGCACGGCAGATCGGCATCGGCATCGACGCCCCGAAGAAGGAGAAGGACGGCACGATCGTCTCGATGCACGGCGCCCAGGTCATCGCGTTCTCCCCGAAGACCGACAAGGGGTACGTGCTCTACAGCGAGGACACCACGGCCGAGGACTACACCGAGGATCTCCCCGAGCTCGTCAAGGGGGAGACCCCGTGAACCGCCGTACGGTCCTCGCCGGCGCCCTGGCCCTCACCACCGGGCTGACGCTGGCGGCGTGTTCCTCGGACAGCGTGCCCCGGCTGGAGGTGACGGGAGCCTTCATGCCCCAGCCCGTCAGCGACATGGCGGCCGGCTTCCTCCTCGTGAAGAACAGCGGTGACGCCACCGACCGGCTCACCTCGGTGACCAGCTCGCTCTCCGACCACGTCTCCATCCACGAGACGAAGGACCGGACGATGCGCATGGTCACGTCGTTCGAGGTGCCCGCCGGTGGCGAGCTCGACCTCGAACGCGGCGGCAACCACATCATGTTCACGGGTCTCAAGCAGCAGCCCAAGCGGGGGGAGACGGTCTCCGTGGAACTGCACTTCGAGAAGGCCGACCCCATCACGGTCGACATCCCCGTGAAGGAGACCACCTACAACCCGAAGAAGCAGTGAGGTACTGACACCCATGACAGCCACCGCCCCGCGCTTCGGGCCCTCCCTGATACGACGGCCGCACGCCGCGGTCGCGCACCTCGCCGCGCTGATCAGCCTGCTGTTCGGCCTGGTGCTGGCCTGCGCGAGCCCCGCGTCCGCGCACGCCGCTCTCACCGGGAGCGACCCGCAGGACGGGGCGGTGGTGGCCACCGCGCCCCGGGAGGTCACGCTCACCTTCTCCGAGCAGATCGCCGTGAGCGACGACTCGATCCGGGTCCTGGACCCGGCCGGGAAGCGGGCCGACGAGGGGGCTCCGCGTGATCTGACGACGGGCGGCGCCGTGCGGTACGGCGTCCAGCTCCACAGCGGTCTCCCCGACGGCACCTACACCGTTGCCTGGCAGGCGGTCTCCGCGGACAGCCACCCGGTCTCGGGTGCCTTCACCTTCTCCGTCGGCGCCCCCTCGGACACCACCGTCGCGCTGCCGTCGAACAGCGCGGGCGGCGGCCTCGTGGGCGCGCTCTACGGCATCGCACGCTACGTCGCGTACGCCGGATTCATCCTGCTCGCGGGCGGTTCGGCGTTCGTGCTCGCCTGTTGGCAGCGCGGGGCCGGTGCCCGCCCGTTGCAGCGCCTCGTCGTACGCGGCTGGGTCACGCTCACCGCGGCGACGCTCGCCATGCTGCTCCTGCGCAGCCCGTACACCGGCTCCGGCAAGCTCGCGGACGCCTTCGACCTCGCCGGTCTGCAGGCCGTCCTCGACACCAAGCCGGGGGCCGCGCTGGTCTCCCGGCTGCTGCTCCTGGGTGCCTCCGCCCTCTTCATCGCCGTCCTCTTCGGGGCGTACGCCAAGCGTGAGGACGAGAAGGAGAAGAAGGACCTCACCTTCGGGCTCGCGACCGGCGGAACGGTCATCGCCGCGGGGATCGCCGGCACCTGGGCCCTGGCCGAGCACGCCTCGACGGGCATCCAGCCGGGCATCGCCATGCCCGTGGACGTGCTCCACCTGCTCGCCGTCGCGGCCTGGCTGGGCGGGCTCGCCGCGCTGCTGGTCGCCCTGTACCGGACGCCGGACATCACGAGCGCCGCGGTACGGCGGTTCTCGCGCATGGCGTTCGGCAGCGTGCTCGTCCTCACCGCAACCGGGCTCTACCAGTCCTGGCGCCAGGTGGGCTCGTGGTCCGCACTGACCGGTACCCGGTACGGACAGTTGCTGCTCCTCAAGGTGGGGCTGGTCGCCGTACTCGTCGGAGTCGCGTGGATCTCGCGACGGTGGACGGGGCGGCTGGCCGAGGACGCCGGATCCGGTACCACCGCTGATCCGGCGGCGCTCTCGGCGACGAATGAAACGGCCGAGACCGAGGAAGAGACGGATGTGGCCGGCTCGGCCGCTTCGGACGTCGCACCCGAGGAGACGGTGGACCCGGAACGCGCCGCCCAGCTCTCCCGGCAGCGCGCCGCTCTGACGGCGACGAAGGAGAGGCGCGCCCGTGACGCCGATCCGGACCGCTCCGGACTGCGCCGGTCCGTGCTGGTGGAGACGGGCATCGCCGCGGTCCTGCTCATCGTGACGACGATCCTGACGTCCACCGAACCCGGTCGCACCGAGGAGGAGGCGGCCCGCGGCAGCACCACCTCGGCTCCCGCACCGGTGACCGGCGGGCAGGTGAACCTGACCCTGCCCTTCGACACCGGCGGCCGGAACGGCAAGGGGACGGTGCGCCTGGACATCTCACCCGGCCGAACCGGCGCCAACAGCGTGCACCTCTGGATCGACGGGGCCGACGAACGCCCCATGGACGTCCCCGAGGTGAAGCTCGCCCTCACCCTGGAGTCCAAGGACATCGGACCGCTGCCGGTCGTCCCGGACCACCTCACCGAGGGGCACTGGACGGCGAGCGGCGTGCAGATCCCGATGGCCGGCGAGTGGACGGTCGCCGTGACCGTGCGGACGTCGGACATCGACCAGACGACCATCGACAAGAACGTGAAGATCGGCTGAGCTCGGTGAGCAAGAAGAAGGACACCCCCCAGGTGAACGGCACCACTCCCGTCCGCGGCGACGGACCGGCGTCCGGTGGCGCAGGCCTCGTCTCCCGGCGGCGGCTGATCGGCGGCGCGGGGGCAGCGGGTGCGGCAGGACTCGTCCTGGGCGCGGCAGGCGGCGCCGGCGGATACGCCGCGAGCCGCGGGGAGACGCCGTCTGCGCTGACCACGGTCGGGGCGACCGAGGCGATGTTTCACGGGAAACATCAAGCGGGGATCACCACTCCGCTTCAGGCCCGGGGCCACCTGGTCGCCTTCGATCTGACGCCGGGGTCGGGGCGCACGGAAGCCGCCGCACTGATGCGCCGCTGGTCGGCCGTCGCGGACCGGCTGATGGCCGGTGAGCCGGCGGAGGGCGGCCGGGGGCACGACACCGGGATCGCCCTGGACGCCGGGCCGTCCTCCCTGACCGTCACCTTCGGATTCGGGCGGACCTTCTTCGAGCGCACCGGACTGACCGGCCACCGGCCACCCGCCCTGGACCCGTTGCCCGCCTTCTCCTCCGACCACCTCGATGCCTCACGGTCCGACGGTGATCTCTGGGTGCAGATCGGTGCCGACGACGCGCTCGTCGCGTTCCACGCGTTGCGCGCCCTCCAGAAGGAGGCCGGTTCGACAGCCCGGGTCCGGTGGCAGATGAACGGCTTCAACCGGACCCCGGGCGCCACCGACCGGCCGAGGACCGCGCGCAACCTGATGGGCCAGGTCGACGGCACCAACAATCCGAAACCGGGCGAGAGCGACTTCCAGGAGCGGATCTTCGTCCCGCCCGGGGACTCGGCGGCCTACGCCTGGATGGAGGGCGGCTCCTACGCCGTCGTCCGGCGGATCAGGATGCTCCTGGACGACTGGGAAGAACTCACGGTCGAGCACCAGGAGCAGGTCATCGGCCGGCGCAAGGCGGACGGCGCTCCGCTGAGCGGCGGCTCGGAGGACACCGCGATGGACCTGGACAAGGCGGGGCCGGACGGCAAGCCGCTGATCCCCGCCAACGCACACGCCAGGATCTCCTCCCCCGAGAAGAACGGAGGCGCCGCGATGCTGCGCCGCCCGTTCTCGTACCACGACGGCATCGCCGACGACGGCACCCCGGACGCGGGACTGCTCTTCATCTGCTGGCAGGCCGATCCCTTCAGGGGCTTCATCCCGGTCCAGCGCAAGCTCGACCGCGGGGACGCCCTCTCGCCGTTCATCCGGCACGAGGCGAGCGGCCTCTTCGCCGTGCCCGGAGGCGCCGCGTCCGGGGAGTACGTGGGGCAGCGGCTACTGGAGGCGTGAGGCGCACGGCCCCACCCGGCGGCCCATTAGGGTGACCGTATGTCAGCCACGCGCTACGCCTATCTCGGTCCCGAAGGCACCTTCACCGAGGTGGCCCTCCGCACCCTCCCCGAAGCCGCCACCCGTGAACTCGTCCCGATGGTCTCGGTGCCGGCCGCTCTGGACGCGGTGCGCAAGGGAGAGGCCGCAGCGGCACTCGTCCCGATCGAGAACTCCGTGGAGGGCGGGATCTCCGCGACGCTCGACGAGCTGACCACCGGCGCTCCCCTGATGATCTACCGCGAGGTGCTGCTCTCCATCACCTTCGCGCTGCTGGTGCGCCCCGGGACGAAGCTGTCGGACATCAAGACCGTCACCGCCCACCCCGCCGCGCAGCCCCAGGTACGCAACTGGATGGCGGACCATCTGCCCAGCGCGGTGTGGGAGTCGGCCGCCTCGAACGCGGACGGTGCACGTCTGGTCCAGGAGGGTCGCTACGACGCGGCCTTCGCCGGCGAATTCGCCGCGGCGACCTACGGCCTGGAGCCCCTGGTGACGGAGATCCACGACGCGGAGAACGCCCAGACGCGCTTCGTGCTGGTGGGACGCCCTGCCCGGCCGTCAGCCCCCACGGGAGCCGACAAGACCTCCGTGGTCATCTGGCTCGGCGACGACCACCCCGGCGCACTCCTCGAACTGCTCCAGGAGTTCGCCGTGCGCGGGGTCAACCTGATGCTCATCCAGTCCCGGCCGACGGGGGAGGGCATCGGGAACTACTGCTTCGCCGTCGACGCGGAGGGTCACATCGCGGACCGCCGGGTCGGCGAGGCACTGATGGGGCTCAAGCGGATCTGCCCGAATGTGCGGTTCCTGGGCTCCTACCCGCGGGCAGGGGTGACGCCCGACGAGACGAGCCCCCTGCGGATCGGGACGTCGGACACGGACTTCACGGAGGCGTCCGACTGGCTGGCCCGGAGCCAGGACGGCCGGGTCTGACGAGTGCGGGAAGCGGACCGGTTTCCGTTCCGGCCGGTTTTTTCTGCCGCGCGGGCGGTCCTGCCCGGTGAGTGCCCTGCCGGTCCCGCCGATCGACAACGCGCCCCGTCCCGTCGATCGACGACCTGCCCCGTCCCGTCGATCGACAGCGCGCCGGGTCCTGTCGGCTGACCAGACGCCCGGTCCTACTGTCGGATCTCCGGCCTACGGGACATGGTCCTGGTCTCCGGGCCGATGGGGGTGGCCAAAGTTATCCACAGGGTGCGCTCTCCACCTGGGGACAAGTCGACACCGCGAACCGACATGGTCGACAAATAGCCCCAGGAGCCCCGGATCACCCACAGGGCCACACCTCGCCCCGTGTCCCCCCATTCCATTGATCACGTCATGAAGTCGAGGAATACCCACCCGAATGAGTGCACGGATGAGGTTTGAGTGGCGAATCCCTGCCCCGTGATGCCGCTTTCGGAACGATCCCTTCCGGCATCCACAGATCTTCTTCACAGCCTGTGGATAACTAATTGGATCTACGGCCACCTGTGGACAACGCCCGCACAGGGCGACTGCCAACTCCCCGCGCACGCACGGTCGATGCACTGGACGACAGGAGCACTTGGCCCCCTTTCAGGGAGATGGCCCCCGTTTATCGACGGGTTCCCCCTCCACTCCGTGCGCGATTCCCACAGGATTATTGATTCCGGCAATTCGGGCAAAGCGCCACGCTCGTCGATATCGGTTCGAGCGGTGGATCCCCGCACCGGTAGCCTTGAGGGGTGATTGACCTTCGCCTGCTCCGTGAGGACCCCGACCGTGTTCGCGCCTCCCAGCGCGCCCGTGGAGAGGACGTCGCGCTCGTCGACGCCCTTCTCTCCGCCGACGAGCTGCGCAGGTCGTCCGGCGTCCGCTTCGACGAACTCCGCTCCGAGCAGAAGTCGCTCGGGAAGCTGATCCCCAAGGCCACCCCGGAGGAGCGCGCCGAGCTCCTCAAGAAGGCGGATCAGCTGAAGGCCGAGGTCAAGGCTGCCGATGTCGCGCAGGACGAGGCCGACGCCGAGGCCAAGCGCCTGCTCCTGCTCCTCGGCAACGTCGTCCACGAGGACGTGCCGGTCGGCGGTGAGGAGGACTTCGTCGTCCTGGAGACGCACGGCACGATCCGTGACTTCGGTGCGGAGGGGTTCGAGCCCAAGGACCACCTGGAGCTCGGTGAGTCGCTGGGCGCCATCGACATGGAGCGCGGCGCCAAGGTGTCCGGATCGCGCTTCTACTACCTGACCGGCATCGGCGCGCTGCTCGAACTGGCGCTGGTCAACGCGGCGATCGCGCAGGCCACCGAGGCCGGTTTCGTCCCCATGCTGACGCCCGCACTGGTCCGTCCGCGGGCCATGGAGGGCACGGGCTTCCTCGGCCAGGCCGCGGAGAACGTCTACCACCTGGAGAAGGACGACTACTACCTCGTCGGCACGTCCGAGGTGCCCCTCGCGGCGTACCACATGGACGAGATCATCGAGGCCGACAAGCTGCCCCTGCGGTACGCCGGGTTCTCCCCCTGCTTCCGCCGCGAGGCGGGCACGTACGGCAAGGACACCCGGGGCATCTTCCGCGTCCACCAGTTCGACAAGGTCGAGATGTTCTCGTACGTCGACCCGGCGGACGCCGAAGCCGAGCACCGCAGGCTCCTGGACTGGGAGAAGCAGTGGCTCACCGGCCTGGAGCTGCCGTTCCAGGTGATCGATGTCGCCACCGGGGACCTGGGCTCCTCGGCCTCGCGGAAGTTCGACTGCGAGGCGTGGATCCCGACCCAGGGCAAGTACCGCGAGCTGACGTCCGCGTCGAACTGTGACGGGTTCCAGGCGCGCCGGCTTTCGGTCCGGATGCGCGACGGGAAGAAGGTCCAGCCGCTGTCCACGCTGAACGGCACGCTCTGCGCCGTCCCGCGCACGATCGTGGCGATCCTGGAGAACCACCAGCTGGCCGACGGCTCGGTGCGCGTGCCGGAGGTCCTCCGTCCGTACCTGGGCGGACGCGAGCTTCTGGAGCCGGTCTCCAAGTGACGTTCCCCTACAAGCTCGTCGCGACCGATCTCGACGGCACCCTGCTGCGCGACGACCACACCGTCTCGGGTCCCACCCGGGAGGCGCTGGCCGCGGTCACCGCGGCCGGCGCGGCACACATCGTCGTCACGGGACGGGCGGTTCCGTGGACCCGGCACATCCTCGACGACCTGGGCTACCAGGGCCTCGCGGTCTGCGGCCAGGGTGCGCAGGTCTACCACGCGGGCGAGCACAAGCTGCTCACCTCCCTGACCCTGGACCGGCAGCTCGCGGGGCTGGCGCTGTCCAAGATCGAGGCGGAGGTCGGCCCGCTCGCCCTGGCGGCGAGCCGTGACGGGCTCGAGGGCGAGGTGCTGGTCGGACCGGGGTACGAGGTGCAGGACGGGCCGTTGCCGGCCGTCTTCATGAACGACCCCGCCGAGATGTGGACCGCTCCGCTGAACAAGGTCTACATACAGCATCCGGAGCTCGACGACGACGCCCTGGCCGAGGCTGCGCGACAGGCCGTCGGCAGCCTGGTGAACGTCGTCATGGCGGGCCCGGGTGTCGTGGAGATCCTCCCCCTGGGGCTGAGCAAGGCGACCGGTCTCTCCCTGGCGGCCCGCCGTCTGGGACTCAAGGCCACGGACACCCTGGCCTTCGGTGACATGCCGAACGACATCCCCATGTTCGGCTGGGCGGAGCACGGTGTCGCCATGGCCAACGCGCACGACGATCTGAAGGCCGTGGCCCACGAGATCACCGCGTCGAACGAGCACGACGGCATCGCGATCGTGCTGGAGGAACTGCTCCGGACGGCCACGCGCGCGTAGGACGGGGCCCCGGAAGGCGGGGCCGGTGTGCCGGAAGGCGCCGTCCGGGACCACGAGGTGTTCGTGGCCCGGGACGGCGCCTCGTGTCGTCAGTCGCCCTCGCGGCGGCCCAGCTCCCGCAGCCGGTGGGCGAGTTCGTCCATACGGGCGTCGAGCCGGACGACGTCCTGGGAGACATCCGTGAGCCGCAGACTGATGGCGCCCACGACCTGGTGGGTGACGTCGAGCTTCCGGTCCAGGGAGCCGAGCCGCTGCGACATCCGGCCGAGCACCGGGCCGAGCTCCTGGAGCGCGCTCCCCACTCCGGCGAGGCACCCCTCGATGCGGGTGACCCGCCGGTCGAGCGAGACGTAGGAGACCCTGAGGTCCTCCTCGGCGTCGAGCAGGTGGGTGCGGACACTGCGCGCGATGTCGCTGTCGCGAAGAAGCATGGCCATGTTGAGCACCGTCCGGCGGGTGTACAGGGTGAGCTGCGTCGCCGCCTGTGGATAACTTTCCGCCGCCTCACCACTCCATAGGGACACCATGTCCCTATGGAAGACGCGCAGCTCAGCGCCACGCAGCAGTTTGAGTCCGTTCCCCTCCACCTCGGCGCGGTGGCGTTGGGTCAGCTTCTTGACGACCTCTGTGGATACTTCGAAGTAGCGAGCCACCTCCTCTGTGCGAAGGTGAATTCCATCAGGGAGCATGACAAGGCTCTTCACCTTGTCGAGAACTTCGACGCGCCCCATCTGCTCGACCCGGAGGGCTTGGGACTCGAGCAGGGCGACTTCCGTGGGCATGGGCGTGCCTCTCGTGCGTGGGAACGGGTGAGGAGAGCCCTGTCCCCGGGCTACGAGGGCGGAGGTCGCTCACGATGGCCACTCACTCGATGACCGGCCGGGTGGGCGCTCGCCTCACCGCGGACGGCATTCCCCGAATTCACGAAAGCTCGACGCCACAGATTCCAGTTGCCTCCACGCACCCTGTACAACGAGCCGACAACCGTACAGTCACGCGCACCGACCGCCCGCACACGGAACAACCCCCGTCCATCGAACGGGGGTTGCACCGGTGCGGACGGTCGTCACTCCTCGCCGGCGAGCTTCAGCGCCCGCAGCTTCTGACCCGCGTACCACGTGGCCACGGCGGTGACACCGACCAGCAGGACCGTCGCGAGCGGCAGGCCGACGTCCGAGGTCACCAGGCCGTCCCCGGCCACCTTCTCGGCGACCGAGAGGGACCACTGCTGCACGCTGAGCGTCCTGGCCCCCGGGACGAGGCTGCCGAACAGCGCCTCCCACACGAGCGCGTACACGAGGCCGAAGACCACGGCGTGCCGGCTGACCGTGCCGAGCAGCAGGAACAGCGCGCTGTACGCGATCGAGGCGACCAGCGCCGCGATCGTGTAGGCGACGGCGATCTGTCCGCCGTTGCCGTTGAGGATCAGCCCCGCGACGAACGTCGGCAGCGCCGAGAAGAGCATCGTCACGGCGATGGCCACGATCAGCTTGGTGAAGATGATCGTGGGCCGCTTCACCGGCTTGGCCAGCAGGTAGACGATCGATCCGTCGTCGATCTCCGGTCCGATGGCACCCGTTCCCGCGATGACGCCGATCAGCGGGACCATCGTGGCGATGGCGAATCCGCCCAGCACTCCGGAGGCGACACCGTCATCGGCCCCCGCGAACGCCCGCACCGCCACGGAGATGGCCACCAGCAGCACCGGCAGGACGAACAGGATGGCGGCCCGGCGCCGGCCGAGCAGGGCCCGGTAGGTGAGCCGGGCGACTGTGGGGTCGTACATGACGCTTCACAGCTCCTTATCGGCCACTACTCAGGCCGTTACGAGATAGGAAAAGACCGATTCGAGGGACTCGTCGGACGGGGAGACGGTGAGCAGCCGGATGCCGTGTTCGCGTGCGACCTCCGGCAGCAGGGCCGTGAACCGCCCGAAGTCGACCGCCTGGATGCGCAGGGCCCCCTCCGCCACATCGACCTCGATCCCCGCCGTCGAGGGGTCCGCGATGAGCGCGGCGGCGAGCGCCCGGTCGTCGCTGGACCGTACGAGATAGCGGTGCGGCCGGTCCGTCATCAGCCGGCGGATCTTCCGGAAGTCACCGGACGCGGCGTGGCGGCCCGCCACGATCACCTCGATGTGCGAGGCGAGCTGCTCGACCTCCTCGAGGATGTGGGAGGAGAAGAGCACCGTCCGGCCCTCGGCGCCCATCCGGCGCAGGAGCTCCATCAGCTGCATGCGCTGGCGCGGGTCCATGCCGTTGAACGGCTCGTCGAGGAGCAGCACCGACGGGTCGTGGACCAGGGCGGACGCCATCTTCACGCGCTGGCGCATGCCCTTGCTGTACGTCGAGATCTTGCGGTCCTGCGCGTACTCCATCTCGACCGTGGCCAGCGCTTCGGCCGCGGCGGCGTCCCCCAGTCCGTGCAGTTCGGCGTTGGCGACGACGAACTCGCGGCCCGTGAGGAAGTCGTACATCCCCTCCCGCTCCGGCACGATCCCGATCGCCTTGTAGACCGACTCGTTGCGCCAGATCTGTGTGCCGTCGAGCGTCACCGTGCCCGTCGACGGCGCCAGGAAGCCGGCCATCATGTTGATCAGCGTGGACTTCCCGGCTCCGTTGGGGCCGAGCAGCCCGGTGACCCCGGGGCCCACGGTCATGCTGACGTCGTTGACGGCGACCACGTTGCCGAACCAGCGGGAGGTGTGGTCGATCTCGATGGTGGTCACAGCCCGACCCTCCGGTAGCGGCGCATCAGTACGGCGTACGAGCCGGCGACGAGCGCGAGGACAACGATCAGATAGACCGCGCCGGCGGCGGCACCCGGTCCTTCACCGCCGGGGAAGGCGGAGGCGGCGCCGAGGAACGCGGTCTGCACCCCGTCGATCAGCGTGATGGGCGAGAACAGCCCCAGCCACGTGATGGCACCCGCCGATCCGGTCTCCCAGGCGATCGCCTGGACCGTGGAGACCGCCCCGTAGGTGATGGTCAGCACGGCGATCACCGCGGCGACCCCGAAGCCACGCCGCGGTGTCAGCGCGGCGACCACGAGCCCGAGCCCGGCGAACAGCACGGAGAGCAGCGCCACCGAGACCATCCCCTGTCCGAAGCCCTTGCTCTGGTCGGCCAAGTCGAACTTGGCCAGCAGTGCGCCCACGTACAGGATGACGAGCGGCAGCCCGGTGAGGATGAGCAGGGCCGAGGCCATGGCGGCGAACTTCGCGAGGACGTAGTCGACACGCTCGATCGGCCGCGAGAAGTACAGCGGCACGCTCTTGAAGCGGAGGTCCCTGGACACGGACTGCGGTGCCTGGGAGGCGATGAACAGTCCGATCACGGCCTGGAGGTAGATCGCGAAGTCGGTGTACCTGATGGGGAGTTTCGTCATGTTCGGCGTGGCGATGGCGACCGCGACCAGGATCAGCGCCACCAGGCACATCACCCCGCACAGCAGCATCGGCAGCACCTTGGACTTCGCGGACCTGCCCAGTCCGAACGAGCCCCGCAGCGACTGCGAGTACAGCGAGCGGCGTGCGTAGGCCCGCCCCAGGCGGACACCGTCGTAGGAGCGGTATCCGATGTTGTGGATCCGGGAGGTCTCGCTCCCGGTCACGGTTCCGGTCTCAGTGCTCATCGCGACCGCTCCCCTTCTGCTGTCCGGCACCCGTCGTCACGGCCTGTGCCGTGCGGGGTGCCGCTCCGGCGCGGAAGACCTCGGCGATGTGGTGGCGCCGCTGTTCCATCCGGATGAGTCCCAGGCCGAGCTCGGCCACGCTGTCCCGCACCACGTCGTACGTCTCGTCGCCGGCCGCCTCCACCAGGAGGATGTGGCCGGCTCCGGGAAGCCCTTCGGCGTCCAGCCCGTCGGTTCCGACGAGCGTGATCC
This sequence comes from Streptomyces sp. NPDC055962, assembly GCF_042270185.1. Lineage (NCBI taxonomy): Bacteria > Bacillati > Actinomycetota > Actinomycetes > Kitasatosporales > Streptomycetaceae > Streptomyces > Streptomyces sp. NPDC055962. Next base: position 188,550 of record NZ_JBHJYN010000009.1, read on the forward strand.
CGGCGGCGGTGAGGGCCCGGCGCAGGGCGTCCGTGCCGTCGGGGTGGGTGTCGCTGTCGGTGACCTCGACGGCCAGCGTCGTCGTGGTCCGGGTGAAGTCGCTGGTGGAGCTGGAGCGGAGCAGCGCGCCGCCGTCGATGACGACCACGTGGTCGCAGGTCCGCTCCAGCTCTCCGAGGAGGTGCGAGGTGACCAGCACCGAGATGCCGAAGTCGGTGTGGACGCGGCGGATCAGGCCGAGCATCTCGTCGCGGCCGACCGGGTCCAGCCCGTTGGTCGGCTCGTCGAGGAGGACCAGCTTCGGGTCGTGGACCAGAGCCTGGGCCAGCTTCACCCGCTGTTTCATACCGGTCGAGTAGCCGCCGATGGGGCGGTAACGCTCCTCGTACAGCCCGACGTGGCGCAGGGTGTCCGCGGTGCGCTCACGTGCCGCTGTGGGAGGCAGCCCCGACATCCTCGCCATGTGGACGACGAACTCGGTCGCCGAGACGTCAGGGGGCAGGCAGTCGTGTTCGGGCATGTACCCGACCTGCTCCCGGATCGCGGCTCCCTCGGTGGCGACGTCCAGCCCGAGCACCGCGGCCCGGCCTTCGGTGGCGGGGGACAGACCCAGAAGGATCTTGATCAGTGTGGACTTGCCGGCCCCGTTGGAACCCACCAGGCCGGTGACGCCCGGTCCGATGTCCAAGGAGAGCCGGTCAAGCGCGGTCACCCTCGGGAACCGCTTGCTCAGGCTTTCGGTTGCGATCACAGTCACGTGTTCGAAGGTAGTGGCGCGTGCCACAGGAGTCGTCAGCCCAGGCGGTTGGATCCGCGTCAGACTCCAGGCGTACGGACCCGTAGGGGGGACCCCACGGGGGAGGACGGGCGGTCCGGGGCCGGGACGGGTGTGCGGGGCCCTGGCACGGCTGTCCACGGAACACGGCGCGGGCCGTCCACAGGGCGTTGTCCACAGGTTCGGGGCATCCCTTGACGTGACGGGCGGTCGGTTGCCACATTTCAGCGGTGTCACGTTACGGACGCGTACCGCAACGCCGGCACCGGACGAGGAGGCTGCGTGAATCTGCGAGGCGCGCGCGAGCGCTGGGTGCGTACGGGCGGGGTCGAGTTGTGTGTCGCCGAGGCGGGCGATCCGTCACAGCCGACGATCGTGCTGGTGCACGGCTATCCGGACAGCAAGGAGGTCTGGTCGGAGGTGGCGGCGCGGCTGGCCGAGCAGTGGCACGTGGTGCTCTACGACGTGCGCGGCCACGGCAGGTCGACGGCACTCAGGCCCCTGCGCGGCGGATTCACGCTGGAGAAGCTGACCGACGACTTCCTCGCTGTCGCGGACGCGGTGAGCCCGGACCGCCCCGTTCATCTCGTCGGCCACGACTGGGGATCGGTCCAGTCGTGGGAGTTCGCCACCGTGGAACGCACCAGGGGCCGTATCGCCTCGTTCACCTCGATGTCCGGTCCGTCCCTGGACCACTTCGGGCACTGGATCAAGCAACGGATGGCGCACCCGGATCCGCGTGGCGTGGGGCAGTTGCTCGGCCAAGGCGCGAAGTCCTGGTACGTGTACGCGCTGCACACGCCGGTCCTGCCCGAGATGGCCTGGCGCGGGGCCCTGGGCAGGCAGTGGCCTCGGATCCTGCGACGGATGGAGAAGGTCCCCGCGGACGGCTATCCGACGGAGTCGCTCCCTCAGGACGCGGCGCACGGGGCATGGCTCTACCGTGACAACATCCGTGCCCGCCTGCGTCGTCCACGTCCCGACGCGTACGCGCACGTCCCGGTCCAGCTGGTGACACCGACCGGCGACGCCTTCCTCTCGCCGTCGCTCTACGACGAACTCGAAGCCTGGGTACCCCGCTTGGTCCGCCGCACCCTTCCGGCGAAGCACTGGGTACCGCGCACCAGGCCGGATCAGCTGGCCTCCTGGATCAGCGAGTTCGCGCACGGCGTGGACGGCGACAGCCTGGGTGGTACCGCCGGCCCCGGAGCACCGGGTACGACTGCCACCGGTCCCCATGCGGAGCGCTTCGCCGGCCAGTTGGTACTGGTGACGGGTGCCGCCTCCGGCATCGGGCGTGCGACAGCCCTGTCGTTCGCGGAGGCCGGAGCACGAGTGGTGGCCGTGGACCGCGACGCGGAGGGCGTGGCACGGACGGCGGAGACAGCACGACTGCGCGGCGCCGCCTCGGCGTGGGGCGAAGTGGTGGACGTCGGGGACGAACAGGCGATGGAGCAGCTCGCGGAGAAGGTCGCCGCCGAACACGGCGTCGTGGACGTCCTGGTGAACAACGCCGGCATCGGGCTGTCGGGCTCCTTCCTCGACACCACGAGCGAGGAGTGGCGCACGGTGCTCGACGTGAATCTCTGGGGCGTCATCCACGGCTGCCGGGTCTTCGGCAGGCAGATGGCCGACCGGGGGCAGGGCGGTCACATCGTCAACGTCGCTTCGGCGGCTGCCTATCAGCCTTCCCGCGCCCTTCCCGCCTACAGCACCTCCAAGGCGGCGGTACTGATGCTCAGCGAATGCCTGCGTGCAGAACTGGCCGACCGCTCGATCGGCGTCAGCGCGATCTGCCCGGGATTCGTCAACACCGGAATCACCGGAACCGCGCGCTTCGCCGGAGCCGACGAGGCCGAGGAGGAGCGCCTCCGCAAGCGGACGGCCGAGCTGTACGCGCGGCGCAACTACCCGCCGGAGAAGGTGGCTCACGCGATTCTTGAAGCCGTGGTGGACAACCGCGCCGTGGTGCCGGTGACGCCCGAAGCCCGGGGCGCTCGACTGCTCCACCGGGTCAGTCCCCGACTGCTGCGCGGTGTCGCGCGGCTGAAGCCACCCCTGTGACCACCGGGCGAGTTGGGTGGCCTGGGACACAAGAGCGGTCGCCATACGGGAGGTTGTCACCGATTACTGGGCATGCGGCACAACTCCGGCACGGATGAACTGACTTCGCTCTATTGCGCTTGAACGGAAGGAGTTCAGACTTACCGGAGTTGAATAATGCCACATATAGCCCATACCGCAGCCAAGTTACCCAAATCGGTTATACGGTAGTGCCGTTGTCCACAGGAACGCCAAAAAGCCTGTGGATAAACCGAGTTGGCTGTGGATCAAACCTGATGACGGCACCCGCCACCACGAACGTCGGATGAAATCGAGGTGCGCCCTGTGACGCGCCGAGGGCACTCTGACCGGATGGACGAACGACGCACCGTCAAGGTGTCCAAGTATCTGTCGAAGCACCTTCGGCATGAGCCCGGCCGGATCGGTCTGGCTCTCGACACACACGGCTGGGTGCCCGTCGACGAGTTGCTGCGGGCCTGCGCACGGCACGGCTTCGCTCTCACCCGGGACGAACTCGACCATGTGGTCGCCGTGAACGACAAGCGGCGCTTCACCGTGGACGGGGACCGCATCCGGGCGAACCAGGGCCATTCCGTCACGGTTGATCTCGGCCTGCCCCCGGCCGAGCCGCCCGCGTACCTCTACCACGGCACCGTGGCACGCTTCCTCGACGCCATCCGGGCCGAAGGGCTCCGGCCCATGGACCGCCACCATGTCCACCTCTCGCCCGACCGCGAGACGGCGGTCCGGGTCGGCGCTCGCCGCGGCGTACCGGTCGTCCTCTCCGTGGACGCCGGAGCCATGCACCGGGCGGGGCACCTCTTCCACGTCAGCGCCAACGGGGTGTGGCTCACCGACTCCGTGCCTCCGGCCTACCTGCGCCTGCCCGGCTGACGCGCCAGGGGGTCAGCGCTGTATGCCGCCCAGCCCCGCACGCAGGTCGTCGAGGTTCATGACCGGCTAGTACTCCAGCCGTAGATCGCGATCATGGCGAGTCGCTGGTCATGGCCCGTAGACGAGATCCGTACCCCCACTTGCCTCAATCAGCCAGGACAGCGAAGCGCTACCGAAGGGCCAGCCCGTGGTGGCCACCTGCACCCAGCCGCCCGACTCGTCGGTTCCTGCGTGCCACCACCACCAGCTGCGGTCGTCTCCCATTCCTTCCTCGGTCGGGTCGAAGTAGTACAGCCAATCCGAGAGCGTCCACGGTCCCTGATCGACGGCCGCTCTCTCCTCTGGCGTCATGGCCCGCCATTGACGCAGCCACGCCTCGATGTCGAAAGGCTCGCCGTGCTCCGGTTCCGGAGTCTCGGGTGAGCACCGCTGGATGAACCAGTTCGGCAGCAGCTGCGGCCAAAGCTCATCCGCCGGCCACTCAGCCATCTGCGCGACCACGCACGTTAGTACGGCACGCGCATTGGCTATGACCTGGGCCGGATCCTCGGCGGTGAACCGGCAGCGCACGAGAAACGGCCGAGGCTGGTCGTCGTTCTCGGCTCCCAGTCCGGATCGAAGGCGCCGCAGCTCGCCTGTCATGGTTTCCACGGTGAGGAAGTATGCATCGGCACCGACCTCGCGACATCTCAATATCGCCACCGGCCAGGGGACACGAGTCTCTACGGCTGGGCAGTTGCTTGCCGTCGGTAGTGGCAGGCTCGGGCGCGGGCTTGGTGTCGGCGTCGCCAGTGTGACCAGCGCAGGCGGTGTGCGACGTCGTGGACCGGACTGATCAGGGCCGCGAACAGGTGCTGGATCTCGTTGCTGGTCAAGGGGATCAGGCCGTCAAGGGCGGGCTGGTCGCGCCGTTCGGAGGCTGCGGTGACGGTGAGGAAGGCGTGGGCGAGCATCGCGAGGGTCACCCAGCGGTGCCAGGAGGTCCAGCGGCGAACCTGGTGCTCGTCCAGGCCGGTCAGGCCCTTGACGGCCTGGAATGTCTCCTCGATCGTCCAGCGCCGTCCGGCCACCCGCACCAGTTCCGACAGTGCCGCCGGCCCGGGTGAGCAGCAGCGGTAGAAGGCGAGTTCGCCGGTGCGACGGTTGCGGCGGACCAGCAGGCACCAGTGGTCGGGCCGACCGGCGGGGGCGTGGATATCGACCTGTGCCCAGTCGTAGTACCGCTCGCCCTTTGCGCCCGCTCCAGCTGACAGTCGCTGCCAGGCCCGCTTCGGGAGCCGCGCGGCCAGGGTCTTCGCCTGGAACTTCCCAGCGCGCGTGGTGGTCGGGTGGGTGCTGGAGACGGCCAGGACGTAGCCGGTCCGGCGGCGTTCAAGGGTGATCCGCAGGTGGGGGTTGTCGCCGTAGACCTCGTCGCCTGCGACCCAGCGTGCGGGGGTTCCCGCGTCCAGCGCCCGCTCGACCATGCGGGCGGCGAGCTGGGGCTTGGTGGCGAAGGCCAGATCGTTCGGGATGCCCGCGCTCCGGCAGCGGTCCGGGTCCTCGGTCCAAGAGCGTGGCACGTACAGGGCTCGGTCGACGGAGGCGTGTCCGCGGGCGGCGGAATACACGAAATAGACGGCGACCTGGGCGTTCTCGATCCGGCCGGCGGTGCCGGTGTACCGGCGCTGGACGCCGACGGTCGCCGTGCCCTTCTTCAGATCGCCCGTCTCGTCGACCACGAGCACCGCCTGGTCGTCGGCGAGATGCTCGACGACGTAAGCGCGCACGTCATTGCGGCCAGCGTCGGCGTCCCACTTCGCACGATGCAGCAGGTGCTGCATGCCGTCCGGAGTCGCGTCGCCCGCATGCTCGGCCAGCGTCCAGCAGTTCTTCCGCGGCAGGTCTGACAGCAGTCCGAGCACCAACGCGGTTGCGCGACGTCGGGGTTCGACCCGAGCAAAAACCGGCCCGCCACGCGGCCCATCAGCTGGTCGAACATCGCCCGCCACCGGGCAGGCACTGCGCTGTGCCCCGCGGCCACCGCCTGATCTTCGTTTGTCCACACAACTCACGATGATCAACGGTGGCCTCAGCCATCTCCGGACCAGCCCTGAACAGCAAGATCGCGATCTAAGGCTGGAGCACTAAGGGGATCTTTGGCCCCGTGTGAGACAAAGGATCCAGAAGCGGTGGCACCTGCGCCGATTCCTGCATGTCGAAGACCATCAGGCAGGTACGCCGGCCGTCCTGGAGAGTGACGTACGACGCTTCGGGCCTGAGCTGCTCCACGACCTCCTCGATCATCTTGGACATGGTCCCTTCGGACACAGAGCGGTTCGTCGCCTCGGGTTCATCTGCGCGGTGAGCATCATCCTCATGGCGGCTCATTCCCTCCGGCCGACCGCATCCCGTCCCGTGCACCCGCGCGGGAAGGACCGGCCGGGTCCCTTCCAGCCTCACTCCGGCCCCGGGCCCCGGCACCACTGCCGCCCGCCCGTGGCAGGGTTCCTCCCGCAGGCCCTCAGGCGCCCGCAGGCCCCCGGGCCCGCTGGACCGCAGTGGCTTCCGGGTCCCTGGTCGCATCGCCGTACAGTCGTCGTCATGACCTCCTCCCGCCGACTGAGCACCGTGATCCTGCCCATCCGTCGCTGGCACGACGGCGGCCGGCCCCTGTGGGTACGCGCCGAGGAGCTGGGATTCCACGCCGCGTACACCTACGACCACCTGGCCTGGCGGACCTTCCGCGACGGGCCGTGGTTCGGGGCGATCCCCACGCTGACCGCGGCCGCGGCCGCCACCGAGCGCCTGCGCCTGGGCACACTCGTCACCTCGCCCAACTTCCGGCATCCGGTGACGCTGGCCAAGGACCTCATCACGCTGGATGACGTCTCCGGCGGGCGGATCACCCTCGGCATCGGCGCCGGCGGCAACGGCTTCGACGCCACCACGCTGCGCCGGAGGGACGAGGAGCCGTGGACACCGCGCGAACGTGCCGACCACTTCGACGAGTTCGTCCCGCTGCTCGACCAGTTGCTCCGGGAGCCCTCCGTGACGAGCGAGGGCCGGTTCTACGCCGCGAACGAGGCCCGCAACATCCCCGGTTGCGTACAGCGCCCCCGGCTGCCCTTCGCGATCGCCGCCACCGGGCCGCGCGGGCTGAGGCTCGCGGCGCGGCACGGCCAGGCCTGGGTCACCACCGGTGATCCCAAGCTGTACGAGGCCGGCACCCCTGAGCAGTCCGTGACGGCCCTGCGCGGCCAGATCAGCCGGCTCGGCGCGGCCTGCGAGGAGACGGGCCGCGACGTGGGCGAGCTGGACAAGATCCTCCTCACCGGCTTCACCCCGGGCAGCCCCCTGCAGTCCGTCGACGCGTTCGTGGACTTCGCGGGAACGCACTTCGACCTCGGCTTCACCGAGATCGTCGTCCACTGGCCGGTGCCGGACTCCCTCTTCGCCCTGGACACCGGGGTGTTCGAGCGGATCGCCACGGAGGCCCTGGGCCAGCTCGGCTGACCCCTTCCTCTCCGGAGGGAACGGACGGCGACCGGGCCGGAGCGAACGGATGGCGACCGGGCCGTAACCGGTCGGCGTTCCCTCCGGCCGGGGTGGGCGTCGCCTCCGATGCGAGACGAGCACCCTCCCCGGGGCGAGGCGAGCACCGTCCCCGGCAGGAGACGGGCACCGTCCCCGCAGGTCGCCGGGCCGGTGAAGGTTGGCATATGCCTGTGTCAGATCCAGCAGCTCAACGGCTCACCCTCTCAGATGTGCGCCCCTCCGCACGCCCGTGCAACCCCGTACGGGAGAATGCCGGGGTGACCTCAGCTACCGACTCGCCCCTGCCTGCCGTGACCCGGCTGATCGCCACCGATCTGGACGGCACCCTCCTGCGCGACGACAAGACGTTGTCGGACCGTACGACCGCGGCCCTGGCAGCTGCCGAGGAGGCGGGGATCGAGGTCTTCTTCGTCACGGGAAGGCCGGCCCGCTGGATGGACGTCGTCGCCCCGTACGTCCAGGGCCACTCCATGGCGATCTGCGGGAACGGCGCCGCGGTTGCCGACCTGCGCAGCGGACGCCTGCTCGCGGTCCATCCGCTGGACCGCCGGATCGCCCTGGACGTCGTCGGCCTCCTGCGCGAAGCCGCACCGGGTGTCTCGTTCGCCGTCGAGCTGGCCACCGGCATCCACTACGAGCCCGCCTACCCCCCGTTCCACATGGACCCGGGGGCCACGGTCGCCGTCGCGGAGAAGCTGCTCCACGAGGAGGCCCCGGGCACCGGCACTCCGGTTCTCAAGGTTCTCGCCCATCACCTCGAACTGGCCCCGGACGCCTTCCTCGCGCTGGCGCGCGAGGTCGCGGGGGACCGGGCGTCGTTCACCCGGTCCAGCCCCACGGCGCTGCTGGAGATCAGCGGCCTGGGGGTCTCCAAGGCCGCCACGCTCGCCGCCTGCTGCGCGGAGCGCGGGATCTCGGCGGCCGAGGTGGTCGCGTTCGGGGACATGCCCAACGACGTGGAGATGCTGAGCTGGGCCGGGGCCTCGTTCGCCATGGGCAACGCCCATCCCGCCGCGCTGGCCGCCGCGTCGGGCGTGACGCTGACCAACGACGAGGACGGCGTCGCGGTCGTCATCGAGCGGATCCTCGCCGCGCGCCGGACCGCGGGCTGAACCCGCACGCCGAACACGCTCCCTCGCCCCACCCGAACGCGCCCCTGGACCCCGCACACCGATCGCGGAACCCGTACGGCACGCCCCGCACACCGATCGCGGAACCCGTACGGCACGCCCCGCACACCGATCGCGGAACCCGTACGGCACGCCCCGCACACCGGCGGCGCCCACGGCACCGTCACACCGGGACCTGCCAGGTCACCGTCGTGCCGCCGCCCGCCTCCCCGGTCCCCGGCCCGAACCAGCTGGCACCGCCCAGGGACTCCGCCCGCCGGGCGAGATTGCGCAGCCCGCTGCGCCGTCCGCCCTCCGGGATGCCCACCCCGTCGTCCGTGACCGTCAGGCGCACCGCGTCCCGCCCGTCGGGCAGCGCGGCGGTCGCGTCCACCGTCACCTCGACATGTGAGGCCCTCGCGTGACGGAAGGTGTTGGAGAGCGTCTCGCGCAGGGCGGCGATGAGGTTCTTGCCCGCCAGCTCCCCCACCGACGAGTCGACGGGGCCGAGAAACCGGTGCGAGGGCGCGAAGCCCAAGGGCACCGCCGCCATGTTGATCTCCCGCAGGACCCTGGTCCGCAGCCCCGAAGGCGCCTCCTCGGGCTCCTGCTGCAGCGCGAAGATGGCGGTGCGGATCTCCTGGATGGTCACATCCAGCTCGTCGACGGCCCGTCCGATGCCGGCCTGCACTGCCGGCACCGGTGACCTCCGCTGTGCGCCCTCCAGCATGATCCCCGTGGCGAACAGGCGCTGGATCACGAGGTCGTGGAGGTCCCGTGCGATGCGGTCCCGGTCCTCGTAGACGACGAGCCTCTCCCGGTCCCGCTGCGCCTCGGCCAGTTTGAGGGCCAGGGCGGCCTGCGCGGCGAAATGGGTGGCGAGCATCCGCTCCGCCTCGGTGAACGGCCTCCCTCCCTGGACCCGGGGGATGGCAAGCGCCCCGATCACGCGTCCGCCGCTGCGCAGAGGGAGCAGCATGTGCGGTCCGAACTGGTCCGCAAGCCGCGTGACCATGCGGGGATCGGTCGCCGAGTCGTCCAGGAACACCTCCTCGCCCCTCAGGAGAGCCGCGACCACGGGGCTCTGCGGCGGGATGATCACCCCGAGGGAAGCGGACGGCCTGTCGCCGGAGACGGCGACGATCTCCAGGCCTCCCGACTCGGCCGGGAGCAGCACGATTCCGGCCGCGGCATCGGCGAGACGGCGGGCCTGTTCGGCGACGACAGCGAGCGCCTCGTCCGCGTCCCCGCCGGAGAGCAGGGCGGTGGTGACGGCCACCGAGCCGTCGATCCACTGGCCTCGCTGCCGGGCGGACTCGTACGTGCGGGCAAGGCCGATGGCGATCCCGGCCTCGGTGGCCAGCACGCGCAGCATGTGCAGCTCGTCGTCCCCGAAGGTCCCGCCGGCGCACTTCTCCATCACGTACAGGTTGCCGAAGATCTTGCCCTGGACCCGGATGGGGACCCCGAGGAAGGAGCGCATCTTCGGGTGGGCGGCGGGGAATCCGGCGAAGCGCGGGTCCGCCTCCAGATCCTCCAGCCTGATGGGTACGCCCTCCTGGATCAGAGCGCCGAGGAGACCGGTATGACCGTCGGGCGGGCGGCCGATCGCCCGGCCGACCTCCTCCGGCACCCCGTGGGCGATGAAGTCGCAGAGACTCTCACCTGGCTCCTCGACGACACCGATGGCCGCATAGCGGGCATGGGCCAGTTCGGCCGCGGTCTCACAGATGCGTTCGAGGGTGGAGTGGAGCTCCAGGCCCGTGCCGACGGACCTCGTCGCTTCCAGCAGCTGCGGAACACGCGCGGTCAGCTCGGCGGAGAGCCCCCGCAGGCCCCCGGTGGCCGGCTGCACGGCTCCGGACGCGCCCTTCGGATCCGGCTCGGACATGACCTGAGCCTAATAAGACCTGAATGGTCCGGAAAGTCGGACGGCATCGCGCCACCGCTCTCAGGCGCGCACCGGCACCGGCCCCACCCGCTCCTCGCCCGTCCGCACCGGCTCCTGCTCGCGTGCGAGCATGCGGCTCAGCGGACCGTCCTGTGCCGCAAGGGCGGCGTACGGGCCCTGCTGCACCACGTGGCCTCCGTCCAGCACCAGGACCTCGTCCACCGCCTCGAGCCCGGCCAGCCGATGCGTGATCAGCACGGTCGTACGTCCTTCGGTGGCGGCCAGCAGATCGGCGGTCAGGGCATCCGCCGTCGCCAGGTCGAGGTGTTCCGCGGGCTCGTCGAGCACGAGTACCGGGAAGTCGGCGAGGAGTGCCCGGGCCAGCGCCAGCCGCTGACGTTGACCGCCCGAGAGCCGGGCACCGTGTTCGCCGACCATCGTGTCGAGCCCGTCGGGCAGGGAGTCGGCCCAGTCCAGCAGCCGCGCCGCCTCGAGCGCGGCACGCAGCTGACCATCCGTCGCGCCGGTACGGGCGAGGCGCAGGTTCTCGCGGACGGAACTGTCGAAGACGTGGGCGTCCTGGGCGCACAGCCCGACGAAGGCCCGGACGGTGTCCCCGTCCAGCGCCGAGGCGTCGACACCGCCGAGACGGTACGTCCCCTCCCGCGCGTCCAGGAAGCGGAGAAGTACCTGGGCGAGCGTGGTCTTTCCGGATCCGGACGTGCCCACGACCGCGATCCGCTCACCGGCGTGCAGCGTCAGGTCGACGGAGTGCAGCGCGTCGCGCTCCGCGCCCTCGTACCTGGCCGAAAGCCCTCGTACGTCGAGCGGGAAGGGCGAGGCGGGCGCCTGCTCCGGCTCGGTCGGCTCGGCGACCGGCACCGGAGCGTCCAGCACCTCGAAGACCCGCTCCGCGCTGGTCCTGACCCGCCGTCGGTACTGGACCGCGAGCGGCAGCCCCGTCACGGCCTCGAAGGCCGCCAGCGGCGTGAGGACGACGACGGCGAGCTCCACGCCCTCCAGCCGTCCGTCGAACACCGCGGGCAGCGCGACGACCGCCGCACCCACGACCGTGAGACCGCAGACCAGGGCGGACAGTCCGCCTCCCAGCGCCGTGGCCGCCGCCGCGCGCGAGGCGATCCTCGTGAGAACCGTGTCCGCCGCACGCACCTGCTCCCTCCGGGCGGGCAGCGCCCCCGCGACGGTCAGCTCGGCCGTCCCCCCGAGAAGGTCGGCGACCCGCACCGCCAGCGCCGCCCGGGCGGGCGCCAGCCGGCGCTCGGCACGCCGGGCACAGGCGCCGCTCAGCCACGGCACCCCCACACCGGCGAGCAGCAGACCGGCCGCCAGTACGGCGCCCGCCTCCGGCAGCATCCAGGCGGTGAAGGCGACGGCCCCCGCCCCGACCCCGAGCGCGGTCCCCACGGGCAGCAGCCAGCGCAGCCAGTAGTCCTGCAGCGTGTCCACGTCGGAGACCAGCCGGGACAGCAGATCGCCGCGCCGCCTCGTACGGAGGCCGGCGGGCGCGATGCGTTCCAGCCCCCGGTACACCGACACCCTGAGCTCGGCGAGCATCCTCAGCACCGCATCGTGGGACACCAGCCGCTCGGCGTAGCGGAAGACCGCCCGGCCCATGCCGAAGGCCCGGGTCGCGGTGACGGCGACCATCAGATACAGGACGGGCGGCTGTTCGGAGGCCCGGGAGATCAGCCATCCCGAGACCGCCATGAGGCCGACGGACGACCCCACGGCGAGGCTGCCCAGCAGCAGGGCCAGGCCCAGTTTCCCGTGCTGGGAGCCTGCGGCCTCGCGGACCCGGGCCAGTACGCGACCGCCGGGACCGGGAGCGGTGTCCCGGAGGACAGACTCACGAGCCCGCCCGGGCCCGTCCGCGCTCCCCTGGACGGCGGGCTCCCCCGGGTCCGTCGCTCGCTCCGGCCCCTGTCGCGCGGGCAGCACACCCGGCGTCACCGGCTCCAGCACCACCACCCGGTCCGCGACCGAGAGCAGCGCGGGCCGGTGCACGACCAGCAGCACGGTGCGTCCCGCGGCCAGCCTCCGTACCGCGTCGACGATGGCTGCTTCCGTCTCCCCGTCCAGGCTCGCCGTCGGTTCGTCGAGCAGGAGCAGGGGCCGGTCGGCCAGGAAGGCCCGCGCCAGTGCGAGCCGCTGCCGCTGACCCGCGGAGAGCCCGGCGCCGTCCTCACCCAGCGGCGTACCGGTGCCTTCGGGCAGCGCCTCCACGAAGTCGTACGCCCCTGCCTCCCGCAGCGCGGCCACGACCGCCGCGTCGTCCGCGTCCGGACGGGCCAGCCGTACGTTCTCCGCGATCGTCCCTGCGAAGAGGTGAGGGCGCTGGGGCACCCAGGCGATCTGCTCGCGCCAGCGCTCGGGGGAGACGGCGGACAGATCGGTCCCGCCGACCCGGACCCGCCCTTCGTCGGGCGCCGTGAATCCGAGCACCACGTCGAGGAGGGTGGACTTGCCGATCCCGCTGGGACCGACCAGGGCGACGGTCTCCCCCTGCTCGACCACGAGCGAGGCCCGGTCCAGCGAGGGCTCCGTCCGGCCTTCGTGCCGGACCGTGACTTCTTCCAGCTCCAGCCGCAGCGACCGGGGCACGTCCTGGGATCCCGGGGCCGGGGGCTCGGTCTCCAGCACCGCGAAGATCTCCTCCGCCGCCGAGAGGCCCTCCGCGGCCGCGTGGTACTGGGCACCGACCTGGCGGATCGGCAGATAGGCCTCGGGTGCCAGGATGAGGATCACCAGCCCCGTGTAGAGGTCCAGCTCTCCGTGGACGAGCCGCATCCCGATCGTCACCGCGACCAGGGCCACGGAGAGGGTCGCCAGCAACTCCAGCGCGAAGGACGACAGGAAGGCGATACGCAACGTCTTCAGCGTGGCCCGGCGGTACTGCGAGGTGATGGTGCGGATCGACTCGGCCTGCGCCTTGGCCCGCCCGAAGACCTTCAGCGTAGGAAGTCCGGCGACCACGTCCAGGAAGTGTCCGGAGAGCCGCGAGAGCAGCCTCCACTGGTCGTCCATCCGGGACTGGGTGGCCCAGCCGATGAGAATCATGAAGAGCGGGATAAGTGGCAGCGTCACCACGATGATCGCGGCGGAGACCCAGTCCTCGGTGACGATCCGGGCCAGCACCGCCACGGGCACCACGACCGCGAGACCGAGCTGGGGGAGGTAGCGCGAGAAGTAGTCGTCGAGGGCGTCGACGCCCCGGGTGGCCAGCGCGATCAGCGACCCGGTGCGCTGCCCGCCCAGCCACCCCGGGCCCAGCCCGGAGGCCCGCTCCATGAGCCGGCCGCGCAGTTCGGACTTGACCGCGGAGCTCGCCCGGTGTGCGGCGAGTTCCGTCAGCCAGGCCACCAGTGCCCTGCCCGACGCGACGGCGGCCAGCAGGAGCAGGGGTGTACGGAGCCCCGAAGCCGTCAGACCGTCCTGGAACCCGCCTACCACCACCTCGGCGACGAGCATGGCCTGAGCGATGACCAGGGCCGCTCCGACCAGGCCAAGCGCCACGACGGCCGCCAGGAAGAAGCGAGTGGCCCGGGCGTACCGGAGAAGACGTGGGTCGATCGGTTTCACGTGAAACAGCTCCCCAGTGAGCTCATGTCGCTCGCTCGGCCAGTTCGGCGCACGGGACAGGTTCGGTACGGCACATCGGTGAGTCGCTGCATCTCGGCACCGTCACACCGGTTGCGCTCAGTGGGCGTCGGCGATGTGGTGCGTGCCGATGCGCTTGCGGAACACCCAGTAGGTCCAGCCCTGGTAGAGCAGCACCACCGGAGTGGCGATGCCGGCGCACCAGGTCATGATCTTGAGGGTGTAGGGGCTGGACGAGGCGTTGGAGACCGTCAGGTTCCAGGCGTCGTTCAGCGAGGACGGCATGACGTTCGGGAAGAGCGTCAGGAAGAGCATCGCGACCGCTGCCGCGATGGTCACGCCGGAGAACGCGAAGGACCAGCCCTCGCGTCCCGCCGCTATGGCACCGATGGCCAGCACCAACGACACCACAGCGACGATCATGGCCACCAGGCTCCGCCCGTTGCCGTTGTCCGCCTGGGTCCAGACGAGGAAGCCCAGAGCGAGCACCGCGGTGGCCAGGCCCAGCTTGAGGGCCAGCCTCCGAGCTCGTTCCCTGATGTCCCCGACCGTCTTGAGCGCGGCGAACACCGATCCGTGGAAGGTGAAGAGGAACAATGTGACCAGCCCGCCCATGATGGCGTAGGGGTTCAGCAGGTCCCAGAAGTTGCCGACGTACTCCATGTCGGCGTCGATCTTCACACCTCGGACGATGTTCCCGAAGGCCACGCCCCACAGGACGGCGGGAATCAGCGAGGTCCAGAAGATCGCGTGCTCCCAGTTGGCCTGCCAGCGCTCCTCGGGCCGCTTCGCCCGGTATTCGAAGGCCACCCCTCGCACGATCAGGCAGAGCAGGATGACGAGCAGGGGAAGGTAGAAGCCGGAGAACAACGTGGCGTACCACTCGGGGAACGCCGCGAAGGTCGCGCCTCCCGCGCTGAGCAGCCACACCTCGTTCCCGTCCCAGACCGGACCGATCGTGTTGATCAGCACCCGGCGCTCCTTGCGGTCCCGGGCCAGCAGTTTGGTGAGGACCCCTATTCCGAAGTCGAATCCCTCCAGGAAGAAGTAGCCGGTCCACAGGACGGCGATGAGCACGAACCAGACGTCGTGGAGTTCCATCTCTCAGCTCCGCTTGATCTCAGTAGGAGAAGGCCATCGGCCGGTCGGCGTCCTGGTCGTGGCCGCCGATCCGGGTGGGCGGGTTGAGGTCGGCCTCGGTGAGCTCGGGCGGTCCGGCCTTGACGTACTTCAGGAGGAGCTTGACCTCGATGACGGCGAGCACCGCGTAGAGCGCCGTGAAGCCGATCATGGACGTGAGGATCTCTCCCTGCGAAACCCCTGGGGAGACCGCGTCGCGCGTCTGGAACACCCCGTAGACCACCCAGGGCTGGCGTCCCATCTCGGTGAAGATCCAGCCCCAGGAATTGGCGATCAGCGGGAAGAGCATGGTCCACAGGGCGGTGATCCAGTAGAGCCTGGCGAACTTCGGGCTCAGCGCCGTGTTCCTGAAGAGGACCAGGTTCGGCACCTCGTCCTCACCGGTGCGCAGCGCCGGCGGCAACAGGAACTTCCGTCGGGTGAGCCACAGCCCGAGCAGACCGAGCCCGAACGACGCCATGCCGAAGCCGATCATCCAGCGGAAGCTCCAGAAGGCCACCGGGATGTTGGGCCGGTAGTCGCCGGGGCCGTACTTCTCCTGCTCGGCCTTGTTGATGTCGTTGATGCCGGGGACGTACGAGGTGAAGCTGTCGTCAGCGAGGAAGGAAAGTATCCCCGGGATCGAGATCTCGACGTCGTTGTGCCCCTCGGCCACGTCACCGACCGCGAAGAGCGAGAAGGGTGCCCCGTCCTCCCCCTCCCACAGAGCCTCGGCCGCGGCCATCTTCATGGGCTGCTGCTTGAACATCACCTTGCCGAGCACGTCTCCGCTGACGGCGGTGAGGAGTCCGGCGATCACCACCGTGACCAGACCGACCCTCAGCGAGGTGCGCATCACCGGGATGTGCCTCTTGCGCGCCAGGTGGAAGGCGGCGATGCCGACCATGAAGGCGCCGCCCACGAGGAAGGCCGCCGTGATCGTGTGGAAGAACTGGGCGAGCGCGGTGTTCTGCGTGAGTACGTGCCAGAAGTCCGTGAGCTCCGCCCGCCCGCGCTCCTTGTTGATGCGGTAGCCGACCGGGTGCTGCATCCAGGAGTTGGCCGCCAGGATGAAGAACGTGGAGAGGACGGTGCCGATGGAGACCATCCAGATGCAGGCGAGGTGGATCTTCTTCGGCAGCTTGTCCCAGCCGAAGATCCACAGCCCGATGAAGGTGGACTCGAAGAAGAAGGCGATCAGCGCCTCGAAGGCGAGCGGGGCACCGAAGACGTCACCGACGAACCGCGAGTAGTCGGACCAGTTCATTCCGAACTGGAACTCCTGCACGATGCCGGTGACCACGCCCATCGCGATGTTGATCAGGAAGAGCTTGCCCCAGAACTTCGTCGCCCTGAGGTACTTCTCGTTCTCCGTGCGCACCCAGGCGGTCTGCAGGCCGGCGGTCAGCGCGGCGAGAGAGATCGTCAGAGGGACGAACAGGAAGTGGTAGACGGTGGTGATGCCGAACTGCCATCGCGCCAGGGTCTCCGGTGCCAGAGCCAGGTCCACGACATTCTCCTTACGTCGCCGTGATCACAGCCGCAGCCTGCCCCTTTTATTCACCCGATCCTGGGATAAACGAGGCACGCTTGTGAACGCGTTCACATTCACAAGCATTATGGCGCACACACCTTCGAGAGCGTCGCGCGGGGGGTCCTTTTCGGCCGCACCGGTCGGGTCGTCCGAAACCGGACAGGCCCGGCGCCCGGAGGCGGCCGCCGGGACAGGAGGGACGGCGGGACGGCAGGACGGCAGGACGGCGGGACGGCAGGACGCGTAGGACGGTGGACACGGAGGGACGGCGGGACGCGAAAGGACAGTGGCCCCGGACCCCGTCGCGGGGTCCGGGGCCACCGGAGGTCCGTCGGGCGGCGTACGCGCCGCTACCGCTCCTGCTGGAAGGACTCGGTCACCTTCAGGAACACGTCATTGGCCTCGGCCTCCCCGATCGTGACCCGTACTCCCTCACCGGCGAACGGCCTCACGACCACTCCCGCACGCTCACAGGCCGCGGCGAAGTCGAGCGTCCGGTCCCCCAGGCGCAGCCAGACGAAGTTCGCCTGCGACTCCGGGACGGTCCAGCCCTGGCGCAGCAGCCCCTCGTACACACGGGCACGCTCACCCACCAGCGATCCGACCCGCCCCAGCAGCTCGTCCTCGGCGCGCAGCGAGGCGACCGCGGCGTCCTGGGCGACCTGACTGACGCCGAACGGGACGGCGGTCTTGCGCAGCGCCGCCGCCACCGGCTCGTGCGCCACCGCGAAGCCGACCCGCAGACCCGCCAGGCCGTACGCCTTGGAGAAGGTCCGGAGCACTGCGACGTTGGGCCGGTCACGGTAGATCTCGATGCCGTCCGGCACGTCGGCGTCCCGGATGAACTCCTTGTACGCCTCGTCGAGCACCACCAGGACGTCGTCCGGCACACGGTCCAGGAACCGCTCCAGCTCCGCCCGGCGCACCACGGTCCCGGTCGGGTTGTTCGGGTTGCAGACGAAGATCATCCGGGTCCGATCGGTGATCGCGCCGGCCATGGCGTCGAGGTCGTGCACCTCAGCGGTGGTCAGCGGCACCTTGACCGACGTCGCACCGCTGATCTGCGTGATGATCGGGTACGCCTCGAACGACCGCCAGGCGTAGATCACCTCGTCGCCGGGGCCCGAGGTGGCCTGGAGCAGCTGCTGGGCCACACCGACGGAACCCGTACCGGTGGCCAGATGGGAGACCGGCACACCGAAGCGGTCGGCGAGCTCGTTCATCAGACCGGTACAGGCCATGTCCGGATACCTGTTGAAGCCGGCGGCCGCGGCGAGCACCGACTCCATGACACCCGGCAGGGGCGGGTACGGGTTCTCGTTCGAGGAAAGCTTGAAGGCAACCGGTCCTCCCGCGGCGGCCGGCCTGCCCGGCACGTACGCAGGGACGCCGTCCAGCTCGGCGCGCAGCTTGGGGCTCGTCTCGCTCACCGCAGGTCCTCCTCGACCATCCGTGCACATCAATACTGCTCACCTTATGAGGATTGGGCATCCGTGCGAATGGCGGCATCCGAAATCGCCCTCTCCGGCGGGAAACGCCGGTCGCACGCGCCTCCGGGAGGCCTCAAGAGGGGGGAGCACTGTGCGTTCCTCCGCGCGCCGGTCGCTCACTCCGTGGCGCGCATCCCCCGAACAGGTGAGTTGAGACCTCTTCGAGACATGGACCATTCAGCAGGTTCACGCGCGTCGATGCATGACACATCGACCTTCAGGGCCTCAACACCCTTTATTTGCAAGGCATTTACCCTTTTCTGATCATGCAGAAACGTGCCTGTCAACGGGCGCATATGCGACCGGCCCAACCCGGCACCGGAGCCCTAATATCGGCTCGCCATGACAGCAGCAGGGAAGCACCAGGTGAGCCGGACAGAGACGCCCCGGCGCAGCGGCCGACAGGGACGGGCGGGGATCCGGGACGTGGCCGCGGCGGCCGGGGTCTCCATCACGACCGTGTCCGACGCCCTCAACGGCAAGGGCAGGCTCCCGGACGCCACCCGCCGCCATGTCCGAGAGGTCGCCGAACGGCTGGGCTACCGCCCGTCCGCGGCGGCCCGCACCCTCCGCACCGGCAAGTCGGGGCTCATCGGCCTGACCGTGACCACGTACGGGGATGAACCTTTCACCTTCACCGAGTTCGCGTACTTCGCGGAGATGGCGAGAGCCGCCACATCGGCAGCCCTCGCCCGCGGCTACGCCCTCGTGATCCTTCCGGCCACCTCACGCCACGACGTCTGGTCGAACGTCGCACTCGACGGAACGGTCGTCATCGACCCGTCCGACCAGGACCCGGTGGTCACCGAACTCGTGCGCCAGGGACTGCCCGTCGTCTCCGACGGACGCCCGGCCGGCACGCTGCCGGTCACCGCGTGGGTGGACAACGACCACCGGGCCGCGGTCCTGGACCTCCTGGACCATCTCGCGGCCGCCGGGGCACGCCGCATCGGCCTGCTGACCGGCACCACGACCGACACGTACACCCGGCTCTCCACCACGGCCTACCTCCACTGGTGCGAGCGGGTCGGCCAGGATCCGGTCTACGAGTCCTATCCGGCCCACGACCCCTGCGCGGGCGCCGTCGCCGCGGACCGCCTCCTCGCCCGCCCCGACCGTCCCGACGCCGTCTACGGGCTGTTCGACCCCAACGGGACCGACCTGCTCGCCGCCGCGCGCCGCTACGGCCTGCGGGTCCCCGAGGACCTCCTGCTGGTCTGCTGCAGCGAGTCCACGGTGTACGCGTCGACCGAGCCGCCCATCACGACGCTCTCGCTGAAACCCCGCAGGATCGGCACGGCTGTCGTCCAGCTCCTCATCGACGCCATCGAAGGGGTCGAACACGACGGGCCGGTGGAGCAGGTGATACCGACGGAGCTCATCGTCCGGACGTCCTCGCAGCGGCGTCCGCCGCGCACCACCGTCAGCGCTCCACGATCGCCCGCCGGGGATTGATCGGATTAATCCGGACCAAACGGCCGATGAACCAGGTGCCCGCACGGATTCACCACCCCTGGTGCGTCACACAGCACGATCCGCATTCCTATGATGGGCGCACGACACCGCGGACCACCTCTACCAGGCAGGGCCCGTCAGGTGTACGGAGGCGCGACGGTGGTGGAGGGGTCGATGACTCAGGGGGCCGGTCAGGAACCCGTGGTGCGGACAGCGACGTTGCGTGACTTCCGCGTACCGCCGTATGCGCAGGTGCCGATGGAGCCGCACCCGCCGCACCCGCCGCACCCGGGCAACGTCGTGGTGGGCGAAGAGCCCCCGGAGGGGTACACCCCCACCGAGCGCGATCTTCCCGTGATCAACCGGGGCGACACCGTCCAGGTGCAGGCCGTCCCCGAGGCGCGGGCCTCCGACGGCTCCGGCGGCCCGCTGTACGTCGTCGGCGACGTCCACGGCTACCTGGACGAGCTCCTGGGCGCCCTGCACCAGCAGGGACTCGTCGACGCCGACGGCCGGTGGACGGCCGGCAACGCCAGGCTCTGGTTCCTCGGCGACTTCACCGACCGCGGTCCTGACGGCATCGGCGTCATCGACCTGGTCATGCGCCTCTCCGCGGAGGCCGCGGCTGCGGGCGGCTACTGCAAGGCCCTCATGGGCAACCACGAACTGCTCCTGCTCGGCGCCAAGCGGTTCGGCGACGCCCCGGTGAACTCCGGGGCGGGAACCGCGACCTTCCAGGCCGCCTGGCTGCTCAACGGCGGCCAGAAGACGGACATGGAGCGGCTCCAGGACGTCCACCTCCAGTGGATGTCACGGCTCGACGCGGTCGTCGAGGAGGACGGGCATCTGCTGATGCACTCCGACACGACGGCCTACCTCGACTACGGGTCCACCATCGAGGACGTCAACGACACGGTGCACGCCATTCTCACGCGGAACGACGCCGACGAGTGCTGGGACCTCTTCCGTAAACTCACCAAGCGGTTCGCCTTCCGCGACGAGGGCGGCGCACAGGCCGTCCGCGAGCTGATGGCGACATACGGCGGGGAGCGCGTCGTCCACGGTCACAGCCCTATTCCGTACCTGCTCGGCGAGGTCGGGTCGGAGGACGGCGAGGACGTTCCGCGGCCCGTGGTCGACGGCCCGCACGTCTACGCGGAGGGGCTTGCCATCGCCATGGACGGCGGAGTGACCATGGCCGGAAAGCTGCTGGTCGTCCAACTCCCCCTGCATGACTGACCGCAGCCGGGGAAGACGCTTCACGACCTGACAGCGTCGACGGCTGGGCCTATTTCCGGAAACCCCCTGTCACCCTGCGCCGTAGGCGCTCTACCATCGGCGTATCAGTAGCAGGCTCTCCTCCGTTTCCGCCCGATCGCCCGGCCCGCTCGGCCGGTCAGGCCCTACGGAGCATCGGGGGATGCAGATGAAAAGCGCTCCGCACCTGCTGGCCGAGGACCGCCCCGAGTACGAGCGGATCCTTGCCGACGCGCTGCGTCACGCCCACGAACGACCGGATCTGGACGGAGTCGGCGACCGTCTCAACACGGAACAGCTGCGGACGATGGCGCTCGACGCCACGCCTCTGATCACAGCGGCGGCCGCCACCGAGTACGACCACTACGTGAAGGTCCGCGGCGAGCTCCGCGGGCCGGAGCCCCAGGACGCCCAGGCGTCCGTCCTGGGAGAGGCCACGGACGAGTCCGACCCCACGGGGGCGGGGACCCTGGCGGTGATCGCCGTGCTGGCGCCGGTCCTCGCGGGTGCGGCCGCCCTGATATTCCTGCTGATCGGGTACCCGCTCAAGGCGCTCAGCCCCGCCCCGGCCTTCGCCGGGACCATGGTCGCCGCCGGCTGGTTCTTCGCGGCCGTCGCCGCCGCGGCCATCCTGGTCGCCGCGGTGGGACTCCTCGTCACGGCCCTGCGCAACGGCGCCACCGCGCTGCCGGCCGTGGACGAAGAGGAGGAACTGCCGGAGGACGTCGCGCGAGCCCGGGAGGCCTGGCGCCACGCCCTGCTGGAACGCGGCATCCTGCCCTTCCTCCGGGACGCCTTGGCCGACCCCACGGCCGGACCCGCGTCACGGACGCCCCACCGCTCGGTCAACCGGATCCCGAAGATCGGCTACAGCAGGCCCGACTTCTCCGGGCCGGAGGACGGCCCCTCGGCCGGCCCGCGGCCGACCTTCACCAGCCCCGACTTCACGAGCCCGGACTTCGGCGGCCCGGAGCACCAGCCGGAGTGATCCGGCCGGCCCCGGAGCACCAGCCGGAGTGATCCGGCCGGCCCCGGAGCACCAGCCGGAGTGATCCGGTCGGCCCCGGAGCACCGGCCGGAGTGATCGGGCCGGGCCCGGAGCGCCTGCTGCCGGAGGGGGATCCGGCCGGACCCGGTGCCGCCCCCGCCGTGGGGGCAGGGACGGCACCCCGCCCCCCGGGCGGCGTGGGGCCGGAGTCAGTCCGCGATCGGCAGATAGACCCGGTTGCCCGCCGCCGCGAACTCCCTGGACTTCTCTGCCATCCCCGCCTCGATCTCGTCCTGCCCGTCCCCGTGCTCCCGCCGGATGTCGTGGGAGATCTTCATCGAGCAGAACTTGGGACCGCACATCGAGCAGAAGTGCGCCGTCTTGGCCGGTTCGGCCGGCAGCGTCTCGTCATGGAACTCCCGCGCGGTGTCCGGGTCGAGCGCCAGGTTGAACTGGTCCTCCCAGCGGAACTCGAACCGGGCGTCGGACAGGGCGTCGTCCCACTCCTGTGCCCCCGGGTGCCCCTTGGCGAGGTCAGCCGCATGAGCGGCGATCTTGTACGTGATGACGCCGGTCTTCACGTCGTCCCGGTTCGGCAGCCCCAGGTGCTCCTTGGGCGTGACGTAGCAGAGCATCGCCGTCCCCCACCAGGCGATCATCGCGGCACCGATGCCCGAGGTGATGTGGTCGTACGCCGGAGCGACATCCGTGGTCAGCGGGCCCAGCGTGTAGAATGGCGCCTCCTCGCAGATCTCCTGCTGGAGGTCGATGTTCTCCTTGATCTTGTGCATCGGGACGTGCCCCGGGCCCTCGATCATCGTCTGGACACCGAACCGCTTGGCCACGGTGTTGAGCTCACCGAGCGTGCGGAGCTCGGCGAACTGCGCCTCGTCGTTCGCGTCGGCGATGGAGCCGGGACGCAGACCGTCGCCGAGCGAGTACGTCACGTCGTAGGCCGCGAGGATCTCGCAGAGCTCCTCGAAGTGCTCGTACAGGAACGACTCCTTGTGGTGCGCCAGGCACCAGGCCGCCATGATGGACCCCCCGCGCGAGACGATGCCGGTCTTCCGACGGGCCGTGAGCGGTACGTACGGCAGCCGGACACCGGCGTGCACGGTCATGTAGTCGACGCCCTGCTCGGCCTGTTCGATGACGGTGTCCTTGTAGATCTCCCACGTCAGCTCCTCGGCGCGGCCGTCGACCTTCTCGAGTGCCTGGTAGAGGGGGACGGTGCCGATCGGAACGGGGGAGTTGCGCAGGACCCACTCGCGGGTGGTGTGGATGTTGCGGCCCGTGGACAGGTCCATGACCGTGTCGGCACCCCACTGGGTGGCCCAGGTCATCTTGTCCACCTCCTCCTCGATGGAGGAAGTGACCGCGGAGTTACCGATGTTGGCGTTGACCTTCACCAGGAAGCGCTTGCCGATGATCATCGGCTCGATCTCCGGGTGGTTCACGTTGGCCGGAAGGACCGCCCGGCCCGCGGCGATCTCCTCGCGCACGACCTCGGGTTCGACGTTCTCCCGGATCGCGACGTACTCCATCTCCGGGGTGATCTCGCCCCGGCGGGCGTACGCCAGCTGCGTGACCGGCCGGCCGTCGCGGCTGCGCCGGGGCTGCCGGGGGCGGCCGGGGAAGACCGCGTCGAGGTTGCGCAGGCCGCCGCGCGGGGAGGTGTGTTTGAGCCCGTCGTCCTCGGGGCGCGCGGGGCGGCCCGCGTACTCCTCGGTGTCCCCGCGGGCGATGATCCAGTTCTCCCGGAGCGGGGCGAGCCCGCGCCGGACATCGGTGTCGGTGGTGGGGTCGGTGTACGGCCCGGACGTGTCGTACAGCGTCACGTCCTTGCCGTTGGTGAGGTGCACCTGACGGACCGGCACACGGAGGTCCGGGCGCGAGCCCTGGACGTATCCCTTGTGCCAGCCGATGGACTTCCCGGCCTCGTCGTCCTTCACATCCTGCGCATTCCGCGCATTCTGCGTCGAGACAGGCGTGCTTGCGTCCGCTGTGGTCATGAGACCTACTCCCTACGCCGGCATTACCCGGTAACAGGTTCGGCGGTCGGCGCAGCTGTCCCGTACGGATGTACGGAGGTTAGCGCCCTCTCAGCCCGGTGCTCCGAGCTCCCGCGTGTGCAAAGTGCCTCCACGCTAACCTCCTTTCTGGCGTGCTGGCCAGAGGGCCTTGCCCGTTCTTGGGATGATCGCGGGGTGACGTCCCCCGGAAACGCCCCCGAACCCCACGGCTCCGCATCAGGCAGCACGCAGAGCCATGCACACGGACACACCCACAGCCACGGTCCCGCGGCGCCCGTGTCCAAGCACCTGCGCAAGGTCATCGCGGCCGTGGTGATCCCCTTCGCCACCGCCGTCCTGGTCGGCCTCGTGGCCTTCTGGCCAGGGGGAGCGCCCGCCCACGAACGCACCGGCGTGGGGTTCGACCGGCAGACCCAGGACGGCCGTGTGACGAAGGTGGTCCCGGTCGACTGCGCGGACGTCAACGCCTCACAGGTGCCGCCCACCGGCGACACCTCCACCCCCTCGGGGCGGGAGGCCGTCAACGAGCAGACGGGGCAGTGCAAGAAGGCCACGGTCGAGGTCACGACCGGTGAGGACGAGGGCCGTACGTTCGTCGAGGTCATCCAGCCCGACGCGCCGAGGCAACTGCACGAGGGCCAGGGGGTGGTCGTGGCGTACGCGCCGGACGCACCCCGCGACCTCCAGTACTCGGTGACCGATGTGGACCGCACGGTGCCGATGGCGCTGCTCGCCGGGATCTTCGCCGTCGCGGTGGTCGTGGTGGGCAGGCTGCGTGGGCTGATGGCGCTGATCGCGCTGGCGGTCTCGTTCGGCGTGCTGACCCTTTTCATCCTTCCGGCGATCCTGCAGGGATCGAATCCGCTGGTCGTCGCCGTGATCGGGGCGAGCGCCATCATGCTGATCGCCCTCTACACCTGCCACGGCCTGACGGCCCGCACCTCGGTGGCCGTGATCGGCACGCTCATCTCGCTGCTGCTGATCGGGCTGCTGGGATCCCTGTTCATCGGCTGGGCCAGCCTGTCCGGCAACACGGACGACAACACCGGCCTCATCCACGGGCTGTACCCGGACATCGACATGAGCGGCCTGCTCCTGGCCGGTGTGATCATCGGATCGCTCGGTGTGCTCGACGACGTGACCGTCACCCAGACGTCGGCGGTCTGGGAACTGCACCAGGCCGACCCGACCATGGGTGTGCGGGGGCTCTACCGGGCGGGCATCCGGATCGGGCGCGACCACATCGCCTCGGTCGTCAACACCCTCGTGCTCGCCTACGCGGGCGCGGCACTCCCGCTGCTGCTGCTCTTCTCCATCGCGCAGAGCAGCGTGGGCACCGTGGCCAACAGCGAACTGGTCGCGGAGGAGATCGTCCGCACCCTGGTCGGGTCGATCGGGCTGGTCGCCTCGGTGCCGGTGACGACGGTGCTCGCGGCCCTGGTGGTCTCCGCGGACCGCACGGGGCTCGGCGCGGAAGCCGGAGCTCCTGCACCCGCACGGACCGGGAGGGGCCGACGCCGCAAGGTGTGAACCGGGGCACCGGACACATGCCCCCGGGCCGCCGGTGTTCGATGTTCAGCCGGATCTTCCTGCTCAGCCGGCGTTCTGTTCCTTGGCCAGGATGCGGCCCAGCGCCTCTTCCAGATTGCCGTCGAAGTCACCCAGCGTGTGCTCCTGCCCCAGCGGCACCAGCTTGTCCGTCCGGTCGAGGAATGCCACAAGAGGTGCCGTGCCGGCCCTGAACAGCGCACGGTCCGCCCCGACCTGAAGACGGATGTGTACATCCGACAGCCCCTCGGGCTCGGTCGGGCCGATGTGCACATCGCCGTCGCCGCTGGGACTGTTGAGACCGTCGAGCAGCAACTCGCGGCCGAATGCCCAGGTGACGGGGGCGTCTCCCGGCAGGTGGAAGGTCATCCGGATCGCGTACGGATCACTGACCTCGTACCGGAGCTCCACCGGGATACGGAAGGAGAGCTCCTCGGAGACGAGGAAGCTCATCATGACCTCTGCTTGAACCGACTCGCGCATCGTTCAACCCCGCAGTAGATGAATCTGGCCAGGAATGATCCCCCATGGCCCTATTGACGCCATCGTGGTGCACGCGATAGCAGATCACAAGGAGTGATTTTTCAGATACTGATAGAGAACACGAACGAGCGCAAGAGAGTGGTCACTTCACAGCGTAGTTGTTCGACTGCGGGGAGCAACCGTTCTTCTTGGTGCAGGGGGAGAGAAACAGCCATCGCCGCCACGGCGGAACCGACAGTGATCGGAATGGCCGCGCAGACCGTCCCCATGGCGTACTCCTGGCGCTCGACGACCGGTTCCGTGCGCTTCATCGATCTCAGTCGGCTCAGCAGCGCCTGACGGTCCCTCACGGAGTAACGCGTCAGGGGACGGACGGGATACCGGTCCAGGTGATCCTCACGCGCCCGCTCGTCGAGCTGTCCCAGGAGGCACTGACCGAGGGCGTGGGCGTGGCCCGTCTCACGGAACGAGGCCCACTCGTGCACCGCGGGAACGGCGGGGGTGTCCGCGACGGCGACCATCTCGATCTCGCCGTCCTTGTACAGGGCGCAGTACACGGGGGCCCCGATGACGTCCGCCCAGTGCGCGAGCGAGTCGACGATCACCCCCGGACGCGGGGTCGCCGGGCCGCCGCTCAGCCGTTGGGCCGCCGCACCGAACAGGAAGACGCCGTTCTCCCGGCGCAGATAGCCCTCGTGGGTCAGCGTCCGCAGCAGGTGGTAGGCGGTGGGGAGGGGAAGGCCCGCTTCCCGCGCGAGCTGTTTGGCAGGCGCCCCGTCCCGATGGGTGCCCACAGCCTCCATGAGTCTCAACGCGCGCTGAACCGAACCGATCAACGTCGGGACAGCGGTGCTCGATGCCGTGGTCACAGGTCACCCCCAGGCATGGTGACGGGCTGTCAGCCCTCCCGCGGAGGCCGCCCCCACGGGCGCCGCGAGCCTGGGGTCCGGAGACCGGACGGTCGCACAAACCACTGGGCAGGATGGTGACGGACCGTCATTTCCCAGCTGGCGGCAGCGGTACGCCACTGTATCGGCGCATACGGCCAGGAGAGAGGTTTCGTCCTGGACTTAGCTCAGCTGGGCTAATCGCAGGAGGGCCGCACGCCACCCGACCCGTCACTGTCCGTCACGAAACCGCTGGCTGCTCCGAGCCGGCATCCGCCCCGTCGCACCTACCAGTCGCTGCGCTCGGACGAGGACATGAACTTCCGCACGACGAAGATCAGGCCGCCCACGAGGACGACGAAGACCAGCGCCTTGAAGAGGAGGCCGATCACGAACCCGACCACGCTGGCGATCAGCCCGCCGAACACCACGATCGCGATGAGAGGCACCGCGACCCACTTCACCCACCAGGGCATCCCCGCGAAAATCTCCCGCACCGCCATCGCCGCTACCTCGTCTCTCTGAGTTCCTTGCTCCGATGCTAGAGGCGCGGGGGTGGTGTACGAGGGCCCGGGATCCCCTGAACTCCCCTGAACGATCCCCTAGGGAACCCCGGGCCGGCGGGGAGAATCCCCGGGGAGGCGGCTCAGCCCTCCGGCGGGGAGAAGACCACCATGACCCGGAGGTCCTCGGTGACGTGGTGGAACTTGTGGGCCGTCCCGGCGGGTACGTAGACGACGCTCCCCCGGCCCACCTGCGTGGTCTCCGTGCCGACCGTGATCGAGGCCCGCCCGCTGACGACGAAGTAGACCTCGTCCTGTCCGTGCGGCTGCTGGGGATCGAGCGCTCCGGCGTCCAGGGCGTACAGGCCTACGGACATGGTGCGTTCCCGGATGAACTGCAGATAGGCCCCGTCGTTGGCAGCCCTCTCCGCCTCCAGCTCGTCCAGTCTGAATGCCTTCATCGTCCGTCCGCCCCTCGCATATGTGCAGCCCTGTTTCGACGGTGTCCGCCATCGATCATGTCTGCCACGATCAGACACATGAAGAATTTCGTAGTCAAGACGATCGCCAACGCAGGTGCGCTGGCCGTAGCCATCTGGTTGCTCAACGACATCACGCTGACCGGTGACAACACCGGGCGCAAGGTGCTCACCCTGATCCTGGTGGCCTTGCTGTTCGGCCTGGTGAACTTCGTCGTCAAGCCTGTCGTGAAGCTCCTCACGCTGCCCCTGTTCATCCTGACGCTCGGGCTGATCACTCTCGTCGTGAACGCCCTGATGCTGATGCTCACCTCGTGGCTGGCGGGTGTCGTCGATCTGAACTTCCATGTCGACGGCTTCTGGACCGCGGTTCTGGGCGGCCTGATCATCTCGGTCGTGTCCTGGGCGCTCAACGTGGTCCTCCCCGACGAGGACTGATCCGCGCCGGCCACACCGTGCGGCACGGACCACTGAACCACCGGCGGGACGAGGAGACGAGCATGAGCAGCACGGGTGACGGGACACGGGCCGTACGAGCAGGACTGCCCGAACCGGAGCAGTACGGGCCCGCTCTTCCCGGTCCGGTCTTCGCCGCGCACTTCCATCTGTCCGGCGATCCGGTCGGCCCCTATACCTACGGCCGGGACACGAATCCGACCTGGACCCGCCTGGAGCGCGCCATCGGCGAGCTGGAGGCACCGGGGGAGGAGGTCGGGACCACGGTCTTCGCCTCCGGGATGGCCGCCGTCTCGGCCGTGCTGCTGTCGCAGGCGCGCACCGGCGACAGCGTGGTCCTGCCGGACGACGGGTATCAGGCGCTCCCCCTCGTACGGGAGCAGCTGGAGGCGTACGGGGTCGAGGTGCGGACCGCACCGACCGGCGGCGATGCCCAGCTGGAGCTCCTCGACGGGGCGAAGCTGCTGTGGATCGAGACGCCGTCCAACCCCGGTCTCGACGTCTGTGATGTGCGCAGGCTCGTCGAAGCCGCGCACGACGCGGACGTACTGGTCGCGGTCGACAACACCCTGGCCACCCCTCTCGGCCAGCGTCCCCTCGGCCTGGGGGCGGACTTCTCCGTCGCCAGCGACACCAAGGGCCTGACCGGGCATGGGGACATCCTGCTCGGCCATGTGACGTGCCGGGATCCGGAGCTCACCGCGGGGGTACGGCGCTGGCGCAAGGTGGCCGGCGCGATTCCGGGACCCATGGAGACCTGGCTCGCCCACCGTTCGCTGGCGACGCTGCAGTTGCGGATCGACCGCCAGTGCGCGACCGCGTCGCTGCTCGCCGAGGCCTTGGCCGAGCGCGCGGACGTGACGGGCCTGCGCTACCCGGGGCGGCACGGCGACCCCTCGTACCCCGTCGCCGTGCGCCAGATGCGGCGCTTCGGCTCCGTCGTGGCGTTCGTGCTGGCGGACAGGGAGACCGCTGAGCGCTTCCTCGCGTCCCTGCGGTTGGTGGACAACGCGACCAGCTTCGGCGGGCTGCGCTCCACCGCCGAGCGCCGGGCGCGCTGGGGCGGGGACGCCGTACCGGAGGGCTTCATCAGGTTCTCGGTCGGCGCCGAGGACCCGGAGGACCTGCTGGCGGACGTGGAACGTGCGCTGGACGAGGCGGCTCGCTGATCCGCGGCTTCCGGGTCCTGGCAGGACCGGTCCGGGACGGGCGTCCCCGTCCACCGGACCGGTCCCGCTCGGGACGGGCGGTCCGAGCCTCCCCCCTCGTGGCTCGGACCACCCCGGTTCCTGCGCCGAGAACCTCCCGGACAAGGCTAGTTGACTGTGCGTCAGTGTCCAATCACCGTAACGACAGCTTCCTATCGACATATTTATAGTTGAGCGGTTGCGTCCGGCGGTGCGGCACGGGCGCAGCGTCACGCCGAGGGGAGGGGGCGGACCATGGACCTGGCCCTGCTGCGCACGTTCGTCACGGTGCACCGCGCCGGATCCTTCACCCGTGCCGCCGCACTGCTGGGACTGTCCCAGCCCGCCGTCACCTCGCAGATACGCGCACTGGAGCGGCAGCTGGGCCGCCCGCTCTTCCTGCGCAGGGCCCGCGGGGTGACCCCCACCACGGTGGGAGACGAGTTGGCCCACCGGGCGGCCCCGCATCTCGACGCCTTGGTCGACATCGTCGAGGTGGGACTCGACGACACGTCGGGGGTGCGGACACTGCACCTGGCCGGGCCCCCCGAGTTCACCTCGGTGCGGGCGCTTCCCGCCCTCAGCCCGCTGGTCTCCCAAGGGCTCGCGCTCCGCAGCACCTTCGTCGCGAACGCCGAGGGCACGCTGGAGGGGCTGGCGGCAGGCCACCATGATCTGGCCCTCACCACGGCCCGCCCGCGCGGTGGTCTGCTGACGTCGACCCCCCTCTGCGACGAGGAGCACGTCCTGATCGCGGCCCCGCGCTGGGCGGGGCGTCTGGGGCCCGGGGTCCTGCGGCACAAGGGCTCCGTACTGCTGGAGCAGCTGCCGGTGGTCGAGGTGCACGAGAGCCTCCCCCTGGTCTCGCGCTACTGGGCGACGGTGTTCGACAGCCTCCCCGCCGCCTCCGCAGCCGTGATCGCCCCGGACCTCCGAGCGGTGCTGGAGTCCGCGGCGGCGGGCGCCGGCCTCGCCGTGCTGCCGCGCTATCTCTGCGAAAGCGCCCTGGAGCGGGGTGAAGTCGTGGCGCTGCTGGACCCTCCTGTACCACCGCTCCGCACGTACTTCCTCGTCGCGAGGACCGGCACACTCGGCCTGCCGCACATTGCGCGGGCGCACGAGTTGCTGGTGCGTGCTGCTGTGGACTGGTGACCGGTCGGCCCGCAGGAGTTTCAGATCGGCTCTCCCGGGCCACGCTCTTGCCATGACCGAACGCCCCGTGGTCAAGCGCACCGCCCGCGCCGTCCTGCTCGACGGCGATGACCTCATCCTGATCAAGCGCACCAAGCCGGGTGTCGACCCGTACTGGGTCACGCCCGGTGGCGGGGTCGAGCCGGAGGACGCGACCGTCGTCGACGCGCTGCACCGCGAGGTCGACGAGGAGCTCGGCGCCAAGGTCGTGGACGTGGTGCCCTGCTTCGTCGACACGGTCGAACACATCGCCGGCGGCGGCGTCAAAGGCGTGAAGGTGCAGCACTTCTTCGTCTGCCGGCTGGCGTCGATGGACCTGTCACGTCGACACGGACCGGAGATCGACGAGCCCTGTGGGGAGTACGAGGTCGTCCGGGTGCCGTTCAGTCGCGTGGGAATCGCGGCTGTTCATCTCGTACCCCTGTCACTGCGGCACTACCTTGACGGCAACATCGAGGGTGTACGGGCGATGCATGCGCCGGACCTGGGCTGATGCCCCGGTGTTTCACGTGAAACACCTCGGGCGGCCACGCGTGCCGTGAGCACAGGAGGCGACCGGCCCGCGGTGCCGCCGACCGCCCCACGTTCATCTTCCGCAGCGTCTCGCCGTCGATTCCTCGGTGACCGCAGCCATGGATCCCCCCGTCACCGCTCCGTCGACACGGCTGCCGCGGCAACCGATTCATCGGAGCCGGAGCCGGCATCCGCGCCTGCATCAGGCTCCGGAACGTGTGCGGACACCAGCCGGCCATGGGAGACCGTCCGACGCTCGAGCGCCCCGGAGAGCACCGCCAGGACCAGCGCCGCCCCTGCGAGCACCGCGCCGACCCAGTTGGGTGCGGTATAGCCGAAACCGGCCGCGATGACGATCCCACCGAGCCACGCCGAGAGCGCGTTGCCGAGGTTGAAGGCTCCGATGTTGACGGCCGAGGCCAAGGTGGGTGCCCCTGCCGCCTGGTCGAGCACCCGCTTCTGCAGTGGCGGTACGGTCGCGAAACCGAGGGCCCCGATGAGGGCGATGGTCACCGCGGCAGCGATCTTGTTGTGCGCGGTCAGGGTGAACAGGGCAAGGACCACGGCAAGCGCGCCGAGCGAGACGTACAGCATGGGCATCAGATGACGGTCCGCGAACCTCCCGCCGAGCAGATTGCCGCCGACCATGCCCAGGCCGAAGAGGACGAGCAGCCAGGTGACGGACGATGTCGCGTAGCCGGCGGTCTCCGTCATCATCGGAGTGATGTAGGTGATGGCCGCGAAGACACCGCCGAAGCCCAGCACCGTCATCGCCATCGCGAGCAGCACCTGGACGTTGCGGAACGCCGCCAGCTCATGACGGATCCGCACGCCATGGGGCTTCGGCTGCTCGGGGACGAGCTTGGCCACACCGAGGAGGCCCAGGACACCGAGTCCCGCGACCACGAAGAACGTCACGCGCCATCCGAGGTTCTGGCCGATGAAGGTTCCCAGCGGAACCCCGACGACGTTGGCGACGGTGAGCCCGGTGAACATCATGGCGATGGCGCCGGCCTTCTTCTCCGGAGCGACCAGGCCTGCGGCAACGACTGACCCGATGCCGAAGAAGGCTCCGTGGGCCAGTGACGCGATCACCCGCCCGGCGAGCATCACGCCGAAGACAGGGGCAAGCGCGGACACCACGTTCCCCACGATGAACAGCCCCATCAGGAGCATCAGCATCCGCTTCCTGGTCACCTTGGTACCCAGGACGGTCATGAGCGGAGCGCCGAGGACCACGCCCAGGGCATAGCCCGTGACCAGGAACCCGGCGGTCGGGATCGACACGTGGAAGTCCGCGGCAACGTCGGGGAGCAACCCCATGATCACGAACTCGGTGGTTCCGATACCGAATGCCCCGATGGCGAGGGCGAGGAGCGCGAGCGGCATGGGTACACCTTCCCTGGAGATTGCGTCTGCGCCTTACAGGCGTACACAATAATTGCAGACGCCTATTAATCGCAAGCGCGGGCTATTGCGGACGTGCCCTACCCTGGAGGCAAGCAGCTCCCGCACGGAGGAGAGACCATGACAGCGACAGACCCCGCACTGACGGCCCTCGCCCAGAGCTGGTGCGCCCTCTCCCTGCTCCACGGGAAGATCGAAGCCCGCATCGAGCGGGCCCTGCAGTCGCACCACGGCCTCAGCGCGCGTGAGTTCTCCCTGCTCGACGTCCTGAGCCGACAGCACAGCGGTACGGGCGGGCACCTGCAGATGAAGCAGGTCGCTGACGCCGTGGTGCTGAGCCAGAGCGCCACCACGCGGCTGGTCACCCGACTCGAGGACCGTGGACTGCTCACGCGGTACCTGTGCGACACCGACCGGCGGGGCATCTACACGGACGTCACGGAAGCGGGCCTCACGCTGCTGGGCGAAGCGAGGCCGACCAACGACACGGCGCTCCGCGCCGCGCTCGACGAGGCCGCCGAGAACCCGGAGCTCGCCCCGCTGGTCCGGACGGTCGAGGCACTGAAGGTTCCGGCCTGACCCGGCGGGTTTGCGTAGTCTGCCGATCATGAGCGATCTCGACATACGTCCCGCAACACTCTCCGACATCCCCGCCGTCGTGGCCATGCTCGCCGACGACCCGCTGGGTGCGCAGCGCGAGTCCCCGGACGACCTCGGTCCGTATCACGCGGCCTTCCGGCAGCTTGCCGACGACCCTCATCAGCATCTGGTCGTGGCTGTGCGCGAGGCTCGCGTCGTGGGCACCCTCCAGCTCACCATCATTCCCGGGCTGTCCCGCCGCGGCGCGACCCGCTCCCTCATCGAGGGCGTGCGCGTACACGCCGATGAGCGCGGTGGGGGTCTCGGCACCCAGCTGATCCAGTGGGCGGTCGACGAATCCAGGCGTCAGAACTGCCAGTTGGTCGAGCTCACATCGGACGCCACCCGCACCGACGCCCACCGCTTCTACGAGCGACTCGGCTTCACCGCAAGCCACGTCGGGTTCAAACTCGCTCTCTGAGACATAGGGTCCCGGCAGAGTTCCGGGAGGTTTCATGTACCGCATCGACGACGACCAGCGAAGGGCCAGACTCGGCCGCCGGCACCTGCTGGCCCCTTCCGCGCGTGCGGAGTCCGTCGTAACGGTGGCGGACGCGGTTGTCGCCCTGCACTCGACCGACGCCGCCACCGTCCATCTCTCCGCCTGCGCACGGCTGTCCCACCCCGGGGTCGAGACGGTGGAACGCGCGCTCTACGAGGACGTGTCGCTGGTCCGGCTGCTGTCCATGCGGAACACCCTGTTCACCGTCTCCAGGGCTGTCGCCCCCTCCGTCGACGCGTCGAACGCACGGCCCGTCGCAGCCAAGGAGCGCAGCAAGCTCCTCAAGCATCTCCGGGAGGACGGCAACGGCCTGGACGAGCGATGGCTCGCCGATGCCGAACAGCAGACACTCGCCGTGCTGACCGCTCGGGGGCGTGCCTCGGGGAGCGAGCTCGCGGCTGCCGTACTTGCTCTACGCACCAGGATCACTGTCTTTCCCGGCACGAAGCAGGAGACGGTGCAGGGAGTCGCCTCCCGAGTGATCCGCGTCATGGCGGCGGATGGGCTCATCCGGCGCGACCGCCCCCGGGGGTCCTGGACCTCCAGCCAGTTCCGCTGGACGGCTGCGGAACCCTGGCCGGCGTCGGACCCCGCCGAGGCGCGGGCGGAGGTCGCGCGGCGGTGGCTCCTCTCCTACGGCCCCGGGACCGAGGCCGACCTGAAGTGGTGGACAGGCTGGGGGCTGCGGGACACGCGCGCGGCCCTGGCATCCGTCGGCGCCGAGGAGGTCCTGCTCGACAACGGGGCTGTCGCCCTGGTCGCCCCCGGAGACCTTGCCGCCGAACCGCCCCCGGAGCCCTGGGCGGCCCTGCTGCCCGGCCTGGACCCGAGCGGGATGGGCTGGGCCGACCGGGACTTCCAGTTGCCCGCCGGCCATCGTGCCGCGCTCTTCGACCGCGCCGGAAACATCGGACCGACCGTCTGGTGGAACGGCGGGATCGTGGGCGGCTGGGCGCAGCGCGGTGACGGCGAACTCGTCTGGCGGCTGCTCTCCGACGTGGGCCGGGACGCCTCACAGCTCATCGAGGCGGAAGCATCCCGGCTGGCCGCCTGGGTGGGCGCGGCGCGCATCACCCCCCGCTTCCGCACGCCTCTGGAACGCGAACTGTCGGCCTGATCCGTCCTCCCTCCGGGCGTGGGGGAGGACGCGCCCTGTTCGGCGTTCCACGTTGCGTGCTCACGCTCGCGCGCTTCGGCTCGTCGCTCGCATCAGCGCCTCGCGCGCTTCGGCTCGTCGCTCGCGTCGGCGCCTCGCGCGCTTCGGCTCGTCGCTCGCGTTGACGCCTCGCGCGTAGGCACCTGCTGTTTCACGTGAAACGCCGCTCAGCTCTCCTCAGAGGGCGAGCCCTCGCCAGCCGTCCTGGTCCACACCGCCAGGAATGGCCGCACCACGGTCGTACGGCTCACGGGTGAAGACGAACGATCCCAGATCGAGGTGGTCCACCGTGCCATTACCGGCACGCACGACCCGGAGCGTCTCCCCCGCGTAGTAACCGTCACGACCTGTCCAGGTCCCGTCAGGGCACGCCCGGAACCGGGCCGCACGGCCGGCACCCCGCAGCGGCTGCAACTCGATTCCTCCGCCCGCCGGCGCCTTGAGGGCATACACCTGCGTGCCCCAGTACCAGATCCCGGTGAGCGCCAGCACTTCCTCGTCGATCTCGGGCAGTGGGCGCCAGGGGGCCGGGATCCGCGGCTCCGCGTCGGCGACGATCTGCACGAGGTCCGCCGCGACCGTACCGACCAGGGGGCCGGACGTCGCGTTCGAGAGCACCACGGCCGCCACGTCGTCCTCGATGCTGAACCAGAGCGTGGCCAAGAAGCCCGGTAGCGAACCCGTGTGCCCCAGGAGCGTGCGGTCACCGCGTCGCACGACTTGGAGGCCGAGGCCATAGGTGCCGGCCCAGTCTCCCGCCTCGGTGGGAGCGGCCGGGCCACGCATCTCCTCGACCGAGGAGGCGCACAGCACACGCTCGTCACCCCGAGCCAGGAAGGCCGCGAAGCGGAGCAGGTCGGTGGTCGTCGACCAGAGTTGCCCCGCAGGCGCCATCAGTCCGAGGTCCTCGGCGGGCTCGGGCAGCATGACGTCCGCCCATGGGTGAACGGCCCAGCCCCCCGCGTGCGGTGCTTGTGCCTCGGGAGTCGTACGGTCCAGCCCCAGAGGTTCCAGGATCTCGCGGCGCAGCACGTCGGCCCAGGCATCGCCGCGCAGTCGTTCGACCAGTGACCCGAGCAGCGTGTAGCCCGGGTTGGAGTAATGATGCCGCTGGCCGGCCGAGTGGATCTGCGGACTCTCGCCGAGCACATCCGCCAGTTCCGGGCGGGTGCCACCCGGCGTCCTCTCCCACCACGGTGCGGGCGTCTCGGCCCGCAGGCCCCCGCTGTGGCCCAGCAGTTGGAAAACGGTCAGGTGACCCGCGTCCGTACCGGGCAGGTGCTTCTCCAGCGGGTCGTCCAGATCGAGCAGCCCCTCGTCCCGCAGGCGCATCACCAGCACGGCGGTGAACGTCTTGGTAAGTGAGCCGATCCGGAACTGCGTGTCGCCGTCGGGCTCGTGGCCGTCCACACAACTGCGCGCCCCGCTCCAGGCGATCCGTCCCTCCCGCTGGACAGCGGCGACCAGGGAGGGCGTCCGCCCCTCGGCCTGCGCGGTGGCGACACGGTGCAGCAGAGAACGGCGGGTGGTGGGAAGCAGAGGTTCGTCAGAGGTCATACCCAAGAATGACCCGCGCGTCCTCGGCCTGACGAACTCATTACGCAGCGCAGGGAAGCAGGGGGCCCTAGGTCTCGGCTTCCGGCCACGGGATCCAAGTCGGGCCTCACCGGCCGGTCATGTCTCACCCCTCGTCCGCATCGCCTGCCGCGTGGGGAAGCAGAGGGAAGAGCCGGGTGATGAGCGCAACGGGCCGAGCGCCGTCAGGCCGGGCCAAGGGGCGTTGCTCACGGTCCTGGTAGGGGGCGAGCGCCCGGCGGATCACACCCGCGACCCGGTGCATCTCCTCGGGCGTCAGGTAGGTGACGGCGCTGAAGGCCTCGTCCTGGCGCCATCCGGACGGTGCATCGTCCCGCCGGGCCAGCCATCGCTGCCAGCTCTCGTCCTCCAGCCCTCGGGCCATGTCACCGAACTGCTCGTCCGAGTCAGCGTGGACCGGGGAGCCGGGCTGCTTCAGACGCCAAGGGCGCGCGCGGCCCCCGCTGCGCGGAGCTTCTTCGATGTGTCCGTGGCGTGCGAGCTGCCGCAGGTGGAACGAGCAGAGGCCGGAGCTGTAGCCCAGCCGGGAGGCGGCTTCGGTCGCCGTGACGGCGCCGACTTCGGCAAGCAGACCCAGCAGGGCTGTGCGGACCTCATGCTCACGCAGCGCTTCGCCTGTACCGCGTGCCAGGTCGTTCGGAACATCGAAGTCATCTTCAGTCACTTTGCAAAGTCTGCTACTTTGCAAAGCTCTTGGCAACCTGCCGCATCCGGCCGCGGTGTCGACCGGGACCCGCGGCGTGCGCACAACGGGAGACCACCATGTCCGTCCATCACGAACGAACTCGTCCCGTCGACCGCCGAGTTCGTCTGCAAGGACGCCCCACCGACTCCTTCCCTGCTCGGGCACCCGAGGCCGAACGGGGTGCGGTGCGCCGGATCACGGTGGTGGGAGAGGACGTCCTGAACCGACCCTGCCAGGAGGTGAAGGATCTCGGCTCCCCTGAACTGTCGAGCCTGATCGACGACATGTTCCTCACGATGTACGTCGCCGAGGGTGCCGGCCTGGCCGCCAACCAAGTCGGCGTCGACCTGCGACTTTTCGTGTACGACTGCCTGGACGACCACGGGATCAGGCACGTCGGCCACATCATCGACCCGGTCCTGGAGCTGCCCGGCCCGGGTGACCGACGGCTGGTCGACGACGTCGAGGGCTGCCTGTCCGTGCCCGGTGCGTCCATGGTGGTCCCCCGGACCGATCGAGCCGTCGTCCGTGGGCTCGACAAGGACGGCAGTCCGCTCGTCGTCGAGGGGACAGGTTACTTCGCCCGGTGCCTGCAGCACGAGACCGATCACGTCCTCGGCCACACGTACCTCGACCGGCTTTCCGGGCGGGACCGCAGGAACGCGCTGCAGCAGATGGAGGAGAACCGTGAGGACGTCTTCGCGCGACGCGCCGCCAAGGCCGCCGGGCTCGGGCGCTGAAGGCGCTGAGGGGTCTGTGGACACGGCTCCGAAAGGGAGCGCAGGGCCTCAGATCTCATTGAATGCACCAATCGGCCCCTGTGAGCGGTGGCGGACAGGTCCATCTGCCACGCGTCACCCGGAGATGCGGGCCTCGATGCCGTCGAGCACGAAGTCGAGGCCGGTCCGGAAGGTGTGGTCCGCATCGTGGTGGGCGGCGTCGCGGACCACGGTGGCCAGGGCGGGGAACCGGCCGGTGGCAAAGGTCCGCTCCAGATAGGGCCCGAGCGCTGCCTGCCAGCGCTTCTCGTCCATACCGGTGGCCCGCTCGGCACGCCGGTCGGCGACCTCCCGCCGCACCGCGCCCACCACGTACGCGTTGACCGCGGCGACCACCGGCATGACGTCGTCCACGTCGACGCCGTCCAGTGCGGCGAGCACCGTCTCCCCGCCGGCCAGCGCGTGCGGTCCGAGCTGGGGACGGCCACCCAGCAGATCGGCGAGCCACTCGTGCTCGTGAACGGCGTGCCGTGTCACCTCGGCAAGGGACCGGAGAACCTCCCGCCAGCCGTCTCCGACCGGCCTGATCTCGGCATGGGCGGCGTCGACCATCAGGTCGAGCAGTTCCTCCTTGCTCGCAATGTAGCCGTACAGCCGCATCGGACGGACGTCCAGCTCGGCGG
Source organism: Streptomyces sp. NPDC055962 (assembly GCF_042270185.1). Lineage (NCBI taxonomy): Bacteria > Bacillati > Actinomycetota > Actinomycetes > Kitasatosporales > Streptomycetaceae > Streptomyces > Streptomyces sp. NPDC055962. The sequence continues at coordinate 226,948 of NZ_JBHJYN010000009.1, forward strand.
CCACCTTGCGCAGTGACACTGCGTCCAGGCCGTCCGCATCGGCCAGCCGGATCGCCACGCGCACGATCCGCTCCCGGCTCAACGGCGCAGGCACAGGTCGATTCGGCGGCTCGGGCCTCTCCCACACCAACATGCGGCCACAGTACACCGGACGAATCGATACAGTGTCTCGATCCATTCGGCGTATCGGAGGAGGGGGCTCATCCATGACCATTGCGATCGTCGGGGCCGGCCTGGGCGGTTTGACCCTGGCCCGGGTCCTGCATGTGCACGGCGTCGAAGCCGTCGTGTACGAACGTGAAGCGTCACGTGACGCACGTGCCCAGGGCGGCATGCTCGACATCCACACCGGCCAGCAGGCGTTGCGCGAGGCAGGCCTGACCGACCGGTTCCACGAGATCGCCCGGGGCGAAGGCCAGGACATGCGCCTTCTCGAACCGGACGGCACGCTGCTGCTCCAGGAGGACACGCCCGACGACGCCCCACTGGCGCGGCCCGAGGTCGACCGCTCCGATCTGCGCGACCTGCTCCTGGATTCCCTCCCCGACGCCATGGTGCGCTGGGGACACGCATGCACATCCGCCGACAGGGGCCTGCTGCACTTCGCCGACGGCGGCAGCGCGCCGTACGACCTGCTGGTCGGCGCGGACGGCGCCCACTCCCGGGTCCGCACACTGCTCACCGCTGCCCGTCCGGTGCACACGGGCCACAACGTGGTCGAGCTCGGCATTCCCGATGCCGACCGCACCCACCCCGACCTCGCGGCGATGGTCGGGCGCGGCAACTACTGGGTACTCGGCGGTGGCATCTCCCTTGCGGCGCAGCGCAACGGCGACGGCCGCGTTCGCATCGGCCTCAGCTTCTACAACACCGCCGAGGACTGGTTCGCCACCAGCGGGATCCCGTTCCACGACCCGGCCGCCGCCCGGACGCGGCTGATCGAGCTCCTCCCCGGATGGGACTCACGGATCACCGCACTCATCGCGGCATGCGACGACGCGGTCGTGCCACGGCCGATCACCACTCTCCCGGCCGGCCTGACCTGGCCGTCCGTCCCGGGTGTCACCCTGGTCGGCGATGCCGCGCACCTGATGCCACCCGTGGGAGAGGGCGCCAACATGGCGCTTCTCGACGGCGCCCTGCTCGCTCTCGCGCTGGCCGCACACCCGGACGACTTCCTCGCCGCCGTCACGGAGTACGAACGCGAGATGTTCGAGCGCACCGGCGCTGCCGCCAGGATGTCCGCGACCATGCAGGAGGTGCTGATGTCACCGGACGCCGGCAGGAGAATGCTCGAGTTCTTCCAGCCCGACGGGGTCTGAACGAAGGGGTCTCAGAGCCCGTCGGGGGGCGTGTAGGTTCTCACTTTCGGTGTCAGGCGCCGACGCTCTGAGCTGGACGTTCCTCTTCAGTCTCACGCCGTGTCGGCCGCCGGCTGTCTCAGATCGGTGTCATTTCCTCAGACTGCCCAGCCGGCTGCCAGACCTCATGAACCTGCATCGGCGGCCGTCCGTTCCATCCACTCCCGCACCTTCACTGCTTGCTCGATGCGGTTGACGATGTCCTTCTTGGACGCCGTGTCCAAGGTCTCCGGGATCTTGTCGAAGGTGTCGGGAAGGACGTCGAGGAGACCCCAGATCTGCTCGCCGGTGCTGACGGTCAGCAGTTGCTGGCACTACCACTGCAGCGGCACTTCGGGACGGTGCGTGAGCCGCTGCACGAAGGTCGGGAACAGGTAGTGCGTCGCTTCTGCGGCGAGGTGCTCTCGTAGCCAGTAGACCGGGAGCCGCTGGCTGAAGCCATGTATAGCGGCCTCCTGGGCCAGGTCCAGGAGCTGAGCGGTGTCGACGGCTCGGACGGTGCGGCGAAGGGGCGGGGTGATGTCGCGATGATGCCAAGAAGCCAGTGCGGCGCCGAGAGGTCAGCTGGGCAGGGATGCGATCTGCTGACGGGCAGGGCCCCAGACATCCTCGAACTCCTCGAAGGTGAGTTGTTCGGGTTCGTGGCCTTCCCATTCCGAGACGGGCAGCTCGGCGGTGATCCCGAATCTGCTGTCGTAGTCACCGAGGCGGCCTGCGTCGCGGGCCCGCTGCCACTCGGCGAGGGAAGCAGCTGCGATCGGGATCAGCTCAGGCCCTTCGAGTTCGACCTGCCGGATCACCCAGCCTTCGGCGTCGACCTCGAAGTAGAACCAGATGTCTTCCTCGTCCCAGTAGCAGCGCATCCATGTGGTCACCAGGCCATGATGCCGGGCCAGATGCGCCGCCCTACTCCGCTCTATCTCATGACTGGGCGATGAATCCTGCGGATCGGTCGAGCTGGAATGGAGAACCGACCCGGGTTGGATCCCAGCCTTGATCCCGTGCCTCTCGAATGCTGGCAGCAACGTGAGCCGGACGAATGGGCTCCGTCTCGACGCCCACCCAGTTGCTGGGATGGGCCTGACCGCTGGTGACGATCAAGGTCGTGCCCGGCTGGCTGCCGCTGGCCGCTTCAACCGCATAGGTCATCGGTGTCCAGCAGAGTCCCTGCATGTAGGAGGGCTTCCTGCGGATCCGCCAGCGGTACTCGATCCCGTCAACGGTTATGCGCCGGGAACCCTTCTTGTTCAGCGCCATCTTCCCTCCTCAGCTGTCGGACTGTAGCGCCGTGCGACAGGTCCGTCTCCTGGGGTGGCCATTTGCTCAGCGCTAACGGCAGACTCCAGCGGTGACCTTCACCTCCCCGCGCCCCGCTCGACACGAACCGACTCCAGCCGACCCTGATCTCTATCCGGATCTCGCGGCTGCTGGCAGTCTGGCCGCGGCCCTGGCACTGGCTGCCGCCAAGCAGGGACTCGACCTGGGTGTGGTGCTGAGCAACGATTCGGACCCGCTGCGGACAGCCGGCGTCACCAGCACAGTCCCTGGCCGGGAGCCCTGCTGGATCTTCATCGGGTCGGAGACCCGCTGGTTCAACGTCAATGGCCCGTGCCAAGGGGTTCAGCTGCTCTCGGGATCGACTTCCGATCTGGGCGAGCTGGCCCGAGCTGCGGCAGGTTGGCGTGACGGGGCCAGGCTCCGTGAGATCCAGGGTGATGCTTCCTTCATCGAGTTGAGCGAGTTGGCCGAAGCGCATGAACGCGGTCCGGCCGAGGCAGTCACCGTTCAGTGGCGACTTCTCTTGGAAGGCTTGCACCAGGACGCCGATCGACTCGACCTCGCCCGCCAGACATTGGCGCTCGCCGAGGCTGCGTCCGCCGAACCGAAGCTGCGGCAGTTGTATCCGTTCACCAGCCACTGGTCGCTGCACTTCACGACCTGCACCGGCTTCCCGTACTCATGGGACGTGCCGTTCATCGATCCGCTGAGCGACGGTCGATATCGCGTCTGCGGTCCTTCTCGTGGAACGGTCATCGGTGAAGGCGACACCGCTGCAGCAGCCATCTCCACGGTGGTGGGGGCGCTTCCGGCAAACTGCGGGCCTGCTGTCGCAGGCACTGCAAACGATCAGCGTCAGAGCTGACTCGCGATCTGACCCTGCATGGTGCTGATGGCCGCGATGACCTTCTCGCCTAAGGGAGTCAGTTTCATGGCCCGGCCGCGTTCCGCGCGTTCAAGCAGTGCCTTTCCGAGGTCCCGTTCGAGGCGGTTGATCTGGATCACCAGGGCCGACTGGTGGATGCCGAGATCTTGGGCTGCTTCAGTGAGGGTGGGATAGGACTGGGCTGCCAGGAATCGCGCGAGTCGTTGCCGCGCGTACGGGCCAGTGAGGGCTTTGCGGAGGATGACGGGAAGAGCCTCGGCTTCGTCGGCGGTGCGGAAAACGGTCTGGTGGCTCGCACCGCCGCGTGGCCGGAGGGGGATGCTGTGGGTGTGGGCCCAGCGGGCCATGGTCGCGGTGCTCATGCCCGCTTCTCGGGCGAGGTCCGGCAGGGTCCGGCGGCGGTGGACGTACTGCTCGATGAGCCAGCCGTTCTTGACCGGGCTGTCGTAGGGGCTGCGGACACCCGGCTCGGGCAGGCCGGGGCCGCTGTAGCGGAGGCGGCCGATCTCGACCCCGTAGTGCTGGACCGTGCGCCACTTCGTCTGGAGAAACTCGAAGGCGAGATCGCGATCCCGGGGAACCTCGATGTAGCCGGCGCGGGCCATGCCGTGCTCGAACATCTTCGCCGGGGACATCCGCAGACCCGGCAGGCCCGGATCGACCAGACTGGAGTGCGGCCTGCAGTGATAGACCGCCGCGGTCCACTCCCGGATGATCGCCTCAAGCTCGTCGAGGAAGAAGAAGGCGTCGTCCTCCGGGCTCTCGCCCCGCGAGTAGATGTCGGGCCCCTTGTAGCCGGGCAGCACCTGCAGCAGTCGCTCCCGCAGCGTCCGGAAGTAGCGTTCGACCGGCCCCTTGTCGCGGCCCGTCCGCAGCCGGGCCGACTGGATGGAGATGCCCATCCGTCGGCAGACGCTGGTCAGATGCTCCGAGACGTAGCCGTTGCCGTGGTCGGCAACCACCGGTACCTGCTCGGTGAGGAGGAGATAGTCCGGAATGTGCCAACGGGCCTTCCCCTCCAACACCGTCTTCAGCAAGAAGGGCTGGGCCACGATGCCACGTACGGCCGGATCGAAATCGGCGAAGAGCAACCGCGACAGCTCCAGTCGCGACTCGTAGATCACGTGATCGCGCATCGTCGCCGACCAGTAAGTGCCTGAGTAGTGCTTCTGGCCCTTGTGCCAGCGGAACGTCCGCTACGGACAAGCCGAGTGCAGGAAGTCGGCAGGCACCGTACGCCAGTCTCGGTCCTCTACGAGAGCACCGCGTTGATGACGGATACTCACCGTCGCAGCGACGTCCACCGCACCCCCAGCCCACGAGTGACTGCCCGTGTAGCCAAGGTGTCAGCGTTCGCTCCCCGCATGGAGAGGTCGCCCCTTACGTCACCCGGAAGAGTGAGCGCTCCGAGCTGCGAGTCTCATGATGGCTGCATAAATGCCATCCATATGCAGCTGGCGCTGAGACTATGAAGCGGGATTTGAGACCCTACAGGGCGCCATCAGGTCTGAGCCATGTCCACGAAGCGGGAGTAGTGGCCCTGGAACGCCACGGTGATCGTCGCCGTCGGTCCGTTACGGTGCTTGGCCACGATCAGGTCGGCCTCGCCGGCGCGCGGCGACTCCTTCTCGTACGCGTCCTCGCGGTGCAGCAGGATCACCATGTCGGCGTCCTGCTCGATGGAACCGGACTCACGCAGGTCGGAGACCATCGGCTTCTTGTCCGTGCGCTGTTCGGGACCACGGTTCAGCTGGGACAGGGCGATGACGGGCAGCTCCAGCTCCTTGGCCAGGAGCTTGAGGTTTCGGGACATGTCCGAGACCTCCTGCTGACGGCTCTCGGCACGCTTGGCCCCGCCGGACTGCATCAGCTGCAGATAGTCGATGACCACGAGCTTGAGGTCGTTGCGCTGCTTGAGGCGACGGCACTTCGCACGGATCTCCATCATCGAGAGGTTCGGCGAATCGTCGATGTAGAGCGGAGCAGCCGAGACGTCCGGCATCCGGCGGGCGAGCCTCGTCCAGTCCTCGTCGGTCATGGTGCCGGAGCGCATGTGGTGAAGGGCCACCCGGGCCTCGGCGGAGAGGAGGCGCATCGCGATCTCGTTGCGTCCCATTTCCAGGGAGAAGATCACGCTCGGCAGGTTGCTCTTGATCGAGCAGGCACGGGCGAAGTCCAGGGCGAGAGTCGATTTACCCATGGCGGGACGGGCTGCGATGACGATCATCTGGCCGGGATGCAGTCCGTTGGTCAGGGAGTCGAGGTCCGTGAATCCCGTCGGCACGCCGGTCATCTCCCCGCTGCGGGAGCCGATGGCCTCGATCTCGTCGAGAGCACCCTCCATGATGTCGCCGAGCGGGAGGTAGTCCTCGCTGGTGCGCTGCTCCGTGACGGCGTAGATCTCGGCCTGCGCGGAGTTGACGATCTCGTCGACGTCGCCGTCGGCGGCATATCCCATCTGTGTGATCTTCGTGCCGGCCTCGACGAGACGCCGCAGCACCGCACGCTCGTGGACGATCTCCGCGTAGTAGGACGCGTTGGCCGCGGTCGGCACGGACTGGACCAGCGTGTGCAGATACGGAGCTCCGCCGACCTTGGTGATCTCGCCACGCTTGACCAGTTCGGCCGCCACCGTGATCGGGTCGGCCGGCTCACCCTTGGCGTACAGGTCGAGGATCGCCGTATAGACGGTCTCGTGGGCCGGACGGTAGAAGTCGTGGCCCTTGATGATCTCCACGACGTCGGCGATGGCGTCCTTGGAGAGCAGCATGCCGCCCAGGACGGACTGCTCGGCGTCGAGATCCTGCGGAGGCACTCGCTCGAAGCCGGAGGAGGGGCCGTCCCAGCTGCTCTCCCTGCCACGCTCGTGCTGCTCGTCACGCCCCTTGCCCTCTCCGCGGCGCTGACGGGAGACGGGCAGACGGTCGCTGGGACCGACATCGGCCCAGGGGTCGTCCAAAGGCTCGGGAATGCTCACCGGGCCACCTCCTCCCGTCCGCTTCGCGGACCTAGCCGTGCCACTCTTTCTTACGGCACGGCACCGACAAACAAGACGCCCGACTCCGGTTCCGGCGCGTCAAGTTCTGCGGACTTCCAAGCCGGAACGGAGTGCGGGCGCCGCACCACGGTAGGCCGCTCCGCACCGTCAGCCAATCTGGTTATCCACAGGGCATGTGGATGACGGACCAGATGCTGTGGAGAACCCGTCGGATCCTGTGCACGGACCGGGGGACAGTACTGTGGACAAACTCATACGGGCCCATGAAAGGGCCCCCTGAGCTGGACTTTCTCAATCCACGGCCTGTGGGGGAGAAAAACTTTTGCCCTCAGCCCAAGATCACCGCAATCACCTTCCCGCCCCACTCGGGATCCAGGGCAAGGTAAGGACCTCAGACACATTGCGTCTCTTACCTGTGGAAGATTAGATTGACCCCATGACCCAGGCGCCCACGGCTCAGCCGCCATCCCGTCGTCGGCACGACCGCGAGATCATCGCACTGGCTGTCCCGGCCTTCGGAGCGCTCGTTGCCGAGCCTCTCTTCGTCATGGTCGACAGCGCCATCGTCGGGCACCTCGGCACTCCACAACTGGCCGGCCTGGCGGTCGCCGCGGCACTACTGACGACTGCGGTGAGCATCTTCGTCTTTCTCGCCTACGCGACCACAGCCGCCGTCGCCCGCCAGGTCGGCGCCGGAGATCTGGCGTCCGCCATCCGCCAGGGAATGGACGGCATCTGGCTCGCCCTGCTGATCGGTGCTGCCGTCATCGCCGTGACGCTCCCCCTCGCGCCATGGCTGGTCGAGATCTTCGGGGCTTCCGATACCGCGACCCCGTACGCCATCACGTATCTGCGGATCTCAAGCCTCGGCATCCCCGCGATGCTGGTGGTACTCGCGGCCACAGGTGTACTGCGCGGACTGCAGGACACCCGGACTCCGCTCTACGTCGCCATCGGTGGATTCGCAGCCAACGGCGCCCTCAACGTCGGGCTCGTCTACGGGGCCGGCATGGGCATCGCAGGATCCGCATGGGGCACGGTCATCGCGCAGATGGGCATGGCGATCGCCTATCTCGTCGTCGTCGTCCGTGGAGCCCATCGGCATGGAGCATCTCTGCGCCCCGACGCCAAGGGCATCAGGGCGAGCGCCCAGGCAGGCGTCCCCTTGCTCATCCGTACGCTCTCCCTGAGAGCGGTCCTGATGATCGCGACTGCCGTCGCCGCCCGTCTGGGCGACACAGATATCGCCGCCCACCAGATCATCCTGTCCCTGTGGAGCCTGACGGCCTTCGCCCTCGACGCGATCGCCATCGCCGGACAAGCCATCATCGGCCGCTATCTGGGCGCGAACGATGTGAAGGGCGCTCGCGAAGCCTGCCGTCGGATGGTGCAGTGGGGGATCGTCTCCGGGGTGGTTCTCGGCGCGCTCATCGTGCTCGCCAGGCCGCTCTTCGTCCCGCTGTTCACCAGCGACACCTCCGTACAGGACACCCTGCTGCCCGCGCTCCTGGTCGTCGCGCTCTCCCAGCCGGTCTCCGGTGTGGTCTTCGTGCTCGACGGGGTCCTGATGGGCGCCGGAGACGGCCGCTACCTCGCCTGGGCCATGGTCCTGACCTTGGCCATCTTCGCCCCGGCCGCTCTCCTGGTCCCCCACCTCGGCGGAGGTCTCACCGCCCTCTGGGGAGCGATGACGCTGATGATGGCTGTCCGGCTGATGACTCTGTGGGTGCGTACGAGGTCCGGCCGGTGGATCGTGACGGGAGCCACGCGCTGAAGCACGAGCCTCCGGCCTTCACGTGAAACGAGGCGGCTCCGGTTTCATGTGAATCCGGAGCCTCCTGTTTCACGTGAAACGACGAAGGGCCGCACCCAAGGGGTGCGGCCCTTCACCTAGCTCTGCTGAGCTGTGCCCTTAGGCAGCAACGACCTCGATACCGAGCTTCGCGGCAACCTCGGGGTGCAGACGGACGGACACCTGGTGTCCGCCGAGCGTCTTGATCGGCGAGCCGAGCTCCACGCGACGCTTGTCGACGTCCGGACCACCGGCGGACTTGATCGCCGAAGCGATGTCAGCCGGGGTGACGGAGCCGAAGAGACGGCCGGCGTCGCCGGAGCGAACAGCCAGACGCACCTTGACGGCCTCGAGCTTTGCCTTGATCTCGTTGGCCTGCTCGATCGTCGCGATCTCGTGGATCTTGCGGGCGCGGCGGATCTGCGCCACGTCCTTCTCGCCACCCTTGGTCCAGCGAATGGCGAAGCCACGCGGGACCAGGTAGTTACGGGCGTACCCGTCCTTGACGTCCACGACGTCGCCGGCGGCACCGAGGCCAGTGACCTCGTGGGTGAGGATGATCTTCATGATTCGGTCACCCTTCCCTTATCGCGCGGTGGACGTGTAGGGCAGCAGCGCCATCTCACGGCTGTTCTTGACAGCCGTGGCGACGTCACGCTGGTGCTGCGTGCAGTTGCCGGTGACGCGGCGGGCACGGATCTTGCCACGGTCGGAAATGAACTTCCGCAGCATGTTCGTGTCCTTGTAGTCCACGTACTGGGTCTTGTCCTTGCAGAACGCGCAGACCTTCTTCTTAGGCTTGCGCACAGGCGGCTTCGCCATGGTGTTTCTCCTGTGTGATCAAGAAGTGGGGGTACGAGCAGCCCTAGAAGGGCGGCTCGTCCGAGTAGCCGCCGCCGGAGGAACCGCCGGAACCGCCGGAGCTTCCGCCCCAGCCGCCCCCGCCGCCCTGCTGGCCCCCGCCCTGCTGGCCGCCGGACGGAGCATTGGTCGCCCACGGGTCGTCGGCGGGAGCACCGCCGCCACCCTGCTGGCCACCGCCACCGGGACCGCCGCCCCAGTTGCCGCCGCCCTGCTGGCCACCGCCGTATCCACCCTGGCCACCGCCCTGGCCACCGCGACCCGTGGTCTTGGTGACCTTGGCCGTGGCGTTCTTCAGGCTGGGGCCGACTTCCTCGACATCCAGCTCGTAGACCGTGCGCTTGACGCCCTCACGGTCCTCGTAGGACCGCTGCTTCAGCCGGCCCTGCACGACGACGCGCATGCCTCGCTGGAGCGACTCCGCGACGTTCTCCGCCGCCTGACGCCAGACCGAGCAGGTGAGGAACAGGCCTTCGCCGTCCTTCCACTCATTGGTCTGCCGGTCGAAGATGCGGGGAGTGGACGCGACACGGAACTTCGCGACCGCCGCACCGGACGGGGTGAAGCGCAGCTCGGGGTCGTCGACGAGATTGCCGACGACCGTGATGACGGTCTCGCCTGCCATGGGTGAACCTCTCGGCGGGGATTGCTTCTGGCTGCTTGCTACTCGAACCCGATGACCACTGAGCTAGAAGCTCAGTGGGTCTCGGGACGGAGGACCTTGGTCCGGAGGACCGACTCGTTCAGGTTCATCTGTCGGTCGAGCTCCTTGACGACCGCAGGCTCGGCCTGCAGGTCGATGACCGAGTAGATGCCCTCGGGCTTCTTCTTGATCTCGTAAGAGAGACGACGACGGCCCCAGGTGTCGACCTTCTCAACCTTTCCGTTGCCCTCACGGACGACGGAGAGGAAGTTCTCGATCAGCGGGGAGACTGCTCGCTCCTCGAGATCGGGGTCGAGGATGACCATCACCTCGTAGTGACGCATGTGGAACCCACCTCCTTTGGACTCAGCGGCCACGGTCGTTCCGTGGCAGGAGGGTCGTGATGCGTAAGCAACAGTGTTTCCGAGTAAAACAGCCGCCACTGACAACGCCCGTCTTCGAGAGATGAGGGGGGCTGCAGTGCTGGCTCAGGGCAGACACCGGTGCAGACCGTACAGAGTACCCGCAGACCGGCTTCCGGTTGAAATCCGGTGTTCAGGGCGCACAATCGAGACAGATGCGGTGTGAGAGGCGCTACATCCACCGCCCTTCCGCCAGGAGGTGCTCCATGGCACAGACAGTCCGATCTGCCGGCGTCCGACCGGCTCCCAGCCGGGTGGCCAATGCTCGCCCGGCCACCGGATCCCTCTTCGCGACCGACGGCAGGCCGCATCCGGTCCAGGAAGTCCTGATGGTGGTGACCGGGGTCCTCGGCGTCCTCGCGTTCGTGACGGCGATGTTCCACAGCCTGCACCTGATCAGCTCGTGGGCCGGGCTGATCGGCATCCTGACGGGCGCCTACGGCCAGTACATCTCCAGGACGACGTGGCAGCGGTTCGGGCTGATCATGGGGCTCGGCGCATCCGCGCTCGGCTTCTTCCTCGGCATGGCGCACGGCGGTCTCTTCGGGGGCGTCATCACCTGACCGGCAGAGCGGAGGCCGACGAGGTCGGCCTCCCCGCGCACTGCGTGGCAAGGCGATCCCGAGTGGGTGGCGCCCGGTCCGGTCCGTACGGGCCAGACCGGGCGCCCCTCGGTCACAGTAGGCTTCGGCGCGAGAGCCGGAGCCCCTGACCGATGGGGACACACCTGCCGAGGAGCGCCCCGCATGAGCCTGACCCTGAGGACCATCAGCCGAGAACAGCATCTGGCGTACATCCAGAGTCTGCCCTCGGCCAGTCACTGCCAGGTCCCGGCGTGGGCTGACGTGAAAACCGAATGGCGCTCGGAGAACCTGGGATGGTTCGACAAGAACGGCGAGATGGTCGGCGCCGGACTGGTGCTGTACCGCCAGCTGCCCAAGATCAAGCGCTATCTCGCCTACCTCCCCGAGGGCCCGGTCATCAACTGGTACGCCCCGAATCTGGACGAGTGGCTCCAGCCGATGCTCGCCCACCTGAAGCAGCAGGGCGCCTTCTCCGTCAAGATGGGCCCGCCCGTCGTCATCCGCCGCTGGGACTCGGCCGCCATCAAGTCGGGCATCCAGGACCCGGATGTGAAGCGGCTGCGTGACGTCGAGGCCAGCCACATCGAGCCGCGCGCCTTCGAGGTCTCCGACCGGCTGCGCAAGATGGGCTGGCAGCAGGGTGAGGACGGCGGCGCCGGTTTCGGCGACGTCCAGCCCCGGTACGTCTTCCAGGTCCCGCTGGCCAACCGCTCCCTCGAGGATGTCCTCAAGGGCTTCAACCAGCTCTGGCGCCGCAACATCAAGAAGGCCGACAAGGCCGGTGTCGAGGTCGTCCAGGGCAGCTACGAGGACCTCGCCGAGTGGCAGCGGCTGTACGAGATCACCGCCGTGCGTGACCACTTCCGGCCGCGCCCGCTCTCGTACTTCCAGCGCATGTGGTCGGTGCTCAACTCCGAGGACCCCAACCGCATGCGGCTGTACTTCGCCCGGCACAACGGTGTGAACCTCTCGGCCGCCACGATGCTCGTCGTCGGTGGGCACGTCTGGTACTCCTACGGCGCCTCGGACAACATCGGGCGCGAGGTCCGCCCCTCCAACGCCATGCAGTGGCGGATGCTCCGCGACTCGTACGCGATGGGCGCGACCGTCTACGACCTGCGCGGCATCAGCGACTCGCTGGACGAGACGGACCACCTCTTCGGCCTGATCCAGTTCAAAGTCGGCACCGGTGGCGAGGCCGTCGAGTACGTCGGCGAGTGGGACTTCCCCCTGAACAAGCTGCTGCACAAGGCTCTCGATATGTACATGTCGCGCCGCTGACCGCATCCTGACCATCATCCCTCAGCTCCTCTCCCTCTCTCTCACTTACACCGCAGCCACCAGAAAGGTTCCGGGCCGGCCATGGCGCTCTCCCTCTACGTCGACACCGCGCGCTGGCGGGCGCACCAGAAGTCCGTCCTGGACCAGTTCCCCGGTCTCGTGCCCGTCTGCAAGGGCAACGGATACGGCTTCGGGCACGAGCGGCTGGCCGACGAGGCGATCCGCTTCGGGTCCGACACACTGGCCGTCGGCACCACGTACGAGGCCGCGCGCATCAAGGACTGGTTCAGCGGCGACCTGCTGGTCCTCACGCCCTTCCGCCGGGGCGAGGAGCCGGTGCCGCTGCCCGACCGCGTCATCCGTTCCGTCTCCTCCGTGGACGGCGTGCACGCCCTGGTGGGGGCTCGCGTGGTCATCGAGTGCATGAGCTCGATGAAGCGCCACGGCGTGAAGGAGGAGGAGCTCGGCCAGCTGCACGCTGCCATCGAGGACGTGCGTCTCGAAGGCTTCGCCCTGCATCTGCCGCTCGACCGTACGGACGGCTCGGACGCGGTCGAGGAGGTCATCTCCTGGATGGACCGGCTGCGCGCAGCCCGGCTGCCCCTGCACACGATGTTCGTCAGCCACCTTCGGGCCGAGGAGCTGGCCCGCCTGCGGCAGCAGTTCCCGCAGACCCGCTTCCGCGCGCGTATCGGCACGCGGCTCTGGCTGGGTGACCACGAGGCGACGGAGTACCGCGGTGCGGTGCTCGACGTCACGCGTGTCGTCAAGGGCGACCGGTTCGGCTACCGCCAGCAGAAGGCCGCCTCCGACGGCTGGCTCGTGGTCGTCGCCGGCGGGACCTCGCACGGTGTCGGCCTGGAGGCTCCGAAGGCCCTGCACGGCGTGATGCCCCGTGCCAAGGGCGTCGCACGCGCCGGACTGGCCACGGTCAACCGCAACCTGTCGCCCTTCGTCTGGGCGGGCAAGCAGCGCTGGTTCGCCGAGCCGCCGCACATGCAGGTCTCGATCCTCTTCGTTCCGTCGGACGCCCAGGAACCGAAGGTCGGCGACGAACTGGTGGCCCACCTGCGCCACACGACCACCCAGTTCGACCGCCTCGTGGACCGGTAGCCCCGGCCGCCCTCAGTCCGGGACCGCTCCGCCCGCGGTTCCCCACTCCACCCGCGGTCCTTCGACCGCGGGTGCCGCGTGCCGGGACGGGTGAGGGTGCACCTGCGCCAGCGCCACGCGGTCCGGCGCCCCGTCGAGCACGCCTCCCGACGGGTCGTCGGACCCGTCGTGCCGTACGGGATCCCGCTCGGGCCTCAGGACGTCCCTGACGACCACGGCGCACAGGTAGAGCGTTCCCAGCAGGTGCAGGGCGACCGCGACCTGGTAGCCGTCCTGCGGCAGCCCCTGGTGCTTGTCGCCGCTCGTCGTGTAGGCGAGGTAGAACCAGATCCCCAGGAAGTACATGACCTCGCAGGCCTGCCACACGAGGAAGTCCCTCCAGCGCGGCCTGGCCAGTGCGGCCAGCGGGATCAGCCAGAGCACGTACTGCGGCGAGTAGACCTTGTTGGTCAGGATGAACGCGGCCACGACGAGGAAGGCGAGCTGGGCGAACCGGGGCCGGCGCTGTGCCGTCAGGGCCAGTCCGGCGATCCCCGCGCACAGCACGATCATCAGCAGCACAGAGGCCGTGTTCACCGTGGCCACGTCGATGGGCGACCCGGTGCGCTGGGTGATGACCAGCCAGAACGAGCCGTAGTCGATCTGCCGCTCACGACTGAACGTGTAGAACTTCTTCCATCCCTCCGGGGCGTACGCCATCACCGGAAGGTTCACCAGCAGCCACGCGGCTGCCGCGCCGAGGAGGGCCACCCCGTACTCCCGCCACTTCCCGGCCCGCCAGCACAGCACCATCAGCGGCCCGAGGAGCAGCACGGGGTAGAGCTTGGCAGCGGTCGCCAGGCCGATGAGGACGCCGAAGAGCAGGTTCCTTCCGCGGGACCACATGAGCATCGCCGCGGCGGTCAGGGCGACGGCGAGCAGATCCCAGTTGATGGTCGCGGTGAGCGCGAACGCCGGGGCGAGCGCGACCAGCAGACCGTCCCAGGGCCTGCGCCGGTGTGTCCGGGCGACACAGACCACGAGGACCACGGCGCAGACCATGAGCATGCCCGCGTTGACCATCCAGTACATCTGCTCGCGCTGCTGCATGGGGTCGGAGGAGGGGGTCGGTGTCAGCCAGGAGGCGACCTGCATGAACAGCCCGGTCAGGACGGGGTACTCGAGGTAGGACATGTCGCCGCCGAGCCGGTCGACGTAGGGCACGAGGCCGTCGGCGAACCCGCGTCCGGCGTAGAGGTGCGGGATGTCGGAGTAGCACGCGTGCGTGTACTGCGAGCTGGCGCCGCGGAACCAGGCCCAGTCGTAGCAGGGGACCTTCTGCACCATGCCGAGCGCGAACATCCCGATCGCGACGAGAACGATGACGCGTACCGGCGTGAGGGAGCTCGATCCGAACCGTGCCCAGCGGCCCGCCGGCCCGCCGATCAGCTCGCTGCCCACCGCGGCGATCTCGTCCTGTCGCGTGGGCGGTACGACGGACGGCTCCTGGTGCACGCTCGTGTCTTCTGCGCTTGGCATGCCGCACATCCTGCCGTACGGCGCTGTGCGCGGGCGCGGCCCACGTCCGGACACACGGACGAGGGCCGCCGCACCCGGCAGGTGCGACGGCCCTCGTCATGCGCGTCCGGTGGGCTCCGAGGAGGTCCGGAGGCCGGTGGTGCTATCCGCCTCCGAAGATCCCTCCGCGGCCGTTGTCGTCACCCTCCGTCGTTCCGTCCGTCGTTCCCTCGGTGGTCCCGGTGTCCGTCCCACCGTCGGTGGTACCGGTGTCCGTCCCGCCGTCGGTGGTTCCGCCCGTGTTCCCTTCGGTGCCGTTCCCGTTGGTGGTCCCGCCGTTCTGGTTGTTCCTGCACTCCCAGTCGAGCGGCTGGCACGTCTCGCTCGGCGTGGGGGTCGGGGACGACGGTGTGGGGGACGGCGTGGGCGAGGCGCTCGACTCCGAAGGCGTCGGCGTCGGGCTCGGAGTCGGGCTGGGGCTGACCGCGCCGCCGCCGAAGACCGTCTCACCGATCTGTTCCGGCTTCGGGAAGGCGATGGCCTTGGTCCCCTTGACCGCCTCGGTCATGTAGTCGTGCCAGATCTGTGCGGGGAACGAGGCACCGTGGATGGACTTCTCACCGCCGGTCCCGTACATCTCCAGGAACTCGCGGTCCTTGTTCTTCTCGTCGTCGTCCATGCGGAACATGCTGACGGCGGTGGACAGCTGCGGGGTGTAGCCGACGAACCACGCGGACTTGTTGCCGTCGGTGGTACCGGTCTTGCCGGCCGCGTCACGGCCTGCCAACTTGGCGGGTGTACCGGTGCCGTGCTCGACGACGTTCTTCAGCACATCAGTGACGTTGTCCGCGACGACGCTCGAAAAGGCGGGCTTGGTCTCCGTCTTGTGCTGGTAGATGACCGCGCCGTCATGCTTCACCTCGGTGACGGAGAACGGCTCCCGCTGCTTGCCGCTGGTGGCGAAGGTGGCGTACGAACCGGCCATCCGGATGGCGCTCGGTGAAGAGGTACCGATGGAGAAGGAAGGGACGTTGGCGTTCGCCATGTAGTCGTCGTCCCGCAGCCCCGCGGACATGGCCGCCTCCTTCACCTTGTCGGTGCCGACGTCCATACCGAGCTGGACGTACGGGGAGTTCGCGGATTCCTGCATGGCGTACCGGAGGCTGATGTCTCCGTAGCTGTGGTCTCCGTCGTTGGTCTGGAGCCACTCCTTGCCGTCGTCGTTCATCCAGACGGAGCCGTCGTAGTTATGGATCTTCAGCTTGTTGTCGCCGTTGTAGATGCTCTTCGGCGAGACGGGCGTCCGCTCGGACTCACCCTGCTCCTTCCCGAGCTCGGGATTCCGCTTCCCGTACTTCATCGCGGCCGCCAGCACGAAGGGCTTGAACGTCGAGCCCACCTGCGCACCGGTCGCGTCGGCATTGTTGGTGTAGTGCTTGGTCGCGTCCTCGCCGCCGTACGTGGCGACGATGGCGCCCGTCTTCGTGTCCACCGACGCGCCGCCGAACTGGACGTGCGTGTCCTTGTCGGGACGCTCCTTGGGATCGATCTTGGCCTCGTGGACCTTCTTGATCGACTTCTCGAGCTCTTCGACCTTTTTCTCCTCGAAGGTCGTGTGGATCTCGTAGCCGCCCCGGGCCAGTTCCTTCTCGGTGACGCCGTCCTCGTTGTGCGCGAGGAAGTACTTGGTCGCGAGATCGACCAGATATCCGGTCTGACCACCCAGCTTGGCGTCCTTGCGAGGCTGGATCGGCATGGGGAACTCGGTGTACTTCGCCCGCTCCGCCGCGCTCAGCTTGTTGTCCTTCACCTCTTCGTCGAGGATCCAGCTCCAGCGCAGCTTGGCCCGCTTGGTGTTCGCCTCAGCGGAGGCCTTCACCTTGTCGATCTCAGGGGAGCCCGCAGGGTCGTAGTAGCTCGCACCCTTGAGCAACGTCGCGAGGAAGGCGCACTCGCTCGGGTTCAGATCCGTCGCGTCCTTGTTGTAGTAGGCCCGTGCGGCTGCCTGCAGTCCCGACGCACCACGGCCGTAGTAGGAGACATTGAGGTACCCCTCCATGACCTCCTTCTTGCCCACCGTCTCACCGACCTTGAGCGTGATGAAGAGCTCCTTGAACTTCCTCGTCAGCGTCTGCTCCTGGCTGAGCATGGAGTTCTTCACGTACTGCTGGGTGATCGTCGAACCGCCCTGCGTGTCACCACCGCGGGCCATGTTGTAGAAGGCGCGGGCGATGCCCATCGGGTCGATGCCCCGGTCGCTCTCGAACGACTTGTTCTCGGCCGAGATGACGGCGTTCCGCATGGCCGGGGGGATCTGGGCGTACTCGATCGACTGACGGTTGACGGAACCGCCCGTGGCGACCATCTGTGTGTCGTCGGCCCAGTAGTAGACGTTGTTCTGCGCGGTGGCCAGATCCTTGACCTGGGGCGGGACCACGAGCGCGTACGCGACGCCGGCCACACCCATCATGAGACCCAGGAACCCCAGGCACAGGCCTGAGGCCAGCTTCCACGACGGGACCCAGCGGCGGAAGCCGTACTTACCGGCCCGCGGGTAGTCGATGAAGCGCTTCTTCCCTGAATCCGCGCGACCCCGGCCGCGGCCCTCGTGACCGCTGCTGTCGCCACCTCCCCGCCGTCGGCCCCCGCCGCGCTGGGCGGCTCGACGCGCCTCGGCGCGGCTGCCGTAGACCGGCTCCTCACCATGCACTTCGGAAGGTGATGACGAAGTTGCCCTGCGTGACGAATCACTGCGACGTCCAGCAGGCTGTTGGGCGGCTCGTCTGGCCGCTGCGCGTCCGCCACCTTGGGATTGCGGCGCTTTACGACGGTGCTCGCTCATCGAACGACTACTCCTCGGGCAGGCGAGAGCGCCTGGAAGCGGCAGTTGTGATCCGGTCCCCCCGAATTACGGACAAGCACTGCGGAAGGCTCACCCTCAGCCCATCCGGCAGTCCGCGATTACTGACGCACGGTGGCGCGCCATGGTTCCCGGTGGTCTGCATGCCGCACAGACTACGCACGGTCAAAAACCTCCGGGGACCGAACTTCACCCCAAATTACGCAAGTCACTCCCTATGAATCAGGGATGTGACGCCGCTCACGAACCGTCCTCTTGTCGAACATCACCAGCCGATCTATCGTGCTGATGTATCGAGTCGATACATCAGCACGGCATAAGGTGGGCACCACGGCCCGCACGAGCATCCAGGCGAAGGAGGGGACGAACGTGAGCAGACGCTCCGGCATCCTCGAATTCGCCGTGCTCGGCCTGCTCCGCGAGTCCCCCATGCACGGGTACGAACTGCGCAAGCGCCTCAACACGTCGCTGGGGATCTTCCGCGCCTTCAGCTACGGCACCCTCTACCCCTGCCTCAAGACGCTGGTCGCCAACGGCTGGTTGATCGAGGAGCCGGGAAGCGTTCCGGCTCTGCCGCCGGCCACAGGTCGCGGGGTCGCCCCCGCATCGTCGTTGGCCGGACGCCGGGCAAAGATCGTCTACCGGTTGACGGCAGAAGGTAAGGAGCACTTCGAGGAACTGCTCTCGCACACCGGTCCGGACGCCTGGGAGGACGAGCACTTCGCGGCTCGTTTCGCATTCTTCGGGCAGACGGAGCGCGAGGTGCGGATGCGCGTGCTCGAAGGCCGCCGCAGCAGGCTGGAGGAGCGCCTCGAGAAGATGCGCGCCTCTCTCGCCCGTACCCGTGAACGACTCGACGACTACACGCTTGAGCTGCAGCGACACGGCATGGAGTCCGTGGAGCGCGAAGTTCGCTGGCTGAACGAGCTCATCGAGAGCGAGCGGTCGGGACGGGACCAGCGGTCCTCGCCCGAAGGCTCCACTCAGCACGACACATCAGGAGCGACGGGCGGCCTGCCCCGGCACCGGGACGACACCCGGCCGGATCCGTCCGACGACACCAAGTGACATCCCCGAGGATCCGCATGGCCTCGTCGGGGAACACCGAGAACACACAGGGAGCAATCGGCATGGGTTCGGTTCGCGTAGCCATCGTCGGCGTAGGCAACTGCGCCGCCTCGCTGGTGCAGGGCGTCGAGTACTACAAGGACGCCGATCCGGCCGGCAAGGTGCCTGGTCTGATGCACGTCCAGTTCGGCGATTACCACGTGAGCGACGTCGAGTTCGTCGCCGCCTTCGACGTCGACGCGAAGAAGGTCGGCCTCGACCTCTCGGACGCCATCGGCGCCAGCGAGAACAACACCATCAAGATCGCCGACGTGCCGAACACGGGCGTGACCGTTCAGCGCGGCCACACCCACGACGGTCTGGGCAAGTACTACCGCGAGACGATCGAGGAGTCCGCCGACGCCCCCGTCGACGTCGTCCAGATCCTCAAGGACAAGCAGGTCGACGTCCTCGTCTGCTACCTGCCCGTCGGTTCCGAGGTCGCTGCGAAGTTCTACGCGCAGTGCGCCATCGACGCCAAGGTCGCGTTCGTCAACGCCCTCCCGGTGTTCATCGCCGGCACCAAGGAGTGGGCGGACAAGTTCACCGAGGCCGGTGTCCCGATCGTCGGCGACGACATCAAGTCGCAGGTCGGCGCCACCATCACGCACCGCGTGATGGCGAAGCTCTTCGAGGACCGGGGCGTCATCCTGGACCGAACGATGCAGCTGAACGTCGGCGGCAACATGGACTTCAAGAACATGCTCGAGCGTGAGCGCCTGGAGTCCAAGAAGATCTCGAAGACGCAGGCCGTCACCTCTCAGATCCGTGACCGCGAGCTGGGTGCGGACAACGTCCACATCGGTCCCTCGGACTACGTGGCCTGGCTGGACGACCGCAAGTGGGCGTACGTGCGCCTCGAGGGCCGCGCCTTCGGTGACGTTCCGCTGAACCTGGAGTACAAGCTCGAGGTGTGGGACTCCCCGAACTCCGCGGGTGTCATCATCGACGCCGTGCGTGCAGCGAAGATCGCCAAGGACCGCGGCATCGGCGGCCCGATCCTTTCGGCCTCCTCGTACTTCATGAAGTCCCCGCCGGTCCAGTACTTCGACGACGAGGCCCGCGAGAACGTCGAGAAGTTCATCAACGGCGACGTCGAGCGCTGACCCGGACGGTCACCGCTTCAACGACGCTTCTCCACGTGGGGGGTCCCCGGCAATCCGCCCGGAGGCCCCCCACGTGTGTGACCCTTGCACACATGCCTGTCGTGCGAGATCTGGGCGTACTCCTGCGCCTTCGGAACTTCCGCCGCCTGCTCGCCGTACGACTTCTCTCGCAGTCGGCCGACGGCGTCTACCAGGTCGCGCTCGCCACCTACGTCGTCTTCTCGCCCGAGAACCAGACGACTCCGGGAGCCATCGCCTCGGCCATGGCTGTGCTGCTGCTCCCGTACTCGCTGATCGGTCCGTTCGCGGGAGTTCTGCTTGACCGTTGGCCTCGCCGACAGGTCTTTCTCTACGGGAACCTGCTGCGCGCCGTACTGGCCTGCTGCACGGCCCTGCTGCTCCTGAGTTCCGTCCCGGACTGGCTGTTCTACGCCTCCGCCCTCTGCGTCACCGCCGTCAACCGCTTCGTGCTGGCAGGGCTGTCCGCTGCCCTGCCCCGCGTCGTCGACAGCGAACGGCTCGTGCTCGCCAACTCCCTCTCCCCGACAGCCGGCACGCTGGCCGCCACCGCGGGCGGGGGCCTCGCCCTGGCCATCGGTCTGCTGACCGGCGGCTCGGACGCCTCCGTGGTCCTGCTGGGTGCCGCCCTCTACTTCCTCTCGGCCCTCGTCTCCCTGACTCTGCATCGGACACTCCTCGGGCCTGATCGGGCCCTGCACCATGTGGCCCTTCGGGAGGCGCTCACCACGACCGCCAAGGGACTCGTCGCAGGGTTGCGTCACCTGGCCGAGCGGAGGGACGCGGCGCACGCACTCGCTGCCATAACCGTGCTGCGCTTCTGCTACGGAGCTTTGACCGTGATGGTGCTGATGCTGTGCCGCTACGCCTGGTCCGACGGCGAGTCGGACGGCCTGGCCCTCCTCGGCATCGCACTTGGCGCGTCCGCAGCGGGGTATTTCACGGCCGCCGTACTCTCCCCCTGGGCGGTCGGACGGTTCGGCCGCTACGGCTGGCTCGCGGGCTGCGCCGGGGCAGCCGCCCTCCTGGAACCCGCTCTGGGCCTCCCGTTCGCCCCCGCACCGATGCTGGCGGCCGCCTACGTTCTCGGGCTCGTGACCCAGGGTGCGAAGATCGCGACGGATACCGAGGTGCAGACCTCCGTGGACGATGCCTATCGAGGCCGGGTCTTCTCGCTCTACGACGTGCTGTTCAACGTCGCCTTCGTCGCTGCGGCAGGCATGGCAGCCCTCGTACTCCCCGCCGATGGAAAATCCGTCGTCGTCGTGGGCACGGTGGCGGTGCTCTACGCCCTTGTCTCCGTCGCCATGCTCCACCGCCGACGTGCGAGCGCACTGCAGCGCGCCGACACCAAGGAGTGAGGCGCGTTGCGCTCAGGAGTGAGGGGCGTTGTTTCACGTGAAACAACGCCCCTCATGCCGAGCACGGAGTGGCTCGGTACACCGTCTTGTTTCACGTGAAACATGACGGTCTCGTCAACACATGACGCCCTGCGCGACCGGTGACAGCACCCTTCAGTCCTGCGTCGCCCACCACTGCTTGAGAGCTGCCACCGCAGTTTCGCGATCCATCGGGCCGTTCTCCAGCCGCAGCTCCAACAGGAACGCGTACGCCTTGCCGATCACGGGGCCGGGCCCCACGCCCAGGATCTGCATGATCTCGTTGCCGTCCAGGTCGGGCCGGATCGCTTCCAGCTCCTCCTGTTCCTGCAGCTGAGCGATACGTTCCTCAAGGCCGTCGTACGTGCGCGACAAGGCATTCGCCTTGCGCTTGTTCCGCGTCGTGCAGTCGGAGCGCGTCAGCTTGTGCAGCCGATCCAGCAGCGGCCCCGCGTCCCGCACATATCGGCGCACCGCGGAGTCGGTCCATTCGCCGTCGCCGTACCCGTGGAAGCGCAGATGCAGCTCCACCAGCTTCGAGACGTCCTTGATCATCTCGTTGGAGTACTTGAGCTCCGTCATGCGCTTCTTCGCCATCTTGGCCCCGACCACCTCATGGTGGTGGAACGAGACGCGACCGTCCTTCTCGAAGCGCCGCGTCCGCGGCTTCCCGACGTCGTGGAGCAGGGCAGCGAGGCGCAGTACGAGGTCCGCCCCGTCCTCCTCCAGATCGATGGCCTGCTCCAGGACCGTCAGGGAGTGCTCATAGACATCCTTGTGACGGTGATGCTCGTCACTCTCCAGTCGGAGCGCGGGGAGCTCGGGCAGCACCCGGTCGGCCAGGCCGGTATCCACGAGAAGGCCCAGCCCCTTGCGGGGGTGTCCGGAGAGCAGCAGCTTGTTGAGCTCCTCACGGACCCGCTCCGCCGAGACGATCTCGATGCGTCCCGCCATGTTCGTCATGGCCTCGACGACCTCGGGGGCCACCTCGAAGTCCAGCTGCGCGGCAAAGCGGGCGGCGCGCAGCATGCGCAGCGGATCGTCGGAGAAGGACGCCTCAGGCGTGCCAGGTGTACGCAGTACACGCTGCGCAAGGTCGTCGAGCCCGCCGTGAGGGTCGATGAACTCCTTCTGCGGCAGCGCCACGGCCATGGCGTTGACGGTGAAGTCACGACGCACGAGGTCGTCCTCGATCGAGTCGCCGTAGGAGACCTCGGGCTTGCGAGATGTCCTGTCGTACGCCTCGGACCGGTACGTCGTGACCTCGATCTGATAGCCGTCCTTCTGCGAGCCGACGGTGCCGAACGCGATTCCGACCTCCCAGACGGAGTCGGCCCAGGGGCGAACGATCTTGAGTACGTCCTCGGGGCGGGCATCGGTCGTGAAGTCCAGGTCGTTGCCGAGCCTGCCGAGCAACGCGTCACGGACCGACCCACCGACCAGGGCGAGGCTGAATCCGGCCTCCTGAAATCGCAGGGCGAGGTCGTCGGCGACGGGGGACACCCGCAGCAGTTCGCTGACTGCGCGGTGCTGCACCTGGCTCAGTGCACGGGGGCTGTCTTCGTTGGCGTTCGGCACAACAGAAAAGGGTACGTGCCCGGACCGGCCCGGGCGTCATCGATTCTTGCGGCCCTGCGAGACTCTCCCGATCATGTGGCACGGTCCCCGGCACCGAGGTGTCAGGCGCATCGTTACCATGCGGGGACGCAGAGACCGGCAGGACCAGCACCAGCTGACGACGACGAGGGACGGATACGCGTGGCCCAGGCGGCAGACTTTCAGGGGATGAATCCCTCCCCTGCCCGCCGGTGGCTCCGGCGCACAGCCTCCTTGATCGTCGGGGCACCACTGATCGCCGGTCTCCTGACCGGTCCCGCAGCTTCCTCGGCCCAGGCCGGGGAGGCGACGAAGGCGCCGACAGGATCACGCACCGTCGATGTGTCCCTGGACACGCTCGCCCCCAGTGCGCCGGTCGAAGGCGACACGCTCACCGTCTCCGGCACGCTGACCAACAAGGGCAAGAAGACGGTCACGGATGCCGAGGTCGACCTGCGCGTCGGGCCGAGGCTGTCCGGACGGAGTGCGATCGACGAAGCCACCAAGCGCACCGGATACCTTCCGGGCAGCGACCCGGCCAAGCTCGGTGGCTCGTACACCCTGAAGGTGTCCGAGCTCGCCTCCGGTGTCAGCCAGGACTTCACCCTCGCCGTCCCGGTGAAGAAGCTGGACCTGGGCGCCGAGGGCGTCTATCAGCTCGGGGTGTCCGTCACCGGCAGGACCACCGACTATGCCTACGACCAGGTTCTCGGTATCCAGCGGACCTTCCTTCCGTGGCAGCCCGAGGAGGCCGAGAGCAGGACAAAGCTCTCCTTCCTCTGGCCACTGATCGCGTCAGCGCATGTCACCGCCGAGACGGGCTCCGACGAGCAGCAGACTCCCGTGCTCGCCAACGACGACCTGGCCCTCGAGCTTGCTCCGGGCGGCCGCCTGGAGCAGTTGGTCTCGCTGGGCCGACAGCTCCCAGTCACCTGGGTGATCGACCCGGACCTGCTGGCCACTGTCGACGCGATGACGAAGAACTACCGCGTCAAAGACGGTGACACCACGGTCGCGGGGACGAACCAGGCCATCGCCAAGAAGTGGCTCACTGATCTGCAGGCGGCCGTGAAGGACGGGAAGGTGGTGGCCCTCCCGTTCGCCGACCCCGATCTCGCGTCCATCGCCCACCGCGGCAAGAACGTGTCGGGCGCGCTGAGCCATCTGCAGACGGCGACCGAGGTCGCCGGCACGACGGTGGAGACCGTGCTTCACGTGAAGCCGTCCACAGACTTCGCATGGCCGGTGGACGGTGCGATCGATCCCTCCGTGGTCGACGTCGCCACCTCTGCGGGCGCGCACAAGGTGATCGCCCGCAGCGACAGTCTCAAGGAGACGGGAGGGCTCCCCTACACGCCTACGTCGGCACGGCCGATCGGTGGTGGCACCACCGCTGTCGTCTCCGACTACCGGCTCTCCACCGCGTTCACCGGGGACATGTCCAAGGCCGGCACCTCGACACTCGCCGTCCAGAACTTCCTCGCGCAGACGCTGGCCCTGACCGGGCAGGATCCCGACAACGAACGCAGCATCGTGGTCGCTCCGCAACGGACACCCACCGCCGCCCAGGCGCAGACCATGGCGCGCGCCCTGCAGGCGCTCTCGACCGAACACTGGACCCAGCCCGCCGATCTGATGGCGGCAGCCGGGCAGAAGCCCGACGCACGGGCCACCACCAAGGTGCCCGCCGCCTCGCAGTACCCGAAGAGGCTGCGAAGCCAGGAGCTGCCCACTCAGGCGTTCCAGGACATCAGGACGACCCAGGACTCGCTCAACAGCTTCCAGGTCATCCTCACGCAGCCCGACCGGGTGGTGACCCCCTTCGGGAACGCGATCAACCGAGCCGTGTCGACGTCGTGGCGTGGGAGGCCGCTGGAGGCGCAGCAGTACCGTGACGCGGTCCGCACCTACCTTCAGGGCCTCACCAACGAGGTCCAGCTGATCACGAAGTCGGACGTGACCCTGTCAGGGCGCAGCGCTACGATCCCCGTGACCGTGCAGAACAAGCTGGTCCAGGATGTCGATCACCTGGTCCTGCGTCTGACGTCGGGCAATGCCACACGACTCAAGCTCAACGACGGCGCAGCCGTCGCCGAGCAGCCGGTCAAGATCGCCGGCGGGCACAGCCAGTCCGTGAAGTTCGACGCCGCCGCCAACGCCAACGGACAGGCGCAGGTCAAGGCACGGCTCTTCACCTCTGACGGCGTGCCGTACGGCGAGGAGATGACCTTCACGGTGAAGGTCTCGGAGGTCACACCGACGGTGCTCCTGGTGATCGCCGGCGGTCTGCTGCTGCTGGTCCTGGCAGGCATCAGGATGTACACGCACCGCAAGCGCACGGTCGCGGGCGGAGCGGCGGACGACAACGGCGGTGAACCCGAGCAGCCGAGTGACCCGACGCCGGACACCGGTCCGGAAAGCGGGAAGCCGTCCGGCCCGGGTGAGAAAGTGGACCGTTGAGCGATGTCTGTCGGGGCCTGTCGGCCGGGGACAATGAGGTGGGGTTTCGATGAACGCGCCGTACGACGGTGACCGCGGCCAGGGCGCGGGCGGAGCTGGGTCGTCCAGCGGTCCGCAGGTGCCCCCGGGCGCCGGCCGGGACGGGGAGGCACCTGACCCCTACCTGCAGCACGCGTACGACCACGATCCGTACCGCGGTCAGGACCTCGCCTCGCAGGACCCTGTGGCCGAGGCGCTCTACGACCGCGCCTCGCACCCCCCACCGCCTCCGGGCACCTATCAGGAGCCAGGGGCCCTCTACCAGCAGCCTCCCGCTGCCCAGCACGCCCCCGACCCCCGTATCTGGGCCCAGACGCCGCCTCCGGAGCCCGCAGGCCCCTCCCGGCACCTTCCCTACGGGGACAACGCCGGCACCACCCAGTACGTCGGGGTGGACGACCTGGTCACGCAGGCTTCGGGCGACCGTGGGGAGCAGGACGCGTTCGCGCACCTCTTCCGCGACCAGGAGGGGTCAGGCCGGCCTCCGGGGCCTCCTGCGGAGCCTGAGGCGGCTCCGGCACCCGCTCCGCCGAAGTCCGGCGGCAAAGCCGCGGGAATACTGAAGTCGAGTGCGCTGATGGCTGCGGGCACGCTGGTGTCCCGGCTGACCGGCTTCGTCCGCAGCCTCGTGATCACCGCCGCTCTCGGTGCGGCGGTGCTCGGTGACACCTTCACCATCGCGTACACCCTGCCGACGATGATCTACATCCTCACCGTGGGCGGCGGCCTCAACTCGGTCTTCGTTCCTCAGCTCGTCCGGTCCATGAAGGACGACGAGGACGGCGGCGAGGCATATGCCAACCGGCTGCTGACACTCGTCATGGTCGCGCTCGGGCTGATCGTCGCGATCGCCGTCCTCGCGGCACCGCAGCTGGTGCACCTCATGTCGAGCACGATCGCGAACGACCCTCCGGCGAACACGGTGGCGGTCACCTTCGCCCGCTACTGCCTGCCGACGATCTTCTTCATGGGTGTCCACGTGGTGATGGGGCAGATCCTCAACGCCCGCGGAAAGTTCGGCGCGATGATGTGGACCCCGGTCCTCAACAACATCGTCATGATCTTCACGTTCGGTCTGTTCATCTGGGTCTACGGCACGTCGGCCGAATCCCGGATGGGCGTCGAAACGATCCCGCCGGAAGGTGTCCGGCTGCTGGGTATCGGCACCCTGCTCGGCCTCGTGGTCCAGGCACTGGCCATGATCCCGTATCTCCGCGAGGCAGGGTTCCGGTTCCGTCCCCGCTTCGACTGGAAGGGCCACGGGCTCGGCAAGACGATCAAGCTCGCCAAGTGGACGGTCCTCTTCGTCCTCGCCAACCAGGCGGGCGTCCTGGTCGTCACCCAGCTCGCAACCTCTGCGGGCAAGCTCGCGGACAAGGACGGCTCGGGCTTCCTCGCCTACTCCAACGCCCAGCTGATCTGGGGCATGCCTCAGGCCATCATCACCGTCTCGGTGATGGCGGCGCTGCTGCCCCGCATTTCCCGTGCCGCCCATGACAACGACCCGGGCGCCGTACGCGACGACATCTCACAGGGTCTGCGCAACTCCGCGGTCGCCATCGTGCCCGTCGCCTTCACCTTCCTCGCGCTCGGCCTGCCGATGTGCACCCTGCTCTACGCCTCCAGCGGCACCGAGGCCGCCCGGTCCATGGGCTTCATCCTGATGGCGTTCGCCCTCGGCCTGATCCCGTACTCCGTGCAGTACGTCGTGCTGCGCGGCTTCTACGCGTACGAGGACACCCGCACGCCCTTCTACAACACGGTCATCGTCGCGGCGGTCAACGCGGCAGCGTCTGCTCTCTGCTACGTGATTCTTCCGGCCCAGTGGGCAGTCGTGGGAATGGCGGCCTCCTACGGGCTGGCCTACGCGGTCGGCGTCGGCATCGCGTGGCGACGGCTCAGCAACCGGCTCGGCGGTGACCTCGACGGCGCCCGTGTGGTGCGTACCTACGCCCGTCTCTGCATGGCGGCGCTCCCTGCCGCTGTGGTCGGTGGCGGGGTCGGCTTCGCCCTGCTGAAGGCTCTGGGAGACGGGGCCGGCGGGTCGGTCGTGGCACTGGTCTGCGGCAGCGTCGTCCTGTTGGGCATCTTCTTCGTCGCCGCGAAGAAGATGCGCATCGAGGAGCTCAACGGCATGGTCGGCATGGTCCGGGGACGCCTCGGACGCTGAACTGGGTCCGAGCCGCACAACCATCGCTGGACACCGCGTGTCGTGCATAGCGCCGGAGTGTGGGCACAATTGGCGTGACTGTGCAGAGCTGGCTGGCTGGCATCGCGCAACGGATGGGGAGGCAGGAACGACGGTGGCGGAACGTAGCACGGCTGCTGTCGACGTGGCCGACAACAGCGGCGACGAGCCGCTGACCGCCAAGGCGGACGCGGCCACGACCGACGGGACGGCACAAACCCAGGACGCGGAGGGCGCGAGCGCCCAGGACGCGGAGAGCGGGCGTGACAGCTCGGACTCCGTGCCGGCATCGCCCGACCTGCACAGCGGTCACAAACTGGCCAGACGCTACCGCCTTGAGGAGTGCGTCACCCGGCTGGACGGATTCAGCAGCTGGCGCGCCGTCGATGAGAAGCTCCGGCGGGCGGTGGGTGTCCATCTGCTGCCCGCCGACCATCCGCGCGCCCGGTCGGTGCTGGCTGCGGCGCGCTCGTCCGCACTGCTCGGCGATCCCCGTTTCGTCCAGGTCCTGGACGCCGTGGAAGAGGACGACCTCGTCTACGTCGTCCACGAATGGCTCCCCGACGCCACCGAGCTGACCGCCCTGCTGGCAGCCGGTCCCCTGGAAGCCCACGACGCCTACCAGCTCGTGAGCCAGATCTCCCAGGCCATGGCCGCTGCGCACCGCGAGGGGCTCGCGCATCTGCGCCTCACCCCGGGTGCGGTCCTGCGCAGCTCGACCGGCCAGTACCGGATCCGCGGTCTTGCCGTGAACGCCGCCCTGCGGGGCATCACCGCCGATCAGCCGCTCCGCACGGACACCGAGGCCATCGGGGCACTGCTCTATGCAGCGCTGACCCGTCGCTGGCCCTACGAGAGCGACGCGTACGGCCTCTCCGGGCTTCCCAAGGACCTGGGCCTGATCCCCCCGGACCAGGTGCGCGCGGGCGTCCACCGGGGTCTGTCCGAGCTCGCCATGCGCGCCCTGGCCAACGACGGCGCGACCGCCTCACGGCAGGAACAGCCGTGCACCACCCCCGACGAGCTCGCGAAGGCCGTCGCGGCCATGCCGCGCGTGCTCCCCCCGGAGCCGGCCTTCACCGCGCCGCCCGAGTACCAGCGCACGACCTACCAGCAGGGCACCTACGGACGTCCGTCAGCGCGGCCCACGGCCGCCGCCCAGCCCGTCATCGCCGTTCCGCCGGCCCCGCTCCAGAGCCGCACGGGCAAGGCCCTGAAGTGGGCGGTGTCCGCCCTGCTCATCGCGGCTCTGGGCCTCGGAAGCTGGCAGCTGGCGGAGACCGTCCTCCACCGGGGCAAGGACTCGGGTGAGCAGGTCCCCACGCAGACCACCGATGACGGAGGGGACGACAACAATGCCGTCGAACCCAGCAAGCCCGTCACAATCGTCGGCGCCCAGGACTACGACCCGCTCGGTGCTGACGGCTCCGAGAAGCCGGCCTCGATAAAGAACGTCTACGACGGGGACACGAGCTCCTACTGGAACACGGACGGCTACTTCAGCGCTGACTTCGGACGGCTCAAGGAGGGCGTCGGCGTCGTTCTCGACCTCGGCAAGGTCCAGCAGGTGGGCGATGTCGAGGTGTCCTTCCTCGGACGCACCTCCGTCGAGCTGAGGACCACTGAGGACTCGTCCGTTCCTCGGATGCCCGATGGATTCACCAAGGCCGCCAAGGGATCCGGAACAAAGGTGTCCCTCAAGCCCGACAAGCCGGTGCAGGCACGGTACCTTCTGGTCTGGCTGACCGAACTTCCTCCGAGTGGCGACGGTAACTACAGGGGCAAGGTCTCGGACATCAAGGTCACCAGCTGACGGAACCAGGGGGAGGGGGCTCACCGTTGGACGACGCCGGATTCGCCGACACCAGCGACCAGGATCTCCTGGCCCAACACGTTGCAGGCGACGCGGACGCCTTCGGTGAGCTCGTACGGCGGCACCGTGATCGGCTGTGGGCCGTTGCGCTGCGCACGCTCGGCGACCGCGAGGAGGCCGCCGACGCCGTGCAGGATGCACTGGTCTCCGCGTTCCGTGCCGCCCATACCTTCCGCGGCCAGTCCGCCGTCACCACGTGGCTGCACAGGATCACCGTCAATGCCTGCCTGGACCGGGCCCGCAAGGCGGCTTCCCGCAAGACCGCCCCGGTCGACGACACCGAGCGGCTCGATCAGCTCATGGAGCCGCACGAATCCGCCGAGGCCCCGGCCGAACGGCAGGACCTGCACCGCGAGCTTCTGGCCGCACTCTCCACTCTGCCGACCGAACAGCGCGCCGCCCTCGTCCTCGTGGACATGCAGGCGTACCCCGTGGCGGAAGCTGCCCGCATTCTCGAGGTGCCGACGGGAACCGTGAAGAGCCGCTGCGCGCGGGGCCGGGCCAGACTGCTGCCCTTGCTGTCTCACCTACGCAGCACCAGAGGTGACGGCAAGGACGGATCCATGGAAAGGAACCGGACGCCGGGGGCATCCGTCCCACCTGCGTCAGGACCACGAGACGCAGGCAACGGCGACCCTGCCGCAGTAAAGGGTGGAGGTGGGCTCGCATGACATCCACAGCCGACACGGCTCAGCATCCGGACGTCTCGGAGATCTCCGACCTCACCGAGGGCCTCCTCCCGCCGTCGCGCGAGGTCGTGCTCCGCCGCCACATCGACTCCTGCGACGACTGCGCCGACATCCACAGCTCCCTGGAAGAGGTTCGCTCACTCCTGGGAACGGCTCTGCCTCTTCACGAGCAGATGCCGGACGATGTCGCCGAACGGATCGACGCCGCTCTGGCGGCGGAGGCAACATCTGCTGACACGCCCCCTGACAGCGCCATGCATGTTTCACGTGAAACATACGATCCGCTCTCGGAGAGTGCGGCCGCGCCTCGTCCCGCCGGGCGCCCTCGAGGCGCCACCGGGCCCGGCCGGGGGCCATCCCGTCGTCGCCGCCGCACGGTGATCCTCGGCACTGCCTTCGGGGCGGCGGCCGTCGGTATGAGCGTCTTCCTTCTCCAGGCCATCCAGCCCTCCCAGGATTCGGCCGGCTCGATGGCCGACCGTGGTGTCAGCGCCGCAGAGAAGAGCGGCGCGGACTTCTCGGAAAGCACGCTGGAGGGCCACGTACACGTACTCCTGAGGGGGTCGACCGCTCCCGAGGCTCCGGACAGCGATCCGGGCGAGCCGTCCCTGGACACCAAGTCGTCCCCGGGGGAGACCTCTCCCGACGCCGCGTCTCCCCGCACACCGCTGCGGGCACCGGTCGTGAATGTCCCGCCCTGCATCCAAGAGGGCACGGGCCGGGACACCCCGGCCTTGGCCGCGGAAGAGGGCCGGTACAAAGGCACCGCCGCTTTCCTCGTCGTACTGCCCGACGCCACCGACTCGAGCCGTGTGCAGGCTTATGTCGTCGATGCGGCGTGCGTGGATTCCACGCCCACAACAAGGGGACAACTCCTGCTCACGCAGTCCTACGCACGCCCCTGACGGCCGGTCCGGGAGCCGGACCGGCCGTTTGGGAATGCATGCCCCGTAGGATCCGTTGGGTGGGGTGAGAGTCGTGGAACCGACCCCAGTAGGCAGTAGGCAGTCTGCAGAGACGAGGAAGAACCCGTGAGCGACGTCCGTAATGTGATCATCATCGGCTCCGGACCGGCTGGTTACACCGCCGCCCTGTACACCGCTCGCGCGTCGCTGAAGCCGCTGGTGTTCGAGGGCGCCGTCACCGCCGGTGGTGCCCTGATGAACACCACCGACGTGGAGAACTTCCCGGGCTTCCAGGACGGCATCATGGGCCCTGAGCTCATGGACAACATGCGCGCCCAGGCGGAGCGCTTCGGCGCCGAGCTCATCCCCGACGACGTGGTCTCCGTCGACCTCTCCGGGGACGTCAAGACCGTCACGGACACCGCAGGCACCGTGCACCGCGCCAAGGCGGTCATCGTCACCACGGGATCGCAGCACCGCAAGCTCGGCCTGCCGAACGAGGACGCGCTCTCGGGGCGTGGTGTCTCCTGGTGCGCCACGTGCGACGGCTTCTTCTT
Organism: Streptomyces sp. NPDC055962; assembly: GCF_042270185.1. NCBI lineage: Bacteria > Bacillati > Actinomycetota > Actinomycetes > Kitasatosporales > Streptomycetaceae > Streptomyces > Streptomyces sp. NPDC055962. Next base: position 258,441 of record NZ_JBHJYN010000009.1, read on the forward strand.
CAAGGACCAGGACATCGCCGTGGTCGGCGGCGGCGACACCGCCATGGAGGAGGCGACCTTCCTCTCCCGGTTCGCCAAGTCCGTCACGATCGTCCACCGCCGCGACTCCCTCCGCGCCTCCAAGGCCATGCAGGAGCGTGCTTTCGCCGACCCGAAGATCAAGTTCGCGTGGGACAGCGAGGTTGCCACCGTCCACGGCGACCAGAAGCTCTCCAGCCTCACCCTGCGCAACACCAAGACCGGCGAGACCTCCGAGCTTCCGGTGACGGGTCTGTTCATCGCCGTCGGCCACGACCCCCGCACGGAACTCTTCAAGGGCCAGCTCGACCTCGACGACGAGGGTTACCTCAAGGTCGATGCCCCCTCGACGCGCACCAACCTGAAGGGTGTCTTCGGCGCCGGCGACGTCGTCGACCACACCTACCGCCAGGCGATCACCGCCGCAGGGACCGGTTGTTCTGCGGCTCTCGACGCTGAGCGATTCCTGGCCGCGCTCTCCGACGAGCAGCTCGCCGAGCCGGAGAAGACCCCGGCCGTCTGACCGCACCCCCAACCCACACCCCCAAGCCAAGGAGGCCGCCGTGGCCGGCGCGCTGAAGAACGTAACCGACGACTCATTCGATGAGGACGTCCTGAAGAACGACAAGCCCGTACTGGTGGACTTCTGGGCGGCCTGGTGCGGCCCGTGCCGCCAGATCGCGCCGTCGCTGGAGGCCATCGCGGCTGAGTACGGCGACGACATCGAGATCGTCAAGCTCAACATCGACGAGAACCCGGGAACCGCTGCGAAGTACGGCGTGATGTCGATCCCGACGCTCAACGTGTACCAGGGTGGCGAGGTCGCCAAGACCATCGTCGGCGCCAAGCCGAAGGCCGCGATCCTCCGCGACCTCGAAGGCTTCATCACCCAGAAGTAGCTGGCGGCGTCAGCAACGACTGACGGTTTCACGTGAAACGGGCCCACCCTCCGGGGTGGGCCCGTTCTGCATGTCACTCCTCGGATGCCCCATTCAGAGAGGCCGCAACACCGGCTCCTTCTGCACCGCACCCAGCAGTCTGTCCAGTGCCAGTTCGACGTCTTCCTTCCAGGAGAGCGTCGTACGCAGCTCGAGCCTCAGCCGCGGATGCACGGGGTGGGGGCGCACTGTCTTGAAGCCGACCGCAAGCAGATGATCCGCCGGCAGCACACAGGCCGGCTCCTTCCACCGGGCGTCTCCGAACGCCTCGATCGCCTTGAACCCACGTCGCAACAGATCCTTGGCAACCGTCTGCACCATCACGCGGCCGAGCCCTTGCCCTTGGAAGCCGGGGACGATCAGTGCGGTCATCAACTGTACGGCGTCAGGAGACACAGGGCTGGTGGGAAACGCGGTGGACCGTGGTACATACGCGGGAGGTGCGTAGAGGACGAAGCCAGCCACGACATCGTCCACGTAGACGACACGCCCGCAGGAGCCCCATTCCAGCAGCACCGCGGAGATCCAAGCCTCTTTCTCGAGCTCGGCTCTGCCGTCCTTCACCGCGGCTTTCCCGCTGACCGGATCAAGTTCCCAGAAGACACACGAGCGGCAACGCCTGGGGAGATCCGGAAGGTTGTCCAGTGTGAGCGGTACAAGCCGTCGCCCCATGTAGGCGGTTCCTCGCTTCCTTCGCCCGCCGCATCACGCGCGGCTGTCAGCGCACTCCGTTCTCGGAACAAGCTGCCGACGAAACCTCCGACAGCGCCAAGCCCCAACCCGACTGTCACCAGGTGGCTGCGATTCACAGATCGCACGGCCCCCGCCTCCTCTGAGGTGGATCACGGTGGTGGATACGGCATACCAGAACGCATCGTATCCACCCAGAGGTGAGGGGGATACCGAGAGACGGCAAAGGGCGGGCCGCGTCACGGAACAATTCCCGTGACGCGGCCCGCCTTCTGCGTCCGGCAGAATCAGGCCTCGTCGGCCTCAGCCTGCTCTTCCTCTACGCTCCGCTCCAGCACGCGTCCCTCACCCGGAGCAAGGCTGCCGAGAATGCGGTCCAGATCCTCCATCGAGGCGAACTCGACGACGATCTTTCCCTTCTTCTGACCGAGATCGACCTTCACTCTGGTCTCGAACCGGTCCGAGAGGCGCGAGGCCAGATCGGTCAGAGCCGGCGAGACCCGGCCGCCCGCCCGGGGGCCTCGAGGTTTCGCTGAACTTGTGGGCTCGGATCCGAGGAGATTCACGATTTCCTCGACCGCACGCACCGAGAGCCCCTCGGCCACGATGCGGTGAGCCAGCCGGTCCTGCTCCTCGGAATCGTCCACCGACAGCAGCGCCCTCGCATGCCCGGCCGAGAGAACTCCTGCCGCAACCCTGCGCTGCACCGGCGGCGAGAGCCGGAGCAGACGCAGCGTGTTCGAGACCTGGGGGCGGGACCGCCCGATCCGGTCCGCCAGCTGGTCATGAGTGCACTTGAAGTCCTTGAGCAGCTGGTCGTACGCCGCCGCCTCTTCCAAAGGATTCAGCTGGGCACGGTGGAGGTTCTCCAGCAGCGCGTCGAGGAGAAGCTTCTCGTCATCGGTCGCACGGACGATGGCCGGGATGCGCTCCAGGCCGGCCTCCCCGCATGCCCTCCAACGACGCTCACCCATGATGAGCTCGTAACGGTCCTCAGCGACCTTGCGCACGACGACGGGCTGGAGAAGGCCCACCTCCTTGATGGAGGTGACCAGCTCGGCCAACGCGTCCTCGTCGAAGACCTCACGAGGCTGCTTCGGGTTGGGCGTGATCGAAGCCAGTGGAATCTCGGCGAAGTAAGCCCCGGCAGAGTTCGTCTGCTCTGCAACAGGCTCCGGTTCCCCGACTGGCGAACTCGGCTCCGGAACCAGCGCACCGGTGGGAAGAGCGGCCAGCTTCGCAGCAGCCACTCCCCGCTCGGAGGTCAGCACGGGGGACACGCCGGCCGCGCCCGCACCGGACCCAGGGCTCGCGATCTGCTTCTCCTGGGGAGCTGCAGGAATCAGCGCGCCGAGTCCACGCCCCAGCCCTCTACGACGCTCGCTCACTGCATGCCCTCCGAATTGCTCTGCCGGCTGTTCTGGATGCCCGTATGGGCAGGCTCCCCCGCGGGGGCGTGCTGGGCCTCGTAATGCACCCCCACACCTCGCAGCGCGATCTCACGGGCTGCTTCGAGGTAGGACAGGGAGCCGCTGGAGCCCGGATCGTATGTCAGGACGGTCTGCCCGTAGCTCGGCGCCTCCGAGATCCGCACAGACCGCGGGATGCTGGTGCGCAGCACCTCCTTACCGAAGTGGGTGCGCACCTCCTCGGCAACCTGGGACGCGAGCCTGGTCCTGCCGTCGTACATGGTGAGCAGGATCGTCGACACGTGCAGGTCGGGATTGAGATGGCCCCGGACCAGGTCGACGTTGCGCAGCAGCTGCCCGAGGCCCTCCAGCGCGTAGTACTCGCACTGGATCGGGATGAGCACCTCTGCCCCGGCCACGAGGGCGTTGACCGTCAGCAGGCCGAGCGAAGGCGGACAGTCGATGAGGATGTAGTCCAGCGGCTGGTCATAGGCCTGAATCGCCCGCTGAAGCCGACTCTCCCGCGCCACCAGCGATACCAGCTCGATCTCCGCACCGGCGAGATCGATGGTTGCGGGGGCACAGAAGAGACCTTCGACATCCGGCACCGGCTGTACCACTTCGGAGAGCGGCATGCTCTCCACCAGGACGTCGTAGATGGAGGGGACTTCCGCGTGATGGTCGATCCCCAGAGCGGTGGAGGCGTTCCCCTGCGGGTCGAGGTCCACCACCAGGACACGGGCACCATGCAGTGCGAGTGATGCGGCGAGATTGACCGTCGAGGTCGTCTTGCCCACACCACCCTTCTGGTTGGCGACGACCATGACCCGCGTCCGGTCCGGCCGTGGCAGCCCTTCCCCGGCGCGGCCGAGGGCCTCGACCGCCAGCTGAGCAGCACGACCGATAGGTGTGTCATCCATCGGCGGTGGTGTTTCACGTGAAACACCGTCCCCCAGGGACTCGGTACGGGGACCGGGGACCGGATCGGTCATCGGTCCCGCGATGTTGGCGTCGGACCGCAAGGATTCACTCTCCTCGACTACAGGCTCGCAATGAACAGAGCCTGCCATGCTTTCGGGGTCGTGAACCAGCGAGGCCGACTGTTCTGTGGATGAATCCGGTTCTGTGGACAACTTCAGAACCCTTACGGGTTTACGGTCGCGCGGCGCGGCAGCCGCACGACCGCGGTCGATGATGCCCTGCAGCAGAGAACGACGTTTCACGTGAAACACGATGCCCCTGCAGCCCAGCGGCGGTGTCCCGACACTCCGCAGCTAGGGCATATCGCTGCATGCATGGAGCATCTTCACAAAGAGGAAGCAAGCACACAAAGACGGCAAAGCTTCTTCGCCGGGCTGCCGCTCAGCGGCGTCGTCGCGTACGGCCCACGCGTGCGGCCTTGGCGCGCTTTGCGGCGAACCTCACACCGCCGGGGCTCTCCCCGACCACGACCCGCACCACCGTGGACGCCGGGTCGACCAAGCCCTCACCGACCTGCAACACCTCGGTCTCCACTACTCCGAGCTTGCTCAGCGCGGCACGAGCCCCCTGGATCTCCTCCTCGGCCGTCCCTCCCTTGAGCGCCAGCATCTCTCCGTAGGGGCGGAGCAGGGGGACCCCCCAGCCTGCGAGCCGGTCGAGGGGGGCGACCGCTCGTGCCGTCACCACATGAACGGGCTGAAGCGTTCCGAGTACCTCTTCGGCGCGGCCCCGGACGACCGTCACATGGTCGAGCCCCAGGAGCTCGACGACCTCCTGGAGGAAGTTCGTACGGCGCAGCAGCGGCTCGAGCAGCGTGATCTTCAGGTCGGGACGCACCAGCGCGAGCGGGATACCGGGAAGCCCGGCTCCCGACCCCACGTCGCACACCGTGACACCCTCGGGAACCACTTCGGAGAGCACCGCACAGTTCAGCAGGTGCCGTTCCCAGAGGCGCGGCACCTCGCGAGGGCCGATCAGCCCGCGCTTGACGCCCGCGTCCGCGAGCAGCTCGGCATACCTGACAGCCTCGGGGAAGAACTCACCGAATACCGCCTGCGCCTCCTTGGGCGCCTGAGGGAGCTCTGCTTCCTCCGTCACGAGGACCGTCCTTCCGTACCGCACTAGCACGCTGACTATCGGGCTGATAAAGATCGGCCCCGCCTGCGAACAGACGGGGCCGACAGTACAAGGATCCGGTCAGGCCGGGAGAACGACGACGAAGCGCTGAGGCTCCTCGCCCTCGGACTCGCTGCGCAGACCTGCGGCCGCGACCGCATCGTGCACGACCTTGCGCTCGAACGGCGTCATCGGCTCCAGCTTCACGGGCTCGCCCGAGCTCTTGACCTCGTCGGCGGCCTTGGCACCCAGCGCCGCGAGAACCTCGCGCTTCTTGGCGCGGAAGCCGCCGATGTCCAGCATCAGCCGGCTGCGGTCACCGGTCTCGCGGTGCACGGCCAGGCGCGTCAGCTCCTGGAGCGCCTCCAGCACCTCGCCGTCACGGCCCACAAGCTTCTGCAGGTCACGCGGCGATTCACTGATGATCGAGACCGCGGCCCGGTCCGCCTCCACGTCCATGTCGATGTCGCCGTCGAGATCGGCGATGTCGAGCAGGCCCTCGAGGTAGTCAGCCGCGATCTCCCCCTCCTGCTCGAGGCGAGTCAGGGTGTCGCTGCCCTCAGCGGCCGTGGTGATGGTGCCGTCCGTCACGGATGGACTCCTTCTTACTTCTTGGACGGGTGCTTGGGCCGCTGCGGGCCCTTGCGCTGTCCGGACTTGGCTTGGCGTGAGGAGCCGGACGCGGCGGGCTTGGCCGCCGGCTTCGGCTTGTCGTCCTGCGATGCGTCCTGCTTCTCGAGCGAGGTCCTGGGCTCCGAATGGCCGGAGCCCTCCTCTTTCGCCGCACCGGCGTGCGTGGCCGCGGTGTGACGCTTCGCCTTGGTCTGCCGCTTCGGCTGCTGGCGCTTGGGCGCCGTGCCACCCTCTGCCTCGAGAACAGCGGCTTCACTCTTCGCCACCGTCCCGTCCTCCTGGGCGGCGAGGCCGAGCTTGCTCAGACCGGTGATGAACTTGCGCTCGATGTCGTTGCGGTCGGTCCCCTTGGAGACGATCCGCTTGACGGTGTTGCGCCGCGTCCTGCCGCGGACCTCACCGTGCGCCGTCACGCTCTTCAGCAGGCGACCGAGGTACTGGTCCTGCGCCTTGCTGCCCGGAGTCGGGTTCTGATTGATCACGTACATCTGCTGACCCATGGTCCAGACGTTGGTGGTCAGCCAGTACACGAGGACACCGACGGGGAAGTTGATGCCCATGACCGCGAAGATCAGCGGGAAGATGTACATCAGCATCTTCTGCTGCTGCATGTACGGGGTCTTCACCGTCAGGTCGACGTTCTTCGTCATCAGCTGGCGCTGCGTGAAGAACTGCGACGCGGACATCATCACGATCATGACGGCGGTGACGACCCGGACGTCGGTCAGCGAAGCGCCGAGCGCCGAGACCTTCTCCTCGCTGTCCATGAACTTCGCAGCGAGCGGGGCACCGAAGATGTGGGCCTGACGGGCACTGTCCAGCAGCGGCTGGTCGATGACACCGATCGTCTTGCCCGAGGCGATGGCCGAGAGCACGTGGTACAGGGCGAAGAAGAACGGGGACTGCGCCAGGATGGGAAGACACGAGGAGAGAGGGTTGGTCCCCGTCTCCTTGTACAGCTTCATCATCTCTTCGGACTGACGCTGTTTGTCGTTCTTGTAGCGCTCCTGGATCGCCTTCATCTTCGGCTGGAGCACCTGCATGTTCCGGGTCGACTTGATCTGCTTGACGAAAAGCGGGATCAGGCAGATCCGGATCAGGACCACCAGGGACACGATGGACAGGCCCCAGGCCCACCCCGTGTCATCGCCGAAGAGCGCTCCGTACAACTTGTGGAACTGGACGATGACCCATGAGACGGGCGTGGTGATAAAGCTGAACAGACTGGCAATCGTGTCCACTAATCAGGCTCCTTGAGCATTGGGCGAGGTCTCTGTGGCCGGGCTCGGGGGTTCGGAGACCGACCCCCCGGAAGGCACATCGCCGGCGGAGTCCCCGCCCTTGCCGCCACGCACACAGCTGCGCAGCAGTTCGTGCCAACGCGGACGTTTGCGTGGCGGTACGTGATCCACGCCGCCGGGTGACCACGGATTGCACCGCAGGATGCGCCATGCGGTCAGCGCTGTTCCCTTGATCGCACCGTGCCGGTCGATCGCCGTATATCCATAGTGGGAACACGACGGGTAGTAACGGCAGACAGGCCCGAGGAGCGGGCTGATCGTCCACTGATACAGCTTGATGAGAGCCAGCAGCGGGTACTTCATCGCGCGCCCCCTCCCAGCAGCCGCTGAAGGGCGGCATCCAGGTCTCGGGCCAGCTGTGCATGGTCGGCGTCGCCCGATCCGGGCAGCGCTCGTACGACAACAAGGCTACCGGGGGGCAGCTGAGGAAGCCGATCGCGGACCAGATGACGAAGCTTCCGCTTCACCGCGGTGCGAACGACCGCTCCACCCACTGCTTTGCTGACAACGAAACCCGCACGTGGCGGGGGAGCACTCTCCCCTGTCACGTGCGGGTCCGTAACACCGCTGCGTAGATGTACGACGAGTAGCGGGCGTCCGGCCCGACGTCCCCGGCGTACCGCGGCCGCGAAGTCCTCGCGCCGCCTCAGCCGATTCTCGGTAGGCAGCACGTCATGACCTGGCCGCGATCAGGCGGACAGGTTGGCGCGACCCTTGCCACGGCGGTTCGCGAGAATCGCGCGGCCGGCACGGGTACGCATGCGCAGTCGGAAGCCATGGGTCTTGGCGCGACGACGATTGTTCGGCTGGAAGGTGCGCTTGCTCACTCGGGGGCTCCAGAAATGATTCGTGTGTTGGCGGGACATCGCCTGGCTGTCACCGTGCGCCCACGAGGAACTCGCGTAAACGCCTTAGTGCACCGCTTCACAATCACAGATCGTGATCTTTGCCCATCGGAGGCAGGCGGCAGCAGCCATCGACAACTCGACCTGGTCACGGTACGCGCGGCTGCGCCATTCGGTCAAACCGGCTCCGCATCACCCCGTGCTGTACACAGCCTGTGGACAACAACTTGAACCGCGCGGGTCGCCCTGACTACCGTGGATGAACTCCGGTTCCTTTCCTTCCTGCCTGCCGGGCCTCACCCGACCCGACCCATCCCGTCCCGAGAAGCACACATTCGTGGGACATGCGAGAGAGCGTGCCTTGTGGCTGACGTACCTGCCGATCTTGCCGCAGTGTGGCCACGAGTGCTGGAACAACTCCTCGGGGAGGGCCAGCAGGGCATCGAGCCGAAGGACAAGCAGTGGATCGAGCGCTGTCAGCCCCTGGCACTCGTCGCCGACACCGCGCTGCTGGCTGTACCCAACGAATGGGGCAAGCGCGTCCTGGAGGGCCGGCTCGCTCCGCTCATCAGCGAGACGCTCACCCGTGAGTGCGGGCGCCCGATCCGGATCGCGATCACCGTGGACGACTCCGCGGGCGAGCCCCCCGCCCCGCCCGCGCCGCCGATGCACCAGCACCAGGGCCAGCAGGCCCACCGCTACCAGGGGCCGCAGCACGACGAGCCCTCGCGCAACGACGGGTACGACACCTACGGCCCGCGGCCCACCGACGACGGCATGCCGACGGCACGGCCCGCCTACCCGGACTACCAGCAGCACCGCCCCGAGCCCGGTGCCTGGCCCCGCGCCCAGGAGGACCTCTCCTGGCAGCCCCGGCACGGCGGCTATCAGGACCGCGACCCGTACGCGAGTCCGCGCCCGCAGCAGCCGCAGCACGACTACCGTCCGCAGCCGTCCGAGCACCAGGGCTACGAGCAGCAGCGGGACAGCCGTGACCGCCACGACCTTCAGGACCAGCAGCCCCAGCACCGCCAGAGCGGCCCCGGGACCGGCAGGGCCGGCGGCGGCCCGATGGGCACGCAGTCCGCGCCCCCGCCCGGTACCGGCGAGCCGCATGCCCGGCTGAATCCGAAGTACCTCTTCGACACCTTCGTCATCGGAGCGTCCAACCGCTTCGCGCACGCGGCTGCCGTCGCCGTCGCCGAGGCCCCCGCGAAGGCGTACAACCCCCTGTTCATCTACGGGGAGTCGGGACTCGGCAAGACCCACCTGCTGCACGCCATCGGCCACTACGCGCGGAGCCTCTATCCGGGCACCCGGGTGCGCTACGTGAGCTCCGAGGAGTTCACCAACGAGTTCATCAACTCGATCCGCGACGGCAAGGGCGACACCTTCCGCAAGCGCTACCGCGACGTGGACATCCTCCTGGTCGACGACATCCAGTTCCTGGCGAGCAAGGAGTCGACTCAGGAGGAGTTCTTCCACACCTTCAACACGCTCCACAACGCGAACAAGCAGATCGTGCTGTCCTCGGACCGACCGCCCAAGCAGCTGGTGACCCTCGAGGACCGGCTGCGCAACCGGTTCGAGTGGGGGCTCACCACCGATGTGCAGCCGCCGGAGCTGGAGACGCGTATCGCGATCCTCCGCAAGAAGGCCGTGCAGGAGCAGCTCAACGCCCCGCCGGAGGTGCTCGAGTTCATCGCCTCCCGTATCTCGCGCAACATCCGCGAGCTGGAGGGCGCACTCATCCGCGTGACCGCCTTCGCGAGCCTGAACCGGCAGCCGGTGGATCTCGGTCTCACCGAGATCGTGCTCAAGGACCTGATCCCGGGCGGCGAGGACTCGGCTCCCGAGATCACCGCGCCGGCCATCATGGCCGCGACCGCGGACTACTTCGGACTGACGGTGGAGGACCTCTGCGGATCCTCGCGCAGCCGTGTGCTGGTGACGGCGCGCCAGATCGCCATGTACCTCTGCCGTGAGCTGACCGATCTCTCCCTGCCCAAGATCGGCGCCCAGTTCGGCGGGCGCGACCACACCACGGTGATGCACGCCGACCGGAAGATCCGGGCCCTGATGGCGGAGCGGCGCTCCATCTACAACCAGGTCACCGAGCTGACCAACCGCATCAAGAACGGCTGAGCGCCGGCATCACGTCAGGACGCCACCGCACAGCACGTCCGGGGAACGCCCCGCCGAGGACCGCACGTCGTCCTCAGCGGGGCGTTCCCCTTTGTCCTCAGCGGGGCGTTCCGTGCCCTCGGAAGACATGAGAGCCGGTGTGCCTGGGACCTCGGAGAAGCCGCCAGGATCTTCCCGTGACGGCTCCGGGACGTCCACAGGAACCGCTGAGAGCGCCGGCATGAGTGTTCCGGGACAGCCTCGTGAGCGCCCTCGAAGGCCGATCCGAGGTCCTCTGCCCCCTGGTTCCGGTCGCGTGGGAGGGCAGATTTCGCGTGGAGTGTTCGAATTCCCGCCCCGGCCGGGTCCTTCTCCACAGATGATGGAGGAATCAGGCGTCCACAGCCTGGGGACTGCGAAGTTGTCCAGATTGCGTCCACAGGCCCGGCTGTCGATACTCCATCAGGCCAGGTCACACGCCTGGGGATTTGTGGTCAACAGTGATCCACACCCTGTGGACAAATTTTTCGTCCACAGGGCCGCGATGATGTTGTCCACCGGCGACCCACAGGCGGGTCGTGGTTGTCCCCAGCTTCTCCACACCCCTGTCCACTGTTCGGCAACCCGACACCGCCTTTCACTGCCGAGAGTGAAAGGCGTCACACGAGGGGGGTCGGTTGAGCTGTGGGGAACGTGGGTAAAGCTGGGGACAGCCCTGGGGAGAAGTCACCCCGGCCTGTGCATCGGGTGTGCAGAACTTTCGCGTGTCCACAGAAACGCCTGGTTGTCCACCGGTGCCACCCACAGGACCGGTGGACAAAAAACAGCTTCTGACCTGCGAAAACAACGTTATCCACGGTTTCCACAGGGCCTACTACTACTACCACTCAGAGTTAGCCAGGAATCCGCTTCGAAGTGGGGCCTGTGCACAACTCGAGCGGCGAGCTCGGCCGACCTCTTGGCGCGACTTGACCCCGAGCAGCAACGAGTGTCGGCGCCGTACGTCAGACTGGACCCCGGTGGTCTCCCCAGCCCCTCGGCGGGGAGCCCCGGTCAGACGACGAAGGCCAGCAGGGCGAGCGAGCAACAGCAGGAGGCGGTTCCGGTGAAGATCCGGGTGGAGCGCGATGTACTCGCGGAGGCGGTGGCCTGGGTGGCCCGCAGCCTCCCGGCCCGTCCGCCGGCGCCCGTTCTCGCGGGCCTTCTCCTGAAGGCTGAGGACGGAGCCCTCAGCTTCTCGAGCTTCGACTACGAGGTCTCGGCCAAGGTCTCGGTGGACGCGGAGATCGAGGAGGACGGCACGGTGCTCGTCTCCGGCCGTCTCCTCGCCGACATCTGCCGCGCCCTGCCGAACAGGCCGGTGGAGATTTCCACAGACGGTGTACGGGCGACGGTGGTCTGCGGCTCCTCGCGGTTCACCCTCCACACCCTTCCTGTGGAGGAGTACCCGGCGCTGCCGCAGATGCCGACCGCCACGGGCACCGTTCCCGGTGAGGTCTTCGCCTCCGCCGCGGCCCAGGTCGCCATCGCGGCCGGCCGTGACGACACCCTCCCCGTCCTCACCGGTGTCCGGATCGAGATCGAGGGCGACACCGTCACCCTCGCGTCGACCGACCGCTACCGCTTCGCGGTCCGCGAGTTCCTGTGGAAGCCGGAGAACCCCGACGCCTCGGCCGTGGCCCTGGTGCCCGCCAAGACGCTGCTGGACACTGCCAAGGCACTGACCAGCGGTGACACGGTGACGCTGGCGCTGTCGGGCTCCGGTGCGGGCGAAGGCCTCATCGGCTTCGAGGGTGCCGGCCGCCGGACGACCACGCGGCTGCTCGAAGGCGACCTCCCGAAGTACCGGACGCTCTTCCCCACCGAGTTCAACTCGGTCGCGGTCATCGAGACGGCCCCGTTCGTCGAGGCCGTCAAGCGTGTGGCCCTCGTCGCCGAGCGCAACACCCCGGTGCGGCTCAGCTTCGAGCAGGGCGTGCTGATTCTCGAGGCCGGTTCCAGCGACGACGCACAGGCTGTGGAGCGTGTCGACGCGGTACTCGAGGGCGACGACATCTCGATCGCCTTCAACCCGACCTTCCTGCTGGACGGGCTCAGCGCGATCGACTCCCCGGTCGCCCAGCTCTCCTTCACGACGTCGACCAAGCCGGCGCTTCTCAGCGGCCGCCCGGCCGTCGACGCCGAGGCGAACGACGCGTACAAGTACCTGATCATGCCGGTCCGCCTCTCCGGCTGATCCGGCGGTCGTTCCTGTCATGGCAGTTTCCGGCGGGCAGGCTCAGCGCAGAGCGGGCCCACCGTGCTGCACCCCGCCGTGCTGTCCCGGCCGGGCGTAGGCTCGGTCCTGGGTACGAATCGGCACAACGCTTAAGGAATCTCTGATGGAGCTCGGTCTCGTCGGCCTCGGCAAGATGGGCGGCAACATGCGCGAGCGCATCCGCCGCGCAGGGCACACGGTCATCGGTTACGACCGCAACCCGGACGTCGCCGATGTCCACAGCCTCGAAGAGCTTGTGGGCAAGCTCAAGGGCCCGCGCGTCGTGTGGGTGATGGTCCCGGCCGGTGCCGCGACCCAGTCGACCATCGACGAGCTGGCCGACCTGCTCTCCCCGGGTGACGTGGTCGTGGACGGCGGCAACTCGCGCTGGACCGACGACGAGAAGCACGCCGTCGAGCTGGGGATCAAGGACATCGGCTTCGTCGACTGCGGCGTCTCCGGTGGTGTCTGGGGCCTGGAGAACGGCTACGCCCTGATGTACGGCGGCACCGAGGAGAACGTCGCCAAGGTCCAGCCGATCTTCGACGCCCTGAAGCCCGAGGGTGACTTCGGTTCCGTCCACGCGGGCAAGGTCGGCGCCGGCCACTTCGCGAAGATGGTCCACAACGGCATCGAGTACGCCATGATGCAGGCCTACGCCGAGGGCTGGGAGCTCCTGGAGAAGGTCGACTCCGTCACCGACGTGCGCGAGGTCTTCCGTTCCTGGCAGGAGGGCACGGTCATCCGTTCCTGGCTGCTCGACCTCGCGGTCAACGCCCTCGACGACGACGAGCACCTCGACCAGCTCCGCGGGTTCGCCGCGGACTCCGGCGAAGGCCGGTGGACGGTCGAGGCCGCCATCGACAACGCGGTGCCGCTGCCCGCGATCACCGCGTCCCTGTTCGCGCGCTTCGCCTCGCGACAGGACGACTCGCCGCAGATGAAGATGATCGCCGCGCTGCGCAACCAGTTCGGCGGCCACGCGGTCGAGAACAAGAAGTAGTCCGCAGGAGACAGCCGCGGGCAGCACACGGCCCGCGGCACTCGCGGCAGACAGCAGAGCACAGTCGGAAGGGTCGGCGACCATGCACGTCACGCATCTCTCGCTGGCCGACTTCCGTTCGTACGCCCGGGTCGAGGTTCCTCTCGAGCCGGGCGTCACCGCGTTCGTGGGGGCCAACGGCCAGGGCAAGACCAACCTGGTGGAGGCCGTCGGCTACCTCGCCACACTCGGCAGCCACCGGGTGTCGTCCGACGCGCCCCTGGTGCGGATGGGCGCGGAGCGGGCCGTCGTACGGGCTGCGGTCACCCAGGGCGAACGCTCGCAGCTGATCGAGCTCGAGCTCAATCCGGGCCGCGCGAATCGGGCCCGTATCAACAGGTCGTCGCAGGTCAGGCCGCGTGACGTCCTGGGGATCGTGCGGACGGTGCTGTTCGCGCCGGAGGACCTGGCCCTGGTCAAGGGTGATCCGGGTGAGCGGCGGCGCTTCCTGGACGAGCTGATCACCGCGCGCTCCCCCCGCATGGCCGGGGTGCGTTCCGACTACGAGCGGGTGCTGAAGCAGCGCAACACCCTGCTGAAGTCCGCGGCGATGGCCCGCAGGCACGGCGGCCGTTCGATGGACCTGTCCACCCTGGACGTGTGGGACCAGCATCTGGGCCGGGTGGGGGCCGAGCTGCTGGCGCAGCGGCTGGATCTCATCTCGACGCTGCAGCCGCTGGCCGACAAGGCCTACGCGGACGTCGCACCCGGCGGCGGCCCCGTGACGCTGGAGTACCGCAGTTCCGTCGGTGCGGACGTGGAGCCCGCGCGGACCCGCGAGGAGCTCTACGAGCAGGTGATGGCGGCGCTGGTCCAGGCACGCAAGCAGGAGATCGAGCGCGGCGTGACGCTGGTCGGTCCGCACCGTGACGACCTGGTGCTGGGCCTGCGCGGAATGCCGGCGAAGGGGTACGCGAGCCACGGCGAGTCCTGGTCGTACGCCCTGGCGCTGCGGCTGGCCTCCTACGATCTGCTCCGTACCGAGGGCAACGAACCGGTGCTGGTGCTGGACGACGTGTTCGCCGAGCTGGACGCACGGCGCCGCGAGCGGCTGGCCGAGTTGGTGGCCCCCGGCGAGCAGGTACTGGTCACGGCCGCCGTGGACGACGACGTCCCGGGTGCGCTGGCCGGTGCGCGGTACGCGGTGTCCGCCGGGGAGGTGGAGCGGCTGTGAGCGGCCCGGAGGAACAGGGCGGATCCACGCCGGGCCCGGCCAAGCAGCCGGAGGTGTCGGGTGTCGACCTGGCGCGGGTGGCCCTGCGCGCGGCCAAGGAGCAGGCCCGCGCCCGGGGCGCCGCGGCGCAGCAGAAGAACCAGGCACGGCGCGGGGGCGGCCTGAGGTCGGGGGCCCGCTCCGACGGCCGCGATCCGCTGCCCCTGGGGTCGGCGGTCAGCCGGCTGATCACCGAGCGCGGCTGGGAGACCCCGGCAGCCGTCGGCGGTGTGATGGGCCGCTGGCCGCAGATCGTCGGTGACGATCTGGCCAATCACTGTGTCCCGGTGCGGTACGACGACGACCCTGCCGAGCGGGTCCTGACCGTGCAGTGCGACTCGACGGCGTGGGCGACGCAGCTGCGCCTGCTGGCCCCGCAGCTGGTGGCCAGGCTGAACACGGATCTGGGCCACGGCACCGTGCGAGTGATCAAGGTGCTCGCCCCGGGCGGTCCGCAGCGCAGATTCGGCCCTCTCCGGACGCCCGGGAGCAGGGGACCCGGCGACACCTACGGCTGAGCAGGGCTTTTCCGCGTCCGCGGCCCCAGCCTGCCGACGCGTGCAGGGAGTGGCCGAGGGCGGCGCATCCGCATCTGCCCCGGTTCGGCACCACCCCTTCCTGTCCGCTATGTGCGGTTATGGGTGACTTCGCGTCATGCGGGGGATGCGGGGCGTCCCTCACCGTAGCCGGAGGTTGACAGGCCGAAGCGCGCAAAGCCCTCGTGAGCCTCTCGGGGGCCCTTCCTGAATATGGGGAGTCGTCAGCCGCTGGTTCAGGGCGGCACATGGGTACTGAGGCACCCGCAAACCCCCATTCATGTCAGCGCTACCGGTAGACTGGTGCACAATCCCGCTTCCTTGCGGGAGTCGTCGATACAAGCCGAACGACGCAGCCGCTCCCGCCTGCCGGAGAACGGCCTGTGCTGTGCCAGAAAGGGCGCTTCGTGGCCGATTCCGGCAACCCCAACGAGAACATTCCGTCCACCGCCGGTGAGCAAGGCGAGGTGACCTCCTCGTACGACGCGAGTGCGATCACCGTGCTCGAAGGCCTGGACGCGGTCCGTAAGCGACCCGGCATGTACATCGGGTCCACCGGTGAGCGCGGTCTCCACCACCTCGTGCAAGAGGTTGTCGACAACTCGGTCGACGAGGCCATGGCCGGGCACGCGGACACCATCGACGTCACGATCCTCGCCGACGGCGGGGTGCGTGTGGTCGACAACGGCCGCGGCATCCCGGTCGGCATCGTGCCGTCCGAGGGCAAGCCGGCCGTCGAGGTCGTGCTCACCGTCCTGCACGCGGGCGGAAAGTTCGGCGGCGGCGGCTACGCCGTCTCCGGCGGTCTGCACGGCGTCGGTGTGTCCGTCGTCAACGCCCTGTCCACACGGGTGGGCGTCGAGGTCAAGACCGACGGCTACCGCTGGACCCAGGACTACAAGCTCGGTGTCCCGACGGCCCCGCTGGCCCGCCACGAGGCGACGGACGAGACGGGTACGACCGTCACCTTCTGGGCCGACGGCGATGTCTTCGAGACCACCGACTACTCCTTCGAGACCCTCTCGCGCCGCTTCCAGGAGATGGCGTTCCTCAACAAGGGACTCACTCTCAAGCTCACCGACGAGCGGGAGTCGGCGAAGGCCACGGCGGGCGCGGACAGCGCCGAGGTGGTCGACGTACCCGACGAGGAGTCGACGCGCACGGTCACGTACCACTACGAGAACGGCATCGTCGACTTCGTCAAGTACCTCAACTCCCGCAAGGGCGAGCTCATTCACCAGTCGGTGATCGACATCGAGGCCGAGGACAAGGACAGGCTCCTCTCGGCCGAGATCGCCATGCAGTGGAACACGCAGTACAGCGAGGGTGTGTACTCCTTCGCCAACGCGATCCACACGCACGAGGGCGGCACGCACGAGGAGGGCTTCCGCGCGGCGCTGACCTCGCTGGTCAACCGCTACGCGCGCGACAAGAAGCTGCTGCGCGAGAAGGACGACAACCTCACCGGCGAGGACGTCCGTGAGGGTCTGACGGCGATCATCTCGGTGAAGCTCGGCGAGCCGCAGTTCGAGGGGCAGACGAAGACCAAGCTCGGCAACACCGAGGCGAAGACCTTCGTCCAGAAGGTCGTCCACGAGCAGTTGACGGACTGGTTCGACCGGAACCCCAACGAGGCCGCCGACATCATCCGCAAGGGCATCGCGGCGTCCACGGCCCGCGTCGCGGCCCGCAAGGCGCGTGACCTCACCCGGCGCAAGGGGCTCCTGGAGAGCGCCTCGCTGCCCGGCAAGCTGAGCGACTGCCAGTCCAACGACCCGACGAAGTGCGAGATCTTCATCGTCGAGGGTGACTCCGCCGGTGGTTCGGCGAAGTCCGGCCGGAACCCGATGTACCAGGCCATCCTGCCGATCCGGGGCAAGATCCTGAACGTCGAGAAGGCCCGTATCGACAAGATCCTGCAGAACACCGAGGTCCAGGCGCTGATCTCGGCCTTCGGTACCGGGGTCCACGAGGACTTCGACATCGAGAAGCTCCGCTATCACAAGATCATTCTGATGGCGGACGCCGACGTCGACGGCCAGCACATCAACACCCTGCTGCTGACCTTCCTGTTCCGCTTCATGCGGCCGCTGGTCGAGTCCGGGCACGTCTACCTCTCCCGCCCTCCGCTCTACAAGATCAAGTGGGGTCGCGACGACTTCGAGTACGCGTACTCCGACCGTGAGCGCGACGCCCTGGTGGCGCTGGGCAAGCAGAACGGCAAGCGCATCAAGGAAGACTCGATCCAGCGCTTCAAGGGCCTCGGCGAGATGAACGCCGAGGAGCTCCGCGTCACCACGATGGACGTCGACCACCGTGTGCTGGGCCAGGTCACGCTCGACGACGCGGCGCAGGCCGACGACCTGTTCTCGGTGCTGATGGGCGAGGACGTCGAGGCGCGGCGCTCGTTCATCCAGCGCAACGCCAAGGACGTCCGCTTCCTCGACATCTGAGTCGGCCGTACAAGCAAGCCGCAGTGCGAAAGGACTTTGACCAGCAATGGCCGACGAGAACACCCCTGTGATGCCCGAAGAGGAGCCCGCCGTCCCGGGTGTGGGCATGCGTGTCGAGCCCGTCGGGCTCGAGACGGAGATGCAGCGCTCCTACCTCGACTACGCGATGTCCGTCATCGTCTCGCGTGCGCTGCCCGACGTGAGGGACGGTCTGAAGCCCGTCCACCGCCGGGTGCTGTACGCGATGTACGACGGTGGCTACCGGCCCGAGAAGGGCTTCTACAAGTGCGCCCGCGTCGTCGGTGACGTCATGGGTACGTACCACCCCCACGGCGACTCCTCGATCTACGACGCGCTCGTGCGACTGGCACAGCACTGGTCGATGCGCATGCCGCTGGTGGACTCCAACGGCAACTTCGGTTCCCCGGGCAACGACCCGGCCGCGGCCATGCGGTACACCGAGTGCAAGATGATGCCGCTGTCCATGGAGATGGTCCGGGACATCGACGAGGAGACCGTCGACTTCCAGGACAACTACGACGGCCGCAACCAGGAGCCGACCGTCCTGCCGGCGCGCTTCCCGAACCTCCTGGTGAATGGTTCCGCCGGCATCGCGGTCGGTATGGCGACCAACATCCCGCCGCACAACCTGCGCGAGGTCGCCGCCGGTGCGCAGTGGTACCTGGAGCACCCGGAGGCCTCGCACGAGGAGCTCCTGGACGCCCTCATCGAGCGGATCAAGGGTCCCGACTTCCCGACCGGCGCGCTGGTCGTGGGCCGCAAGGGCATCGAGGAGGCGTACCGCACGGGCCGTGGCTCCATCACGATGCGCGCCGTCGTGGCGGTCGAGGAGATCCAGAACAGGCAGTGCCTGGTCGTCACGGAGCTCCCGTACCAGACCAACCCCGACAACCTCGCGCAGAAGATCGCCGACCTGGTGAAGGACGGCAAGGTCGGCGGCATCGCGGACGTCCGCGACGAGACCTCCTCGCGCACGGGCCAGCGCCTGGTCGTCGTGCTGAAGCGTGACGCGGTCGCCAAGGTCGTGCTCAACAACCTCTACAAGCACACCGATCTGCAGTCGAACTTCGGCGCCAACATGCTGGCGCTCGTCGACGGTGTGCCGCGCACGCTGTCGATCGACGCGTTCATCCGTCACTGGGTGACGCACCAGATCGAGGTCATCGTCCGGCGGACCAGGTTCCGTCTGCGGAAGGCCGAGGAGCGGGCGCACATCCTGCGCGGCCTCCTCAAGGCACTGAACGCGATCGAAGAGGTCATCGCGCTCATCCGCCGCAGCAACACCGTGGAGATCGCGCGTGAGGGCCTGATGGGCCTGCTGGAGATCGACGAGATCCAGGCGAACGCGATCCTGGAGATGCAGCTGCGCCGCCTGGCCGCTCTGGAGCACCAGAAGATCACCGCCGAGCACGACGAGCTCCAGGCGAAGATCAACGAGTACAACGAGATCCTGGCCTCCCCTGCGAAGCAGCGTCAGATCGTCAGCGAGGAGCTGGCGGCGATCGTCGACAAGTTCGGCGACGACAGGCGCTCGAAGCTGGTGCCCTTCGACGGCGACATGTCGATCGAGGACCTCATCGCCGAGGAAGACATCGTCGTCACCATCTCGCGCGGTGGGTACGTCAAGCGCACCAAGACGGACGACTACCGCTCGCAGAAGCGCGGCGGCAAGGGTGTGCGCGGCACGAAGCTCCGGGAAGACGACATCGTCGACCACTTCTTCGTGTCGACGACGCACCACTGGCTGCTGTTCTTCACCAACAAGGGCCGGGTCTACCGGGCCAAGGCGTACGAGCTGCCGGACGCCGGCCGTGACGCGCGTGGCCAGCACGTGGCGAACCTCCTGGCCTTCCAGCCGGACGAGCAGATCGCGCAGATCCTGGCGATCCGCGACTACGAGGCGGCGCCTTACCTGATCCTGGCCACCAAGGGCGGCCTGGTGAAGAAGACGGCGCTCAAGGACTACGACTCCCCCCGCTCCGGCGGCGTCATCGCCATCAACCTGCGGGAGACGCAGGACGGCAGCGACGACGAGCTGATCGGCGCCGAGCTGGTGTCGGCCGAGGACGACCTGCTGCTCGTCAGCAGGAAGGCCCAGTCGATCAGGTTCACCGCCACGGACGACGCGCTGCGCCCGATGGGCCGCGCCACCTCCGGCGTGAAGGGCATGAGTTTCCGCGAGGGCGACGAACTGCTCTCGATGAATGTTGTCCGGCCCGGTACGTTCGTGTTCACTGCCACCGACGGTGGGTACGCGAAGCGGACCGCTGTCGACGAGTACCGCGTCCAGGGCCGTGGCGGTCTGGGTATCAAGGCTGCCAAGATCGTCGAGGACCGCGGTTCGCTCGTCGGCGCGCTGGTGGTGGAGGAAGCGGACGAGATCCTCGCCATCACGCTCGGCGGTGGTGTGATTCGTACGCGAGTCAATGAAGTCAGGGAGACGGGCCGTGACACCATGGGCGTCCAACTGATCAATCTGGGCAAGCGTGATGCCGTCGTCGGCATCGCGCGCAACGCCGAGGCCGGTCGTGAGGCCGAAGAGGTCGACGGGACCGATGAAGCCGAAGGCGCCACGGTCGAGGCCCATGCCGAGAACGTGGTCGAGGGCACAGTCGAGGGCACGGCGCCTTCGGCCGGGGAGCACGAGGAGTAGAGCGTGAGTGGAGCCACGGGCGCCGGTTCGGCCGCTTCCGAAGCCGGCGCGAACGGCGCCCGTGGCCCTGCCACGGACTCCCAAGGGGGCACTGTGACGGACACTCGGGGACCTCAGCCGCAGTACGAGGGGTACGCGACCGGGCCGTTGCCCGGCGAGCGGGA